>CAZLPU010000001.1:0-42603 GCA_964561475.1 uncultured Alphaproteobacteria bacterium
GCTCTCGGCTCTCGGGGACCGGGAGGGGGCCCTGGCCGCCACACAAGAGGCGGTGAAGATCCGCCGCACCCTGGCCGAGGCCCAACCCCAGGCCTTCCTGCCGGACCTGGCCAACAGCCTGACCGGTCTTGGCGTCCACCTCTCGGCTCTCGGGGACCGGGAGCGGGCCCTGGCCGCCACACAAGAGGCGGTGGACACCTTCCGCACCCTGGCCGAGACCCGACCCCAGGCCTTCCTGCCGGACCTGGCCAACAGCCTGAACAACTTCGCCGTCTGTCTTGCAGCGCTGGAAAGGCGAGAGGAGGCGCTGGCCATAGCAGACGAAGCGGTTGCCGAATGGCGTCAACTCGCAGCATCTTTACCGAAAACCTTTGAACCTCTTCTAGCCGAGTGCTTATCTGAGATTTCAAGCGGCGTATTTGCTGCCCTCCAAATCCATGATCAATCAGCAAAGACTGCGGAGGAAGGGCTGACTGTTATCGCCCCATTTGTCGAGGCACTGCCTGCCTCGCATGATAAAGTTGCTCGTCTTCTAATAAGAACCCACAAGGAACAAAGTGAAAAAGCGGGCCAGAACCCGGACGAGGCGCTTCTCGAACGGATCGCCAAAGCCCTCGGCCTGGATCAAGAGAACGGCGCTTGAGGGGGAGGCGGCGGCATTGACCGGCGCCCCCAAATGCTCCCAACGCGCTTCCAAACGCCAAAACAAGCCCCCGCCCGAACAACCATCCGGACGGTGAGTGCGTTGATTTTGCCGGGAAATTCATGGCGCACCGGGGAGGATTCGAACCCCCGACCCCCAGATTCGTAGTCTGGTGCTCTATCCAGCTGAGCTACCGGTGCAGGTGCCGCGAGGGCGGGCCGGGGCAGTGCCCGGCGACAAGAAGGTGGGTTAAAGCCTATCTTGGGGGCAAGATCAAGATCGGGGTTGCGGCTTTCTTGCGGGCGGACGCGCGCAGACACCGTGTCTCCCGTGTCAGGGGCTGGGTCTGGAACTGGGTTTGGGACTGGCTCTGGGACCGGAATTGTGGGTGTGAGGGGCGGGATGGCTGGAGATCCGACACTGCCGCAGCATGGGGCACAAGCGGGAACCGGCGGTCCCCCTCCGCCTCGGGCCTATACAGGCGGGCAATTGGCCGGGCTTGGCCTGGGGCTGGGATGGCTGGCCTTCACCCTGGTGGTGCCCGGCCCAGAGGGGTTGTCCGCCGCCGGCTGGCATGTTGTCGGGCTGGCGGGGCTGATGGCCCTGTGGTGGACCTTTGAGGTCGTGCCCGTCCCGGTCACGGCGTTGGCGCCCCTGATCGGATTGCCGGCTCTTGGGGTGATGGAGTTGGAGGCGGCCGCAGCCCCCTATGCCAACCCGCTCATCTATCTGTTTCTCTCGGGTTTTCTGCTGGCCAAGGGGCTCGAGCGGTGGGCGCTCCATAAGCGGATGGCCCTCGCGATTGCCGCGGGCGTGGGCACCCGGCCCGATCGACTGGTCCTCGGGTTCATGGCGGCGGCGGCCGTGCTCAGCATGTGGGTGAGCAATACGGCGACGGCGGTGATGATGGTGCCCATCGCCGCCTCGGTGATTGCGGTGGCCGCCATGGGGCCGCCGGGCAGTAGGGCCCAGGAAAATTTCTCCGCCGCGCTGCTTTTGGGGGTGGCGTTCGGGGCCAGTATCGGCGGCATGGGCACGCTGATCGGCTCGCCCCCGAATGCGTTTCTGGCCGGGTATCTGGCCGGTGAGCCCTATGGCCTTTCGGTCACCTTCGCATCTTGGGCCATGGTGGCGCTGCCCCTGGTCGCGGTGCTTCTGCCCCTGGTGTGGCTGGTGCTGACCCGTCTGGTGTTTCCCTGCCGTCCTGATGCGGCCTACCGGCCCCGTCAGGGCGCGGATGTGATCACCCGGGAGCGCCATGCCCTTGGTCCCCTTTCAACGGCGGAATGGCGGGTGGGGGCGGTGGCCTGCGCCGTGGCGCTCACCTGGGTGTTCGGCGGGACCCTGGCCGGTGTTTTGGGGCTGCCCGTGCCGCCGGATGTGGCGGTGGGGTTGATGGGGGGACTGGCCCTGTTCCTGATCCCGGCGGGCGGGGAGGCCGGCCACCGCCGTCTGCTGACCTGGGAGGAGGCGGTGCGTCTGCCCTGGGGCGTGCTGGTGTTGTTCGGGGGCGGACTTTCCCTGGCGGGCGCCATCGGGGGCACGGATCTGGCGGGCTGGCTCGAAGGGCGGCTTGAGGGGGTGATGACCCTGCCTCTGCCGGTGGTGGTGCTGATTGTCACTCTGCTGATCGGTCTGTTGACCAACCTCACCAGCAACACCGCCACTTCCGCCGCCTTCCTGCCCGTGGTCTCGGCCCTGGCCCTGGAGGCAGGCGAGAATCCCCTGATCCTTGCGGTGCCGGCGGCCTTTGCGGCCAGTTGCGCCTTCATGCTGCCCGTGGCCACGCCGCCCAATGCGGTGGTGTTTGCCTCCGGCGATGTGACCATCGCCCAGATGCTTCGGGCAGGAAGCATCGTCAATCTGATCGCGGTGCTGGTGATCGCGCTGCTTGCCCCGCCCCTGGTGCGGCTGGTTTTCGGGGCGTAGGCGGGGCCCGCGCTGTTTGGGTCCAGACAACGGACCCGGCTCTTGTTTGATGTCGCTCACGCGCCGCAGGCGCTCCGCGGGGGCGGCGCAGGGGCGCCGGGCCACAGTCGTGGCCTTTCCGCGATCCAGTTTGATCGGGAAGTATTCTAGCCTTGGGCGTCTTCCCAGAGGGTGGCCAGGCCCAGCATCGCCGGGTGACCGCCGGTGACCAGCACCGTGGGGACCGGTGCGAGATAGTCGCGGAACCGGCCCTTGGCCTCGAAGCCTGCCCGGAACAGGGCCTTGTCGAACAGGTCGCCCCATTTCGGCAGGATGCCGCCGGTAACCACCACGCCCCCCTGGGCGCCCAAAGTCAGAGCCAGATTGCCGGAGACCGCGCCAAGCCAGCGGGTGAACAGGCGCAGGGTTTCCTTGGAGACCTTGCAGGTGCCGCTCTCGGCGCGGGCGGCGATGTCCACGGCGGCGGGTCTTGCTTCCTCGGTCACCCCGTCCACTTCGGCAATGGCCACGAACAGGTTCTCAAGCCCCGGGCCGGACAGGACCTTTTCGGCGCTGACATGGCCGTGGGTTTTCATGAGCTGGAACAGAATGGCGATTTCCCGTTCATCGGAGGGGGCCAGATCCACATGGCCGCCTTCCCCGCTCAAGGCGGAGTAACGCCCGTGCCGGTCCGGGATGAGCCCGGAGACCCCGAGGCCGGTTCCCGGTCCGATCACCCCGATGGGCTGGCCGAGTTTCAGTTCGGCGTGGTTCCCAAGGGGGGCGAGCTGGTCGCCGGTCAGCCGGATCACGCCCATGGCTTGGGCCTTGAAATCATTGACCACCACCGGGCTGTCCACATGGGTGGCGGCGGCGATTTCGCCCGCGTCCACGATCCAGGGGGAATTGGTCAGATCGATCCGCCCGTCGAACACCGGCCCTGCGCCGCACACGGACACACCGTCGACGGTCTCATCCTTGGCCAGGGTCTGCTCCAGATACTCGGCCATGGCACTGGTCAGGTCCGGGTGGAGGGCTGCCAGCCAGTTCACCGGCTCGTCCAGGATGGCCCCGTCCCGATAGAGGCAGAAACGGGCATTGGTTCCGCCAATATCGGCGAGCAGCAGTGTGGGTGAAGCGGCCATGGGGATCCTCGCGGGCAACCGTGTTGGTTATTGCCGCGCGATAATGAACAGTCGCCGGAACGGAAACAAGGTGGTTCCGTCTTCCCGCTTGGGGTAGGCCCGGCGCAGCAGATCGGCGTATTCGGCGATGAAGCCGGAATGGCGCTGGGCGGGCAGGGCGGCCAGATAGGGCCGCAGGGCCGTGCCCTGGATCCAGTCGAGGACGGGATTGTCTCCCTCCAGCACCTGCCAGTACTCGGTGCGCCAGATATCGAGGGAGGTGGCTCCCTCCCGCAGCCAGGTGTAATAGGCGTCCGCCCTGGCCACGGGGCGTTCAGGGCGCAGACCGGCGAGCGATGTGCGCCAGGGATCGCGTGCGCTGATTTCCTGGAGGAGGCTATGGGCCGGCCCGTCGAAATTGTCCGGCATCTGGACCGCGAGCACCCCTCCAGGGGTGAGTTTGCTCAGCAGTTTGGGCAGGAGCTGGTCGTGGTTTTCCAGCCAGTGGAGGGTGGCATTGGCAAAGATCAGGTCCGTGTCGAAGGGGGGCTCGTACCGGCCCGCGTCTTCGCGCACCCATTCCGCATCCAGATTGGTTCCCGCCGCCGCTTCCAGCATCTCGGGCGAGGTGTCCACACCGATCAGGCGGGAATGCGGGAACCGGTCCCGGAGCAGGCCGGTGGAATTGCCCGGTCCGCAGCCCAGATCCACGGCGGTTCGGGGCATTTCGAGGGGCACCCGTGCCAGGAGATCGGCGGCAGCCCGGGTTCGTTCCCATGCGAATTTCAAGTAAACCTGCGGATCCCACGCCATGGTCTGTCGCCTCGTTGCTTTGTCGTTTTGCCTGTCCCGGGCTGAGCGGGCGCAAGGCTGCGTTTACACTGGTTATGCCCCTTACGGATCAAGAGATCCGGTGAGGGAGGCCCGCTGGGACAACTCGATCCAGTTGCCCCCATGATCGCGCACGAATGAGATCCGCGCGGTCTCGCCAAGGGTCATCGGTGCACGGCCCTCCAGGCCGCCCCGTGCGATCACCTGCCCGTGGATGTCATCCACCTTGCTGACCTGAATGGTGATGTAGCGAAAGCCCCGCCGCTGCATGTCATCGGTTTCTCCGCAGGCGGCGGCATGGGGATCGATATGGGCAAGGATCAAGCTGCGTCCGCACCGCACGGCACAGGGTTGGACCGGGTCGAGGGGCAGGCCGAGAATGCCGTTGTAGAAGCCGACGAACGCCTCCCGGCTTGGGGCGCAAACGGTGACGGCCCATTGCTCGATGGCCCCCGTGTCACTCCCGGCCGCGTTACTCCCTGCCACGTCACTTCCGGCCCAGTCCCTGTCGACTTCGGGCGCCACGAGCTTGATCGTATTGCCGTCCGGATCCGTGAGGAAGGCCGGTGCGGTGATGCCCTGCCGGGCCACGGTCAAAAGCTGATAACCGCCGCCGACCCGAACGGGAAGGGGATCGCGGGCGTGGTTGATCTTGAGAACGCTGCCCTGGTGGTCATGGCGATGCTGGCGCACTCCGCCACCCACGGGCAGCATGTGGTCGAAGGGCAGGCCGATCTCCTGTTGCCAGAAGGCGAGCGTGGGGTCCAGATCATTGGTGAACAGGCCCACATCCAGGCAGTCTTTCGCAAGCCAGGCGGGCACGGCAGGTTTGTTCAGTGGCGGATGACCGGTCATTGAGAACGTCCCAGTGCTTTCTTACGCCAATTGATCTGTGTGCCAATTGGAGCCATGTCTCCCGATGGGCTGTCCCGTTTTGGAACAGGTCGGCCTATCAACACGCTGGCCGGGTCGCCCGCGATCAGCCGTCTTTGCCGGGCAACGGCAGGACCAGCCGGAATGTGGTGCCTGCCGGTCCGGTGGCGGCCAGTTCCAGGGTCCCGCCCATGGCCTGGGCCAGTTCACGGGCTATGGCCAATCCAAGTCCCGTGCCGCCCTTGCGGGCCGCGCTTGAAAAGGCCTCGAAAAGACGGGGGCGGACGGCCTCGGGGATTCCGGGCCCGTTGTCCACGACATCAATGATGCTCACCGGACGTGAGTCCCGGTCTCTCTCCCGGGCCCGGATGAGGATCGATCCCTTGCGGACGGTCCTGGAGCCATCGGGCTCGCCATCTCCGGTAAGGGCGTCTCCGGCACCGGCATCACCAGAATCACCGGCGCGCCCGCCGGATTTGTCCGTTTCAAACTGTGTTTCCAGGGCCTGCCGGGCATTGCGTGTGAGGTTCAGTAAGATACGGAAGATATGTTCCGGGTCCCCATAAAGCCGCATCTCCGGCGCGATTCTGGTGTCCAGAGCGATCAGGGAATCCTGTTCCGGCAGGGCGAGACTGGAGCGCACGTCTTCCGTGATGGCTTCGAGATCGCACCATTGGAGCACGGGCACCGGATCTTCGACCCGGCCGTATTTGAGGGTCTGGGTGCACAGAGCGATGGCCCGGTCGATGGAGCGGACGAGTTTGGGCGCGATCCGGCGCACGGTCGGATCCTCACTTTCCGGTAGCCGGTCGGCGATAAGCTGAGCGCTTGAGAGAATGTTGCGCAGGTCATGGTTGATCTTGCCCACGGCGGTCCCAAGGGCCGCGAGGCGGGTCTTCTGCTGGAGCGCGCCCCGCAGGTCCGTCTGCATACGGTTCAAGGCCCGGGCGGCATCCGCCAGTTCTCCGCCGGTTCGCGCACGTGTCCGGGGCAGGGGCATGATCCGGGAGGCATCCTCGGGCCGTTCGCTGAAGTTCATCATGCTGGTGATGATCCGCCGGATCGGACGGACCAGAACAATATGGGTGGACAGGTAGACCAGACCGGCAGTGATGGCGGCGATCAGCAGAGAGAGCAGCAGGATATTGTGGCAGTAGGCAATCATGGCCGCCCGCAGAGGTTCTTCAGGCAGAACGATTTCCACCGTCTCCCCCGTGGACAGGGGGCTGCCGATAACATGCAGAGTGCGCCCATCCGGGGCGATCAGGGTGTGGAAGGCGGGCAGAATAGACCAGATCCGCCCCTGCCTGCCCAGATCGATGGACACATCCGGCGTGGGCGGATTTTCCACCATGAAAAGGGATTCCCGCACGGATCCTCTGGTGAGGATCATCACGGAAACGCCGGTCCGGTCCAGGACATTGGCCTCGAGAGAACCGGCAAGGGAGGGTCCGGAGATCGATAAACCGGAAACCGGGTCCGGGCTGTCCGTTGTCCGTCCGGCCTCATGGACCAGGGCCCCGATCTGGGCGGCACTCACCCGTTCGCTGAGCCACGTCTTGTAGAACATGCCGAGTGAGGGAATGAACACCATCACCTCGGCAATCATCACGAACAGAAAGGTCCAGAGAAAGAGACGGCCCTGAAGCCCGAACAGAACGCGCCGGAGCCGTCCGGATCGATCCGGATCCGGTTGGGGCGTTCCCTGTTCGCCCTCGTCCCGCGATCTTGTCTGCGCGCCCATGGCAATCCCTCAGAACGCCCGCCGGAGAGCATAAGCCCGTCTCCCGCAGCCCGGATGTCCTGATCGGCGCGTTTCGTCAGGGCAGCTTGAGCAGCGTCCTGACCACCGAACGGACCCTCGGGCCGAACAGGACCGGCGTGAAGAACTTGCCGGCGACTCGTTTGTTCAATTCCCCCAAAGTCGGATAAGGGGCAATGTAACCCGTCATGTCGGACAACTTCATCTTTTTTGATAGGGCAAGCAGCCAGGGCTGAATCACTTCACCAGCGTGGGCGCCGACTATGGAAACGCCAAGAATGCGACCGTTCTTTCTCGCAACCACCTTGATAAAACCTGTGGTTTCCCGCTCCGCAATCGCCCGGTCATTTTCATCATAACTAAAAGTTATCGTCTGGACGTCTTTGTGCCGTTCCTTGGCCTGCTTTTCGGTCAAGCCCGCATGGGCCAGTTCCGGGTCGGTGTAAGTCACCCAGGGAACACCCTCCAAATTCGTTTTGGCGGGCACCCGGAACAGGAGGTTCCGGATCACGACGGAGGCGTGATAGCTGGCCACATGGGTGAACCGGGGGCTGCCTGCCACGCAATCCCCCACGGCCCAGACCCGGGAGTTCGATGTGCGCAGGCTTCCATTGACCGTGATGCCCTGGGGGGCATAAGCGATACCCGCCGCTTCCAGTCCCAACTCGTCCAGAACCGGTTGGCGACCCGCGGCCACGAGCAGGTGGGAGCCGCTGATCACGATGGTCTTGCCGCCGATGATACAGCGCACATGGATGAGACCGGTGCTGTCCTGGGAGACATGCTCCACCTGGACATGCTCATGGAGTTTCACGCCTTCGCCGGTCACCCGGTCGATGACGACTTTGGTCAGGTCCGGATCGTCATTGGGCAGGGCCTTGTCCCGTTCCAGAACCGAGACCGTGGAGCCAAGGCGGCGGTGGGCCTGGGCCAGTTCCATGCCGATGGGTCCGGCACCGATGATGATCAGGTGGTCCGGCTGAACCCGGTTCTCGAAAATGGTTTCGTTGGTGAGGTAGGGCACATCCTTGAGGCCGGGAATCGGCGGCAGGGCGGGCCGGGAGCCGGTGGCGATGACAAAGCGCTTGGCCTCGACATGCAGACCTTCGATCTCGATGGTGCGCGGGTTGATGAAGCGGGCATGGCCCTCCATCACATCTGCGCCGATGCCTTGATAGCGCTCCACGGAATCCACCGGGCCGATCTGATCGATCACCCCGTGGACATGATCGATCACCGCTTCGAAATCGACCTGGGGCCGGACATTGGCGATGCCGAAGGCGTTCGCGTGTTCC
Organism: uncultured Alphaproteobacteria bacterium; assembly: GCA_964561475.1. GTDB lineage: Bacteria > Pseudomonadota > Alphaproteobacteria > JAJFIK01 > JAJFIK01 > CAYUYV01. The sequence continues at coordinate 8,437 of CAZLPU010000001.1, forward strand.
ATGCCGTGGGCCCGTTTGCCCGCCGCGAGCAGGGCCTTGGAGGGCACGCAGCCGGTGTGGAGACACTCACCACCCATAATGCCGTCGCGCATCTGCCGTTCGATCAGAATGACCTTTGCACCCATGCTGGAGGCCGCATAGGCCACGGACAGACCCGCCGCGCCCGCGCCAATCACACAGACATCGGTCTTGATGAGTTCCGCATCTCCCGTGACGCCGTGGGCGTCAGCGGCTGAGGTTCTGGCGTTCCGGCGGTTGCCAATGGCGCTCATGGTCGGGTCCTTCCAGATCGGAGGCGGATATCGCTGGCAGACGGGCCACCGGTCAGGCGGACCGGCGCTCGCGCACTTTTCGGTAGATGACGGGAACGAGGGAGAGCAGAGCAAGACCCAGAATGGGCACCAGCACCCGGGGATTGAAAATCAGGCCCCAATCGGGCTGTCCGCCCTGGTCCAGCACCGCGCCCAGACCGTCGCCGACACCCACATAGACCGCCGACCCAGGAATGATGCCGAGGGCCGTCGCCAGGACGAAAGTGCGCAGGGGCACGCCCAGAAACGCTGGCACGAGATTGACCACCCAGAAGGGAAACACCGGCACCAGGCGCAAAACGAGCAGATAGCTCATGGCATCCTCCCGGAAGCCTTCTTCCATGCGCTTGATGAAGCCGCCGGCCCGTTTGCGCAGGGGATCGCCCAGGGCCGTGCGTGCCGCGAGGAATATAATGGTGGCACCCAAGGTCGCGCCGGTGACCACCAGCACGGTGCCCAGAAGCGGACCGAACAAAAACCCGCCGATGATGGTCAGAAAGGCGGCTCCGGGGAAGGAAATAGCCACAAGGAGGGTGTAAAGCGCGATAAAGCCCGGGATGGCCAGAACCCGGTTTGCATCCACCCACGCAGTCAGAACCTCCCGGTTTTCGCTCAGGTAATCCAGGCTGAGATACCGGCCCAATCCGGCGTAGAACGCGGCCACAAGCAGACCGATCAGGATGACCAGGGGAATGAGCCGCTTGGCCCACACTGCCGCCCCGCCGGGCTCTTGTGCGGGCTCACCGGAAGTCGGGGTCTCATCGGTCTGGTTCTTGGACGCATTCTTGGACGCATCGGCCATGTCGGTTCCCTTCGCCTCGGTTCTCCCGGCTCGGTGCGACCGGGCGGCAGACCGATCCCACCTGATGTCCAGGGCGGGATCGGAGCACATCAGTTGCGGTCCGTTCCGGCCTCGCTGGCATCGTTCAAAGACCAGTCGTAGCGGTATTGGGCGATCCGATCGACCTCTGCGAGCTGTGAGGCGAGATCTGGTTCGGCATACTCGCGGATATGATCGATGATGGCCTGGTTGCTGCCGTCGCCGAAGTCTTCCTTGTACCAGCGGTAGATCTTGGACACGACAAGTCGGCCGTCCTCGAGGGCCGCGCCCCGGGGGTGGTTGGCGTAAAGGCGGGCCGCCTCGGTAAGGGCCTCGTCCAGGCCTTCCGCCGTGTAGGGCTCGAGCCGCAGATTGGGGCAGCCGATGGAGGCGCAGTTCACGGCGTAGTGGATCCGGGGATCGCGCCAGATGGGCCGCATGATGCCGTGCTCAATGTCGTTGAGCGACAGGTCAACGCCTTCAACGCTCACCCGTTCCTTGCCCCAGGGTCCGAGGGAAAAGAGGGTCGGACGGATCGACCAGATGGAATCGACCGGGTAGGCGTCCAGGATCACATCGATGGTCAGGGCGTTGTAGAGATTGGTCCAGAAGGCGAATTGTTCGTCCTTTGAAAGGCCGGTGACCTTGGTCTGTTCCAGGCTGCGAATATAGGCCTTGAGGGTCTGATGATCCTCATCGGTGACCGCCCCGTAACGCACGAGGTTGACCCCGTCCTGGCCCTCTTCGAGATAGCGGTCCAGAAAGGTGGCGTAGGACCCGTGATCGATCTGCGTCTCCGACGCGGGGTCGTGGTTTTCGAAGGTCGCGAACCTGCGGGGGAGATCCGGGAAAGCCCGCGCCTGACCGGCCAGAAACGAAAGGATCATGATCGTCCCCAAAACCAGGAGGCCCAACCGGCGGGCAATCATCTGAATGGGTGCCTCGAGGGCGGTGCGCGACGCAGACGGGACGGAATTCATCGTGGCAGACGCGGAAGGGCAAACGGCGGCGGGGCGTTCAGGGGTCATGGTTCGGCCTCTTTGAAATCCATGGGACGACACAATTGAGAATGGGGATGTCCTTCACGGGTGAAAGGCCGGAACGCCAAGCCTCCCGCATACGTGACCGCACGTGATGGGTTTTGGCGCCCATGGGCGCCGGATCGGCCCCAGAACCCGGCATTTGATGGGGGAGGTTGGGGAATCCTTCCCCTCAACCGTTGACAATTTCCTCCCGTGGCCCTATTCCCGCGCTTTCCGAATTACCGCGCGATGACTTGGCCCACGAGCGCCGGACCCTTCAGCAGGGACCAGGACGCGGCCGGTTGGTCGCCCTGAAGTCGCGAAGGACACCACCATGAAAAGAACGTTTCAGCCCAGCAATCTGGTTCGCAAGCGCCGTCACGGGTTCCGCAGCCGGATCGCCACGAAAAACGGTCGCCAGATCATCGCCCGCCGCCGCGCCAAAGGCCGCAAGCGTCTGTCCGCCTGATCTGGCGTCCTTCCGGGGCGGCCCGGACCTTATGGCTACATCAGGGATGGCGGCACCGCATGCGTCCCGGTCCGCTGAGCCAACCGGTGCAATGGCTATCCATGCCCTTGATCATTCTTGAGACCCTCAAGCGCCGGCCCGACTTTCTGAAGGCCCAGGGCGGAGCCCGTGCCGGCTCCAAGGGGCTTGTCCTCCAATGGCTCGCGCCAGAAGCCAGCCCGTCGTCCGGTCCCTCCAACCCGGATCATGTGGCGAAGGACGATGTGCGGCCCACGGGAGCACCCGCTGCCGAGGTGGCACCGCCTGACCATCCCGAACCATCGCGAAAAATGACCGAGACAGACCCTTGTCTGATCCGCGTTGGCTTCACGGCGACCCGCAAGGTGGGGTCCGCGGTGGTGCGCAACCGGGCCAAACGGCGGCTGAGGGCGCTCGCGCGTGAAATCCTGCCGCTGTCTGGCCGACCCGGCAGCGTGTATGTTCTTATTGCCCGGAGTGAGACTGCAACCCGGCCCTATGACCGTCTTCGGGCCGATCTGCGCAGTGCGCTTGCCAGGGTCCACGACCCGCGGGCTGGCAGTGGGCGCAAACAGGGCGCGCGCAATCCGGACCGCACATCTTCCCGCACCGCGAGGGGTGGTGGGGGCAAGGGGGGCACCCGGACCGCAGGCGGCTAAAGGCATGGTTCAGCGCGATGACTTCAGGGGAAGCTGATAGCGGTAACCAGGAGCGATCCCAATGCGGGACCGGCTCGCAGGGGGCCTTGCGGCGGCGTCATTCCGGAGCGGCGCTGGCCTTGATTGTCCTGCTCAGCCTGCCGATCCACCTCTACCGCTTTCTTTTGTCGCCCCTGCTTCCCCCCAGTTGCCGGTTTGTGCCGTCCTGTTCGGCCTATGCGCTTGAGGCGTTACAAGTGCATGGTCCGTTTCGGGGGACTTTGCTTGCTTTGCGCCGGATTTCGCGATGCCATCCCATCCGTTGGCTGGGCGGGTCGTGTGGACATGATCCGGTCCCGCCGGCGGACGGTGACAGGCGTCGGGCCAGGACGAAAACACGCTGACCCTCGAAGGGGCTCCGCCCTGTTTCGGGGCGGGGGTACTATCGCGCGGCTGCTGTCGGGGCTATATCAAGATTGGCTTTTGGATCCATAGAGGTTGGTTGTCCGCACAATGTCGGAATCTCGGAATTTTTTTCTGGCGATCGGTTTGTCGATCGCCGTTCTCGTTTTGTGGCAGACCCTGATTGAAGGGCCGCGCATTGAAGAGGAACGGGCCCGCCAGGCCGCCCTTGAGGCGGAGCAGGCCGCGGTCGATGAGAGCACGGTCGGGGGAGAGGCGGGCGAGGAGGGCAATGTGCCCCGCGCCGATGGCGCGATTCCCACTCCGGCCAATCGCAGCCGTGCCACGCCCCAGGGTGTTCTGCTGTCCCGGGATGAGGCCTTGGCCCAATCGGAACGGGTGGTCATCAACAGCCCGGGCATCCAGGGCTCCATCGCTCTGACCGGCGGGCGCATCGATGATGTGCAGCTCAAGCGATACCGCACCACCGTGGATCCGGAGAGCCCCATCGTCACCCTCCTGTCTCCCAGGGGCTCGGAAAACGCCTATTACGCCCAATTCGGCTGGACCGCGGGCAATGGCTCCAAGGTCAAAGTGCCTGAGGCCAACACGGTCTGGTCAGCCATGTCCAGCGATCCCCTGACACCGGACAACCCGGTGACGCTGTTCTGGGAGAACGGCGCGGGCGTGCGCTTCATGCTGCGCTACGAGATCGACGACAACTATCTGATCACCGTCACCCATTCCGTGCGCAATGAAAGCGGCTCGGACCTGGTGCTTTACCCCTATGGCCTTGTATCCCGGACCGGTCAGCCCAAGACGGAAGGGTTCTGGATCCTCCATGAAGGGTTCATTGGCGTGTTCGGCGACGCCATGCAGCAGTTCGGCTGGGGCGGTCTTGAGGAAGGGCCGGTTCAACAACAGACCAATGCCGGCTGGGTGGGGATGACCTCCAAATACTGGATGACCGCCCTTGCCCCCTCGAAAGGGGAGAGTTTCACCGGGCGCTTCTCCAGCCCGGGGACCGGCAGCCGTCAGGTGTTCCAGGCTGATTATCTGCTGGAGCCCCAGGTGGTCCCGGCGGGGGCCACCGCGGAGGCGGGGAGCTATCTCTTCGCGGGCGCCAAGAAGGTATCCATTATCGATCAGTACCGGGAAAACTACGGCATCGAGCGGTTCGATCTCGCCATCGACTGGGGCTGGTTTTTCTTCCTGACCCGGCCTTTCTTCTACGCCCTGTCCTTCATCAACAGTCTGGTCGGCAATTTCGGTGTTGCGATCCTGGTGTTCACGGTTCTGGTGAAACTCGTCTTCTTCCCACTGGCCAACAAGTCTTACGAGGCCATGACGAAGATGAAGAAGGTTCAACCGGACCTGATGAAGCTGCGGGACCGCTTCAAAGACGACAAGATGCGCCAGCAGCAGGAAATGATGGAGCTCTACAAGCGGGAGAAAATCAATCCGCTTGCGGGCTGTCTGCCGGTCTTGATCCAGATCCCCGTGTTCTTTGCCCTCTACAAGGTGCTGTTCGTCACCATCGAAATGCGGCATGCGCCCTTTTTCGGCTGGATCCAGGATCTGTCGGCGCCGGACCCGACCAGCGTGTTCAACCTGTTCGGCCTGATCCCCTGGGATCCGTCCGTGGTGCCTGTTTTGGGTCCGTTCCTCATGCTGGGTGTCTGGCCCCTGTTCATGGGCGTGACCATGTGGCTTCAGATGCAGATGAACCCGAAGCCTACGGACGAGATCCAGGCCAAGGTGTTCGCCTACATGCCCTTCATCTTCACCTTCCTTCTGGCCAGCTTCTCCGCCGGTCTGGTGATCTATTGGGCCTGGAACAATCTGCTCTCCATTCTCCAGCAATATGTCATCATGCGGCGGATGGGCGTTGAGCCGGAATGGAAGAACAACATCAAGCTGCCGTTCCTGAACGCACCCGACAGCGCACCGCAGGCAACCGCCGCGGCGACTCTGAAAGGAGACGCCGCCACCGGAAGCGACGCCAAGACCGTGCGCAAAGATGACGCCAAGAAAGACTCTGACGGGGATGACGGCGACGAAACCCCCGATGGCAAGTCATCTGGAAACTGATGGATCCGCGGGGTGCGGTCAGGTCCGGCGGGCCTGACTGTTTTCCCGGATCCGGCTTCTCGCGGGTGGCGTGTCCGGCGGGTTCAGCAGGATAGTGAACACATGGAATCCTGCACGGTTCTCAATGTGATGGATGGCGCTCCAACGGGTGCGGGGTCCGGAGACCCCGTCCCGGGCCAGACCCCGGATGCACCCAGCGTTGCTGACCCATTGTACGACGACAGCGCCCTGGAGACCGGGCGGCTCCTCTTTGCCCAGGAATGCACCTTCGAGCGGGGCGTGGCGGACCTTGCCCAGCTCCCGCCCGGAGACTGGCCGGAAATCGCCTTCGCGGGCCGGTCCAATGTGGGCAAATCGAGTCTTGTGAACGCCCTCACGGGTCGCAAGACCCTGGCCCGGACGTCGAACACGCCGGGGCGAACCCAGGAACTCAATTTTTTCAGGCTCGGGGAAGACCGGCGCTATCATCTGCGCATCGTGGACCTGCCTGGCTACGGCTACGCCCGGGTGTCCAAGGAAAAAGTGGCCCGGTGGACGGAGCTGCTGCGGGCCTATCTGGCCGGGCGACCTCAATTGCGCCGCGCCATGGTGCTTATCGACGCCCGGCACGGCCTGAAGGAGAATGACCGGTCGATCCTGACCATGATGGACCAGGCGGCGGTGTCCTATCAGGTGGTGTTGACCAAGGCAGACAAGGCGAGCGCCAAGGATCGTGGGACGATCTGGCCCGCTCTGCTCAAGGAATTGCGGGGCCATGTGGCCGCCCACCCCCGGGTCCTGGTGACCTCGTCCCAGTCCGGAGCCGGTATCGCGGAAATGCGGGCGGAACTGGCCGGGCTCGCGGCGCCGCCGGTGGGCGAGGCGCCCCAGGCCGGTAGCGACCGGACCAGAAACGAATAAGGAGGGCCACGACGCCATGCCCGACAATCACGCCGCACCCGGCAAGAGTGCCCGGGATCACAGTGCGGACACGGCCTCCCGCTCGTCGGAAACCGGTGGCCAAGGGAAGACCGGACCGGACGGGCAACGGGACAGTGTCGAGGCGGATTGGCTCCAGACCGGCCGCACCCTTACCGAGGCGCTGCCCTATATTCTGCGCTATGACGGTGTGGCGGTGGTGATCAAATATGGCGGTCACGCCATGGGCGATCCGGAACTGAGCCGGCGGTTTGCGCGGGACGTGGTTTTGCTGAAACAGATCGGCGTGCGCCCGGTGATCGTCCACGGTGGCGGCCCCCAGATCGGTGCCATGCTGGAGCGTCTGAAGATCCAGAGTTCATTCGTCCAGGGTCTGCGGGTGACCGACGCGGAAACCGTGGACGTGGTGGAAATGGTGCTCTCCGGCTCCATCAACAAACAGATCGTCTCCGCCATCAATCACGCGGGCGGCAAGGCGGTGGGTCTGTCCGGCAAGGACGGCAGTCTGATGATCGCCCGGAAAATTCACCGTACGGAGCGTGATCCTCACTCCAATATCGAACGCCATCTGGATCTGGGGTTTGTGGGTGAACCCGAAAAGGTCAATCCGGAGGTGCTCAAGCGGGTGCTCGACTCCGATCTCATTCCGGTGATTGCCCCCATCGGGATGGGCCCCAACGGGGAGACCTTCAACATCAACGCGGACACGGCGGCCGGTGCCGTTGCGGCGGCTCTGGGCGCGCGCCGGCTCCTGCTGCTGACCGATGTGGCGGGTGTGCTGGATGGGGAGGGGGCTTTGATGGAGCGCCTGAGCCTGGACCAGGCCCAGGGCCTGATCGATCGAGGTATTGCCACGGGCGGTATGATCCCGAAACTAATGACCGCCATTGATGCGGTGAAGTCCGGGGCACAGGGATCGGTCATTCTCGACGGACGCAGGCCCCACGCCCTGCTGCTGGAAATGTTCACGCCGAAAGGCGCTGGCACGCTGATTGCCAATCCTCCAGCGCAAGACGTCCGCCGGTCAGAAGAAACAGCGTGAGGGCCGGGCTGATGGGACATGGTCAGGGGAATGGTGCAGCAATCATGGGACGGATCGTGAGACTGATCGCCGTTGGGTTTGTTCTGGCCCTGGCCCAGGCGGCTGTGGCCGCGCCGGCCGAAGCCAGCCTGCGGTTCTGCAATCACACCAGTTATGTGCTGCGCACCGCAGCCGCCCTTCCCGCAGCACCCGATGGCTGGCGGGTCGAGGGGTGGCTGCCCATGCGCCCCGGTGAGTGCCGGAAGGTCCGCGCCAAGCTCGAAGCCGTACCCACCTTTTACATCTATGCGGAAACCCACAAAGCGCACCGGGGCGCCGTGGGCCGCTGGTCGGGCACGCGCCCGTTCTGCGTCCAGGAGGATGATTTCGTCTTTGAAGGGCCCGAGGCCTGCCAGGATGAACGGCGCGGCCGGATGTTCAGCAGGGTCGCCATCGAGACGGATGCCAAGGAATGGACCCACCGTCTGCGGGAGCCGGATTCAACCCACATGCAATTGCGTGAGGCCCGGGTGGCCGGGGTGCAGCGTCTTCTCAAGGACGCGGGCTATTTCGACGGCACCATTGACGGTCGGGACGGTCCGCGGACCCGCAAGGCCATCCGCAACGCCCGGAAGGACCTCCAATTCAAGGCCACCGGCATCGAGTCGCCGGAGCTGATTGACAGCCTGATCGCCCATCTTGAGGCGGATCAGTCCAAGCGGGGTTTCCGGATCTGCAATTCCACCGGCCAGGATGCCTGGGCCGCCGTCGGCTTTGAACGGGGTGAGCAGTGGGTGTCCCGGGGCTGGTGGATGGTCTCGCCCCGATCCTGTGTGAAAGTGGTCAAGGACGCTCTCCCGGACCGGTTTGTCTATGTCTATGCTGAGGCGTTGTCTCCCCAGGGCTGGCAGATCCGCTGGGAAGGGGAGGCCCCTCTATGCATTTCCGAGGTCAAGTTCGAGATTGAGGGCAATGAAGGGTGCGCAACCCGGGGCTACGAGCAGGCCCTTTTCGAGCGCATCGATACCGAGGACCGCACCGGCTGGGAATTGACCCTGTCCGATGACGGCGCCTCCACCGCCAATGGTGGCAGCGCCCGCTAAGCCACCCGCCGGAAAGTCTCCCGCTTCAATCCGCTGCGAAAGTGTGGCGGAATGGACCCAGATTGACCGCTCGATCGGGATCGGGCCGGGTCCTGATAGAACCGCTGAAGCAGGAGATTGTCCCATGGGTTCGACCCGTTTCTGGATCTGGGTGCCGCCCCTGATCCTCTATGCCGTTTTCTGGCTGTGGTACACGCCGCTTTCGGGACCCATGACCCCCGAAGAGATCGAGGCGGCGGTGGCCAGGGTCGAACAGTCCAACTCTGATCCTGCGCAAATGGACCGTATCCGGAGATTTCTCGAAGAGGATGACGGGCGGCCCTTCGTGATGATCAACCTCCTGGACACGAACGAACAGCCCCGGGAGCTTCCGGCGACCGGACCTGGTGCCGGGGCGGGCGATCTGCTCAATCACTATATGGAATATATGTATCCGGCCCTGTTGAGCCGGGCGAGCCACCCGGTGTTTGCTGGTGTCAGCGTCGCGGAAAGCCTCGACCTGGTGGGGATCGAAGGGGCGGAGGTTTGGGATCAGGCAGCCCTCATGCGCTATCGCAGCCGCCGGGATATGTGGGCCATTTCCAACCACCCGAGTTTCGGCGATCGCCATGAGTACAAGATGGAGGCTCTGGCAAAGACGATTGCCTTTCCCGTAGCGCCGGTGCTTTTCCTCAGCGATCTGAGGATCATTCTGGCCCTGGCGTTTCTGGCGCTGGCCGGCCTGCTGGATGTCTTTCTGGTGCGCCGCCGCTCATGAGGTGCTGCCCACCGTGAGCGACGAAACGTGACCGCCAGCGAAGGTATTGGTTCTCCGCTGGTTTTTTTGTCCGTCGTCCGATCACTTCGGCAGGATGATGGGGTTTTCCCTGGCGGGATGACGCCCCCTTACTTGCCCTTGAAGTCCGGGTCCCGCCGCTCCATGAACGCGGCCATGCCTTCCTGGAAATCCTGGGTCTTCACCAGGGGGAGGAGTTGAAGGAAGACCCGGAACACATGCTCGTCGAAGGCTTCATCCATTCCCATGCGCATCATCCGCTTGGAAGCCTGGACCGCCAGCGGCGCATTGCCGGCGATTTCTTCAGCCAGGGCAAGGGCCGTCGTCAGGGTCTCATCTGCGGGCACCACATGGGAAACGAGCCCCAGATCAAGGGCCTGATCCGCCGTGAGGGTGCGCCCGGTGAAGATCAGTTCCGCCGCCTTCGACCAGCCCAGAAGACGGGGCAGGATCCAGGTGCCGCCGGACTCCGGGGTGATGCCCCGGGCCACGAACGCGGCGGAGAGCTTCGCGTCCGCGGACATGATCCGAATATCGCACCCAAGCGCCATGTCCAGACCATATCCCGCCGCCGACCCGAGGGCGCAGATGGTGGGCTTGTCCACGTTGTGAAGGACTGTGGGCGGAGTATTGCGCAGATCTAGATTGGTGGTGACCCGGTCGGACTGGAGATCCTGGGCCGTGCCGCTGCCTCTCAGGTCGAGGCCCGCGCAGAAAAAACGGCCTTCCCCGGTCATCACAATGGCCCGGACCTGGGGATCTTCATTCGCGGTCAGAAGGTGGGCGCAGATCCCATTCAGCATATCCGGGGAAATGGTGTTCTGCCGCTCAGGGCAGTTCAGCGTGATCACGGCGATATGGCCATTCACGGCGTAGAGAACTTCATCGCTGTTGTAGTGCAAATCGGCCGACATGGCGGATCCCTCCTTCGCTGTTGAGCGTGTTCCTCTGGACGGCACTGGACGGAGGGCTTCTGGGTCGCAATTCCGCCCCGTGCTTCTCGTTCCGGACATACTGGAGGGAAGGCGCCAGTGGCGCCAGTGGTTCGGCCGTGACCTCGCCATGATTGGGAGGAGGAGCCCTAATCGATATCGAAGAATTCCAGATGCCAGGTCATGTGGTCCTGGGTGAGGGGATAATCGGTGCCGTGGCGGGCGAGCAGCATGTCCTGGGTGGGGATCTGGGCGATCTTCCGCTGAATGGTGACCGCCACACGCATGGGCAGTCCGGCTTTCCAGCACAGGGCGGTTATGGCTTTGGCGCTGGTCGAGCGCAGGATCCGGTCGACGGTTTCGATGGGCGCCTGGGCGAGAACCGCAAGGCATTCCGCGACACTGGCCCGGTCCCCGGAGGTGGAGAGATTCTCAACGAAATCCGGGGTAAGCCGGCCCTGGGCGGCGGCGGACGCAATCAGATGCCGCGCCCGGTCAGATCCGGCCCGATCGGCACCCGTCTTGTCCCACCCTGATCTCTCCGATGCGGGCCTGTCTGATTCGGGCCTTCCCAACCCCGCTCGGTCGCGCGCGCCGCCACCGGTCTTCTCCTGCCTGAGCCGGTCCCGGATGCGGGCACGCAGATGGGCGCGGGTCTCGTCATCGAGACCTGCCCGGTCGGCCAGTTGATGGATCAGGGACGCGGCCACGAAATCGGCGATCCGGCACATGGCGCGCACGGACAGATCCGTCCGCATGACCAGGGGGCGGTGAAGGCTTTCCACCTCCCGGGCCTGATCGATGATGCGCTCCATGGTCTCGTCCCGGATCCGGGCACTTGGATTGGCGAGCAGAGTGGCGATCGCCGGGATCTCAAGGGAGGCGGCGATTTCATCGCTGACCGCCTCGCTCACATCCCGTCGCCTTGCGATGGCGGACAGCGCGCCCCGGGCCCGGCTCGCGGCGATGATCTCGATCAGGTCGTGATCATTGAGCAGAGGGGAAAACTCAAGGATCGGGGCTGCCACCTCCGTTTCCGGATCATGGGCGAGATCGAGCACGAGGTCACGGGGCACATCGGCCATGGCCGCCAGTTCTTCCGCAAGGGCCGCGCGGACCTTGGCGGTTTCGTCCCGGGCGAGGCGTTCCAGCAAGGCCAGGGTATCATCGCGCAGTCCCCGGAGTTCCTCGCGGGGAAGATCCGGCATGACCCGGGCCAATTTACGGGCAAGCTGGGCGCGCACGGACTCATGGCTGTCGTCGGCGAGCCGGAAATGGGCCTGGGCCGGTGTGGCGCCATGGGCCGCGACATTGGCCCGCACGGTTTCGTCCCCGTCATTGGCGAGGAAGTAGAGCATTTCCGGGGGTGTTTCGGCCGCCGAGGCCAGGAAACGCCGGGCCTCCAGATCGTTTCGGGCCAGGGCGTTGCGGGCGGCCATGTAGCCGCCGGCTGAAGCCGGAGCGGTGTTATCTTGAACAGCAAAGAGACGCGACAGCCAATGCAGGACCATAGGAGACGATCTCTCCCGCTGTGGTTGGGTGGTGGCCCTCTCGCCGCGCCGCAGGCGCGTGCGCCTGGACGCCGGATGGGACACAAGCGTAGAACAGCCCTCTTACCGCTCGTTTAACGTCATTTCATATGAATGGTTTTCGAGAAACATACAGGCGACCCCGCGCCCGAGACCCGTGCGCGGACGATAGGGGAGGGTTTTGATGCAGGACGGCAGAACCGGCCAGGAAACGGGGCCGGATTTCACCCATGTAACGACTTGGATCTTTGATCTGGACAATACGCTTTATCCGGCCGACGGCGCTGTTTTCGCCCAGGTGGATCAGCGCATGACCGCATTCATCGCCGGTTATCTGAAGGTTGATGCGGTCGAGGCGCGCCGCCTTCAGAAGCTTTATTATCACGAATACGGAACGACTCTGCATGGGATGATGAGCATCCACAATATGCCGCCCAAGGATTTTCTGGACTATGTCCACGATATCGATCTGTCCGGACTGCCCCCAAACCCCGACCTGGGAAGGGCGATCGAGGCTTTGCCCGGGCGCAAGGTGATCTATACCAACGGCTCCGTTGCCCATGCGCAAAACGTGCTGAACCGCTTGGGCATCGCCAGGGCTTTCGGGGCCATCTTTGATATTGTCGCGGCGGATTATGAGCCCAAGCCCCGTCGGGCAGCCTATGAACGGGTTCTGGGCAAGGGGGCCATCGATCCCGAGACCTCCGCCATGTTCGAAGACATCGCCCGCAATCTGGAGGCGGCCCATGCCCTGGGCATGACCACCGTGTGGGTGCGCCCGGCGGAAAGTGACATGCCGGGCCAGGCCGACAGCGCAAGCAGGGAAGAACTGGCCAATCATCCTCATATTCATCATGTGACGGATGACTTGCTCGCCTTCCTGGAAGCCCTCCGGTTCCGGGCGGACTGACCGGCGATCAGGGGCATTGGCGATTTTGGGGACGAACTCGGATCAGCGGAAAGGACAAGAAAGATGGATCATGCCGAATTGAGATCGGTGATCGAAGGGGCCTGGGAAACGCGGGACACCCTCACCGTGGACACGGTCGGCCCAGTGCGCAACAGCATCGAGCAGGTTCTGAACCTTCTGGATGAGGGCGTTGTCCGTGTTGCGGAACCGGATGGCGTCGCCGACGCGGTAACGGGCGCGAAAAAGTGGATCGTCCATGACTGGCTGAAAAAAGCGGTGCTGCTTTCGTTCAGAATCAATCCCATGCGTCCCATCCCCGGGGGTCCCGGTCTCGACAGTGTCTGGTTCGATAAGGTGTCCTCGAAATTCGAGGGCTGGAGCGCGGGACGGTTCGAACGGGCAGGGTTTCGCGCCGTGCCCGGAGCGATTGTGCGCCATTCCGCCTATATCGCGCCCGACGCGGTCCTTATGCCCAGCTTTGTCAATCTCGGTGCCTATGTGGGCAGCGCCACCATGGTGGATACCTGGGCCACCATCGGATCCTGTGCCCAGATCGGTGCCCAGTGTCATATCTCCGGGGGCGCGGGCATAGGCGGCGTGCTCGAGCCGGTGCAGGCGGCTCCGGTGATCATTGAGGATGGGGTGTTCATCGGTGCCCGGAGTGAAGTGGCCGAGGGCGTGATCGTGGAAGAGGGCGCCGTCCTGTCCATGGGCGTTTATCTGTCCGCATCCACCCGGATCATTGACCGGGAAACCGGCGAGGTGTTCCGAGGGCGGGTGCCCGCCTATGCCGTGGTCGTGCCGGGCACCATGCCTGGACCGGAAGGCACGCCGGGGCTCTACTGCGCGGTGATCGTCAAGCGGGTGGATGCCCAGACCCGGGCCAAGACCGCAATCAACGACCTTCTGCGGGCCTGAGAATTACCATTCGTTAACCCGGCGCCGTCACGCTGTTGGATGCAACGGTCTCGAGCGAAGGGGGAGGGCGGCGTCAGTATCGTCCACACGCCGCCCGCCTTTTTTCCGTCTCGACACCCATCATTCATGCGCAGTCCCCGGCCCGGCCGACCCGTTTTCCGGTTGGCGTATCGGCCCGTATGGTGCTGCGCCAGACTGTGGGACAGTCATGCTGCGCACGGCATGTAGACCCCGTGTCCAAGGGGCTTCCGGTCCTGGAGACCGGCTCGAAACTGGCTTTGCCCCGCAAGCGGGGGCGAGCGCCGACTCCCTTTTGCCAGGTTCAGACCATTCGCCTCAAGAGTATTCCAAGCCGGATCCGGCCACGGACAGGCATGTCCTCGTGGCGGAATTGATGCGGCTTGAATACATGCGTGTCCGGGTCGAACGGGAACGCAGCGCGTGGGCTGACAAAGAACGGGAATGCCGCCGCCAGTTGGCCCAACTGGATGCGCGCCTGGACAATGTCTATCAGGCCGTGGCCCAAAGCGGTGGGCGGGACGGGCAGCAGGCTTCGCTGTCCCAAGTTTGTTCTCAGGGCTGCTCCGGGGCAGAGACGCCTCAGTCCCAGCCCAAACCGCCGGCACAGATTATCCACCTGCGCGCCCGGTGATCTATTTGGGCGGCTCAGACAAGCGGGGACGGTTGAACCCGGTTTGCGCCGTGAACGAATGACCTGGCCGATCGTGCCTCTCGATCATCCGTGATTTCAACGCCTATCTGATGAGACTTCAATGACCCAAACCGGATCATCCCCAGGCCAGTTTGCCAATCAGCCTACATATCAATGTGCCAGCCAGACGGAAGGTTTCGTGGAAGTGGCCGTCAAGGCAAGCTGGACCCGGGAGACGATCCTCAAGGAACTGATCGAGGAACGGCCGGGGCTGCGCCATCTCTACCAGTCCATGCAAAACACAAGCGAACCCAGGACCCGTTTTCAGCAGGAAGATCTGGGCCGGCGACTGGAAGACGGCCTTTCGGTCAAGAGGGGTCTTGAGGCCAAGGCCCTCTTGGAGATCCTCTCCTCCGTGGCGGGACAGGTTTTCGAACGGCGGGACGGATGCAATGACGTTATTCTTGATGCTGTCTTTCAGATCCCCGCCCAGCACGCGACAGATTTCGCTGACGCAGTCGATGATCTGCGCAAGAACCACCATGGCAGACTGACCATCTCCGTGGAGACCGGCGGAGACGGACAGAGCCGCGGGCATCCCCTGCAAGGTGGCCCCATTGCGTGGGTTGCTCCCCATGCGGCGTGAGCCCGAGCTTCGTTCCGGCGCTCCGGCTTTTGATGGAAGACTACAGCGCGTCTTCCGTGGCTTCGCGTGCCAATCGCTGACCCATACGCATTGATGCAGGAGGAAGCCGGATGTTGCGACCGATGACCGTCTATGGCTTCACCACCCTTGAAGGCGCAACCCGGCTTGAAGCCCGAAAACCGAAAGTGGACGGGATCCCTTTGCGTCCGGTCAGTGCGGCGGGTGTGGCAGCGATCATCGGTCCCCGTCCTTTCGGCTGGATCTGGGAGGGGGAGGGGCGCCGGACCTTGCGCCGTTTGCGGACCTATCAGTTGGTCCTCGAGTCCCTGATGGCTTTTCTCCCGATCCTCCCGGCAAAATTCGAAACGCTGTTCGGGAGCCCGCGCCAGCTCAAAGGGATGCTGAGCGCTTGCGGCGGAGAGTTGCGCGAGCCGGTCAGTCAGTATGGCCCCTTGATCCAGTTCGAGGTTCTGGTGACCTGGTCCGTGATCGAGGCCATTGACGGCCTTCGGTCCTCCGGGGTCATCGGGCGGAAATTCGCGGCCGATCCCGAGCGCGATGCCCATGCGGCCCTCGCTTTGAGGGATGCGGTGGAGGGGCACCGGCGGGCCTTGACGGCACGCATTCGGACGATCCTGTCCGGCGTATCCCTGGATGTGATCGAGACCGCCCGGATGGAAGAGACGATCGTGGCGAATTTCACGGTTCTGCTCCGCCGCGCGGATGAGTTGGCCCTTGATGCCGCCTTGCAGGCTCTGGACCGGGAAACCGGTGGTTCCCTGCGGATCCGGTGCATCGGACCTTTGCCCCCATGCAGTTTTGCCGCCGTTGAAGTCAATCACGCAGATCCGAACAGTGTACGGAAGGCCTGCCATGACCTGCAGATCGGTGAGACCGTCAGCCCCGATGATCTGAAGGCGGCCTACCGGGAGGCGGTGCGGCGCATCGAACCGGCCACGGATCCCACCCATGCGCCTGCCACAAGTGAAATGGTGCGTTTGCGCGATGCCTATGCCTTGCTGTCCAGGGTCGCCGCCGGCCAACTGCACCATGGTTTGACCCGCAATCAGCCCGCTCAGCCCATGGATGTGGACGCCGACGGCGCACAGGACCAGGACGGCATCAGCCTCGCCCGGTTCGACCGTGCCAGTGTGCGCCGCACCTTTTCCGTCCGGCTGCGCCGGGACGGGGATCATGGGCGCCTCGCGGCCTGAGTTCCCCGGCCCAACACATTGTTAAATTCCTTTAATCTTTCATTTACCCCAATCACCGGACCTTGCAAGGGAAGGTGAAGAAAACTCCGCATACGGGCGCGGTCCAATCCATGAGAGTTCCCATGGCAGGATCATGCTCAGCGTGGAGATGGGGTCGCACATGTCATTCCGTTCTGTCTCTCAGCTGTTCACGCTGGGCGCTGTCCTGTTCGTTTTCGCGGCAGGGGCACTCAGTCTTTATACTTCCGGCTACATGGAAGAACTGTACCGGGGCGCTCTCGCGCCGGATGGTTCCATATCCGTGCGCAGCCGCCTCGTTCAGGAGGCCGAGCGCAGTCTCGGCGCCAGGGGGGCTGCCGGGGCCATACGAGAGTATGTGCTCACCGGCGAGCCAAATCTCCGCGCCGCTGCCGGAGAGCACCTGGCCAAGGCAGTTCAGGCTGCTGATCTTTACCAGGAGCGCGCCTCCTCCCTGGCCCACCAGAGGGGCGGGGAGGACTTCGCTCGGGTGATCAGTCAGGTCCGCTCCCTGATCGAAACCGCTGACGGACTGGAGCAGGGCGTTGCTATTGGGCGCATCGATGCGGTGCTCTCTCAGCTTGCCTCCCTGCGCGCCAGCCTCACGGACCTGGAAACCCAGGCCCGCATTAGCGGCACGGTTGAGCTTGCACAGAATGTCCAGACCGTGCTGATCGCAATCTTCGGCGGAATGTTCCTGATTCTGTCCATCGCTGTCCTGATGATCCGAGGCGCAGTGCGCCAGCCACTGGCCGCCCTGACCCAGGATCTTGAAGACTTGGCTACAGCCCGGGAACAAGGTGGGGTTCAGGACCAGGGGATGGGCCAGGACCAGCGGATAGACCAGGAGCAGGGCAGCGCCCCGGCGACCCGGTTCTGGGGCACAAACCGCCAGGACGAAATCGGTGCGCTCGCCCGTGCGGTGGAACGGCTGGACAAGATCCGCAGCGCTGAACAGGCCCATGCAGCGTCCCCGCCGGTTCCCCAGGAGCGGTCCGGTCCCCTTGAGATCAGTCTGACGGGCCCTGGCGGTGATGTCTTTGACAGTGTCGTCTCGGTCCTGCGTGATGCCGCCAACGACCTGACCGAGCGCGGCGAGCGGCTGGAGACCTGCGGCCGGGAAGGCACAAGCCGGGCGGAAGAGGAGATTGGCCGTCTCTCCACAGCGGTGACGGAAATCGAGACCATCAAGGAGCGAATGGAGAGCCAGTTCAAGGCCCAGCGCAAGGATGTCCTGACCCTGACCGGTGATCTCAAAACCGCCCTTGCAATTATTCGTGACACGGATGAAAGCCTCCATGCCAAGATCGAAAAGGTTCTGGGCACCGTCGCTGAGCGCACCCAGGAACTGAACAGCCGGGTGGGCGGTATGGAAGAAACCGTTCAGACCGCCGCCAGTCAGTTCGAGGCGGCCGGCAATGCTATGACGGCAACCCAGGATGCCGTTTCCGGGCTGATGACCGGCGCGCGGGAAGCAGGCGAGGTCATGACCACCGTGACCCAGACGTTCCAGGAGCAGCTCACATCGATGATCGTCGAGATCAAGGGTGAGTTCCATGCCGTTCAAGGTGCCGCCGGTGTCCTGAGCGACTGCGTCCGGGACATGGGCGAGGCGGTAAGCGGATTTCGCGGTGAAATGGACAGTACCTTTACGGAGTTTTCCGGCCGTCTCGGTGCCGCCGCCGACGTTATCCAGCTCACCGCGGACAGAATGGATGTGGTGAGCACGGGACCGGAAGCCGAGGGTCATCGCACACGGGAAATTCTCAAAGGGTTCGGTGAAAATGTGGTGGCCGGGATCGCCAAGATCGATCAGGCCATGGAACAGGCCGCTGGCCGGGTCGATGCGCTTGCCCTGGATATGGCCCAGGTGAGGACGGCCATGGCCGCCAACCCACCAGCCCAGCCCGAGCCCCAGTCGAAAAGCGGCCTGCCGATCATGTCTCCGGAAATGGTGCGGGAGCTAAAGGAACTCTCGACCCTTCAGGCGGAAGCCATCGGGGAGGCCTGTGAGGACATTCGCACCCTCGCAACGGAACTGGGCGGCATCGAAACCCGTCTGTCCACTGTCCTGGCCGATGCCCTCAAGGACCCGGCCGCCTTGGAGTCCCTGAGCGAGACCTTCGACGGTATCGTTGGCGGTCTGAGTGACGGCCTGACCGATGTGGTCGTTCAAATGGGCCGGGTGATGGATGAACAGGGTGTGGCCAGCGCCGCCGCCTCCCGCCAGCATACGGAACTTCGCAGTGCCCTTGAAGCGGTGACGGATCGTCTCACGGCCCTTGCGGAGGAAATCTCCAGGGTGGCAGAGGGTGAGAGCCGCAGTGACGGTCCTCAGGAGACGTCGGAATCCATTCAGCGTGACCTGGACGAGGCCCTGGCCCGATTCGGCGACACGGTGGTGGACCATCTCAACCGCCTCGAAGGACAGACCGGCGGTTTGACCCAGGCGCTGGGCGTTACCTCTGCGATGACCGAGTCCTTGAACGAGGCCGTCGAGAAAGGGTTCACCAGTCTCGAAGCCCTGACCAGCGATCTGTCCGGCCGTCTTGAAAAGGTTCAAGGGCCTGCCGGGAATGATCAGGACGAGGATCTCAGCGTGCTTCTGGATGACGTGGTCGGACGCATCGAGACCCGCCTCCTGGCCCTCAACAACCGTGTCGATGATCTCGTTCAGGGCAAGGACACCGGGGATGCGACCATTCCGGTCAATGATCTTCGGACCTGCGTTGAGGAAATGTTGGCCCCATTCGCTCAGGGTGTTGACGAAGCCGGAGACGGTCTTGATGCCCCTGCCGCCAGTGCCCTCCTGAAGGAGGTTGTGGAGCAGGTGTCCGCCCTGGCGGAGACCGTCGAGTCCCAGAAAATCGGTGCCATTGGGTCGACCGACCAGGATTCGCGGCTTGTCGGGATCGAAGCGGCCATCGCCGGCCTCAGGGCGGATCTCGACATGAAGCTTCAGACCCTGGTGGCGTCTTCCCGGGACGAGGGTGATCAGCAGGCTGCGGACCTGGATGATCTGCGTGGTCTCATGGCCCGTCTTGAAGAACAGGCCCACACCGTGTTCCAGAAGGTCGAGACGCAGGAGCCTTCCGACCTGATCCTGGAAGCGGAACCCGTGGTTCAGTCTCTCTCCAGTCTGGTCGATTCCCTACGGGCAAGCGGACACCTCGTTCCCGAGGCGGACAGTCTGGGAAATGCGGTCAGCGACATCAAGGTGGTGGCCGGGATCATCGAGACGATCGAACGCCGCGCCTCGGACCTGGCCGATCAGATCAAGGACGGGGACGCCAGTGCGGATCTTGATGATCCGGCTGCGGCCCTTGAGCAGCTTGAAGCCATGAAGGTCAGGCTCGGCAACATTGCCGAGGCCTTGAGCGGTATCGGTGAGCAGGAACCCGATGATGGGGAGATTCGTCAGACCGCCTCCTGATGGGAGGCGGTTTCTCTCGCAGGGCTTCTAGCCTCCCGGTCCGGAGCCCTGACCGATCTGGAGCCATCACCGGTCCGAGACAAGCCTCGGATTATCCCGCAGCAGCCCTCAGGCCCATACCATCCTGGGCTTCTTCCGCAAGGCCGCCTGGCATTTCACCGGGCAACTGACTGGTGAAGCTCAGGACCCGGGGACGCTCATGGACGGAAAGCCGTTCCTTGCACCAGTCTTCCAGGGTCCGGACGATTGCAGCGGACGGGACCGCACCTTCAGCCAGGACGATATGGGCTTTCAGACGGTCCAACCCCTCGTCCTGGGCGAGGTTGACGCTGCATCGGTCCACAAGCGCATGGTCCGCAATCACCGAAGCGATCCGCCCCGGGAAAATATTGGTCCCGCCCACCTGAACCGCATTGTCCCTGCGGCCCGCAGGACGGAACCGTCTTGGCCCGCGTTTCTCCGAACCCGTTGGCGGTTCCCAGATCAGCATGTCCATTGGTTCGACGGGTGCTGCGCACCGGGTCTGTGCCATGGAGCCATGCTGGTCGGCGGCGGCGTGGGTCTCACGAATGAGCTGGCCTTGACCGTCCGTACGCCAATGGGGCAGCAGGGTATAGGCCCCGTCCGGATCGGTCCGCCAGCCGATGCCTGCCGTCTCGGACGCCCCATAGATTTCCACGAGCCGGGACAACCCATTGTTCATCAGAGACCGGGACAAGGCCCGTGGCATGGGTGCGGTGGACGTGGTGCCTTCAATATCCGCGCCGAAAGTGGGGACCGTTTTCACCAGATAGTTCCAGAAGCTCGGTGAGGAGATGATCAGATCACCCTCCTGAAGCAGACCGGCCCATTGGGACGGACCGATGCCTGAGCCCTCCACCACGGGGATGTCGAGCCGCTCAGGCAGCAGGATGGTGAAGAGAAAGCCGTAGATGTGGTGGCAGGGAACGCAGGCGATGAGTCTGCGCCGGCCCTCGAACAGAGGTGCGAATGCGTCGATCTCCTGCCACAGATCTTCCACCCGGTGGGTGCAGGGCTTGGGCTGACCGGTGCTGCCCGAGGTTAGGAAGGTCAGACGCTCGCTGGCCCGTTCCAGGCTGGCCCTGAGGATGTCCGCCCAGCGTCCGAGAGTGCGGTCCCGGAGGAGATAGTCCTCAACGCCGCTTTCATGCATGTGAAACAGTTCATTGATCCGTCCGGCAGCGGACAGGATCTCAAGGGAATCGAGGTCAATTCCGCTTTCGTCCAGGGCGGTTTGCGCGCTCCAGGAGGCTGCTTCCACAGGGTCGATGCGGCGCCCGCAGCCATCCCGCAGTTCAGCGGCCACGGCGGACTTGATGACACGCAGCAATACGGACGGATCGAGATCAAGCTGAGTCATGGGTTTCCCTGGGGTTTCTCTGGGGCATCCCTGAGGCTTCGCTGAGAAGTCAGGCGGGGTTCCTGGCGCGGTGTCCCGCTGGACATGACAGGCCGGCTATGGGCGTCGAAAGCCTGCCGCCCGATCCTGCCCCAAGCCTTCAAGAATTGGCGTTCTGATTTGGGACAGGCCCACCATGTCCGGCAAAATACGAGAGAAACTATACCTACCCAAGTTTAACCGATTCTTATGCGTTCCGTTCTATTCCGGGCCTGTTGGTGTGCGTGAGCGGTCAGTCCATGACCCATACGGACACGCTTTCTTCTCCCCCTGGTCCGCACACGGCCCGACTTTCCGTCATGTCTGGATCCAAACAAGGACGCTGGGATGGAAATCATCAAATTCGCGAGCGATGACGTGGCCAATCTCCTGGCCCAGGACCCGAGCCGCCTGGATGGTCTGCCCTTCGGCGCCATCCTGATTGACCGGGAGGGGGTGGTCACCAAATACAACAAGGCCGAGTCCTTCATGTCTGGCCGTCTGCCCGAGGATGTTCTCGGAAAGAACTTTTTCAAGGATATTGCGCCGTGTACGAAAGGCGCTCAGTTCGAGGAGCGGTTCAATGCGGGCCTCGCTTCGGGTGCGGTCAATACGGTGTTCGAATATGCCTTCACTTTTGAGCAGAAGCCGACGAAAGTCCGTGTTCATATGAAAACATGCAGCAGGGACGAGGGCATCTGGGTCTTCGTGAAGCGCCTGTGATGCCCGTGTCCTCGGAAGCATGCGAGACGCAGAGTCTGGATCGCGTTCCCGTCCTGTTCGACGGTACCGGAGAGATTTCGGTCCGCGATATCGAGGCCATCGCCTTGGGGCAGGCAACGGTTGTGGTGCCGCCTTCGGCCCGGGCGCGCATGGCCGCCGCCAGCGAGGTCCTGGATAAATTTCGCCGGGAGAACCGTCTGGTGTACGGGGTCACCACCGGGTTCGGTCCCCTGGCCCGATCCTATGTGGACGGGTCTCTCAGCGGCGAATTGCAGCGCAACCTCGTCTATCATCTGGCATCCGGGACCGGTGATCCTTTGCCTCCGGAGGAAGCCCGCAGTGTCGCGGCCGCGCGGCTGGCCACCCTGGTTCGTGGTCATTCCGGAGTGCGGCTGGGGGTGGCGGAGCTTTTGGCGGCCATGCTCAACGAAGGGCTCGCCCCGGTCATTCCGGAAAAGGGCTCCGTCGGAGCAAGCGGTGATCTGACCCCCCTCTCTCATCTTGCCCTTGCGTTGATGGGGGAGGGGGAGATCCTTGTTCAGGGTGCGGCGCGTCATGCCGGACAGGTTCTGACGGCCCATGGGCTGATGCCCCTTACCCTGGATCACAAGGACGGCCTTGCCCTGGTGAACGGGACCTCCGCGACAGCGGGTATCGCCGCCCTGAATGGTGTGCGCGCCCGGCGGCTTCTTGCCGTGGCCGCGGATGCCTCGGTTTTGTATACGGAACTTTTGGGCGGGCACCGGGGGGCGTGGCATCCCCTGGCAGGTGCGGTGCGGGGGCATCCGGGTCAGCGGGTGCTCCATGAGCGCCTGTGGGAGGCAAGCGGGGACAGTGACCGCCTTACTCCGCTGGAAGATCTTCCGCCCCGCCATGATCCGGAGCTCGTCCGGGATCAGGTGCGGGTGGAGCAGCCCCTGCCCCAGGATCCGTATTCCATGCGCTGCGTGCCTCAGCTCCTGGGGGCCTGCCTGGACATGCTGGACCACCATGACCGGGTCATTGCCACGGAACTCAATGCCGTGACCGACAATCCCCTGGTCTTTCCCGACGAGCACCCGGTGCTTCTTCATGCCGGGAACTTTTTCGGTCAGCATGGGGCCTTTGTCTCGGACAGTCTGACCAATGCCGTGATCGCCATGGCGGGGCTTGCAGAGCGCCAGATAGCGCGGCTTACGGATCCGGCCTTGAACGGTGAACTGCCCGCCTTTCTTTCGCCCCGCCAGCCAGGGCTCCATAGCGGCTTCATGGGGGCCCAGGTGACGGCAAGCGCCCTGCTTGCGGAAATGCGCGCAAAAGCCGCGCCGGTCTGTATCCAGTCGATCCCAACAAACGGCAACAACCAGGATGTTGTTCCGATGGGGACGATTGCCGCGCGCCGGGCGGGCGACATGCTGAATGATGCCGCGCGGATCCTCTCCATTCTCTGTCTCGCGGTGACCCAGGCCTTTGAACTGAAGGGTGGATTTCGCCCGGGCCACGGCTTCGCACAGACCTCAGCCGCCCTTGCCCGCCATGTGCGCGACCATGCGCCCTTTCTCGACGCCGACCGTCCCCTTTCCGCAGAAATTGGGGCGCTAGCCAAGGTGATCCGGGAGGGCGGGCTCCGAGCCAAACCCTTTACATCAGATTAGAACAGTTCTAAGTATGCCTAGCCTAACAATTAACCTTTGACAGGTGGCGCGATGGCATATGCCCTGAGATTGTTCTTCCGCTCATGGTGGGCCGCGGTGGCGCTCATCCTGGCCAATACGGCGCTGGCGGACGACCGTTCCGCGACGACCCCGCGCATTGTCACCACCACCGCCATGATCGGCGAGCCCCTCACGGTGATTGCCGATGACAAGGCCCAAGTGGAATTCCTGCTTGGGGAAGGGGTGGATCCCCATCTTTATCGTCCGACCCGGTCCGATATTGTCCGCCTGACCCGCGCGGATATCATCCTTTACAATGGTCTGTCCCTGGAGGCGCAACTCATGCGCCCCATCGAACAATTGCGGTCCCGGGCGAAAGTGCTCGCCATTGCGGAAGCGGTGGATGACGGTCTGTGGCTGCCCTATGACAACGGTCCCGGCGACCCCCATTTGTGGATGGATCCCCAGCTTTGGCGCCAGGCTCTGAGCGCGGCTGTTGCCTTTGTTCAGGACTCGGATCCGGACAATCGGGACGCCTATCGCGCCGGTGCGGATGCCTATTTCCAGGTGCTGGACCAGTTGAACATCTATGCCGCTGATGTGATGGCCACCATTCCGAAAGAGGCCCGGGTTCTCATCACGGCCCATGATGCATTCAACTATTTCGGTGCCCGGTTCGGCATCGAGGTCAGGGGCATCCAGGGTATCAGTACCGAGAGCGAAGCGGGTCTTCGGGAAATCGAGGCGCTTGTGGATCTCCTGGTCGAGCGCAAGGTCCCGGCGGTGTTCGTGGAAACATCCGTCAGTGAGCGTCAGGTCCGGGCCCTGATCGACGGAGCGGCGGCCCGGGGGCACGAGGTCACCGTTGGCGGCACCCTTTACTCCGATGCCATGGGCCGAACGGGAACCTATGAGGGGACCTATATCGGCATGATGGACCACAACGTCACCACCATCGCCAGGGCCCTGGGAGGCCAGGCGCCCGTCGGTGGCGCGTTCGGTCGTCTGACTGCCGGCTCTGGGCCGGGAGAGGGTGAACCTCAAAGCGGTGCCACCCGGAATGATCCGCCTGGGGACCCTGAACCATGACCACCTCCCCGGCGCTGGCCCCTTTATCCGTCGCGAATCTGACAGTCGCCTACGGGGAAAAACCGGCGCTTTGGGACATCACCTATGAGGCACCGGCCAGCGGGCTGGTCGCGATTGTCGGGCCGAATGGCGCCGGCAAGTCCACCTTCATCAAGGCCATTCTCGGCCTCGTACCCCGCATCAGCGGACAGGTGCGCGTGTTCGGTCAGCCCGCCGCCAAGGCCATGGCCCGGGTGGGCTATGTTCCCCAGCGGGCCAGTGTGGATTGGGACTTTCCGGCCACGGCCCTGGATGTGGCGGCCATGGGACTTTACCGCACCCTCGGCTGGCTGAAGCCGGTCGGCCGCCGGGAAAAGAACCGTGCCCTGGAATGCCTGGACCGGATGGGGTTGGCGGATTTCGCCCACCGTCAGATCGGTCAGCTTTCCGGCGGACAGCAGCAGCGGGTGTTCCTTGCCAGGGCCCTGGCCCAGGACGCGGACCTGTACTTGATGGACGAACCCCTGACCGGGGTGGATGCGGCCACCGAAGATGCCATCATCGAAACCTTCCGCAGTCTGCGCCGGGACAACAAGCTGGTTGTTGCCGTCCACCACGATCTGGAGACCGTGACCAGCTATTTCGATTCCGTCCTCCTGCTGAATGTCCGTCTGGTTGCCGCGGGGCCCGTGAGCGATGCCTTTACGCCGGACCTGCTGCGGACCACCTATGGGGGCCGTCTGGCCGTCGGCGCGCCGCCCCTTCAGGTGGATACCCGGGAGGCATTGGGATGAGCCAGGTCTGGGCCTGGGATTCGGCCTGGAACTGGGCTTGGGCCGGGGCCTGGGCCGGGAGTGGGGTCGGGGCAGTGGGGTCTGCCGATCCAGGCCTTTCCGGACTTCTGGCGGACCTTGTCGCGGTTCTGACCTTTCAGTCGGGCTATAACACGAACGTGGTTCTGGCCGGGACCATCATGCTTGGTATGGCGGCGGGGCTTGTGGGCGCGATTGTTTTCCTGCGCAAGCGCTCCATGATGAGCGACTCCATCAGTCATTCGACCCTGCCCGGAGTGGGCCTCGCGTTCCTTGTGGGGATTTTTCTGTTCGAGGACGGACGGGTGCCCTGGCTGCTAATGGCAGGTGCTGCCGCCACGGCCCTGACCGGCGTATTCTCCGTCCAGTGGATCCGTGACAGTACGAGGTTGCCGGAGGACACCGCGATCGGCACCGTGCTGAGTGTCTATTACGGTATCGGCGTGGTGGTGCTGAGCGTCATCCAGGCCCTGGATGTGGAAGGTAAGGCGGGCCTCAACGGGTTCCTGATCGGCTCGGTCGCCAGTCTGCGGATGGGTGAGGCGTGGCTGATCGCTGGTGTGTCCCTCGCGGTCTGTGCCGTGACCGTGGCACTGCGCAAGGAATTTCTTCTGCTTTGTTTCGACCGGGATTTTGCCACGGCGTCCGGCTGGCCCGTGCGGAGGCTGGACCTGGCGCTGATGGGCCTGCTGCTTGTTCTTGTTTCCGTCGGTCTCAAGACCGTCGGCATGGTGCTGATCATCGCCATTGTCATCATTCCCCCTGCTGCTGCGCGCTTCTGGACCGACAGGATTGGGCTGCTTCTGGGCCTGTCCGCCCTGTTCGGGGCGCTCAGCACGGGCTTTGGCGTGGCCCTGTCCGCTGTTCTGGCTCATATGCCGACGGGCGCGGTGATTGTGTTGACTGCAGGTACTGTGTTCATTGTCAGTTTGCTGTTCGGAGCGGCGAACGGTGTGCTTGCGGCGGGAGCGCGCCAGAGCCTGTGGCGCTTCCGTCTCTGGGAATTCGGTTTGCTGATGGATGCCAGGAGCGGCCACGGCAAGGCCCGCATGGGCCTGGAGCGGCTTGTTGCCATGGGGCTGGGTATTCTGTCGGCGGACGGACGGCCGACGACCCTCGGGAATGCCCGGCTTGACGGCCATATCCGCTCCGGGGCGCTGGTGCAGGCGATGCCCTGGGAGTTTCGGCAAGGTGACATCCGATCGGGCAGGGGGGATGGGGCGCAATGACCATGGCCAACTTTCTCACCATCGATCTTCCGGCCCTGATGCTGGGCATGCTGGCCTGCCTTGCCTGTGCCATTCCCGGCAATTTCCTGATCCTGCGCCGGCAGGCTCTTCTGGGGGATGCCATTTCCCATGTGGTCCTGCCGGGCATCGTGATCGGGTTTCTGCTGGCGGGCAGCCTTTATCCGCCTGCGATCTTTCTGGGGGCATTGACTGCCGCCCTGGTCGCAGTTGGGTTGATTGCCCTGGTGCGGATTGCCGGACGGATGGAGTCCGGTGCGGCCATGGGCGTTGTATTCACCACCATGTTTGCCATCGGTGTGGTGCTGCTGGAGCAATCCCACACCCGGCGGGTCCATCTGGATGTGCAGCACACACTGTATGGCAGCCTGGAAGGCACCTTGTGGCTTGGGCCGGGAACCCTGGGCGACCTGTTGGAGCCATCGGTGTGGGCGAGCCTGCCCCAGCCCATCGTGACCCTGGCGGTGGTGACGGCGGCCTTGATCGTTCTGACCACGGTGTTTTTCAAGGAATTGAAACTGGCGAGCTTCGATCCGGGTCTTGCCGCATCCCTGGGGTTCCGTCCCCGGATCATCGATGTGGGTCTAATGACCGCGACCGCCTGTGCAGCCATTGCGGCCTTTCAGGCCGTCGGCTCCATTCTGGTGATCGCCATGTTCATTTGCCCGGCCGCCTCGGCGCGGATGCTGACCGACAGGCTCGGCGTTCAGATCATGATGAGCGGATTGCTGGCCGTGCTCAGCGCGGTGGTGGGCTACGGTCTGGCGGCGGCGGCGCCGGTTCTGTTCGGCCTCTCCGAAGCCATTTCCGTCAGTGGCATGATCGCCACGGTGGCAGGCCTGATCCAGACCCTGGCCATGGTCTTCGCGCCGCGCCATGGGGCCCTGGCGCGATACCTCAAGCGCCGTCACTCCCTGCGGGCGGATACGGATGGAGCAGGCTCCTTCAGCCCGTCCCACTGACCTGCCGGGTTGTTCCGGCCTGTGATCAGCTTGAGCCGATCAACTGGACGGTCTGACCGTCCCGAAGCCGCTCGGCACCGCGCACGACGACCAGATCGCCATCATTCACCGCGCCGCGCACTTCGATCATGGAACCGTTTCCGGTGCCGGTTTCCACCGCCACCCGACTGGCGGTCCGATCTTCCGTGACCACGAAAACCGATGTCCCCGACTGGCGCAGCACCAGGGCATCCCGGGGCACGGCGATGACATCGCGCCGGTCGCCGGACGGCACCGCGACCCGAACCGGCGTGCCGGTCACCCATTCATCGGCAGGCAGGGCAATGCGGATTTCAAAGGTCCGGCTCACTTCGCTCCCCACCCGGACGAGGGTGCGTAACTCACCGGTCAGGGTGCGCCCGAGCCCCTCCATGACCAGGGTCATGCCTTCACGCACGAATGGGGCACTGCGCACGGGAATGCGGGCGCGCACTTCCACATCGCTGGTGTCCACCAGGCGGGCCACTTCCGTTCCCGTGGAGACATACTCACCCCGTTCAATCAGCCGTTCCACCACCTGGCCGGGGAAAGGGGCCCGGACCGTTGCGTTGGCGAGATTGATCTGACTGCGCTCCAGGGCGATCTGTGCTTCGGCCAGATCCTGCATGGCCACGTCCCGCTGGACCTCCACTTCGTCAACCGCCCGTGCGGGGGCATTGTTCCGCCGGGCCAGTTCCCTTTGGCGGGCCACCTCCCGGTTCAGGAAGCCCAGATTGGCCTCGATCCGGGCGATCCGCGCCTCGATGCCGCTGACCTCGAGGGAGAGAAGCCGCTTGTCCAGTTCGGCGATGGGGCTGCCGGCCTCGAGCATCGTGCCCACTTCGGCGATGGACTGGACCCGCCCGGCTATTTCCGCCGCCACCCGTGCATCGGCGCGGCTGATGACCGTGCCGGGAACCCCGATGACCGGAGCCATTTCCATGACCTGGGCCGGTTCCGCCACGACCCGGGCGGCGGGCATTTCCTGGGCCAGGACCGGCCCCGCCGCCCATGCCGAGCAGGCCAGCGCCAGGGCGGTAAAGAGGGGACGCATTCCCTGAAACAGGGTCAGTTGAGTGTCCGACATGACAGGTCTCCGCGAAAACAGTCCGTTCAGGGTGCAATGATCAGGTTGCCACGATACCGGGGCGGCGGGCTTCGCCCAGGCGCAGCAGGCTCGGCAACAACAGAAGCGTGAAGATCAGGCTGACCGCCATGCCACCGACAATGGTCACGGCAAGGCCCCGGTAGATGGTGCTGCCGATGCCGGGGATCATCACCAGGGGGAGCATACCGAAAAGGCTCGTCAGTGTGCTCATGAAAATGGGTCTCAGCCGCATCCGCAAGGCATCCCGAACGGCGCCTTTGCGCGAGGCACCCGCCGCTTCGGACCGGCGGGTTCTGTCCACGAGCAGGATGGCGTTATTCACCACAAGCCCAAGCAGGATGATGAAGCCGATCATGGTCAAAAGATCCAGGGGCTGGTTGACGAACAGATTGAGCACCTGAAGCCCTCCCATGCCGCCGACGGTCGCCAATGGCAGGGCGATGACCACCAGGGCAGAGTCCCTGAGGGATTTGAACAGGGCAGCCATCAGCAGAAAGAGCAGACCGATGGCCAGGAGGAAGTTTTCCGCCATGGCGGACACGGCCCGGTTCAGGTCATTGGCGTTGCCGCCGTACTGGATCGCACCGCCCGGGGGCAGAAGATCCGCAAGCTGAGGTTGCACTTCCTGCTCGAAAGTGTCGATCATGTCCTGAAGGGCAAGGCCTGGAGGCTGGCCCACGAAGAGGGAAACCGTGCGCCGCTTGTCCACCCTGCGGATGGAGCTGGGCCCCACCGTGCGTTCAATTTCCACCAGTTCGCCCAAAGGCACTACGGCGCCGGAGGGGGTGGCAATGGGCACGGCCCCGAGAGCGTCCGGATCGTTCCAGGTTTCCGAACGCAGGATGATGTTCAGCCGGCTTTCCCCGTCGAAGTATTCACCCAGAAAGAGCCCGTCGCCGAGGGACCGGATGATCTGGGCCAGATCGGGTCTCGTGAGCTGGGCCTCAAGGATCCGGTCGTCCCTGGGGCGGATCCGCAATTCCGGTTCCGCCGGATCCGGATTGGGGAAAATGCGCACATTGGTGCCCTGGGGCAGGGCCTCGGTCAGAAGGCGCCGGGCTTCGATGGCCGCTTCCGCCAGGGGCCCGATATCCTCTCCCTGCAGATGAAGGACAAGTCCGGTGCCGTCATCGAAGCCACCGAACAGGGAGCCCTGCTGGGAGAAGGTCTGCACGTCCGGCAGGTCCACCAGAATTTCCTCGCGCATGAGGGTCAGCAGGTCATCGACCTTGGACTGATCCTGCACCCGCACACCGATGCTCCCGCCCTGGCCCCAGAAGATCACATAGTAGTTGCGCAGGGCCGGCTCCTTTTCGCCCTTCAAATAGGGGTCGAGGCGCTTCAGGATCGGCTGGGCCACCTCCTGGTCGACAAAATCCACGGAAACCCCGTCGGGCACGTTGAGCCATGTGTCGACCGCATCCCGCTTCACCGGTGGCAGATAATTCAGGCTGGGGATCATCAGCAGTGTGGCGACGATGGGGAGGGTGATCAGTCCTGCGATCCAGGCCATGCGCCGGCGGGGCGTGTCGGTGAGGGCCATGAGGCCGCCCGCCAGGGATTCCCAGAGGGGGCGGGGATTGTCCACTTCCTCGCGCTGGCGGACGAAATAGCGGGCAGCGGTCGGTAGCACGAAGACCGCCACGATCAGGGACATCCCGACCGCAATGGCGATGGTGAGGGCGAGATCCGCGAAAAGCTGTCCTTCCACGTCCCGGATGAAGATGATCGGCACAAAGATCGCGATGGTCGTCGCGGTGGAAGCCAACAACGCACCGGCCACTTCCATGGCGCCCTGCTGGGAAGCCTGGGCCACGTCCTTGCCCTGTTCACGCAGGCGCACGATGTTTTCCAGTACCACAATCGCGGCATCAAGTACCATTCCCGTTGCAAAGGCGAGGCCCGCAAGGGAGATCACGTTGATGGACCGTCCCGCCAGGTCCAGGATCAGGAAGGTGGTCAGCAGACAGATGGGGATGGTCGAGGCGATGAGCAGTGTGGCCCGGGGACGGCGCAGGAACAGCCACAGGACGCCAACCGCAAGGGTGATGCCGATCAGCAGATTGTTGGTGAGCAGGGAAATGGCCCTGAGAATGAACACGGACGGGTCGAAACTCTTCTGGGCATCCAGCCCTTGTTCAGCAAGCACCGTATCGCGCAACTCATCGAACAGGCTGTTCACGCCGTCGATAGTGGCGAGCACATTGGCGTTGTTCTCGCGCATGATCCGCAGGCCGATGGCCTCGTTGCCGTTCTGATAGGCGAATGTCGTCCTGGGCGCCGGTGCAACGCTGACGGTCGCGATATCTCCCAGGCGTATCGGCTCACCATCCCGCCATTCCAGCACCTGGTCCGACAGGGTTTCCGGATCGAACCGGCCCTCGAATTGAAGGGTGTACTGGCGTCGGCCCACATCCACCTGGCCGCCGGAGACATCGTCCGCCCGGCCTACGGTGCGGGCCACGCTGGGAATGTCGATCCCGTATTGGGCGGCGAGGAAGGGGTCGAAAACGATCTGCACTTCGTCATTGTCCACCCGGCCGCTTTCCACGCTGACACCGGACACGCCGGGTACGGATTCGATCCGAGGGATGAGGGTATCCCGGAGGAACCGTCGGTATTCGACCAGGGGACGGGGATTGTCGGCAAGGCGCTGGAGGAAATAGAAGATCAGGGTCTGATTGGAATCGCCGCCGCCCCCTCCCGCGCCGAATTGCAGCTGGGGCGGGTCCGCATCATCGGGCAGGGGCGGCAGCCGGTTCAGCCGGTTCAGCACCTCCAGGGCCACCGTGTTCATGTCCGTTTCCAGGGTGAACTCAAGCTGGATCTGGGACATGTTGGCCTGGGCATTGGCCTCCATCATCACCATGCCCGGCAGGCCCCTAAGCACGTCTTCCTGGGGTTCCACGATCTCGGCTTCGATTTCGCTGGGGCTCGCCGCGCGCCAGAAGGTCATGATGGACAGCCGGGGGCGCTCGATCTCCGGGAAGAGCTGGACCGGCAGATCCCGGAGGCTCAGCCCACCGAGAATGACCAGAATGGCGACCATCACCGCGACCCCGGCCGGGTTGCGGATGCATGCGGCAATGATACCCATCGCGGGTGTCCCCTCAAAAGTGATTAGACCGTGATCAAACAAATTCCGGCGGGCCGATCGGCCCGGCTGACCGGGATCCGTGAGACCGGCCCTTGTGGCGATGTCATAGCACTTCCGCCCCGGTCGGGCAGGGCAAGACCGTGGCGCTGATTTGTTATGCGACGAACGGCGGTTGATCTGCGGCGGAGGATGCTCTTGGTCGCAAGACCTGCCGGGAACGGCCACTCACCGCCTCCGATCCAAGGAACTCCTTCAATCGGCAGTGGTCCGGCCAAAGGCGGCTTCCGCGAGAGCTATTGACACCACCGGCTGTAATGCGGGACTTTGGTGTAGTCCTAGGGGTGCCCCAGCGAATAGGGGCTGAGACAGGGTTGGCTTTCAGGCAGCGCCCGATCCCTTCGAACCTGATCCGGTTAGCACCGGCGGAGGAAAGGACATGTCGCCAGCGGTGGTTCCCGGTGATCCGGTACCAACCGGGGCATCGGTCTCATCCGGAAGGTTGGGCCCCGTACCGCAGGCGCTCAGGAGGGATGAAACTCCCTCCCTTCCTTTTCCTCCTCTCGTCATTCCAGGACCCGAAACGGGTCTTTCGCACCAGAGGAGTTGTCCATGACAAGAGCAAGCGCAGCCCAGACCGTCCCGGTCACCAATGAGACGGTTACCATGGGCCCGCTGCCGTCGTCCCGCAAAGTCGCCATTCCCGCCACCAGCGCACCGGATCTTTCCGTGGCCATACGGGAGGTGGATCTGAGCGGCGGCGAGGACAGTGTACGCCTTTATGACACCTCCGGTCCGTACACGGATCCTGCCATTTCTATCGACATCGCCCTGGGCTTGAAGCCCCTGCGCGCGGGCTGGATCGAGGCCCGGGGCGACACGGAAGTGTATGACGGGCGGGTGCGCAAGCCAGAGGATGACGGCCTGAAGCCCGGCGAAACCCTGAGCGTGCCCGTGTTCGACCGCAGCGGACGCCTGCCACTGCGGGCCAGGGCGGGCAAGCGGGTCACCCAACTGGAATATGCCAAGGCCGGTATCATCACGCCGGAGATGCATTACATCGCCACCCGGGAGAATCTCGGCCGGGAAGCCCTGCTGCAGGATATGGCGCAAAAGCGCGGTGCACAGCCCCGGGACGGGGAGAGTTTCGGCGCGGCAGTTCCTGATTTCATCACGGCGGAATTTGTCCGCGATGAAGTGGCCCGGGGCAGGGCGGTGATCCCCGCCAATATCAATCACCCTGAAATCGAGCCGATGATCATCGGGCGGAATTTCCTGACCAAGGTGAATGCCAATATCGGCAATTCCGCCGTCACCTCTTCCGTGGCCCAGGAGGTGGACAAGCTCGTCTGGTCGATCCGGTGGGGCGCCGACACGGTGATGGACCTGTCCACGGGCCGGCATATCCACACAATCCGGGAATGGATCATCCGCAACAGCCCGGTGCCCATCGGGACGGTGCCCATCTACCAGGCCCTGGAAAAAGTGGGCGGCGTTGCCGAAGATCTCACCTGGGAAGTCTACCGGGACACGCTGATCGAGCAGTGCGAACAGGGGGTGGATTACTTCACCGTCCATGCGGGTGTGCGTCTGCCTTATATTCCGCTCACGGTGAACCGGGTGACCGGTATTGTCAGCCGCGGGGGTTCCATTCTCGCCAAATGGTGCCTTGCTCACCATAAGGAGAATTTCCTCTACACGAATTTCGAGGAAATCTGCGAGATCATGGCCGCCTATGACGTGACCTTTTCCCTGGGTGACGGCCTGCGTCCCGGGTCGATCGCCGATGCCAATGATGCGGCCCAGTTCGCGGAACTGGAGACCCTGGGCGAGCTGAAACGCATCGCCGACCGCCACAATGTCCAGGTGATGATCGAAGGGCCGGGCCATGTGCCCATGCACAAGATCAAGGAGAACATGGACAAGCAGCTGGCCGCCTGTGACGAAGCGCCGTTCTACACGCTTGGCCCGCTCACCACGGACATCGCGCCTGGCTACGACCATATCACCTCGGCCATTGGCGCGGCCATGATCGGCTGGTTCGGCACCGCCATGCTGTGCTATGTGACGCCCAAGGAGCATTTGGGCCTGCCCGACCGGGACGATGTGAAAACCGGCGTCATCACCTATAAGATCGCCGCCCATGCCGCGGACCTGGCCAAGGGCCATCCGGCGGCGCAAGGGGGGGACGATGCGCTCTCCCGCGCCCGTTTCGAATTCCGCTGGGAGGATCAGTTCAACCTATCGCTGGACCCCGAAACC
>CAZLPU010000001.1:42613-195454 GCA_964561475.1 uncultured Alphaproteobacteria bacterium
GTTGTGATCGCATTAAAGATTGCGGCCCATTCTGCCTATCTCGCGAAGGGGCACCCGGCCGCTCAGATCCTTGACAATGCTCTGTCCAAGTCCCGTTTCGAGTTCCGCTGGCGTGATCAGTTCAATCTGGCCCTCGATCCGGAGACGGCCGAGTCATTCCATGATCAGACCCTGCCGGCGGACGGAGCGAAGGTTGCCCATTTCTGCTCCATGTGCGGCCCCAAATTCTGTTCCATGCGGATCAGCCAGGAAGTGGCGGAAGCGGCCCGGGGTCAGAACAGCGTGGCGGAAGTGGAAGAAGGCATGCGCCAGAAGTCCGAGGAATTCCGGGCTCTGGGCAGCCAGATCTATCAGACCCGCACGCCTGGGGCCCGCACCTCTGGGGAATGAATCCGGCGGCACACGCACACGGGCTGTCTCCCGTCCAGTATCCGGGTGGCCCAGACACTGGACCTCACGCGGTGGATTCGTCATAGTCCGTTGACAAAGCAGGGGACCGGGCTGGTACCGGTCCCTTTGCCATGGATTGCCCCTTTGTCAGGTCTGCACCGTCGGCGATCTGTGGGGACGAGAAACCGGTTCAAAGGCACGGTTCAGCCCCATGCTCGCCAGGTTCTCATGGTTCGATTGAATTGATGATGGTGGTAATCCCGGAGGAGACGTCATGAAACAGCTTGCGGTGTTGTGTCTGGCCGGTCTTCTGCTGGGTGCCTGCGGTGGCAACACGTCCACAGTTCAGACGGGAAACACCACGGTCGGTCAGGAACTCCTCGACCTGAAACGTGCCTATGAGGCCGGGATCATCACCGAAAAAGAATACGAACGGGCCAAGCGGCGCATCCTGCGCGGCCGGTGATTGGCAAGACGATTTTCTCCCAGACTGAGCATGCGGTGAGTAGCCCGGCCTAGCCTTCGGGAACTACACCCCAATGTACTCGCTCCGTAGCCCATACTGAGTGCGTGAACGATAAAGCGACTCTATGAGGCGTTCAGGGATGCAATACAGGCGGCAACGGCTGTTTCCATACCGGTACGCGCCACATTTTCCACCTCCTCGGACCGGCCTGACCGGAGCAGATCCGACCCGCGCAGCACGATGCCGGTGAAAGTGTCCGTTTGACGCCATCCTGCCGGCGGCGTCACCGGCGGCAGGTAATTTGGCGCGGTCATCGCCCGGGGATAGGGCGCCGCGTAGAAATAGGGCTCCGGGAAGATATCGTCGCCGGGGGACAGCCCGAGGCCCACCGACCGGGCGCTCTCAAGCAGTTTGTCTTCAAGGACAATCAACATTCCCAGATCGAAATGGTGGGGCCAGATGCGCGCGGGCATGGGGCCGGGGATCCGGCCACTGTGCTGGGTCGAGATGCGTTTCAGAATGGACTGGGCATTGGCAAACCACCGCGCCAGTTCCGTGAGGGGGCGCTCCAGTCCGAACATGCCGTAAAGGCCGCCTTCCTGGATGGCATGATAGGGCAGGTTATAGGGCACGGCGTGCTTGAGCTTGCCGGGATCGACCCCGAACCGGGTGCATTTTGTGCTCATCCAGTCGGACACTTCCCCGTCCGTCACCGCGTCCAGGGCGAAAGTCGTGTTCGGATCCGGCTTGCCGTCCTCCAGGATGACAAGACGCCCGGCGGTAAGGGACAGACCGAATTGGACGGGCTTGGAGCGGGCCATGATGGAATGGGTGACCAGCCCCTGAATGTCTCCGTTCCATCCCAGGCTGAGGTGACTGTGATCGGCACGGGCGGGCAGTGCGGCGATGGCCACCCGAGCCAGCCACTGGGCAGCGTAATGGGCCTGGAGACGGGCTTCAATCAGATCGTGGGTTCCGACTTCGCCGAGCCGTTGCCAGCGGGTGGTTTCGAATTCGAATGTGCCTGTCGGCATCGCCGTCCTCCCGTGATCCCCTGCCATACATCCGCCCGTGGCGGCGCAACCTCTTATACCTGCGCCGCCGGGATCTGGGTAGGTGCCGATCCGTTCACGTGAGGACGCGGCAGGATTGACGGCCTTACAGGTCGTCTTTGGGCTTGCCCGGTGCGCCGGTTGGGGAAATTGGCATGGGGTCGGTGCCGTCGGCATCGTGCCCGTCACCCATTTCCGTCTCCGGTTCGCTTTGAGGCGTATCCTGACCTGTTTCCTCCGAGGCAGCCCCGGTCTCAACCTCAGGGGCCTCAACCTCAGGCGTTTCTTCCCCGGACGTCACCGGATTGGTGGCCGTGTCATACCGGTCAAACCAGGCAAGGATGTAGGCCACCTTGGCCATGAGCTGGCTCGGGCGCTGGGCAATGGAGTGGGACGCGCCGGGGAGGCGGACCATGGCCGTGTCCACTTTGCGCAGTTTGAGTGCCTGATAGTACTGCTCGGTTTCTGACATGGGCGTGCGGTAGTCTTCCTCGCCCGTCAACAGCATGGTTGGTGTGGAAACATTTCCGGCCAGGGAGAGGGGGGAGCGGGCCCAGTAGTGCTCCGGCTCTTCCCAGGGCATGGCCGGGAACCAGTAGCGGGCGAAGAAATTGGAGAAGTCGGCGGTCAACACGAAGCTCTGCCAGTTGATCACAGGCTTTTGCACCACCGCCGCCTTGAACCGGTCGGTCTTGCCCACGATCCAGGCCGTCAGCGTGCCGCCGCCGCTGCCGCCGGTGACGAACAGCCGGTCCGGATCGGCAATGCCCTGCTCGATGAGCAGGTCCACACCCGCCATCAGGTCATCATAATCCTGGCTCGGATAATTGTGATGGATGAGATTGCCGAATTCCTTGCCGTAGCTTGAACTGCCCCGTGGATTGATGAACAGCACCACATATCCGGCCGCGGCATAAAGCTGGCCCTCCGCGGTAAACCGGGGTCCGTAATTGGCAAACGGCCCGCCGTGGATCTCAAGCACAAGGGGGTACTTCTTGTCCGGGTCGATGCCTCCCGGCGGAGTGAGATACCAGCCCTGGATCTCGCGATCATCGTAGTTGGACGGAAAGGTGATTTCGCTCATCTCAGACAGGCTGAAGATGGCCTTGTTGTCCGCGTTCAGATCCGTCAGCAGTCGGATGGGATAGCGAAGGGACCCGGCTGCCAGGTCGGCGGGCCGGGTAGGGGTGGTCATCAGGGTGGCGTAGACCCCGTTGCGGCCCACGGAGAAACTGTTACCCGGATAGGGCCGTCCGATGGATGTGCCGCCGAGGCCTTCCGCAAGATCCGTCCTCCGGCCTCTGGAGGTGACAAAGCTCAGTTTGGTGACCCCGCGATCGTCATACTGGAAGAAGACACCGGAACTGTCCGGGGCCCAGGCAGGCGCGGTGACGGACCGGTCCAGATCTTCCGTCAGCACCGTGATGGCATTGTCGGTCCGGTCCAGAAGGTAGAGTTTGGAGACCTGAAAGCCCAGCATCTCTTCATCATAGCCCACATAGGCGACATACCGTCCGTTCGGAGCCACGGCGGGCTGGGAGTCCGGGCCGATACGGTCCGTCAGAGCCGTGATCTCGTCGGTCTCACTGGTCCAGACATGAAGATCCGTATCCTCGGGCTTGTATTCCCGGTCTTCTTTCTGGGCGGCACTGAAAATGATCCCCAGACCGTCGGGCAGCCACGCGGGCGCACCTGCATTGAAATCCCCGTCCGTGATCTGGCGCGGGGTTCCGCCTTCGGCCGGCACGGTGAATATGTGGTTGTAGGCCTCAGGCACGAAACCCGAGCCGTCGAACCGGTAGGTCAGGCGGTCAACCACCGTGGGTGTCTGCGCCCATTCCGCCCCTTTCGGCGGTGTGGGCAGTTTGGCCAGAGGCTCGGAGCGCACCGGAACCCGCATGGTGAAGGCAATCTGGCTGCCGTCCGGGGACCATTTCAGATTGGAGGGCGAGGCGGTGAGTTGGGCAACCCGGGTGGTCTGCCCGGTATCCATCCAGCGCACATAAATCTGCGGAGAGCCCTCCGCGCTGGTCACATAGGCCATCCGGGTGCCGTCCGGAGACCACCGGGGGCTGGAATAGCTGTTCCCGTCGCTCAGAACCGGGCGATGGTCTTCACCGGCGGTGGCCACCATCCAGATACTGCCCCGGCGCCGATCCTTCATGATGTCCATGGACCGGCGGACATAGAGGATTTGCGTGCCGTCCGGCGACATCTGGGGATCGCTGGCGTATTCCAGATTGAACACGTCCATGAGTTCGAATGGCCGGGCGATGGTTTCCAGCTCCGGCGTGGTCGGTGCCGCGCTCGCGTCCCCGTTTGGTTGGGCTGCCTGGGCTCCCCCGGCGGGCAGAAGGGCCAGGGCCAGGGCACAGGCTCCAAAAATGACAGAGCCCGGGGCATTGGAGCGCGAGCGGTACGAAAACATGGTTGCTTCCCTCGATCCTGCGGCCCGGTCGACGTCAATCCGGTCAACCCAGTCTGAGAGGCCTCTGCCCGGGGCCGGTCCGGATTACAGAAGCCGGTGAACAGTCTAGGCTGAGGTTCTATTTCTGCCAATCATACCTCAAGGAGGGTCTGGCGGGCCGGGCGGAGTTCGGGCTGGGCGAAGTTGCTGCGGCCTTGTTTCCCCATCCTTCGCACCCGCGGGCCATACCCCTCCCGGGCAAGGGCAGGAAACCTGGGGGACCCGCTTAAGAATAATCAGCTTCTTATCCGCCCCCCCCCTCAATTATCCGCCCCCCCAAGGAGTGTTCACAGCCTGTCTCTTTGACCATGCCCAAATCGCGTTAAGATGTTTGACATGCGAATCTCTGGCGGAGGATCGGGCAATGAGAACGCTCGCCGTAATGTTTCTGGCTGTTGTTGTGCTCGCGGGGGTGTTGATCTTGCGTGCCTTTGACATGCAGCCCGAACCCCTGGATGTGCCGGTGCCCGACGCCCTGACCGGAGACCGGGCCATCGATGGAGAGGCCGTGGCCCGGCGCCTCGGCGAAGCAATCCGCATTCAAACCATTACCGAGGTGGAAGGGCGAGAGCCCCTGGATCCCCAGGCCTTCGAGCGGTTCCGGACCTGGATTGCCGAGACCTACCCCAACGCCCATGAAACTTTCATTCTTGAGCGGATCAATGGGGACTCCCTGATCTACCGTTGGGCCGGTGGTGACGGATCCCGCAAGCCCGTTGCATTCCTGGCCCACCAGGACGTTGTGCCCGTGGAAGACGGCACAGTTGCGGACTGGCGTTACCCGCCCTTCGCGGGCACCATCGCTGACGGGGCTGTGTGGGGCCGTGGCGCAATCGATATGAAAAGCACGCTCATCGGGCTGATGGAGGCAGCGGAGCGGCTGGTGGTCGCCGGATTTGAGCCCGACCGGGATATCTACTTCTTCTTCGGTCACGATGAAGAGACCGGCGGCGCAAAAGGTGTCGCCGCAATCGTGAATCACCTGAAGGCACGGGGCGTTCATTTCGCCTGGACCCTGGATGAGGGGTCCGTCGTGGTTCGGGGTGAGGATTTCGGTATCGGGACCGATATCGCCCTCGTTTCCATAGGCGAGAAAGGCTTTGTGACCCTGGCCCTGACCGCCCGTGCGGAAGGGGGCCACTCTTCCATGCCGCCCCAGCAGACCGCGATCAGCCGGCTGGCCCGCTCGATCGCCCGCCTCCATGACCGGCAATTCCCCTCCCAGATCGGTGAGACGACGGTCCCTGTTCTCCAGGTTCTGGCAGCCGAAGGCGGCTTTCTCCAGCGGGTCATGATGGCCAATCTCTGGCTCTTCGGTCCGGCCGTGGAGTATCTGCTTTTGGACACACCCACCACCGCCGCCCAGATCCGCACCACGACCGCGGCCACGGTGATCGAATCCGGCACCGCCCCCAATGTCCTGCCCCAGGAGGCCCGGGCCCTGGTGAATTTCCGGATCCATCCGGCGGATTCCGTGGATGAGGTGATTGAACGGGTCCGCTGGCTGGTCTCCCGGGATGGTGTGGAAGTGACCATCGCGGGCGTGTCACGCGGGGTTGAACCCTCTCCCCTGTCGTCCATGGAAGGTCCGGGTTTCCAGGCCATCCGGGAGGGGATCGGCGAAGCCGTGGGACCGGTCTATGTGGTGCCGGCCCTGACCGTGGGCGGGACGGATTCCAAACATCTTCCCGGCATCACGGACGCGGCCTACCGGTTCGGCCCCATGCGTCTGAACTCGGAACAATTACGCACGATCCACGGGACCAATGAGCATATTGCCGTGTCCGATCTGGTCACCATGGTCCGGTTCTATGAGGCGGTGATGCGCCGGGCCGGGGCACCGGTGCCCAAGCAGCAGACGGACTGACCTCGTCTGAGGCAGGCGGGCGCGGACACGAGACGGTGCCGTGCCCACTGATTTTGGCCCATGATGTTGGCCCATGATTTTGGAGGGTGGGGGTCGTCAGCCCGCGGCCCCCTGACTTTCGTCCCTGTCCCGTTGGAACTGTTCTTCCAGGGTTTTTGCGGCCCTCCGCGCGCTTTCCCGCACCTTTTCCAGGTCCTTGTAGTATTCCCGGTCGTTCTCGAACCGCTTGCCGTCGGTTTCCTTGAACATGTCGACGGCCCGCTTGGCCGCACTCGGGGTCTCCCCCAGTTCCACCAACAGCTTTTCGGTGATGGACAGGGCGGCGAGGTAGGTCTCCCGTTCCACATGCTCCGCACCGAGATCGAGGAGTTCGTGGGCGGTGATCCGGTCCCGGGCCCGGGCCAGCACCATCAGGTCCGGATAATCCCGCTGGGCCATCTCGACGATTTCCCGGGCAGCATCCGGGTCGTCGACGGCGACGAGCAGGGCCCTTGCACGGCTGGCCTCGGCGGCATGAAGCAGGTCCTTGCGGGTCGGATCGCCGTAGTAAACCTCACCACCAAAACGGCGCACGAAGTCCACCCGCTCACTGGAGCCTTCAAGGGCCGTGAACGGAATGCCCTTGGCGGTGAGAATACGGGCGGCGATCTGACCGAAGGGACCGAAACCGGCGATGATCACATGTCCGGGTTCCGGGTCCGGCATTTCGTCCGCCGCATGCTTTGTCTTGTCCATGCCTTTCGTCGCCAGTTCCGTCAGCCAGAAGAGCAATGGTGTGAGGGCCATGGACAAGGTCACCGCCACGGCCAGTTCTGATGTCACCTGCGCATCGATCAGGCCACGCTGCGCGCTGATGGCAAACAGCACGAAGGCAAATTCCCCCCCCTGGGACAGGGCGACGGCAAGCTGAAGAGCCCCCTTCGCTTTCAGGCCGCGCCACAGGCCGACGGCAAACAGGACAATGCCCTTGACCGCGACAAGACCGAAGGCGAGGGCGAAAATCCGCTCCGGAGACTGAACGATCAGGCCGATATCCAGGGCCATGCCGACGGCGGTGAAAAAGACACCAAGGAGGATGCGCTCGAATGGAGCGATATTGGCGCGGATCTCATGCCGGTAGACCGACCCGCCGATCAGCACGCCGGCGAGAAAGGCCCCCAAGGCCGCCGACAGTCCGGCCATTTCCATGAGCAGGGCGACCACCACCACGGTGAGCAGGGCAGCGGCGGTCATGCCCTCGGGCACGCCTGTGGCCGCGACGAAGGCATAGACATAGCGCAACACATACCGACCCAGGATCAGGACGAGCAGCACGGAGCCCAGCGCCATGGCAATGGCCAGCAAGGAAAAGGATTCGTCATTGGCCGTGTCCGGACTGAGCAGGGGGATGATGGCGATGAGCGGGATCGCCGCGAGATCCTGGAACAGCAGAACCGAAAAGCCGAGCCGGCCATAACGCTGACGCAGATGCCCCTTTTCCCCAAGGAATTGAAGTACGAATGCGGTGGATGACAAGGCGAGGGCGCCGCCGATAATGACCGCCTGACCGAGACTGTACCCACCCGCCAGCATGCCGATCATGGCGATGAGCACGGTGGTCACCGCCACCTGAAGGGCGCCCGCGCCCAGAATATCCGTGCGCATGGACATCAAGCGCTGGGGCCGCAACTCAAGGCCGATCAGGAACAACAGCAGGATCACCCCGAATTCGCCAAATTCCAGGATCTCTTCCACATCGTGGTCATCGAAAATCAGGGCGAATCCCGATGGACCGATCAGGACACCGGCAATCAGATAGCCGATGATGCTGGACAGGCCGAGCCGCTTGGCGACGGGTGCAAAAAAGGCAGCGGCGGCGAGAAAAAGAGCGGCGAGACCAAGTCCTGACATGATGTCCCTTCCAGTCGGTGGCGGCCCGGCCCTTCTCAGCGCAAGGGAGGGAGCCGGGCCGTGAAGATCCTATTCCGGAATGAGTTGATATACTCCGGCTTCAAGATCCGCCGAGAAGATGATGGATCCGTTGCCGCGCACCGCCACGCCGGTGATCAGGTTGGAAGGCGGTGCGTTGGTGGCAGCGATCAGGCCGATGGGGAGGTCCTCCGCCAGAATGCGCAGGGTGCCGTCGTCCGGATTGACCGCGGAGATGCGCCGGGCGGTACTTTCCGCAACAATGATCCGCCCATCGTCAGACACATCCAGACCTTCCGGCCCCTCCAGACCGGAAACGATCTCGGTGGTTTCTCCGGTTGCAAGGTCCACCCGGACGATCCGGCCCGCGATGAATTCGCTGACATAGACCGCATTGCCCATATCATCGGCGAGGGCAATGGAGACCGGCCCCTCCAGCCCGTCGGCAATCACGTCCGCTTGCGCCGGGTCACTGCCACGGATGCGCTTGAGGCTGCCGGTAAAATCCGTGAACAACACACCCTGATCGCCACCGAGGGGCAGAGCGTCCACAATGGCGCCGAAGCCGTGCCGGACCGGCCCCAGGTCTTCTGATGACGGATCGAAATCCTGAAGGCTGGCGGACGCGAAACTGGCCACGGCCACCGTGCTGCCGTTTGCACCGACGCCGGTCGGGTAATCCACGAGCGCGGATGGGTCGAAAACCCGGCCGAATTCCATGGGGTCGCCGGTCTCGAAATCAAAACCCCGCAGGGCGAAGGTGTCGGCGACAATGAGAACCTCCCGGCCGTCCACGGTGGTGAGGGCGACATCCCCGGCAGTGGCAAGGGGGCTTGAAATGACCTCCCG
This sequence comes from uncultured Alphaproteobacteria bacterium, assembly GCA_964561475.1. Taxonomy (GTDB): domain Bacteria; phylum Pseudomonadota; class Alphaproteobacteria; order JAJFIK01; family JAJFIK01; genus CAYUYV01. Next base: position 51,613 of record CAZLPU010000001.1, read on the forward strand.
GCTTTCACCGGTTTCGGGATCGATCTCGTGGATGGCGTTGTCGGCCATGACCGTGAGGAACAGCCGGTCATCCGCGGAGAAGGCCAGATTGTCGATGGCCGGTTTCACCTGGGCCACGTCGGTGGTCTCGCCGGTTTCCGTATCCACACGGACAACCATGCCCCGGGCCGTGTCTACGGCATAGAGCGTGCCCTGGCTGTCGAAATTGACGGCGGCGGGCACGTCGAAGCCCTCAGCCACGACTTCAAGGTCGCCGGTGTCTACATCCACCCGGGCAATCTGGCCCTTGAACCACAGGGGGCCATAGAGTTTGCCGTCCGGCCCGAAATCAAATCCGTTCAGGCCGCCCATGTTTTCGATGATCTTACGGGGCGGCGTCGCGCCCGTGAGGTCGGCTTCGTAGAGGGCATCACCCAAAAACACCTGGGTGAAGAAGAGCCGCCCGTCGGGAGCGAAAGCGAGGGAATTGGCGCCGGGCAGTCCTTCCGCGATGGTGCGGATGGTGCCGTCAGCGCCCCGGGCATAGACTTTGCCGTCGCTGAATGCGGTCCAGACCAGGGTTCCGTCCGGACCCTGCTCAATATCGTCCGCCATGCCTTGGCGCGGGCCGATCAGGACTGCGCTGTCGCCAGTTTCCGCATCAACGGTGTAGATGGATTGTCCCACCACGCTGCCCGCGAGCAGGCGGCCTTCATTGTCGAAGGTCAGACCATGGATGCCGTGAAACGGTCCGCCGGGGATGAGAGGCTCAAGCCGGTAGGTTGGCTCCTCCGTGTCCGGTGCACCTTCCTCGCTGTCAGCGGGCAGGACCGGATCGATCCCCGCTGGTTGGGCTCCCGCCGTGTCATCGGACGGTGCTTTCTGGGGGGCATCACAGGCCGCCACCAGGGTTCCAAGGGCCACCACGCCCATCAGCGCCGGAATCGCGCTCCATGCTCTGGTAAAAGTCATCGCCGTTCCTCCTCCGGTTTTTTGGTCATGGATTTGGCTGGTTACTCCGCAACCCGGACCATCCGCTTGCCCCGGTTCTCACCATTCAGCAGACCGATCAAGGCAGAAGGTGTGTTCTCAAGCCCGTCGATGACGTCCTCGATGACCTTGATCTGGCCGGTGTCCCGCCAGCGGGCGAGATCGGTTTCCGCCTGAACTTCACTCTCCGGATAGTCCATGGCGATGAAGCCTTCCATGCGCAGGCGCTTGACGACGATCAGGCCCGGCACATTGCGGGGACCGGAGGGACGTTCCGTGTCGTACTGGGATACGGCACCGCAGCAGACGATCCGCCCACGCATGTTCATCTGGAACAGGATGGTCTCCAGGATGGAGCCGCCCACATTGTCGAAATAGACATCAATGCCGTTCGGGCAGGCCGCGCGCAGATCCTGGAACAGGTTCCCCGCCTTGTAATCGACCGCCGCTTCGTATCCGAGTTCTTCCGTCAGCCAGCGGCATTTCTCCTCGCCGCCCGCAATGCCGACGGGACGGGCGCCAAGGATTTTGGCGATCTGCCCGGCGAAGGTGCCCACCGAGCCTGCGGCGGCGGAGATGACGACCGTTTCGCCGGCCAGGGGTTTGCCCACCTTGAGCAGGCCGTAATAGGCGGTCTTGGCCGCAATCCCCAGAACGGAAAGCTGGTGGCTGATGGGACCGCCGGTCTTGGGCAGCTTGGTGGTGCCCTTCGCCGGAACCGTGACGAAATCGGCCCAGCGGCCTTCCGTGCCCACCAGATCGCCGGGCGCAAACTCAGGATCCCGGGAATCCTCGACCCGCCCGATGATGTAGGCATGCATCACGTCTCCGGGCTTGACCGCATCCCGGTAGGTGGCGCCCTGCATCCAGGCCCGGTTTGCCGCATCGAGAGAAATCATCAAGGTGCGGACGAGAAGCTCCCCCTGGCCCGGTTCCGGAACCGGGGTGCGCCGCCCTTCGAAATGCTCCAGGCCGAGCTTGCCTTTCGGAATGTCCTTCAGAACGATTTGCCGGTTCCCTGCGTCAGTCATCGGGTTTGCCCCCTTGTTGTGATGTGATGAGCCCGCAGTTTAGCCCATTCCACGCAGACGTGTCTTGGCGGGCCGCCTCTGGGAGCGGTCCTCAAGGCCCTTTTGGCGGGCACTTCACCTCTTGCGGGCGTTATCCCCGGATCGTGGTGTGGGGATTGAGAGGGAAGGGCCAGCGGAAGGGCGGCCGTGGCTTGTCCGGGTCAATGCGCCCGTCCCGGTAGGCCGCGATCAGGCGCAGGGAAAGCCAGCTCCCGGCGATACCGAAAATCACGCCGCCGAGGGCTTGGCCGATCAACACGCCCGGGGCACCGGCCAGGGCGGACCCGGCCATGGCCAGTGGAATGGTGCCCAAAGTGTTCCGGCCCCAGTTGAGGGCGGTGGAGTAGGTGGGGCGGTTGAGGTTGTTGAACGCCGCATTGGAGGCGAACAAGGCGCCGTTGAAAATGAACCCAAGGGCCAGGGGGCCGCAGAAGAGATAGAGCAGCTCCCGGGCCTCTCCATCGAGACCGAAAAGGGTGCTGATGGGCTCACGCAGGAAAAAGAGCAGGGCCGACACTGCCAGAACATAAAGGGCCGTAAACCGCAGACCTTCGAGGAATGCCGAGCGGACACGGTCAAAGGCCTTAGCCCCGAAATTCTGACCGACAATGGGTCCGATTGCGCCGGAAAGCGCAAAAACGACCGCAAAAGCCACTGGCGTCAGCCGCCCGATCACCGCCATGGCCGCAACCGCGTTATCGCCGAAGGGGGCAAGGGTGGCGGTGACATAGGCATTACCGATGGGCGTGGCCACATTGGTGAGCATGGCGGGCACGGCGATGGCCGAAATGGCTCGGGAATCCTCGCGCATCCGCTTGAAGCTGAACCGCTCCAGTCCGCCGTGGTGGCGGTAAATGGGGATGATGGCCACAACCAGGACCCCGATACGGGCGCAAACCGATGCCATCGCCGCACCGTTCAGACCGAAATCCAGAACGAAAATGAAAATCGGATCGAGACCGGCATTGACCACCCCGCCGGCAATCGTGGCCCACATGGCCCGGCGCGCATCCCCATGGGCGCGCAGAATACCCGTGGCACCCATGCCCATGGCCATGATCGGCAGGGACGGCACGATGATGCGCAAGAACGTGACGGCGAGTTCGTGGGTGCGCCCCTGGGCACCGACGATACTGAGGAGGATCGGCACCGCGAACCACACGATCACGGCGACCACCGAGGCCACGATAAAGCTGAAGGTGAGTGTGCTGGTGGCCAGCTGTTTCGCCCGCTCCAAATCCCCCGCACCCAGGGTCCGGGATACCAGCGCTGTCATGGCGATGGTCAGGCCGATACAGATGGAGACGGTGAAGAACATGATGGCGCCGGAATACCCGACCGCCGCGGCCAGTTCCGCCTCGCCCAGCATGGAAATGAACAGCAGGTCCACGAGGTCGGAGACGAAAATTGCGCTCAGACCGATGCTGCCGGTAAAGGCCATGACGACCACATGGCGCATCAGACTGCCGTTGAGAAACTTCGCTTCCGCCATGAATTCTGTCCGCCGCGCATGAGGGTGTCCGGGTCCCGGAGCGGCGGTTCGGCGATGGACCAGGGGAAGACCTGGCCGGCGGAGACACGGGAAGAAGGGTCAGGCGCGCCGCTGCCCGGGAAAGGACAGGCCTCTTTATATCCCGTCAGGCCTTGTCGATCACAAGAGCATTCAGGATCGCGACATAGTGGCAGATGGCGGCGGCGAGAACGCAGCCGTGCCAGATGGCGTTGTGGTACTTCATGTTCTGGGCCAGATGGAAAATCACGCCGACAGTGTAGGTGACGCCGCCGGCCACCAGCAGAACCAGGGTCACCGTGTTGACGGACTCGATCAGTGGGTTGATGGCGGCCACGATGCTCCAGCCCATGGTCAGGCATAAAACTATGATCAGCCGGTCGGCCTTGCGGGGAAATGCGAACGCGATCACGGCACCCGAGACCGCCAGCCCCCAAACCACGACGAACAAGCCCAGCCCCCAGGGTCCGCCAATTTTGGCCAGAGCGAAGGGGCTGTAGGTGCCCGCGATCATCAGGAAAATCGCGGCATGATCGAACCGGCGCAGGATCTCTTTGGCCGCGGGCTCGTGGATGTGGTTGTAGAGCATGGAAAAGCTGAACATGGCCAACAGGCCCGTCGCATAGAGCGGCAGAGCCACGGCGGTCCGGGTGTCCGCACCATCCCAAAGACCGAGAAACAGCAGAAGGGGAATACCCACAGCCGCCAACACAAGGCCGGTGATGTGGATCCCAAGATCAACCCGGAGTTCCGCTTTGGTGTAGGTGGGGAAGAAGGGCTGGGCTGTGGCGTCGCTGGTGACCGAGCGGGATGTCAAGGACCATACTCTCCGGTTTGGGGTCAGCTTCAGGATGAAAGGCCGGCGTTTCGTGCCCCTGCGCGGGTAGTCGCCTCCCTTAGAGCAGCACCGATCCATGTCCAGCATGTAACATATAAAGAATAGAGCTACGCTTAACAAAATGTTGCAGAAATCCAACAAATTCGGCGCATTCGTGTCCGCCGCTGCGCAATAATTGCGCCAAATGAGGCTCAATCATCTCAGGAGCGTTTTGGAGGATGAGATCATTGATCTTTGGTTCAGTTACGACCTGATTTTGACGGTCAGGCGGCGCAGCGCATCCAGGGTCTGTTCGCTGCAATGGTGTTCCATCCCTTCGGCATCCGCGTGGGCGGTGGCGTCATCGATGCCCAGGGCGAGGAGAAAGTCGTAGAGGATCTGGTGGCGCCTTCGGGCCTGGGCAGCGAGATCCTGACCCGCCTGGGTCAGGCAGACGGACCGGTAGGGTTCCGCCTCCAGCAGTCCCTGGCGCTTGAGCCGTTGAACGGTCTGCGTGGCCGTGGCCTTGCTGACCCCCATGAAACTGGCGATCTCCACCAGACGGGCCTCGCCCCGTTCGGCGATCAAATCGTCGATCAGTTCAACATAGTCCTCCGCCGTCTCGGACTGATGGGCTTCGCGGATCCTCTGGAATGCCGCTGCCCGCCGTTCTGAATCTCTCAGCATTTTAGACAAGGACTCACTCTCTCTGCCCCCAGATCTGCAATGACCCTTGATCGGGAACGCCAAACCTAGGCTACTGGGGCCCTGCGGACCAGATTTCTCTTGCTTTGCCCTATAAAGACGGAAGGGTTTCGTGCAGACCGGAGCCTGGAACCGCTGTATGCGGAAAGTGACTGTTTCCTGATGATCGATAACGGCGACCTTGAGATATTCCTGGCTGCACCGCCGGGACTGGAAGCTCTCCTCCGGGATGAGGCTGCGGATCTGGGGTTTGATGTTCGGGAGACCGTGCCCGGCGGCGTCGTTTTACGGGGCTCCTGGAGGGAAGTCTGGCGGGCGAACCTGACCCTGCGCGGCGCGGTTAGGGTCCTGGTCCGGATCGGTCAAATGCCGGCGGTGCATCTGGCGCAACTGGACAAGCGGGCAAGACGGCTGCCCTGGGGGGCGGTCCTGCCCAAGGGCGCGGTGGTCCGGGTGGATGCAAGCTGCAAGCGCTCCAAGATCTATCATTCCGGTGCCGCCGCCCAGCGCATCGCCTCGGCCATGGAGGAAACCGCCGGTGCGTCCATTCAGGCCGAAGGCGACATCCGGATCTTTGTCCGGATCGAAGACGATCTGTGCACGGTGAGTATCGATACGTCCGGGGAGCTTCTCCATAAACGCGGGTTCAAGCAGGCCGTGGGCAAGGCCCCTTTGCGGGAAACCCTGGCGGCTCTGTTCCTGAGGGCCTGCGGGTTTGGGCGCGCAGACGATCAGGCCGGCCCGGGAAACGCGGGGCGCATCCTGGATCCCATGTGCGGTTCCGGCACCTTGGTCATTGAAGCCGCCGAGATGGCCCTTGGTCTGGCCCCAGGGCGTGCCCGTGCCTTTGCCTTCGAGCGTCTTGCCGGTTTCAATAAAAAGGCGTGGACGGATTTGCGCCTTGAAGTCTGTGGCGGCGGCGCTCTCCCGGGTCATTCGGGGTCGGATGTTCGCTTCGAAGGGGGAGACCGGGATGCAGGAGCGGTGCGCATGAGCGAAGAGAATGCGGCGCGATCCGGGGTGGGGGAGTGGACCCGGTTCCGCCAGCATACGGTCAGTACACTGGACAGGCCGGAAGGGGACCCCGGGCTGGTCATGGTGAACCCGCCTTACGGCGCGCGGATCGGCGATCCCCACCGGCTGCGGTCACTCTACGCGACTTTTGGCCGGGTCATGAAAGACCGTTTCAGTGGCTGGCGGGTCGGACTTGTGACCAGCGACAAATCCCTGGCCCAGGCGACGGATTTGCCCTTCAGCCCGCCGGGGCCGCCTGTACCCCATGGCCCCTTGCGAATCCGGCTGTACCAGACCGGCCCCCTGCCCTGATCCCACGCGGCGATGTTCTTCTGGGCGCTGCGGTGGAAGGCCAGGATGTTCACCATAGCCAGGACGAGGATCACCATCTTGGTGCGGAAAAAGAGATTGTGATCGTAAAGCAGCGGCTTGGCGTAGAAGAGTTGCAGCCCGGTTATCACCATCACGATGAAGCCCGCAATGGTCCAGGACAGAACCCGCCCAGATGCTCGAAGGCCGTGTAAACGACGAAAAGGCCGATCACGGCGTCTACGGCATATTGGTTCACTGTGCCCAAGGGTGAACAGGGAGACATAGATCACCACGTCCCTGAGCCGGTGCGAGAAGAAGACCACGCCAATCAGGAAAAACACATGATCAAGCCCCGTGACCATGTGCTTGGCGCCGAGATACAGGAACGGAATAGGGGCCGGGCCGTTGATGGCCGCGACAATCCGGGCGTTTGAATCCGAACCGTCATGGGCCGGAGCAGTGCTTGCCGTTGTGACCAACCAAAAGGCACCCAGAACACAAAAGCCGTAAAGGATCACGGTGCGGATTGCGCCCAGGCTCCAGAACCCCTCGCGGAGACCCACGGTCATCGCAGGCCTGAAAGCCCGGCGCTACCCAGGCGCGTGCATCACCGGCCGACTGATCTGGCGCACCCTCTTTGAGGGCAATCGACATAGACCGTTTCCGTTAAGATTGCTCCTGCACGTCTTCTGTTTTACCACTGTGCCTGTTCGCGACCGACGAGCCGGGCCGGGCAGTTCCGCTAATCGATGCCGGATGTTCCATCGGTAACCGGATCAATGGTGATGGGTATGGGAACTGTTCTCACGACCGGTTCCCCAAGGCCTGCGCTGTTTCAATGACTGTTCTCTGGGCATTGAAAGCCCTGAGTGGAGGGAATGATGAGCACAGATTACGTTGCATGGTTCGAGCATCTTGGATCCGGTGACGTGGGCCGGGTCGGCGGCAAGAACGCGTCCCTCGGTGAGATGGTCTGTGCTCTCAGCAGCAAGGGTGTGCGGGTTCCGGGCGGTTTCGCGACCACGGCCACGGCCTACCGGGAGTACGTGGCTGCCAATGGTATTGAATCGGACCTGAGGGCGAGGGTGGCGGCCCTGGGATCCGGGCGCGCGTCTCTTCAGGAGACGGGTGAGGCGATCCGGAAGCTGTTCCTGGACGGAGAGTTTCCCCCTGCGATCGCTCAAGCGATCTGCGAGGCCTATGGGGAGCTTTCCCGGCGCAAGGGCGTGTCCGAGGCCAGTGTTGCCGTGCGCAGCAGTGCCACGGCCGAAGACCTGCCCCAGGCCAGCTTCGCGGGCCAACAGGAAACATTTCTGAACATCAGCGGAGAGCGGGCCCTGATGGATGCCTGTCGGCGCTGTTTCGCTTCCCTGTTCACGGACCGGGCGATCAGCTACCGGGAGACCCAGGGCTTTGACCATTTCGACGTGGCTCTGTCCATCGGCATTCAGCTGATGGCCCGATCCGATCTGGCCGGCTCAGGAGTGATGTTTTCCATCGATACGGAAACCGGATTTCCCCGGGTGGCCGTCATCAATGCGGCATGGGGCCTGGGCGAAACGGTTGTTCAGGGTGCGGTGGACCCGGACCGTTACCTGGTGTTCAAACCCCTTCTGGAGGATCGGCGGTTTGCACCGGTCATTGAGCGGACCCTGGGCGCGAAACAACACAAAATGGTCTATGCCACGGGGGGCAGCAAAAGCACGGCCACAGTGGCGACAACTCAGAAAGAGCGTCAGTCCTTTGTTCTAAACGATGCGGAAATTCTGGAACTCGGCCGCTGGGCCCGGACGATCGAAGAACACTATGGCCGCCCCATGGACATGGAATGGGCAAAGGACGGGGAGAGCGGCGAACTCTATATGGTCCAGGCCCGTCCGGAGACGGTTCAGGCCTCCCGGGAGGTCAGCCAGCTTAATACCTACCATCTGCAATCGGAGGGAACGCCGCTGTTGATGGGTTGGGCCATCGGCGAGGCCATTTCCACCGGCAAGGTATGTGTCATTCATAGTCCGGATGATATTCGCCACTTCCAGGACGGCGCCATACTCGTAACCGGCATGACCGACCCGGATTGGGTGCCGATCATGAAACGGGCGGCTGGCATCATTACCGATCATGGCGGGACCACCAGCCACGCGGCCATTGTGAGCCGGGAGCTGGGCGTGCCGGCAATCGTGGGAACCGGTCACGGTACGGAAGTGCTGACCGAGGGGCAGGACATCACCTTGTCCTGTGCCCACGGCGAAGAGGGCATTGTTTATGAGGGTGTTCTGCCCTTCGAGACCAGTGAAGTCGATCTGTCCAATCTGCCGGAAACCCGCACCCGGATGATGGTTAATGTCGCAAGCCCCGGATCCGCGTTCCGGTGGTGGCGTCTCCCATCCAACGGGGTCGGCCTCGCACGGATGGAGTTCATCATCAACAATCTGATCAAGATCCACCCCATGGCGCTGGTGCATCCTGACCAGGTGGAAGACCGGTCTGCCGCCCATCAGATCCTGGCGATGACCCGAGGATTTGAAACGCCAACGGATTATTTTGTGGAACTGCTGGCGCTTGGTATTGCCAAGCTGGCAGCCGCGCACCATCCCGATCCGGTGATCGTCAGGCTGAGTGATTTTAAGACCAACGAATATGCCCATTTGATCGGCGGCCAGGGGTTTGAGCCCCATGAGGAAAACCCGATGATCGGCTGGCGCGGTGCGTCCCGATACTATGATCCGCGCTATCGGGAGGGATTTGCCCTTGAATGCCGCGCCTTGAAAAAAGTCCGGGAGCAAATCGGTCTTGATAATGTCATCGTCATGGTTCCCTTCTGCCGAACCCCCGACGAGGCGGACAAGGTGCTTTCTGAAATGGCCACCAATGGGCTTGAGCGGGGCCAGAATGGCCTCCAGGTCTATATGATGTGCGAGATCCCTGCGAATGTGTTCCTTGCGGATGAATTTGCGCGCCGGTTCGATGGGTTCTCCATCGGCTCCAACGACCTTACCCAGCTCGTTCTCGGCATAGATCGGGACTCAGGTGATCTGGCCTCCCTGTTCGACGAGCGCGAAGAGGCCGTGAAGCGGGCGGTGCGCCAGGCCATTGCCAGCGCCCATGAGGCGGGCATCAAGATCGGGATCTGTGGTCAGGCGCCCAGCAACTATCCGGACTTCGCGGAATTCCTGGTAGAACTGGGCATCGATTCCATATCGCTCAACCCGGACAGTTTTGTCACCACCGTTGGCCGGGTTGCGGAACTCGAAAACCGGCTTGGCCGGGCGGCTGGCTGATTGCGGAGGCGCAAGGTGAAGATCGCTGTATTCGAAGCTGAGAAATGGGAAGAGGAGGCGTTCCAGGGACTGAGCGCTTCCCATGATGTAACCTTCTGCGACGCGGCCCTGGACCGGCGTACGGCCAGCGCCCGTGGCAGCGCCGAGATCATCAGTACCTTCGTCAACTCCCGACTGGGCGCGGATGTGCTGGATCATTTCTCCGCACTCAAGATGATCGCAACTCGGTCGACCGGGTTTGACCATATCGACCTGGATTGGTGCGCGGCGCACGGGGTGAAGGTTGCGAATGTTCCCGACTATGGTGATTCGACGGTGGCGGAGCATGTCTTCACACTGCTGCTGTCCGTGGCGCGCCATGTTGTGGAGGCTTCCGCACGTACCCGGTCCGGCAACTTTTCTCAATCGGGTCTGCGCGGGTTCGAGCTGTGCGATAAGACATTCGGCGTGATTGGCACAGGCCGGATCGGGCGCCGGGCGATCGAGATCGCCTTGGGCTTCCGGATGAATGTCATTGCCTATGATCTTTATCCGGACCAGGAATGGGCTGAGCGGGCCGGTGTCCGCTACGGCAGCCTCGACGCGGTTCTGGCCGCCTCTGACGTGCTCACCCTCCACGTGCCCTCAAGGCCGGAGACCGCCAATCTGATTTCCGACCGGGAATTCGGCCTCATGAAGCCGGGGGCTGTCCTGATCAACACGGCCCGGGGCAGCGTGGTGGATGTGCCCGCCCTGGTGCGGGCCCTGGCCGACGGCAAACTTCGGGCTGCGGGTCTGGATGTCCTGCCCCAGGAGCCCTTGATCCGCGAAGAGGCTCAGATTTTCCGGGCCGATGCCGATGAGGCGTCCGGCGATCAGCACGACCTGAAAGCCCTTGTGGCGAACCACGTGCTTCTGCGTTTCCCGAACGTGCTGGTCACACCCCACAATGCCTACAACACCTACAGTGCCGTGCGCCGGATTATCGGCACAACCCTTGAAAATATTGAGGGATTCGTGAGCGGTCGTCCCCAGAACATCGTCTCCCGCGGCTGATCTGATCTTGGCCACTGCGCCACAGGCGCTGCGTTTCATTGACGGAATCGCGGCCATTGGCTAGCGTGCGAGATGTCCGTAAGGTGGTCGTCCGCTCTATTCTATTGTCTTCAAAGTGGCTTGGAATTTCGCCGCGCAGCGGGGTGGTGGCATCCACCCGCAGGGCCGTTTTCTCGCTTCGTGCCCGAGCGTTTGGCCGGATTTTCCTTGCCAACCGTAAAGTCCATGATCGTAGGATTGAGGCGACGGATGATGCGATGAGGGACGTCCCCCCGCTGAGGAATACGGGGTATGCCGTTTTGACCGTGGTTTGAACCAATATGACGTTTCCCAACTTTTTCATCATTGGCGCTGCAAAATGCGGGACAACGTCCCTTGCGGCCTGGTTGGGCGACCACCGGGACATTTTTCTCTGCCAGCCCAAAGAACCGAATTACTTCGCTCCGGATGTCACCTCTGATCGCAGTGCGCAGACGCCAGAGGCCTATGAGCGCCTTTTTCAGGGGGCGGATGGCGCCAAGTGTGTAGGTGAGGCCTCGACCACCTACATCCGTTCGGCCGTCGCGGTCCCATCCATTCTGGCGGCTCAGCCCGACGCGCGGTTTATTGTCTGCCTGCGGAATCCTGTCGATATGGCTCCATCTGTCCACGGTCAGTTGATCCGGTCCGGGCGGGAGACCATCAGAGATTTCGAGACTGCTTGGTGCAGGTCCTGCGATGGGAGCGGGGAAGTGTCCGATGCGTCAGGCCATAGTCCCAAGAGCAAACATGACTACAAGGCAATGTGCGCCCTTGGTACCCAAGTCAAGGCCGTGCTGGATCATGTGCCGAGGGAGCGGGTTCACTTTATCTTTCTCGAGGATATGAGCCGGGAACCCGGCGCCACCTACCGGACCGCGCTTGCGTTTCTTGGGCTGGACGATGACGGCAGGACGGATTTCTCAGTGCACAACACAAGGGCTGTGCCCCGGTCTGTCCTGGTTGCTTCAGTGATCAGCCTGGGCACACGGATCAAAAAGCGGCTTGGTGTTTCAGGTCTTGGTGGGTTCGGCCGGGCGGTAAACCGATTGAACGAGCGCGGCGTGACCAAGGATGAGAAGACCTTGTCACCGGAACTCAAGACCTCGCTGCAGCAGACTTTTGGTCCGGAGATTCAGGCGTTGAGTCGTTTGACCGGCCGGGATCTCTCCCACTGGATGACCGGTTAAGGGCGGGGCACTGTTCCATGGGCCGTACAGGGATTGATGCCGTCCATATCATGAGGCCTGTTGGACCGTACTACAGTATCGAGCGGGTTTACCAGGATGTCCGTCAGCACGCGCCCTTGGATGTGCCCATGCGGGCCTGGATCTGTCCTCATCCTTCCAGAGGCATCGTGCCCCGCATCAGGGGCGCAATTGCCGCGGCCCGGATCAAGGCCGACGTGTTCCACATGACCGGCCATGCCCATTATCTCGTATACTTCCTGCCCCGGAACCGCACCGTCCTGACCATCCATGACTGTGAATTCCTCGACCGGGAATCCGGACTGAAACGGTGGCTCCTGTGGCTGTTCTGGTTCTGGCTTGCGGAAAAGCGGTGCGCGAAGATCATTGCCATCTCCGAAGATGCCCGGGAGCGGATCCTCTCGCATCTGAACTGTATCCCTGAGAAGGTTGTGGTCATCAGCAATCCTGTCTCTGATGATTTCAGGCACGTCCCCAAGGCGTTCGACCCAGCCAATCCGCGGATTCTTCATATCGGTACCAAACAGAACAAAAACCTCGAACGGCTTGCTGCTGCCCTTGAGGGCCTTGACGTGACATTATCTGTGATTGGCCAACTGACGGATTTACAGCGGTCAGTCTTGGAGCGCCACCGTGTCCGTTATGAAAGCCGGGTTGGTCTGAGCGATGCGGAATTGCGCAGGGAGTATGAAACCTGTGATATGCTGGCTTTTTGTTCGACCTATGAGGGATTTGGCCTGCCGATTGTCGAGGCTCAGGCCGTTGGGCGCCCGGTGGTCACCAGCCGGATTGCCCCCATGACCGAGGTGGCCGGAGACGGCGCCTGCTTCGTTGACCCTTTCGATGTGTCAGACATCCGTACCGGGATCGAGAGGGTTATTCACGATCAAGCCTTGCGTGAGACCCTTGTGGCCAGGGGATTGGTGAATGTCGAACGGTTTCGCGCGAGTACAGTGGCAAGGCGGTACGCTGATCTTTATGAGGCCGTTTGTCGTTCCTCTTAGGGGCGCGTCTCGCTGCTTATGTGGCCTGTGCAGGGCGGGACTTCCATGAAGGCTGATGCCTAATGATTTCTGTGCTGATTTTGACTTACAATGAGAGCGTGAACATCGCTGAGTGCATCAAGTCTCTGCCCTGGCGAGACGATGTTCACGTCCTGGATTCCCTCAGCGATGATGATACCCGTTCGATCGCAACGTCCCTGAATGCCCAGGTTACGGAAAAGCCGTTCACCAACTATGCAGACCAGCGCAATTTCGGTCTCGCCTTGCCCTTCCGGAATGAGTGGATTGTCATGCTCGATGCGGATGAGCGCATGACACCGGAGCTGGCCCGGGAAATCGAGGCCAGGGTAAACAGACCCACGTCACCGGACGAGGCCATGATGCTGGTGCGGCGCAAGGATATGTTTCTGGGCCGATGGTTGCGCCGTTCTTCCGGCTACCCCACCTGGTTCGCCAGGGTCATGCGCAAAGGACGCGTAAAAGTGGACCGGGAGATCAATGAGGAATACTCTGCTGACGGAGATGTGGTCCAGTTGGAAAACCACATCCTGCACTACCCGTTCAACAAAGGGGTGGCGTGGTGGTATGCCCGCCATAACCGGTACTCGTCCATGGAGAGTGATGCTCTGTCAGCGGAGCGGCAAGGCCGGCCTTTGATCCTGGCTGACCTGATGGCCAGGGATCCATTGAAACGCCGCGCGGCGCTCAAGCAACTGGCATACCGGGCCCCCATGCGGCCGTTTCTTGCCTTCTTCTATCTCTATGTCGTGCGGCTTGGTTTTCTGGATGGCATGGCCGGTTATCAGTACGCCATGATGCGTCTGAGCTACGAAATCATGATTGATGCCAAGAGCAAGGAGAGCGCGGTCAAACATGCAAAGAGTGGAGCCGATTGAGGGGCGCGATGCCAGTCACGCGGAAGCGGAAGCCTTCTGCATGCGCCTCTTTTCAAGCATGGTTGCATAGACACTGATGAAATCATCAGCCAGGCCTGGCCATGAAAAGTCTTCCTGCATCCAGGCCCGCCCGCGCTGCCCCATGGCCGGGAGATCCCGCTCCAGAAAACTGCGTATGGTCTGTTCCAGGGTTTCCGGATCATTCTTCACCCATGCGCCGCAATCCCGATCGGTGACCCCATGCCACGGCGTGTTTGTCGAGGTGATGACCGGCAGTCCGTGGGCCATGGCTTCGGCAACCACAATCCCGAAATTCTCTGTGTAACTGGGCAGGACGAAGAGATCGCCGGATTGGAACGCGCGGGATTTTGCCTCGCCTGTAACATGCCCGTGGAATGTCACCCTTGCCCCCAGGGCGTGGTCCGCGACGCGTCTCTCAAGACTGTTTGTATACGCTGGATCTCCGCCGCCATAGATATCAAGGCTCACGGGCTCCGGCAGGCGGGGCATGGCATCCAGCAGGTTCTCCAAGCCCTTCTTGGGGTCAAGCCTGCTGAAATAGATCAGCCGCAGTCTGCCACCCGGCCGCCACGCACGGTCAATCGGGTTGGGCGGCACATCCACGCCGTTCGGAATGAGCGCCGTGGCCATACCCGGGATGCGTTTCAGACTGAGCTCCCGTTCCATCTCTGCTGTGACATGGAGAACCGTGTCCTTGGGCATGATGAGTTGGCAGGAGCGTTCAAACACTTTCTTGGCGGTCTGTTTGCTGGACCCGCTCCACTCCGCCGCTGCCTGGAGCGCGCCCCTCGGTGACCAGATTACCGGTTTGTTCAACAGTCGGCACACCGACAAGGTGGGCAGGGTCGGAAAGGAATAGGTGGAGGTTAAATGAACAATGTCGGCCCACTGAACAAGGGGGATGAGTCGGGCGCACAGGCCCGGCGCAATATCCTTGCCCAGGATCCGGCGGGTGAAGTATACATCGTAACCGGCATCGTAGCGCTGGGGGCAGGCCGTAATCGGCAGGTTGTCCGTGCGCTGCGGCCCGGCGCAATTGCTTGTCAGGACCCGCAGGACAACCCCTTCCTTTTGCGCGAGATGATTGCAAAGCGCGTACACCGAGAATGTCGGACCACCCCAGCGGGTGGCAGGATAAAAGGCTGGCGGGACATGAAGAATTTTCAATCGTTTCTCCCGAGCGGCGGACCAGGGTTTGGATGTAATATCTGACCGGAGCACATAATCGGTCAAGTGCTTGGCGGGTTTTGTTTCGCCAACAGAACTATATTTTCTGAAATACTTTCTTCTTTAGGGTTTGGAAACTAAAAGGGTGCTCGTGTCCGGGTTTTGTATTGGACTCGTTTCGGCATTTCACTGAGGGCCAGGAGGGCTGGCGTTGAAACTGTCCATCGTTACCGTCGTCTTCAACCGGGCTGGCACGATTACGGATGCGCTCGAGAGCCTCTCCCGTCAACGCTATCCTGAAGTCGAGCATGTCATCGTGGACGGCGCGTCAACGGATGGAACCACAGCCCTGATCGAAAAACATCGTGCCGAAACGTCCGTATTCTTAAGCGAGCCCGATCAAGGGATCTACGACGCCTTGAACAAGGGTATGGCCTTGGCCACCGGCGAGGTTATCGGCTTGTTGCATTCCGATGATTTCTTCGCGGATGAGGATGTTCTAGGCGACGTCGCCGCGGCATTCCAGGATCCGGGTGTGGATGCGGTCTACGGCGATCTGGATTATGTGTCCGCGGAAGAGACCAGCCGGGTCACCCGGCATTGGGTGGCGGGCACCTTTCACCCTCGAAAACTCGCCCAGGGCTGGATGCCGCCCCACCCGACCTTGTTTCTGCGCAGATCCGTGATCGACCGTTTGGGCGGGTACAATACAGATCTACGGATCGCGGCCGACTACGATGCTATCCTGCGCTATTTCAAGGCAGGCGATATCTCCGTGCACTACATAAACCGGGTGCTGGTCAAGATGCGCGTCGGCGGAGAGAGCAACGCCTCCCTGCGCAAAATCGTGCGCAAGACCCGGGAAGATTATTGGGCCTTGAAGAAAAACAAGGTGGGCGGTGTGGGATCGCTCCTGCTGAAGAATGTCTCCAAGGTGCCCCAGTTTTTCGCCCGCTCAAGCAAGCCGTAACCGGCTCAAGGCGCGCTTTGCGCCGGAGCAGAGGGGATCCGGTAATAGGCGCGGTACCAGTCCACAAATTTCTGAATTCCGGCCTTGATGCTGGTGCGGTGTTCATAGCCCACCGCATCCGCCAGTCGCGAACAATCCGCCAGACCATCCTCGATATCCCCCGGCTGCTGGGGCAGAAACTCTTTCTCCGCCTTGCGCCCGACGCAGTCCTCGATCGTTTCGATCAACGCCATCAAGGTCACCGGCGCATTGTTCCCGATATTGTAGACCCGGAACGGAGCGTTTGAGGTTCCGGGATCCGGCGCTTTCGAGTCCCAGTCTGGATCCGGCTCGGCGATCTGGTCAGAGGCCCGGATCACCCCGCCGACAATGTCGTCGATATACGTGAAGTCCCTGGAATGCCGTCCCTCGTTGAAGACCTGGATCGGGCGGCCCTCGATAATATGCTTTGTAAAGATGAACGGGGCCATATCCGGCCGCCCCCATGGTCCGTAGACCGAGAAGAAACGCAAGCCCGTTGTGGGCAGGGCGAACAGGTGGCTGTAGGCATGGGCCATAAGCTCGTTGGCACGTTTGGTGGCGGCATAAAAGGAAACCGGGTGGGCTGTGGTCTGGTCCTCCGAAAAGGGCACCGTGCGATTTGCACCGTAAACGGAGGATGTGGAGGCGTAGGTCAGGTGTTGCGTTCCGTGATGGCGGCAGGCTTCCAGGATGGACATGAACCCGGCGAGGTTGGCTTCCACATAGTCTTCAGGATTGTTGAGGCTGTGGCGCACGCCGGCCTGGGCGGCCAGGTGAATCACCCTGTCGGGACGATGGTCCGAGAAGACCGCTCGAACCGCCGGCGCGTCGGCAAGGTTGGCCCGGATGAAATGATACCGGCCCGCTGAAGTCGCAGCGCAGACCTCAAGGGCCCGCAGACGGTCTTCCTTGAGCCCCGTATCGTAGTAGTCAGAAACGGAGTCAAAGCCGATAACCGTATCGCCGCGTTCGAGAAGATGCCGGGCGGTGTGGAAACCGATGAAACCAGCATTGCCGGTCACGAGTACTTTCACCCTTGCGTCTCCCGTTCCTTGCCCGTCCCTCAAGGACCCAACCCCAGGCCGCCTGAGCCTTAATCCCTAGCAGCCGTTTGGCCTTTTTTCTGTTTATTTCGTCCTGCGTTTTTTGGCCGGATGGGCGGAGACCGGGCACACCGCGTAACGCGCCGGTGCAGGTTATCTGACACTGGCACCGTAGTCTTCCGAAGCAGGCGGTCCGGAAAATCCGGCTGTGCAGCAGGGTCTCTGCCGGACAGCAGCCGATACCATTAGTCGAAGATAAAGGCCAGACTCCGCCAATCCCAGGAACGAGGCCATGGACCAATGCGCTGACTGAGTAACAAAAGCGTGTCCTCGGGCAGAAAGAACGTCCTGGACCAGGGCGGTCTCGCTGCGGGGGAGGAAGATGCCGATTGACGAAAGGCTCTGCTGGCGCAGCCCATCGGGCCTGGAGTAGCCTTTTGCCAGTTCAGGGTGAGGAGCGCCAAATGTCGGCGCCGGGCCCTGCGTGCCCGCAACTGTGTGGAGGTGAACCTATGGGCGACCGGATTGAAACAACGCTGACGGATGAGGGTGTTGCGGATGTGCGCCTCGTGCGCACCGATAAGATGAATGCCCTCGACAATGCCATGTTCGAGGCCCTGATCGAGACCGGCCAGCACCTGAAGGAAGACACGCGGGTCCGGGCGGTGGTTCTCTCCGGCGAGGGGCGGGCCTTCTGCGCGGGTCTGGACATGTCGAATTTCGCCGCCATGGCCGGCGCTGGGTCTGGCGACAGCGGCGGGGGTGGGTCGTCCGGCAGGCGGGATCAACGCCTGGCGACACGGGAGTACGGCATTGCCAACCGGGCGCAATACGCGGTCTGGGTCTGGCGGGAAGTGCCGGTTCCGGTGATTGCCGCCGTCCACGGCGTGGCCTTTGGCGGTGGCCTCCAGCTTTGTCTGGGTGCGGACATGCGCTATGTCACCGCCGATACCCGGATGTGCGTGATGGAGATCAACTGGGGGCTGGTCCCGGATATGGGCGGAACCCAGATCATGCGGGAACTTGTCAGGGATGATGTGGTCCGGGAACTGGTCTACACGGGCCGGGAGTTTTCAGGCGAGGAAGCGGTCGCCATCGGCATGGCCACCCGAGTCTGTGAGGATCCGCGGGCCACGGCCATGGAGGCGGCAAGGATCATTGCGGGCCTCAATCCAGATGCGATCGAAGCCTCCAAACGCCTGTGCAACCAGGCGCCTTTCGTCTCACCGGCGGAAGGGTTGATGGCGGAATCCGTGGAGCAGGACAAGCTGATCGGCTCGCCCAATCAGGTGGAAGCCGTGATGTCCCGTCTGGAGCGCCGCCCGGGCCGGTTCAATCCGCCCCAGAGGTGAGCACCTGCTTGCCGGTGAAGCCCGCCGGGTTCCGGTGGGTGCCGCGCCCAGGGGAGCTTGGCTTCGGCCTAAAGGCGCAATGTGGTTTTCACCAGGGCGGCTTCATCGGAGGAGCCGCCGGCAAACACCGTATACAGACCTCGTTCATGGCGCCACACCCGCGTGGACGGGTCATACCAGGCGAGACTGTCCAGGGGCACGGCAATCCGCACAGAGAGGGTCTCTCCGGGCGTGATGGTGATCCTGCGGAAACCCCGGAGCAGTTTACGGGGCCGCACCGCTTCCTCGCCGGGAAAGCCCACATAAACCTGCACCACCTCGTCGCAGCGCCAATCCCCGTCATTGGTTACAGAGACGGTCACGGCGATTTCCTCGCCCTGGCGCCAGGCCGTCAGGGCCCGGTAGCTGAACCGGCTATAGCTCAGTCCGTGTCCGAAGGGATAGGCGGGCTGGGTACCGTCCCGGTCAAACAGGGTGTAGCCGTGATAGGGGCCGTAGGTGATCTGGTCTGCGTCCTTGTCAAAGTGCGGAAGATCATCGGCGGATCGGGGCACGGTGAAAGGCAACTTGCCGCTGGGCACCGCCAAACCTGCAATGAGACGGGCGAGCGCCCGACCGCCTTCCATACCGGAATAGAAGGTCTGGAGAATAGCGCCGGCCTGACCGCGCCAGTCCTCCATGATCACCGCTGAACCGGCCATGACTACGACGATGGTTTTCGGATTGGCAGCACAAGCGGCCTCGATGAGACGCACCTGATCCGGGCTCAAGGCGAGACTGTCCCTGTCGCCCCCGATGGACTGGACCTCGGACGTGGGGTCAGATTGGGCCCCGGCTCCTTCGGGCAGAAATTGCTGGGCCAAGTCGCCGGGAATGAATTCGCCTTCCTCTCGGGCGGTGTAGCCGACGATCACCACGGCCGCATCCGCCTGACCTGCCAGGTGCGCGGCCTCCGCCGGATCGGACTCGTCGCCCTCGAGCAGGGTGACCTGGTCGCCGAAAGTCTCCGCCAGACCTTCGTGGGGTGTCACCACATAGGGGGCCTGGACCCGGCTTGATCCGAAATCGCCGGTATTGGCGATCCGGGCCAGCCGCCCCAGCACCGCCAGAGTACGGACCCGGGAGCGGGAGAGGGGCAGAACCTGGTCATTCTTGAGCAGAACAGCCGATTTCTCCGCCGCCTCCAAGGCCAGGGCCCGGTGGGAGGGGCAGGCAACCAGGTCTTGCGTATAGGCCGGTAACGGATCTTCGGCACAGGCAAACCGGTAGAAGGTCGTCAGGATCCGCCGGCAGGCGGTGTCGATGACCTGGGGTTCGACATGGCCCGCTTCCACCGCCGCCACGAGCTTTTCCCCGAAAATGAGCGGTTCCGGGTTCTCCACATCCAGGCCCGCGCTGGCCCCATAGGCTGCCCGGACGCCGAGGACCCAGTCTGAATGAACAAACCCGGTGAAACCCCATTCATGGCGCAGAATGTCTGTAAGCAGAGCACGATTCTGACCGCAGAACTCGCCGTTCACCTTGTTGTAGGCGCTCATCACCGAGGCACAGCCCGCATCGATCACCCGCTTGAAATGGGGCAGGTAGACTTCACGCAGGGTGCGCGGATCCACCTGAACGTCGACCTTGAACCGGGCGTTCTCAATGGAGTTGAGGGCGAAATGTTTCACCGTGGCACAGACATTGTGGGTCTGAAGGCCCTGGGCGAGGGCTGCGCCCATTTCTCCCAGATGCCAGGGATCCTCGCCGTAGGTTTCCTGGGCCCGGCCCCAGGCCGGGTGGCGCAGCAGATTGATGCAGACCGCCCCTGACAAATTGCAGCCCTGGGCCCGGGTCTCGATGGCCATCGCTTCGCCGATCCGCCGTTCCAGATCCGGATCAAAACTGGCGCCCCTGGCCATGGTGCAGGGAAAGGCCGTCGACCGTCCGCGCACCACGCCTCTCGGCCCATCGGTGAAATAGAAGGGATCGATGCCGAGGCGCTCGCAGCCGCCGCCCGCCCGGTAGGGATCGGCTCCGAAGCCATTGGCCTGCAATTGCTGGAAAAAGCCCTGGCCCGACATCATGGCCACTTTTTCATCCAGAGTGATTTCCCGCAGCACCGCCTCGACGAGTGTCTCGATTTCTTCGGCGGACAGCCCTTTTTGAGGCATGAAATCGGTCATGGCGCGGATCCCCTGGTCGGCGCGAAAGGGCGGCTGGATATGGGCAGCGGAAAGTTGCGCCACACTAGGGGAGGGTGGGTGGCTGCGCAATCATCATGGGGGCGGTTCAATCATTTTATTGCGGTGCGGAGGGGCGCCCGGATCCGGGTTTGAATGCGGTCGAGGACTTCCGGGTTGAAAGTCTGTTCGGGGAATTGATCCGTTGGGGGAGTAAGCTCAATCTGCCCTGGGCTATCCCTCCCCCTTGCGACTTTGAGCGGGGATCGGCGCTCGTCGGACTGACAAGCCGCCGAGCGGTTGCTGCGACGGCTTACGGTGAGGCTGGAATTGGCAGGATCGCCGCTGGTTTTCTCAGCGGTGTGAGCAGCGTCTCCGGTCGAGGACCCCAGAGAGACCAAAGTCAGAGGGAACAAAGCCGGAGGGAACAAAGTCGAGATTTTTTCATCTCAGAATGGCATGCTGCGTGTTGACTGTCGAAGACACAGAGGCGGTTCCGGGTAGCCCCGAGGGAGCGCCCAAAGGGTGCGGCTGCGGTGCGGTCCCCATTGGCCGGTGCGAGTGGCGATCGGGTGGCCCGTACCAGACCGGATCGGACCGGACCAGGGCACTGGCCTCTGATTGCGCTTCTGATATTCTGTCAGAAGGGGTGGCGGGAGTTCACCCTCCGGATTGATGGAATGCCGTCGCCGCGTGGGGCGAATACGGCCTTCCCTTGAACAATAATGAGGTCACCATGAGAGGAACGCCATTCGGACGGGAACGTGAACCGAAGATCGATCCCTACAGCCTGCCCCTGGACCAGCTTGATGTGGCGGATCCGGACCTCTTCAGCACGAATTCTCACTGGCGCTATTTCGAGCGCCTGCGCAAGGAAGATCCAGTCAACTACTGCGCGGTGGAGTCGAACCAGTTCGCGCCTTACTGGTCCGTGACCAAGTTCAACGACATCATGCATGTGGAGACCAATCCGCAGATATTCTCCTCCGAGCCGTCCATCACCATTGCCACCCCGGTGGAGGATTTCCCCCTACCGATGTTTATTGCGATGGATCCGCCCAAGCATGATGACCAGCGCAAGGTGGTCCAGCCCATCGTCGCCGGCGACAATCTGCGCAATCTGGAAGGCACGATCCGCACCCGCGTCCAGGAAATCCTGGACGGGCTGCCCCGGAATGAGACCTTCAACTGGGTCGAGCATGTGTCCGTCAACCTGACCACCCAGATGCTGGCCACCCTGTTCGATTTTCCCTTCGCAGAGCGGGCCAAACTGACCTTCTGGTCCGATGCGGCGACCACACCGCCGGAGGAAATTCACGAGCGTTTTCCTGCCAGTTCCATCCCCGCCGGCATCAAGGCCGCCGAGGTCCGTGAGACGTCTGACGGGGTTGAGTGGCGCCGGGCCATCCTGCGGGAACTGGGCGAATATTTCGTGGGCTTGTGGAACGAACGGGTCAACCAGCCGCCCAAAACCGATCTCGTGTCGATGCTCGCCCACGGGGAAGCCACGAAGAACATGGATTTCTTCGAGTATCTCGGCAATGTCATCCTGCTGATTGTCGGCGGCAACGACACCACGCGGAACTCCATTTCCGGCGGGGTTCTGGCGCTCAATCAGTCGCCTGACCAGTATGACAAGCTCCGGGCAGATCCCCGGTTGATCACCAGCATGGTGCCGGAAATCATCCGGTGGCAGACGCCGCTTGCCTATATGCGCCGCACCGCCACCCAGGATACGGAACTGGGCGGCAAGACCATCCGCAAGGGCGACAAGGTTTTGATGTGGTACGTGTCTGGGAACCGGGACGAGGAAGTCATTGAAAATCCCAATGAATTCATCATCAATCGGGAGCGTCCGCGCCACCACATCTCGTTTGGCTTCGGCATCCACCGCTGCGTGGGCAATCGCCTTGCGGAACTTCAACTCACGATCCTTTGGGAAGAGATCATGAAGCGGTTCCACACCATCGAGGTGATGGACGAGCCGGTTCGGGTTCACTCGAGCTTCGTGAAGGGCTACACCAGCCTGCCCGTGCGGATCCGTGCCTGACCCTTCTTGGACGCCTGAAGACATTGCGGTCGAGAGTTTGTTGTGCTGAGTACGGCATGCCGTTAAGACCGGTATACATCTGATGACTGGGGGTCTGCGTTATGGACCGCGCCGTTCTTGTGCATGCCAATTTCCTGCGCCGGGTGGGAGAGGGAGATCTCCCGCCGCGGCGTACTGATGTGTCCCTTGCGGATTCGGGTCTGTCGGGCACGGATCTTGTGGATCTGTTCCGCTCCCAGGTTCTGAGTCGCCAGCTTGACCGCAGTTCCAGGGGCATGCAGGTCCGAGGCGAAGGGTTTTACACCATCGGGAGCTCGGGCCATGAGGGCAATGCGGCGGTGGCCGCCGCATTCCGCCCCGACGATATGGCCTTTCTCCACTACCGAGATGCGGCCTTCCTGATCCAGCGTTCCAAGATGATCCCCGGGCAAACCATTGCCTGGGACATGATGCTGAGCTTTGCCGCCTCCTCCGAGGATCCCGTGTCCGGCGGACGCCACAAGGTTCTCGGGTCCAAGGCCCTGTCCATCCCGCCCCAGACCAGTACCATTGCCTCCCACCTGCCCAAGGCGGTGGGAGCAGCCTTCAGCATCGGCCTCGCCCGCCGGGTCAAACCAGAGGACCCGCAACTGGCCGCCGATGGGGTCATTCTGTGCAGCTTCGGTGATGCCTCCTTCAATCATTCCACGGCCCAGGGTGCGATCAACACGGCCTGCTGGTCCGCCTATCAGGGCGCGCCCATGCCTCTTGTCCTTCTGTGCGAGGACAATGGCATCGGCATTTCGGTGAAGACCCCGCCCGGATGGATCGAGGCCGCCGCCAAAAGCCGTCCGGGGCTGACTTACATGGCCTGCGATGGGCTTGATCTTCTGGACACCTACAAGACGGCCTGTGCCGCCGCGGCCCACGCACGGCGGACCCGCACGCCGGTATTCCTCCATATGCGCTGTGTGCGGTTGTTCGGGCATGCCGGCTCCGATACCCAGTCCGTTTACATGGCCAGGAAGGACATCGAGGCGGATGAGGCCAATGATCCATTGCTCCACTCGGCCCGCCTGCTGATTGACCATGATATTCTCGGTCAGGAGCAGATCCTGGAAATCTATCAGGAGACCGAACGCACGACCGAACGCATTGCCCGGGAGGTGGCCACCCGCCCCAAGCTCTCGACACCAGCCCAGATCATGGCCAGCCTGGAACCGCCACGCCGTGAGGTTCAGCCCACGAACGGCCCCAGCGCCGAATCCAGGGCCGCCCTCTTCGGCGACGACCTGCCCGTCATGGAGAAACCCCAGCACATGGCCCGCCTGATCAGTTGGGCCTTGAGCGATCTGATGCTCGAGCACGGGCATATTGTAGTGGCCGGTGAGGATGTGGGGCGCAAAGGCGGTGTCTACACGGTGACCCAGAAGCTCTTGGACCGGTTCGGTCCCCAGCGGGTGGTTGACACGCTGCTGGATGAGCAGAGCATCCTGGGCCTTGCCATCGGTATGGCCCATAACGGATTTCTACCGATCCCGGAAATTCAGTTCCTGGCCTATCTCCATAATGCGGAAGATCAGGTGCGGGGCGAGGCGGCCACCCTGAGCTTCTTCTCCAACGGTCAGTTCACCAATCCGATGATCATCCGCATCGCCGGTCTTGGTTATCAGCGGGGTTTCGGCGGTCATTTTCACAATGATAATTCCATCGCCGTGTTGCGCGACATTCCGGGCCTTGTGATCGCCTGCCCCTCCAATGGCAGCGATGCGGTCATGATGCTGCGGGAATGCGTCCGTCTTGCCCGGGAAGAACAGAAGGTCTGTGTTTTCCTGGAGCCCATTGCCCTTTACATGACCCGTGATCTCCACGGGGAAAAAGACGGGCTTTGGGCCTGCCGGTATCCCGCGCCGGGTGAAGGGGTGCCGGTTCGCGCTGGCGAGCCCGCCGTGCACGGGGACGGGGGGGATCTGGCGATAGTGACCTTCGCCAACGGCACCTATCTGTCCCTTCAGGCTCAGAAAATTCTTCAGGAGAACCACGGGATCCAGGTCCGCATCGTGGATCTGCGCTGGCTGGCCCCCATTGATCCGGAACAGGTCATTGCGGCTGTGGGCCCGTGTCGGAAGGTGCTCATTGTCGATGAATGCCGGGAAACCGGGTCCCAAAGTGAAGGGCTTATGACCCTGTTCCACGAATGGGGTGTGGGGGAGTACGGGGACGGTCTCGAGGATCTGCGCCGGGTCACGGCCCATGACACCTTCATCCCCCTGGGGCGGGCCGCGACCGTGCCCCTGCCCAGCCGGGACGAGATCGTTGCCGCTGTCGTCGATATGTGTGCGCCGGACGAGATGGAAGAGCCCGCATCGTTCGAGGAGGCCCAGTCGTGACCGATCGAAGGGAAGCTGCATTAGTGATCTGTCCCGGGCGGGGCACCTATGGTGCACCGGAACTGGGCTACCTTTCCCGCTATCATCCAGACAAGGACGACCTGCTCACCCGTTTCGACGCCCTACGCTCCAGCCTCGGCCAGCCCGGGGTGCGGAAACTGGACAGTCAGGAGGTCTATTCCCCCTCGGATCATACCCGCGGAGACAATGCCTCCGCCCTAATCCATGCCTGCGCCTATGCCGACTTCCTTTCCATCGACACGGCGGAATTCGACATCACCGCGATCACGGGCAATTCCATGGGCTGGTACATTGCCCTGGCCTGTGCAGGCGTTCTGGATGAGACCGGCGGCATGCATCTGGTGAACACCATGGGTACACTGATGCACGAGGCGCTCATTGGCGGGCAGATGATCTACCCCATCGTGGATGAGAACTGGTTGCCGGTGCCCGGACGGTTAGAGGGCCTTCTGGCCGATATGGCAGTGGTCAATGACACCGAAGGCCTGACGGTCAGCGTGTCCATCGCCCTCGGAGGCATGGTGGTGATCGCCGGGAACGATGATGGCCTCAAGGCCCTGGCTGAGCGCCTGCCGCCCGTAGATGATCGTTTCCCCATGCGCCTTTTCAATCATGCGGCCTTCCATTCACCTCTTCTGGCGCCGGTTTCGGAGAAGGCGCGTGACCGTCTTGGCGCCGATCTGTTCCACCAACCGGCCTGTCCCGTGATCGACGGGCGCGGGCAGATCTGGCGGCCCCATTCCAGTGATATTGATGCTCTGTGGCGCTATACCCTGGAGACCCAGGTGGTTGAGCCCTATAACTTCACCCTCGCGGTTCAGGCGGGCCTCAAGGAATTCGCGCCGGACCGGATCATCATTCTGGGGCCGGGAACCAATATGGGCGGTGCCGTGGCTCAGTGCCTGATTGCCATGGAATGGAAGGGATTGCGGTCTAAGGCGGATTTCCTGGCCCGCCAGGCCGACGATCCCCTGGTCTATGCCATGGGTTTTGAAGAACAGCGCCGTCTGGCCGTGGGATGAACGAAGCGGCACTTGCGCAAGCCCATGCGAGGCGTGCGGGATCGTGAGAGGGGATAGTCCATGACCGTTGAACACTTTGATGTGCTGGTCGTCGGCGCGGGCCTGTCCGGCATCGCGGCCGGCTATCACCTGCAGGACCGCTGCCCGAACAAGACCTACGCGATCCTGGAAGCCCGGGATGCCATCGGCGGCACCTGGGACCTGTTCCGGTATCCGGGCGTCCGGTCCGATTCCGACATGTACACCCTGGGCTACGCGTTCAAACCCTGGACCGATCCGAAAGCCATCGCAGACGGGCCGTCGATCCGCTCTTATGTCCGCGAAACGGCGGCGGAACATGGCATCGATCAGAAAATCCGGTTCCACCACGCCGTGACAGGCGCATCCTGGTCGTCCGAGGAGGCCCGGTGGACGGTTCATGTGCAACGCGCCGACACGGGCGGAAGCGTCCAGCTCACCTGCGGCTTCCTGCTCATGTGCAGCGGCTATTATGACTACGACGAGGGCTACACCCCTGACTTTGAGGGAATCGGAGACTTCAACGGCACGGTGATCCACCCTCAGCATTGGCCCGAGGATCTGGATTACTCCGGCAAACGGGTCGTGGTGATCGGTAGCGGTGCCACTGCGGTAACCCTCGTGCCGGAAATGGCCGACGCTGCAGCCCATGTGACCATGCTCCAGCGTTCTCCCACTTATATCGTCGCCCGCCCCTCTGACGGGGCCTTCAACAACCGGCTGCGCCAGTTTCTGCCGGACAAGGTGGCCTACGGGATGACCAGGTGGCTGGCGGTGCTTCTGGGCATGTATTTCTACCGCTTCTGCCGCAGCCAGCCGGAGCGGGCACGACAGTTCGTCCTGAAGGGTGTGCGCGAGCAACTCGGCCCGGATTTCGACATCGAAAAGCACTTCACCCCCACCTACAACCCCTGGGAACAGCGTCTGTGCCTTGCTCCGGACGGGGACTTTTTCGAGGCGCTGAAAGGGGGCAAGGCTTCCGTGGTGACCGACCATATCGAGCGGTTCACCCCGTCGGGTCTGAAACTGCGGTCCGGTGAAGATCTCGAGGCTGACATTATCGTCACCGCTACCGGGTTGAAGCTCCAGATGCTCGGCGGTATGGCGCTGACCGTGGACGGCGTGGACATCGATCCCGCCGAGACCATGGGCTACAAGGGGCTGATGTTCAGCGGCATTCCGAACATGGCCACCTGCTTCGGCTATACCAACGCCTCCTGGACCCTGAAATGCGACCTCACCTGTGAATATATCTGCCGGCTGATCAACTATATGGATCGCAAGGGCTTCTCGTCTGTGACGCCGCGTCTGGATGATCCGGAAATCGTCGAGGAACCCTGGGTCGATTTTTCTTCCGGATATATTCAGCGTGCCCAGCATATTCTCCCCAAACAGGGCAACAAGGCCCCCTGGAAGCTTCACCAGAATTATGCCCTGGACATCATGACCCTGCGCCATGGCCGCATCGAAGACGGCTCCCTGGTGTTTGCCCGGGCCGGGCAAAGCGCAAAGGATCGCGAGGCCGCCTGACCCGCTCCGGTCTGGGAAACCCGTGACCACGGCCAGTTGACATGCCCATTTGTCTCACCCGGCGGGCTCAATCCGGGTGATTTGGAGTGGTGCGCCGGCGAAATTGTCGGGGCACCCTTGACCCTATCCCTCTCCAGCCATAGGCCTTACCTTTACGTTTCGTTACGGTAAGGGTTGGGTGTGCTCAGGCGGTGCATGCCCGTTTTGGGGTTGTACCGGTCATCTCGACCGGCACGAGTAGGTGAGTGGGGCAATGGCGACTTTCACGGTCACGGCTGTCACGGATCAGGTTTTCGAAGGCGGCAGCCTCGCGGATGCGAGTGCGGATGGTCTCTCCCTCAGGGAGGCGCTGGGGTTCGCCAACGCAAATGGGGTTCCCAACACGATCCTTTTCGATGAAAGCCTCGCGGGCGAGATGCTGGTCCTGACCGAGGGCGCCCTGCTGATCACCTCCGACCTTGTCATCGATGGCGACATTGATGGCGACGGTGATGGTGATGTCACGGTCAGTGGCGGCGACGCATCCCGGATCTTCAACATACTTGTTGGTACAGTCACCATTGATGCCCTGACGATGCGGGACGGCAATGCTGCCGGAGACACGGGCGACGGCGGCGCAATCCTGATCGAGGCCGGCGGGCAGGTTGAAATTTCCAACAGTACAGTGACGGACAACAGCGCGGGCCGCAATGGCGGCGCGATTGCCGTACGCGATGGTGATGGTCAACCTGAGAACTCATCCGTCCTCACCTTGAGCAATTCCACAGTGGCGGACAATATCGCCGCAGGCGGGGGCGGTGGTGTCTTTGTCGGCAACGGCGCCATTGGAACCATTACGGACTCATCCGTTGCGTCGAATGATGCGGAACTGGCTGGCGGCGGCGTCTTCATTGCTGGAGGCATGCTGACCGTCGCGGACTCCACCGTTGGCGGAAACGTGGTTGATGCCGGAACCGGCGGAGGGATTGCCCAGGAGGGCGGGACCCTTGTCCTCTCCAATGGGGTCATTTCCGGAAACACGGCCATCACCCAGGGCGGCGGCGGAGTCTCAAGCGCCGGTGAGGATGCGAGCCTTTCCGTGGCCAACACCACCGTGTCCGGCAACAGGGCGGCGGGCGACGGCGGCGGCATCCTCATGGACGGCGGGGATGCTGAGATCGTCAAATCCACCATCAGCAGCAATCAATCCTACCAATCTGGAGGCGGATTAAAAGTAAGTGGCGGTGGGCTGACGGTGTTGAGTTCCACTGTCAGCGGCAATCAGGCTTCCCTGGGTGGTGGCGGAATCTCCCATCGCAGTGATGAAGTCCTTGTCATCACCAATGGGACTGTCTCCGGCAATACAACACTCAATGGCAATGGCGGCGGTCTGGATGCCGGTCAGGCCACGACCATTACCAGCAGTACCTTTTCCGGCAATCTGGCTGCGAGCGGCACTGGCGGCGGCATCTACTCCCAGGATTATTTCACCACCCTGACCAATACGATTGTTGCCGGGAACGCGGATGCCGCCGGGGCCGCTTCGCCGGGAGCGGATTTTACCGCGAATGGCGATGATGTGCCTGCGGACATTTTCGGCGGCCTCAATATTCTAGGGACCTTGTCTCAGGGCCTGTCCCAATCGGCCGACCCCGCCGTCCTCGGTCTCGGAGCGGGCAACGGCTACACATTGAATGATGTGTTTGAAGTGGTCGGCCCCGATGCCAGTTCCGGTGTGGCAGCCGCGGGTGTCCTGACCGGACAGGGTGGGCCAGTCGACACCATTGCCCTTGCCCGCTTTGGCATCGCCGTTGACGCTGGCGTCGCGCTCGACCTTCCTCTCGATACGAATGACATTGACGATGATGCCAACACGACAGAACCCTTACCCCTTGATGCCCGTGGATTGACCCGGGTTGACGGCGCTGACTTGGATGTTGGCGCATTCGAGGTGCAAGCGGACAATTCCGGCCAGACATTCATCGTCACCACAACCGAAGATCAAGCCTTCGTGGGGGGCTCTCTGGAAGAGGCATCCGCAGACGGATTGTCCCTGCGGGAGGCCATCGGCTTTGCCTCGGAAGATGAGCTGGCGGACATCATCCTTTTCGACGAGGCCCTCGGCGGCGAAACGATCACGCTGAGCGGCACGGACCTGGCGATCAATACCCGGCTCTCGATCAGTGGAGATGTGGACGGTGATTTCGGTCCCGACATCACCATCGACGGCGATGGGGCAAGCCGGATATTCAGTATCGGCCAGAACGACCTTGGTTTTTCAGTCGAAGTTACTCTGGTAAACCTTGCCCTCGTGAATGGCTCGGCCGCCTCCGGGGGAGGGATGGAGATTGCCGGCGGCACCGATGTCACCCTCCGGAACATCCAGGTCTCCGCGTCGGAGGCAACAGATGGTGATGGTGGTGCCATCCAGAACACGGGCTTCCTGCGAATTGAAGGCGGCACCCTGTCCGGCAACAGCGCGTCCGGCAGCGGCGGCGGTCTTCAGAATAACGGCATCGCCATTCTTTCCAATGTTGCGTTCACTGAAAACACGGCTGCCATAGCGGGGGGAGGGCTCTCCAATGTGGCGGCCCTGAGCGGTTATGGCCTCTTGGTCGATGACAACCAGGCCGTCCTGGGTGGCGGCATCTACAATGCCAACCCCGGAGCAAATCCGTTCTTCGGCATGCTCCTGACAAGCTCATCCGTATCCGGAAACACTGCAGACAGCAGCGGTGGGGGCATTGCGAATACGGATGGGGCCAGTCTCACCATTTACAGGGCATCGGTATCCGACAATCAGGCCCTGGGTGTGCAGATCCTGGGCGGCGAGCCATCCGGATATGGCGGCGGCCTCTTCAACGATCAGGACAGCACGCTGATCGTCACCAATACAACCTTTGCCAGCAACAGTGCCAACCA
Organism: uncultured Alphaproteobacteria bacterium; assembly: GCA_964561475.1. Taxonomy (GTDB): domain Bacteria; phylum Pseudomonadota; class Alphaproteobacteria; order JAJFIK01; family JAJFIK01; genus CAYUYV01. The sequence goes on from CAZLPU010000001.1 coordinate 82,096, forward strand.
GTCCGGCGGCGGTCTCCAGAATAACGGCACCGCGCAGGCAACCCAGATCACTCTGTCCGGGAATTATGCTGACAATGCCGAGGGATTGGCGGCTCCGGCTGGCGGTCTGTCGAGTGCGAACGGATCCACCACCCTGAGCAATTCCATCATCGCCGGCAATGGCGCCCAGGGCGTCGATGGTCCCGGTGCGGAGATCGCCGGTGATGGAGATGCCGTCACTTTGTTGCTTGAGGGCACCAACCTTCTGGGCGCCACACCTGAGGGGTTCCAGGTCGATCTGGACACGGTGGATGACATTATTTTCGGCATTGGCAACAGTTTCGATCTGTCCGATGTCTTCGCGGCCGTCATTCCCATTGCGGATACTGGGATCGAAGGCGGTGAGCTCGCCGACAATGGGGCTTTCGTTCAGACGATTGCCCTGACGGACGGTTTTGGAAACCCGGCGATCGGCTCTGGGGATGCGGATCGCCTTTCGGAACTCATCACCGGGATCAATTTCAACGGTGACGGAGATTTGACGGGCACCGTAGTGTCCGATGCCCGGGGACAGCCTCGGGGTGAAAACCCGGATCTGGGTGCTTTCGAAATTGACGAAGCTGCGATTACACCCGGCACCTTGTCCATTGCGGTGGTGGATGGGGATCTGAATGAGGGCGACGCGGAAACCGTACCCTTCACATTCGAAATCAGCCGCACCGGCGGTAGTGACGGCTCCGTCAGTGTAGATCTGGTCGTTTCCGGCGCCGGTGAGGATGGGGCGGAAGCGGATGACTTCGATGGCGGTGTTTTTCTCGCCGACACGGTTACCTTCGCCGATGGTGAAACCAGCCAGATTGTGACGGTCCGTGTTGCGGGCGATGAGATACTGGAGGCCGACGAAGGCTTTGTGGTCACCTTGTCCAACCCGACCGGCGGTGCAGAGCTTGGAGCCGCAACGGCCAACGGCACGATCCGCAATGACGATCAGGCGGGAACACTGAACATCGAGGCCATCGCCGGTGATCAGGATGAGGGCAATGACGGTCTCACCGGTTTCACCTACCGGATCAGCCGGACAGGCGGAACGGAAGGGGCGGTCACTGTGGATGTCACCGTGTCCGGAACAGGGGGCAACCCGGCGGATGCCGATGATTTCGAAAATGGTATTCTGCCTGCGCAGACGGTGATCTTGGAGAACGGGGAAGCCGAGACGATCTTCACTGTCCAGGTTTCCGGCGACGCAGATGTGGAAGGGGACGAAACATTCAGCGTCACTCTCTCAAACCCCGTTGGAAGTATTGATCTGGGGGCAGAGGAGGCGACGGGAACCATCCGGGACGACGATACCGCCGGGCTCCTGACACTCGAAGCAATCGCGGCAGAGGAAGCGGAAGGCAATACCGGAACCACCAATTTCACCTTCCGTGTCAGCCGTTCCGGCGCACTGGATGCCAGTGTGGGCGTGGATTTCGTGGTCACCGGAAGCGGGGACATTGCGGCCGTAGCCAGTGACTTTGCCGGAGCGATTCTGCCAACGGGCAGCGTTGTGCTCGACGAGGGTGAGGCTGAGACCGTTATCACCGTCGAAGTGGCTGGCGATCGGGTCGAAGAGGGTGATGAAGCCTTCACAGTGACCCTGGTCAATCCCACAGGCGGTGTCGAACTGGGCACAACAGTCTCAGCAACCGGATTGATCATCAATGACGATGAACCGGGCACACTGAGCATCGAACCCGTGTCAAACGATGGGCTCGAAGGCAATAGCGGGACAACGGACTTTACCTTCCGTATCAATCGTACGGGCGGCGATTTGGGGATGGTCACAGCGGATTTCACCGTGGCAGGTTCGGGCGAAAATCCGGCTGAGGCTGATGACTTCAGCGGCGGCACTTTCCCATCGGGCACAATCACCCTGGATGACGGCGAGACGGAAACCCTGATCAGCATTCCCGTGAATGGCGATGCGGTCAGCGAATTGGACGAGACCTTCACCGTCACCCTCTCCAGTCCAGGTGGCGGAGCGGACCTTGGAACCGATACGGCCTCTGGCACAATCCGCAATGATGAATTGCCCGGTGTTCTCAGTGTGGAACTGGTGGACGGTGATCGTCCGGAGGGAGATGAGGGTCCCTCACCCTTCAGTTTCCGCGTTGTCCGGACCGAAGGTAGTCAGGGAACGGTGTCGGCTGACTTTGTTGTTTCCGGATCGGGAGCGACCCCGGCCGACGCGGACGACTTTGCCGGAGGTTTGTTTCCCACGGGGACGGTCACCCTTGAGGATGGTCAGACAGAGTCTGTCATAACGTTTGATGTCAACGGTGACCAGGATCTTGAGGTGGACGAGGACTACACCATCACCCTGGCCAATCCCGGCGGTGGTGCAGATCTCGGCACGGCAAGCGTCAGCGGGGTGATCCGCGATGACGACGCTGATGACGGCATTCCAGGTGTTCTGAGTATTGATCTGATCAGTGCGGAGATAGATGAGGGGGACCGGGGGACTACCGAGGTTACGTTCCGTATCAGCCGCGCGGACGGAAATGCTGGTGTCGTTACCGTCGACTTTGCGGTGTCCGGGTCTGGTGATGATCCGGTGAGTGCTGATGACTTCGAGGGTGGCATCCTGCCCGCAGGTACCGTAGTCCTGGAGGATGGTGAGGCGGACGCCACATTCAGCTTCGCCGTCCAGGGCGACAGCGACGTCGAGGCAGACGAAGAGTTCACGGTCACGCTCGCCAACCCCACTGGCGGCGCATCCATCGATAGCGGTTCAGTGACGGGCATTATCAGCAATGATGATACGGATCCCGATGGCGGTGATGGTGGCAGCACCGGCCAGCCCACTGCAAATGCGGATGCATTCACGGTGCGGAGGGATCAGATTCTCACGGGTAACGTGCTCGATGACCAGGGCGGCGGCGCCGATCTTGATCCGCAAGGAGAGGGACTCACGGTCAGTGAGGATCTCGGTCCTGCGAATGGCATCCTCGACCTGAATGCGGATGGCAGTTTTACCTATGAGCCGAATGCGGACTTTGTCGGTCAGGACCGGTTTATCTATCGGGTTGCGGATGGTGATGGCGATACCGCAACGGCCCTGGTGACGATAACTGTCGAGGGGGTGGGAACCTTTTATGAAGTCGAGTCGGTGATCGCGCCCTCTGGAGATTTCGAAGGCACCCTGGTGAACAGCCGACGGCAGATTACGGTCACGCGGAACGGTGATCTCTCCGTACCCGGCAGTGTGGAGTTGACCGTATCTGGAACGGGAGACAATCCTACCACGGACAGTGATTTCATAGGCGATGTTACCTCTCGGCTGGTTGAGTTTGCGCCAGGCCAAAGCAGGAAAGTCTTTGCACTGGATGTGTTCGGCGACAGCGGCGAAGAACAGGACGAGACCTACCTGGTCAGCCTTGCAAATCCGGTCAACGGGACGCTTCCGGCATCCGTGGGGGAGCCGGTGCTGGCCACAATCATTGACGATGACGGCATCGCGGAGATTCGTATTGATGGTCCCGAAGGCTCGCCACCGGAAACCGTCGGCCGTGTGATCGATGCGAGTTTTGTTTTCGGTCCTGTTCAAGGTACGGACGGGGATGATCTGGTTGTCGGTGGGGAGCGCCGGGATCAATTGTCCGCAGGGCCGGGCGCCGATCAGATGGCTGGCGGGGCAGGCAACGACTTCATGGCCGGGGAAGAGGGCGATGACCTGATTTCAGGCGGTGCCGGCAATGATCGTCTGTTCGGTGATGAAGGCGATGATTTCCTCTTCGGCGATCACGGCAATGACCGGATCTTTGGCGGCATCGGCAATGATTCCATCGATGGCGGCGAGGGGCGGGATAAGGCCCGCGCCGGCAACGGCGATGACACGATCGAAGGCGGTGCTGGCAAGGATCGCCTGTTCGGTGAGGGCGGGAATGACGGCATCAAGGGCGGTGCGGGCAAAGACCGGCTGGAGGGAGGCACTGGACAGGATACGCTTTCAGGCGGAGCTGACCGGGATAAACTGCGCGGTGGCAGTGATGCGGACACCTTCATCTATCTCCCGGGTGATGGCCGGGATACGATCCGGGATTTCGAGCCGGGCGTGGACAAGATTGATCTCACCGGCATTCCAAGCATTGAAAGTTTCGATGACCTGGTTGCCCTTCTGGTCAGTCCATCCGGACGCGTACGGTTTGATTTCGGCGCCGGAGACATCCTGGATATTCGCGGGCTGAAGGTCGAAGATCTGAATGAGGCTGACTTCATTCTGTGATTTTTGAGGTCAAACGCCGGCAGCGTGCCGGCATGGGGTGAGTGTAGGGGGCACCACCGAAAGCGAGGCCAAGTCAGTGTCCGTTGTCAGTAGGGGAGAGTGTATCCGTGCTGCCATTGCCATCGTGACCGGCATGGAACTCCACCGTAATCAGATCGTGGCCTCGCTGGAGGCGGACATTGCCCAGCCGGTCCTGAACGAAATTGATCGCGCGGTCATCGCAAAGCTGTGACAAGGGCATGGTCTTTGGACGACCATGCTTGTCGGTTTTCAGGGTTTCGTGTTCATTCCACTGATTTTTCCGAGTGATGTCGTACCCGTCGTAAAGTTCGAATTGCAGACGATCTTTCAGATTGCCCTTGATCTGGACTTTGGGCTCATTCTCTTTCTGGAGAATTGCGAGGCAGATGAAGCAGACGCAATAGAGCTTGTTGTTGAGGCGCTCCCCACGGTTTTCCTCGAGCAGATCCTGGGCCCGTTGCTGGACCATCTCCCTGACTTCACCGGGCGGTGCCTTGCTTGCAACTGATGGGAGGGCCGCCTCTTCCAAAATGGTGGTAATGCGGCGGAGCTGGGCATCCATGTAGATCTTCATCAGCTCACAGACGCTGCGCCGGTCCTCGTCATAGAGTTCCACCTCAAGGGAGATATCGTACCCTATAATCCGTTCACGGATGATAAATCCGGTGGCCGGACCATCCGTGTTTTGGAAGAGGTAGGTGGGAGAACCATTGTTGTCCGGTCCGCCATTTGCGGCCGAGGGCGTTTCCGAGACGCTCAGATCGACAATCCGGTGGGGCGCAAGCAGGATTTCACAGTACTTCTGCACGGCATCCCGAAAATCTCCGGTTCGCGTCCTGCGCCACGCCAGCAAGTGGGAGGCGGCATAGGCTTCCCGCTGCTGCTCCAATGTCTGACGAATGAGATCACCGATTTCCGACAGATACCCAAGCGTTTCGTCCAGGTTTTTCCTGAGACGACTGATGTCTCCACCCATCAACACAGTTAGGAAACCTTGGAAGCGTCCGGATTGCCAAAGAGGTTGTCGCCACCGCCAACTGGTCCCGGGCTCAAGACAATGCATGATCGGTGACCGCGGTATTTTCACTCCAGCTTCAATCTCCTCCCGGAATAGATTGAGTGCATTCGTAATCTTCTCTACAGAAAAACCGGACCAGGGTCCTAAGTACATTAGCTCGATCGCAGCGCGAAGATTTGTTTCCAGTAAGACTTCCGATGGGATTTTTTTGTATTCTTGTGCAAAGCCATCGTACACATCATGAAGATATGCTTGACGCTCGAATGGAATTCCTTTTTGCATCAGAATTTGAAATTCGACGGTGTAGTAAATCTCATCTGGCCACGGTGAGATATCAGAAAAATTTATTCCACGTATGAAAGATTCATCGACTGGGAAGCTTTCATCTATGAAATTCGGTAATAATGGAATCAGGTGTGAGCGTAATTTCCGGAACGCCTCAACCATTTGTGCGATGTTCCGATAGTTTTCCGCAACTTGAGAGACTGAACGCACGAAATTACGAAATGGAGATACGCCGTATTTTTGCCTATAATTCAACAGTGAGTTTCTTTCGGGGTTGAACCAATGGACAAGTACCCATCCATGGGGTCGAACCAATCCAGGTTGAGCAATTATGCTGACGCCCGCACTTTCCAATGCGGATTGAGCTGCTGCCAAGCACTGTTCAATTGTTGTTTGAGACGATTCCGTAAACATATTTCTCGCAATGGTGTTATTTCATCGAGTTCGTCCCCTGAACCTCTACAACATTTTGACGCAATTCAAAAAATTTTGAAAGATACAAAATTGTGCCAATTGGTCTAAATAAATGTTGTGAAGCGGGTTACGTGGAAGGGCAGGGGAGAACTCGATCGGGAGTCAACTTGACGAAAAATTAAATTGGCCAAGTCATGTGCCAATCCCAATAGGTCACTTTACCTGATTGCAGAATATAGCATCATTCGAATTAAGTGGTGTCAAGATGCTAGACTCACGTGCAAACGAGTACGAAAGTGTCTGAAATGCGAGGCCCGGAACACTCCCCACAAACATCATGGTAGACGGAATAGAGTGATGCTATTCAAATAATCTTTTCAACACTTGTCGGGATAAATATAGTTAATTCGAAAGACAATTTTTCAAGAAGGGGTATGTTCATAGTCATAAAATGGACGCTTTAACCAGTCAAGTAAAGCGCCCATTGCTTTGATTTACGCCTGTTGAAACTTTATGTCAGCAACAAGCCCGCGTGGTATTTCTATAACAGTCTCATCTTCCGCGACACGACCGCTCGGAAGTATATCTCTCAAATCCGGACTTACTACCTTTCCAATAACGAGAAGTGTGCCCTCGCTTGTTTCAAAAACACTTGGGCATCCTGGACCTGCCACACAAAGGTAGGCGTCAGGAGTTAGTTCGGCACGGATCGTCTTTTTTTTATCGGCAAGCACAAGAAGTCTCCACGATCTCTGCAGTTTTATTTCTGTACTGCTTTAAGGTTAAGGGGGTGGCTAAGTGGCGCCATTACACATGTCGCACCAACCGATTTGAATCAACAAAAGACCCGCAGTTGCCTGCAGGTCTTTCGAGCATAGAACGCATTAATAGATTACAACTGATGCGCCGGAAGTAAAACGATCAACCGCAACGATCAGCACGTACCGTGGCGGCAGGCTAAAAATAAGTTATAAAAGTTTGTAAAATTTTGACGAGGGGCCACGCAGAAGGTGAATGGCCGCGTTAATCCGACCACGCGGCCATTGAGTTATGGCAGGATTTCAAGGCACTTTGCCTGTCTGCTTTGTGTGCAGCTACCGCATTAACTGAGCGAGCCTGGGCCTGGACTAATTTGGCCGTCCGCAACGTTTCGCAGCGTTGCAGTAGTTGCGACCAATAGAGTCCAATTTTTCGAGATTTTCGAAAGGTAAGCGGAAGAAAAATGGGTTGACTGCTTCCAGCTGCTCTGTACCATTTTCGTCTCCATAACGTACAGCCTCACTGTGTCCCGCATCTTTGACAGAAGATATCGGGATTTCTCACATCTCCTTTGAATGCGGGCAAAGTATCGCTGAGACCCATGCCCTAACCCAAGGGATGCAGGTGTGCACAACGGCTTGTGCGCTTAGAACGTTATCAGACACAGCGGACACGGCAATACATCGTGCGCAAATTCATGCCACGAACTAAGAGAAGATTTGGCTGAGTACGCGTTTGAGAAAAGACAACGCGCATTTCGGCGATAATGAAAATTTTCCTAGCTTACAAAAGATTTCAGAAAGCTGTCAGCTTTCTGAGAGTTCTCTAATCGGGACAGATAGACTAGCCCATGGTCTTAAAGGGGGTCTATCGCCAAGTCAGTCAGTCCCTGAGAAGTGTTGGACAAGTTGGAAAAGGCCAGCAGCAGCACCTCGTAATGGGTTGTGGCGCATTGCAGATTCGCAAGGGGTGGGGCGAATCTGACGCCGTAATCTCTGCCCATCAGAAAGAAATGCGAGTTCCGGCAGCCCGCCGTTGCCTTCCCAATCGCCCTCAATCTTGTGTTCGACGGGCCATGTGAGGCGTGGCTGACGGGCTCAAGAAAAGCCACCTGACCATGAACCGGCTCTTTCCCCTTGGCTCCTGGAAAGGGGACTGCTCCAATCGTTGGGAAACCGTCTTGCCATCGACACGAAGAGACGGGCGAGCAAACAAGTCAAGAACATCCAAGGGGAGGGCAGCATGGATTGCACGGGTAAGGTTGCGCTTGTTACAGGCGGCGGCGCAGGGATCGGCCGGGCTGCGTCGATCGCATTGGCCAGGGCGGGCGCCCATATTGTGGTCACGGACATTAATTTTGCGGACGCGCAAGGGACCGTCCAGATGATTGCCGCCGCCGGCGGCTCCGCCCGGGCGGCGCTGCTCGACGTGGTGTCCGAAGAAGAATGGGCGGCGATCTTGCAGTCGATCGTTGAAGGCGAGGGCGCACTGCATGTGCTGGTCAACAATGCGGGCATTGCCATCGGCGTGCCTGTCACGGAAATGAGTCTCACTGACTGGCGGCGCCAGAACGCCATCAACCTTGATGGTGTCTTCCTTGGCACCAAACACGCCATACCACTCATGGCGGCAAGCGGCGGCGGGTCGATCATCAATATCTCCTCGGTGGCCGGGCTCCAGGGCGCGGCAGGGCTGGCAGGTTACTGCGCGACCAAGGGTGGCGTGCGCCTCTTCACCAAGGCCGTCGCCTTGGAGTGCGCGGCGGGCGGCACGAATATCCGGGTCAATTCGGTTCATCCGGGAATCATTGATACGGATATCTGGACCAAGGAAATTGCCGGGCTCGTGGAAAGCGGGATGCCCGGTCTGGAGTCCCCACGCGCCAACCGGGTGGACATTGAAGCGGCCAGCGCGATTTCCGTCCCCGGAGGCAGACCCGGACTTCCGGAAGAAGTGGCAGCCGGGATCGTTTTTCTCGCATCCGATGCCTCCAGTTACATGACCGGGACCGAGATGGTGATCGATCACGGCCTGTCGGCAAGTTAGAGGTGTGGGTGGTTGAATAGAAACCGGCGGGCATGACACGGCAGAAAAAACGCCATCACCACGGAGACCTGAAACGGGCGCTTCTCGACAAAGCCGAGGAGCACCTGGCGGAGATGGCGCCCGGTGAGCTCAGCCTGCGGAAGATATCAACCGATGTCGGCGTGAGCATCACCGCGCCCTATGCCCATTTTCCGACAAAGGATGACCTGCTGGTCGCGCTCGCCGTGCGGGGGTTCACCCGTCTGCGCATCTCCATGCTGGACTCCCTCGAAGGAGGACAAAATGGGCGGCCGGACAGTCAGCGCGAGGCCCTGGAACGGCTGGCCCTCACCTATCTCCGTTTTGCCGAGGCCTTCCCAGGGCTCTACCGCATCATGTTCCGGGACGGCATCAGCATCGGCCAGGACAATGAGTTGTCCCGGGCAGCCGATGCCGCTTTCGAGGTCCTGCACACGACCGTTTCCGCCTTGCCGCGCCGGGATGGTTTACCGGAGGTCAGGGAAGAAACGACCATTGCGGCCTGGGCCATGGTGCATGGCTTTGTCACCATCAAGAGTGACAACCGGGTCTCCAAAACCATGGAGCCCGGCTTCGATCCGGAGCGCTATGCCCGCCTCGCCGCCGCCTATGTGGCTGCGGGCCTGATCCGCGACTTGTAAGGCCACGAAGCCGTGAGCAGGCGGGAGAGTGGCTTGCCCCCTTTCGTTGGCCCGGCCATGGTGGGTGCCAACCAGTGTCGCCACGGGATACCCTCACCATGGATATGCAAATTCCCCTGACCCGCAGTCTTGTCTTGATCGGCGGCGGCCATGCCCATGCGTTGGTCCTGCGCCAATGGGGCATGAAGCCCCTGCCCGGCGTACAGGTGACCCTGATCAATCCTGATCCATCGGCGCCATATACAGGCATGCTGCCTGGTCATCTGGCTGGACACTATGACCGTGAGGCACTGGACATAGATCTGGTGCGGCTGGCCCGCTTTGCCGGCGCACGCCTGGTTCTGGACCGGGCGACGGGCCTTGACCGCGGAGCCCGCCGGGTTCGCCTCGCAGGCAGGCCGGATATTCACTATGATGCTCTGTCCGTCGATGTGGGGATCACATCGGAAATGCCTTCCCTACCAGGATTTTCTGCTTACGGTGTGGCAGCCAAGCCGTTGGGGCTTCTGGCGGGCCGGTGGCGGGATTTTCTCGGTGCCGTTCGGGCCGGTGAAAAGGCGCCCGATGTCGTGATCATCGGTGCCGGGGTCGGTGGCGTGGAGATCGCCCTTGCCATGGCCCATCGGCTGACCACAGATGGCATCGAGAACGCCAGAGTTACACTTCTTGACTCCGGGCAGGGGCTGGCAGGTCTCGGGCCGGGTGCCCGCCGCGCGGTCACGGGGCGGCTGAAGGGCCTGGGCATTGCACTTTACACGGATGTCCAGGTCACGAGCCTTCATGAGGATGGTGTGGTCTTGTCCTCAGGGGAGGTGTTGGCCTCTTCATTCACGGTCGGCTCTGCCGGGGCCCGGCCCCATGACTGGCTTTCGCAAACCGGGCTTGATCTGACCGGCGGCTTCATCACCGTGGACAACACCTTGTGTTCGGTCAGTGACAGGACCATTTTCGGGGCGGGTGATTGTGTGCATCTCTCCCATGCGCCCAGGCCTAAGGCTGGTGTCTATGCGGTCCGTGCCGCACCGGTCCTGTTTGCCAATCTACAGGCCCGCCTTTCAGGCGATTCTCTCCGGTCCTATTGGCCCCAACGGGATTATCTCAAGCTTATTTCCCTGGGCGAACAATCAGCAGTCGCCGACAAATTCGGGCTGCGTTTGGAAGGGGAGTGGGTCTGGCGGCTGAAAGATCGGATCGACCGGCGCTTCATGGAGAAATTCTCCACCCTTCCCAAAATGTCCCGACCGAAACTGCCGGCCCGAATTGCCGAGGGCGTCCGCGAGACATGGAATGGCGATCAGATGCCCTGTGCGGGCTGTGGGTCCAAAGTCGGCCCTGGGGCACTGAAAGGCGTGCTCCGCTCTCTGCCGGAACCGCACCGGGGTGATGTGGTCTCCAAAACCGGCGATGACGCCGCGATCCTGGATCTGCATGGCAGCCGCCAGGTGATCAGCACGGATCATTTGCGCGCATTCACCGAGGACCCGTGGATGTTCGCCCGCATTGCGGCGATCCATGCCATGGGTGATATCTGGGCCATGGGCGCCCAGCCCCAGGCCGTCCTGGCATCGGTGGTCCTGCCTCGGATGAATGAGCGTCTCCAGAAGGAAATGCTCCAGGAAATCATGACCGGTGCCGCCGGGGTGGTCCGGGAGGCGGGAGCCGATCTGGTGGGGGGGCATACCACTCTGGGGGCGGAGCTTACCTTGGGGTTTACCGTGACCGGTCTCGCGAACCAGGCTCCGGTCCTTCTGTCCGGCGCCCGTCCGAGGGACGTGCTCATCCTGACCAAGCCCCTTGGGTCGGGGACGATCCTGGCCGGTGAAATGGCACTGAAGGCCCGGGGGGCCTGGGTAGAGACTGCCCTTGCCTTTATGGCCCAGTCTCAGGGGGAGGCGGCGGCCATTCTGACCGGCTCCTCCGGAACCGGAACGCTCTCCAATGGAGGTCTTCCCGTAGCCCATGCCATGACTGATGTGACGGGCTTTGGTCTTGCTGGTCACCTTATGGGCATCCTGGAAGCATCCGGTATGGCCGCCCGGTTGGATCTGGATGCGGTATGCTTCATGGAGGGGGCTGTGGCCCTGGCGTCCCAAGAGGTTCGGTCCACCCTGTATCCTGCGAACCGGACTGCGATCGATGCCGTGAGCTGTCCCGATGATCCGCGCGCCCATCTCCTCTTCGATCCCCAGACCGCAGGCGGGTTGCTGGCCGCCGTGGCCCAGGAGCACTGTGACGGCATGTTGGACCGATTGAGGGAGGCGGGCTACACCGCCGCCTGCATCGGCGTGATCAAGCCTGGACCACCTTTTCTGACCGTCGACTGATTTTACCGGACTCAGGCACTTTTGACAGGCGCCCGATCACCTCTTCGATGCGCTCCATGCTCTCTGTGAGGCCATCCGGTGTCAGACGGTCAAGCCGCACATCTTTATGTTCTGTTTGCGGAGCACGGCGACGGGATTTGGCATAGCGGGGGTCATAATGATCCGCCATCAGTTCCCGCGCCAGGGTTTCATAGGCCCCGGCTGCGACAAGCCCTTCCCAGCGGGCGACCCGCTCCCCGCCCTGCATGGGCTTCAAGGCCGCAATCGGAGCAAGCAGTGTTTCCGGCGCAGCGGTCAGGTCCGCATAGGCCCGAACCAGATACCGGGCCCGCTCATCAAGCGGGGCATGCAGACGGATCCGCGGCGCCCGCCCCATGGCCTCCCACAGGGAAGGCGGCACATGGCAGGATCCGATCTTGTTGGACTCCGCCTCGAGAAGGACCGGACGGCTGGGATCGAGAGCAGCGAGGGCGCAGGCGAGCTGTCCGTCAAAAATCTTCTGGGTGGGCTGTTCCGGTGTCATCGCACCGAAGACCGATCCTCTGTGGCCAGACAGACCTTCCAGATCGATCACCTGATGACCACGGGCTGCCAACATGGCGAGGATCTCGGTTTTTGCGGTGCCTGTGTTGCCATCAAGCAGGATGAACCGGTGGGGCAGGGGATTGTCATGAACCGCCGCGACCACAAGCCGCCGGTAACTGCGGTAGCCTCCCTCCAATGTGTCAACCCGCCAGCCTATCTGGGCGAGGATTGATGCGAAGGACCCGGAGCGTTGCCCGCCGCGCCAGCAATAGACCAGGGGACGCCAGGCCCCATCCTTTTGGCTCAAAGGTCCCTCCAGGTGGGCCGCCGCATTCCGGGAAACATGAGCCGCGCCAATTTTGCGGGCCAGAAACCGGTCCACCTGGGTGTAGATGGTGCCAACTTCCGCCCGTTCCTCATTGGAGAGCACCGGCAGACTGACGGCCCCCGGCACATGATCCTCGGCATACTCCGCCGGCGACCGGACATCGATCAGGTCGTCAAAGGGCAGAGCGGAAAGCATGGTCAGACTGGTGAGAGCAATGGGCATTCCGGCTTTTACCCCGGACGGGCACGGGAGGCAAAGACCGTGGTTGGCCCATGCGGTGCTGCCCTCAAACCCTGTATGTCCGCGTCAATCCGAGGACGAAACGCCGCGCGCTCCGATCCGTTTGGCCACTCGTGCGCCCCATAACAGGATCGGACCCACAATCACCGCGAGGGCGAAGGTGCTGACAAAGGTCCTGAAAACATAGCTGAGGGTGGTCATGCCGTAATTGTCTTCATTCACGGCAAGAGGGGAAATGGTGCAGCCGAAGACATCGTCGTAAATGTCTACGGTGATGCCCCGCAGGAATTCATTGATCCAATACCGTTGCACGAGGTCATCGACACTCTGGGGTGCCAGCATCGGGGAATAGCCGGTTTCGTTTTTGAAGCCAAACCCGATGGAATTCAGGTAAGCGGTGCACGCATTATCCGTGTCGTCACTGGAGAATTGGCCCGTGCGTTCGGCCAATTCTATGGCCTGGGAGGCCGTCATCTGCCCCGAGGTATCGGCGGTATAGTCATAGGTGTTTTCGAGGGCGAGTGTATGGGGCAATGCGGCAAGCAGCGGCAGGGCAAGCACCGAGCACAGGGCCGCGAGGTATGACCTCATGCTGATGACCCGGTTTGTGTTGATGTAATACTCGATGATGTAGGAGGCCGGGATCACGGCAATGGGCGACAGGAAGATGATGAAGCCGTAAATCAGTCCTGTGGTGTAGCCGAACTGGTCCCTGGCGTCCTGGTCGGGAAGAAACAGACTGGCGATCACGACAAGGATGACCATCAGGATGAACAGGGCCGCGGAGGCGGGAATGTAATAGAGACCGAACCTGTTGCGCAGCCGGCTTGCGGCATTGGTGCTGTGCTGGGTCCGCCAGCGATCATACGCATCGGACTTGTAGAGCCTGGATCGTGTCCAGGCAATCAGCAGGCGGATTGGGGCCGCCATGACCCAGGTTACGATATACAGGAAGATGGCGAACGAGATGCCGGATATGGCAAAGAACAGGTTGTACATGGAAAGCCCCCTCATCCTGAACTGACCAAGCCCGCGCGGGCCAGCGCGGGCCAGCCGGTTTGCAACCGCCGGGCCGCTATGACAGGCCCAGTATCTGTCCTTCCTTATCAAGACCGATATGGATCGCTGCCGGTTGGCGGGGCAGTCCCGGCATGGTCATGATATCTCCGCAGATGACCACGACGAACCCGGCCCCTGCCGCAAGCCGCGCCTCCCGGACAGGCAGGATATGGCCTTCCGGCGCACCAAGGACTGTGGGATCGGCGGAAAAGCCATACTGAGTCTTGGCGATACAGACCGGGAGCGAGCCGAAGCCCAGGTCCTCGAAATCCTGAAAAGCCTTGGCCGCGGTATCGCTGACCGCCAGATCGCCTGCGCCGTAGATGGACTGGGCAACGGTGCGGACTTTCTCCACCAGGGGCATCTCGTCCGGATAAAGCAGGGTAACCTCCGCAGGCCCCGCCTCAAGGGTTGCCATGACCGCCCGGGCCAGTTCTTCCGCACCCGCACCGCCTTCCGCCCAATGGCGGGCCGGAACGGCTTTCACATCCAGACCGGCGCAAATCTCCAGAAGGGCCTCGACCTCCAGGTCCGTGTCACCGGAGAAATGGTTGATGGCGACCACGGGCGTGAGACCGAACCGGCGCAGATTGGCAATATGCCGGGTGAGGTTGGCCGCACCGGCTTTCAAGGCCGCGACATTCTCTTGTGCCAGATCACCCTTGGCCACACCGCCCTGCATTTTCAGGGCCCGAACCGTGCACACAAGCACCACCGCATCCGGGCGCAAGCCGGACTGGCGGCATTTGACGTTGAGGAATTTCTCCGCACCAAGATCCGCGCCGAAGCCCGCTTCCGTCACCACGACCTCATTGAGAGCCAGTGCCGCTTTCGTGGCCATGACCGAATTGCAGCCATGGGCAATGTTGGCGAAAGGCCCACCATGGATGAACGCGGGGCTGTGCTCGATGCTCTGCACCAGATTGGGCTGGAGGGCATCCTTCAGCAGCACGGCCATGGCACCATCCGCCTGGAGATCTTTGGCGGTCACGGGGCTTTTGTCTCTCCGCCGGGCCACGATCATCCGCCCAAGGCGCTCCTGGAGGTCCTTGAGGTCTTCCGCCAGGCACAGAATGGCCATCACTTCCGAGGCCACGGTGATGTCGAAACCGTCTTCCCGGGGCACTCCGTGGGCCGGTCCGCCAAGGCCGGTTACCGTCTGGCGCAGGGCTCGATCGTTCATGTCCATGACCCGTTTCCAGGTCACCCGCCTCGGATCGATGTTCAGCGCATTGCCCCAGTGCAGGTGATTGTCGAGCATGGCCGCCAACAGATTATGGGCCGCGGTGATGGCGTGAAAATCTCCGTTGAAATGAAGATTGATGTCCTCCATCGGCAGAACCTGGGCGCGCCCGCCTCCTGCCGCTCCACCTTTCATCCCGAAACAGGGACCGAGAGATGGCTCCCGCAGGCAGACCGTGGCGCGCACGCCGATCCGGTTCAGCCCGTCATTCAGGCCCACGCTGGTGGTGGTCTTGCCTTCACCCGCCGGAGTTGGCGTGACAGCGGTGACCAGCACAAGTTTGCCCCTCGGCCTGTCTTTCAGTGAGCCGATGAACTCCTGGGACACCTTGGCCTTGTGGTGGCCATAGGGGATCAGAGCCTCTGCGGGCATGCCGAGTTTGTCCGATGCCAGATCAAGAATCGGACGCATTGTGGCGGCCCGGGCGATCTCGATATCCGGCGCGCCGGGGGCGGGGAGGGCATCCTGTCCAGTGGTCATGGCAATCGTTGATCCTTGCAATGCTGGTCCGGCTTCCGTTTCGAAGCCGGATCGAGGCCGATTTATTTTGTATGCGTAGGAATGGGCGTCTGTTCAATCTTCCGCCCACAGCCGGGTCAGATTGCTTCTGACCTTTGCGAGACGATCAAACACCGGGGATTTGCCGTCCTTATCGAAAATGGCTCTGGACGCCATGTCCAGGTCGAACAGAATCTCCCGGTGGGCCTCCAGCCGGATCATGCTGCGCACCCAGCCGACACAGGCGAGCCGCACCCCCCGCTTGACCTCGTCCACCCTGTGCAGGGCGGTGGTTGGGTAGAGGATCATGTCCCCCGCGTCCAGACGGATGGCTGTGTGCCGGTCGGATCCCTCGATAATCAGGGCACCCCCTTCATAATCGGCGGGGTCCGACAGAAAGAGCGTGAAGGAAAGGTCCGTCCTGGTGTGATCGATGATCGGATCGTCGATATGGGTGCCGTAGGCCATCCCGGGCTCATACCGGCTGAGCATGATCCGGCAGAACCGCTTGGGCCGGGCCGCCGCCATGAACACCGTATTGTCCCGCAGAGCCTGTTCCACGCATTTGGCCACGGTGGCCTGGCGGGCACCGGGCTTGAGCTGCCGGTTGTTCTTCACCATCCGCGCCGACCAGCCCGCGGTCTTGGTGCCTTCCTCGAAGGCCTCCGGATCTTCGGCCATGGTCCGCAGAGTTTTGAGGGTGTCCTCGTTCAGGACCTTGCTCAGGCGAAGCAGCATGTCACACCTTGCAAATCATTCTCGTTTCGCCACAATGGCGTTCTAAAATCTGGCATTCAACCTGTACGGAAATACAGGCGCTGTGTGCTCCTGGATCAGGCGCCGGCGCAAGGGCCATCATGGGATGGCGACCCAGGAGACGCAGCCAATCCCATGGCCAACCAAAAGGACGGCCCAACCAATAGGATGGCCGTACCAAAAGGAACGGGGAGAACCGCAATGGATATATCACACCGCGTCAAGCTCTGGACCAGCGCGGGCACTGCTCTGCTCCTGGGGTCCGCCGTTGAGACGGGCATGATTGATGCCGCCCGCGCCGCCGAGCCCGATCCCACCCAGAAATCCGACGAAACCGATGCTGCCAGTAAAGCTCCGGCGGAAACTCTGCCCGCGAGCCCCCTTGGTGGCGAAGGGGAAGGCGAGGGTACGCCAGGGAGCAGCGGTGGCGAATTCGGCGTCGACCCGGACGAGGCTCGCACCAATCCGGTGGTCTATATCAGTGCCCTTGATCTGATCCGTGCCCACTACCTCGCGGGCATGGCTGCCTATGAGGCCGGAGATGCCCGTTCGGCGGCGGAAATGTTCGTCCATCCCATCAGCGAAGTCTATGTCGCCATGGAGCCGGTCTTCCTTGAACAGGGCGCGGAGCCCTTCGGCGACCTGATGGCAAACGCAGGCAATCTCGCTCTGGACGAAGCATCAGCCGAGGATGTTCAGTCGGCGGTGGATGCGGTGATGGACGCGGTGGCGGATGCGGAAGATCTGGCGCCGGAAGGGACCATGAATGCCGCCCGGCTCAATGCCGCCCTGACCCTCGATATGATCGAACGGGCCTCCCTTCAGTATCAGGTGGTCGCCACCGGTGCCGCGGGAGCTGCCTATCTGGACGGCTATGGCTTCTACCGTGCCGCAGCCGACCGGGCCGAACGGGCCATGCCCTCCATCCGTGACGAGAATGAAGGCCTGGCCGATCTGATCACAAGCGCCCTTGATATGCTTGCCCTGGCCTATCCGGATGTGACCGAGCCGGACCCCCTTCCCGTCGAGCCAGGCCAACTGCTGGGTGCCAGTTCCACCATTCGTCTCGACCTTCTGGGGAGTTCTGAGCGATGACACGGGTTCTGACCGCATGGTTCGGGCTGATGCTGCTCGTTACACCTCTTTGTGCGGACGACATGGCCTCCGCCGATCAAGACCTTGAGGCCCGCCATGCCGAGGTCATGGAGGTGCTCGATACCTTCATGGCGACTTTCAATGCCATGGATCACGAGGGCCACACCGCTACCTATCATTTCCCCCATGTACGGATTGCCGGTGGCCGGGTTGCCGTCTCTCCGACGGCGGCGGACTATCCCCGGGATTACTTTGAGAAAAACCTGATCCCGGCCGGATGGCACCGGAGCGGTTGGATCGAGCGCAAGATCGTTCAGTCCAGCCCGGACAAGGTGCATGTGGCGACCACGTTCCGGCGGTATCGGAAAGACGGCAGCACACTTGCGGACTATCAGTCCCTCTACATCGTCTCCCGCATTGATGGGCGTTGGGGCGTGCAGGGACGGTCCAGTTTCGCCCAGTGATAAATTTGTGAATGCCCGCCCCGCCCCAGCCGCCCAATGGGTCGCCTGAGGGCGGGGTGGCGAGCCTCGCTGTGCTCTTCTTCCTGCGCGGATAATCCAATCCAACCGCGGTCACACTATCAGTGTCCGGTGTTTTTCCGCTCCCTGGCCACCGTGCCCTTTGCTGCGGCGAGGTCCTCTATGACTGCCCTCATGAGAAAGCCGCCGTCGGAACCCAGGGTCACGAACTGGAACCCGGCTTCCAGGCGGCGCTGTGCAAAGGCCAGCGAACTGGTGTGAATTCCCGCCGGAACACCATGTTGCCTGCACACCGCCAGAATATGCCCGACAGCTTCCAGATGGCGCGGGTCATCCGTGTCCCCAAGGGCCGACATGCCCAGGCTCAGGGCCAGGTCCGATGGGCCGATGTAAATGCCGTCGAGGCCAGGCGTCGTGACGATTTCCTCCAGATTGGCGAGGCCATCCCGGGTCTCGATCATGGCGATACAGGCTATCTCGCCATTGCTGTCCTGGGCATAGCCCCGTCCCCCGTACAACGCGCCCCGCAAGGGGCCGAAGGACCGGGTGCCCTCGGGTGGGTACCGGCAGGCTGAGACCGCCGCAAGGGCCTCTGTCCGGTTGTTGATCAGGGGCACGATGACCCCCATGGCACCTGCATCCAGAACCTTCATGATCTCCTTGGGGTCATTCCCCGAAACCCTGACCAGGGGCATGGTCTCCGTAGTGGAAATGGCGGGCAGCATGTGCAGCAGATCCCGGTAATCCAGCAGACCGTGTTGGAGATCCACACAGAGCCAGTCGAACCCGGCATGGGCCATCATCTCGGCAATATGGGTGTTGGCCAGGGACAGCCAGCCGCCAATGGTTTGTTCCCCCTGGCGCCATTTGGCCAGTGACGTGTTGCTGCGCATGGGCGTGTTTCCCTCTTTTTCATTGCTGTGGCGGGTTGGCGTGTCGGAACCGGCTGGATTATCCCACGCCCGGCGCCAGCGTCATGGTTTAAGACCCATGAGGGGCATGTGAGGCTGGCCGCCGGGACATTTGCCTTTGGATCAAAGCCGATCCACCATTAGCGAAAACAACGCTAACGCCTCGCTGCGCCGGACGTGAGTCCGTGGCGGGCGGCCCGGGAAATGCCTCAGGAGATGTCAGAATCGATGACCCACACTGTTCTCTGGCCGTTCCATCGCTGGCCCACGGACCATCATATCGAGCCCCAATCCGTGGCGCCGGACGGGGAGGCGCTTCTTTACGCGAAATTCGATGAAGTGCCCGAGGCGGACTGGCGCCGGGCGGAAGCCGTGGTGAGCTATGTGGATATTCCGCCTGCCTACCATGACTGGCTGGACAGTTTGCGCATGCTTGTCACCCCGTCCGTGGGGTTCGACAGGTTCGATCTCGCATTCTGGGGCCGCCGGGGGATCCCCGTGTGCAATGTCCCTGACTATGGCACCCAGGATGTGGCGGACCATGCCCTGGCTCTGCTTCTCGCGCTCAACCGCTGCCTTTCCATGCACACCCGGCTCCTGGGGGATGATCCGTCTGGGAACTGGATCCCGGCCCTGAACCCCCTGTCCCGCCGATTATCCAGGTCCGTGTGCGGTGTGGTGGGCCTGGGCCGGATCGGGACGGCGTTCGTGTTGCGCGCCAAGGCCCTGGGCATGGATGTGGTGTTCTACGATCCCTACAAGCCCAACGGGTCGGACCTTGCCCTGAACATTCGCCGGGCGGATTCCCTGGAAGACCTCTTTGCCCAGTCCGATTTCATCAGTGTCCATGTCCCTCTTGGCGAGGGCACCCGCAATCTCATCTGCGCCGAGGTCTTGGCCCACGCAAAACCGGGCCTCACCCTGATCAACACCGCCCGGGGCGATGTGGTGGACATTGATGCCCTCTATGATGCCCTGAAAAGTGGTCTGGTCTCATCGGCTGGCCTTGATGTTCTGCCCGAGGAACCCGCGAACACCGGCCGTCCCCTGATCAAGGCCTGGCTTGCCAACGAGGATGGATTACGGGACCGGGTGATCCTTACCCCCCATTCCGCCTTCTGCACACCGGACGGGGTCTACGACATGCGCTTCAAGCCGGGGCAGGTGGTGTTGCGCTACTTGCGGGACGGGCGTCTGGAAAACTGTGTCAACGAGGCTTTTCTTGCCCAGCGGCGTTAAGGCGGCGTTCTGTTCACTCAGCCATAGGAGGGGCTGGCTCAAATGGTCACGAATGCGCTGACATTGCATGACATCATCCGGGCCGCTGAGAAAGCGGTAACCAAGAATGACTGGGATTATCTGGTCGGGGGTGCGGAGACGGAAACGTCCCTGAAGCGCAACCGTCTTGCCTTGGACCGCTACGCCCTGCGTTCCCGGGTGCTTCGGGATGTCTCGGCGATCAAGGCGGGCACACATTTTCTGGGCGTGCCCTTGCGTATACCGGTCCTGATGGCGCCCATCGGATCGCTCCAGGTCTTCTCCCCCGGGGGCGGCAAGGACGTCGCGGAGGCCGCCCGGGATTTCGGGACCATGATGATTCTGAGTTCCGCATGCCAGCCCGACTATCAGACCGTGGCCGAAGTGGACGCGGCCAAGATCTACCAGCTTTATGTGATGGGTGATGACGATTGGCTCATGGGCATCGTCGAAAAGGTTCAGGCGCTTGGCTATAACGGCTTCTGCCTGACAGTGGACACCCAGGTCTACAGCCGCCGGGAACGGGACCTGATCAAGGGGTACATTCCCGGGTCCGGCAGCCAGCCCGTGGCCATTGGTCAGCTCCCCAACGACAATCCCTTCTATTTCCAGTCAAGGCTGACCTGGGAAACCGTGGCCAAGATCAAGGACCGGTTTGATATTCCCTTGATCCTCAAAGGGATTGCCACGGGTGAGGATGCCGCCATGGCCTGTGAGGCCGGAGTGGATGTGGTTTATGTTTCCAATCATGGCGGACGCCAGCTCGACCAGGGGATCGGCACCCTGGACATGCTGCCTGAAGTGGTCCAGGCGGTGCAGGGGCGGGTGCCCGTCGTTTTTGATGGCGGCGTCATGCGGGGTACGGATATTGCCAAGGCGCTTGCCCTTGGCGCCGATGTGGTGGGTGTCGGCCGGCTCATGGGCCTGGCCATGGCCGCAGGCGGCAGGGCTGGCGTGGTTCGCATGCTGGAAATCCTGGAGCATGAATTGGTCACGTCCCTCGCCCTGATGGGTGTGACGGATATTGCCGATCTGGACCCGGAATGTCTGCGCCCCGCCCAGCCCGTTGCGCCAACCCATGTCCTGAGCAGCTTTCCCTTCCTTGAAGAGGGGTATTGAGGCCGTGTTCCGTGACTCCTGCCCGGCGTCAGTACGGGGATTGACGCGATGAAACCGGTGGTGGTCCTCACGCGGCGCTGGCCGGAGCCCGTGGAACGAATCCTTACGGAGGAATTCGACACCCGCCTGAACCGCACCGATGAGCCGATGACCGCCAAGGCCCTTCGGGAAGCCCTCATGGCGTGCGATGCTCTGTGCCCGACGGTAACGGACCGCATTGACGGGACCCTTCTGAAAGGCATGGAGCCACGAGCACGGATTCTGGCCAATTTTGGTGTCGGCACGGATCATGTCGATCTGTCTGCGGCTGACCGCGCCGGTCTTGCCGTGACGAATACGCCTGGTGTTCTGACCGACGCCACCGCCGATCTCGCCATGACCCTCCTGCTGATGGCCGCCCGTCGTGCGGGGGAGGGGGAGCGGGAACTGCGCGCCGGGCACTGGGCAGGCTGGCGGCCCACCCATCTGATCGGCCATGATGTCACCGGTGCCACTCTGGGTATTGTCGGCGCCGGGCGCATCGGTCTTGCCATGGCGGCCCGGGCCCGTTTCGGGTTTTCCATGAAGATCCTGCTCCACAGCCGCAGCCCCGTGGATCCGGACCGTGTGGACAGTCTTGGCGCAGAGAGTTGTTCCCTTGAAGACCTTCTGGGGCGGTCCGACTTTGTATCCCTCCATTGTCCCAGCACACACCAGACCCGTGGTCTGATCAATCGGGACAGGCTCGCGCTGATGCCCTCCCATGCCATCTTGATCAACACGGCCCGGGGCGATGTGGTGGACGAAACCGCTCTCGCTGAGGCCCTTGCCCGGCGGGCCATCGCCGCTGCCGGGCTCGATGTCTATGCCGGCGAGCCCCAGGTGCCGACAGCCCTGAAGGCCCTCGAGAATGTCGTGTTACTGCCCCATCTTGGCAGCGCGACGGAGCGTACCCGCAACGCCATGGGCATGCGCGTCATCGAAAATCTGCGGGCCTTCTTTTCAGGCGCGCCG
Organism: uncultured Alphaproteobacteria bacterium; assembly: GCA_964561475.1. GTDB lineage: Bacteria > Pseudomonadota > Alphaproteobacteria > JAJFIK01 > JAJFIK01 > CAYUYV01. The sequence goes on from CAZLPU010000001.1 coordinate 104,374, forward strand.
GTGCTGGACCCGGTGGTCGCTCCATGACGAAGCGCTCATGACGAAGCCGTTGAAGGCGGTCCGTCGGCGTGAAAAGATTGTGACAAAGAGAAAATGCCCAGACAGAAAATACCCAGACAGGGAGGGCGGGCCATGAAGGTCGCTGAAGCGATTGCCAAAGTCTTGAAAGCGGAAGGTGTCGATATCCTGTTCGGCTATCCGGTCAATCCGATTATCGAAGCCGCCGCCGTCGAGGATATCCGAACCATCATTGTCCGTCAGGAACGCACGGGCCTCCACATGGCCGATGCCTACAGCCGCCTGTCCAGCGGCCAGCGGCTTGGCGTTTTCGCGATGCAGCACGGCCCCGGTGCGGAGAATGCCTTCGGTGGCGTGGCCCAGGCCTATTCGGAATCCGTGCCCCTTCTGGTCCTGCCCGCCGGCTATCCCAGGCGGCTCGCCAACTACTATCCGAATTTCAACTCCACCCTGAACATGAAGCATGTGACCAAATGGTCCGAACCCCTCACAATGGGGCGCGCCCTTCCCGAGGTCATGCGCCGGGCGTTCTTCCAATTGCGCAATGGCCGGCCTGGGCCGGTGCTGGTGGAAGTGCCCCTGGACGTGTTCGGTGAGGATGTGCCGGACAACTTGACCTATCAGCCGAGTTTCGCAACCCGGACCGGGCCGGATCCGGCCGACGTGGAGCGGGTGGCCGATGTTCTGGCGGGGGCGGAACATCCGGTGATTTATGCGGGACAGGGGGTGCACTATGCCCGGGCCTGGGACGGTCTGCGGCATCTGGCGGAAACCTGGAACATCCCGGTCACCACGTCCATCGAAGGTAAAAGTGCGTTTCCGGAGCATCATCCCCTGTCCCTCGGGTCCGGGGGGCGGGCCAATCCCCGGCCCGTGAAACAGTTTCTGCAGGATGCGGATGTCATTTTCGGCATAGGATGCAGTTTCGCCCTGACCGCATTCGGCGTGCCCATGCCGAAGGGCAAGACCATCATCCATGCCACCCTGGATCCCATGGACCTGGCCAAGGATGTGGCGGTCGATTACGCCTTGATCGGCGATGCCCAGCTGACCCTTGATGCCTTGAGCACGGCCCTGGCCGCCCGGGATCGAACCCGCGCCCGTGGACGGAGCACCGTGCCCGCGGACATCCAGGCTGTCCGGGCGCCCTGGCTGGCGGCGTGGCGGACCAAACAGGATCTGGGCTCATCGCCCCTCAATCCTTACCGGGTGCTGAGAGACCTTCAAAACACGGTAGACCTGGACAATGTGATCATCACCCATGATGCGGGCAGTCCCCGGGACCAGATCACCCCTTTCTGGGAGGCCCGTGCGCCACTCTCTTATATCGGCTGGGGCAAGACCACCCAGCTCGGCTATGGGCTCGGTCTGGCGATGGGGGCGAAGCTCGCCTGTCCGGACAAGCTGTGCATCAATGTCTGGGGCGATGCGGCGATCGGCTTCACGGGCATGGATTTTGAGACGGCAGTCCGTGAGCGGATTCCGATCCTGTCGATCCTGCTCAATAATTTCTCCATGGCGATCGAGTTGCCGATCATGCCGGTGTCTACGGAGAAATACCGGGCCACGGATATCAGCGGCGATTATGCCGCCATGGCGCGGGCCTTTGGCGGGTATGGGGAGCGCATCCGCAATGCCGCCGATATCGTCCCGGCCATCCGCAGGGGGATCGAGGCGACCCGAAACGGTACCCCGGCCCTGTTGGAGTTCATCACGGACAAGGAAATCAGCATTTCCGACGAATAGGGTGGCGCCCCGCTGAGCGCCTTTGAGACTGTGACAAGGGAGAAACGGAGAATGGCCAAGCCGCTGGACGGATTGCGGGTGCTTGATTTTTCGCGGGTTCTGGCAGGCCCCTTCGCCACCCGCATGCTCTCGGACCTGGGCGCCGATGTCTTGAAGATCGAGCCGCCGGAAGGGGACGTGACCCGCTTTTTCGGTCTGCGCTCCGGCGAGATGTCCGGCTACTATCTGCAACAGAATATCGGCAAACGGAATATCTGGCTCGATCTCAAGGCCGAAGGGGCCAAGGCCCTGGTCCACAGGTTGGCCGCGGTCTGCGACCTTGTGGTGGAGAACTTCCGTCCCGGCATCATGGACCGGTTCGGTGTGGGTTGGCAGGATCTCAGCCGGATCAATCCCCGTTTGGTGATGTTGTCCATTTCCGGTTTCGGTCAGACCGGACCCGACCGGGACCGGGCCGCCTATGCACCCATTGTTCACGCGGAAACCGGGCTGATCGCCCGGCAGGCCGAAGTCACCGGTCAGCCCGCCGCCGACCTTGCTCTGTCCGTGGCCGACACCTTCACCTCCCTCCACGGACTGGTTGGGGGGCTGTCCGCCCTCATGATGGCCCAGCGCACGGGCCAGGGGCAGCACGTGGACATCGCCATGCTGAATGCTGTTCATGCAACGGATGATTATGTGAATTACGCTCTGGATGGTGCCTGGCCCCGGGACGAGGAAAACTTCATCTGGGATGCGCCCGAAGGGCAGAAGGTTCTCATCTCCGGATCCCTGAAATGGATCTGGCGGGTTTTTTCCACCAGGGACGGGCTTGCTGATCCGACGCCGGAAGGAGCGGATCTGGACACCAAGATTTCCCTGCGCCGGGATGCCGTAGCCCAACGCATTTTGTCCTTTCCGAGTTTCTCCGCCCTCGGCGAAAAACTGGATGCGCTCAATCTGGCCTGGGGCAAGGTCCGCTGCTTCGGGGAGGAATCCTATGCCCAGCCAAGCGTTGCCGCGCGCGACGTCCTGATCGAGGTGGAAGATGAAACCGGCGCGAAACGGCGCACCACTCAGTCTCCATACAAATTTTCCGACGCAGAATGCGGGATCACCGCTCAGTCCAAGGCGCCCCGCCGGGGAGAGCACAACTATCTTGCCCTCAATGACTGGCTCGGTCTCTCGGGCCAGGATATCGATGTCCTCAAGGATTCCGGTGTCCTGCTCTCGGAAGAGGGGGCAGAGCGCGTCCTCTGAACAGAAGGTCGAAAAAACCGTGGGGCCTGCCGCTCCACTTTTACACAGAACCCAATCGCCATCCCCGGCAAAGGGGCCGGGGCCGATAACAAGATCCAACAAGGAGGAAATGCCATGTACCAGGATATTCTGTATGAGGTTCATGATCCGGTCGCGGTGATCACTTTCAACCGCCCCGATGCGTTGAACGCCTTTACGCTGCGCATGCTGGCGGAAATCCGTCATGCCCTGGCGGAAGCGGAGCATGACGGCCGGGTTGTCGGCATCGTCCTGACCGGCGCGGGCAGGGGGTTTTGCGCGGGCATGGATATGGGCAGCCTCCAGAACACCGCCGCAGGAGAAGCCCGGACCGCGGACGATTTTTCGGCCCTTGAGGCACAGCCCGGAAACCCGGACATGGGACCTGACTTCGAAGTCACCTTCGGTTATATTCTTGCCGTCCGTAAGCCGATCATTGCAGCAATCAACGGGCCCTGCGCCGGTCTCGGCTTTGTGTTTGCCTGCCTGGCGGACATGCGCTTCGTGGAGCGCCAGGCCAAGCTCACCACTTCCTTCTCCCAACGGGGCCTTGTGGCCGAACACGGGTCAAGCTGGATCCTGCCCCGGCTGCTTGGGTCCGGGCGGGCGCTCGATCTGTTGTGGAGTGCCCGGAAACTTACCGGGGAGGAAGCCCAGCAGATCGGTCTTGCGGAACGTCTGGTGGAGCAGGGCGAAGCCCGGGAAACGGCCATGGCCTACATCCGGGACCTTGCGAAAGGGGCGAGCCCCACATCCCTGATGGTGATGAAGGCCCAGGTCTACCGTCATCTGAACATGTCCCTGGGCGAGGCCATGACAGAAAGCAATGAATTGATGGCCCAGTCGCTGAAACAGGAAGACTTCCGGGAAGGGGTGAAATCATTCGTGGAACGGCGCTCGCCAAACTTCCGGCGCATCGGCACGAAATGAGGCGGGCAGCGCTGGCCAGGACGGGATTTACCTCCTGGCCAGCACCGTTCCGGGGCCTGCTCGTTCTTACGGATCAAGCCGGGCCGTCGCGTAACCGGCCAGCACCACAACGCCGTCTTCATTGGTCGTTGAGACCTCGAGTTCGACGAACTGCTCGCCTCTCTCGCTACGGATTTCTTTGACCGTGGCCGTGGCATTCAGGGTATCCCCCGGAAACACCTGGGCCGTGAACCGCACTCCGAAACGGGTCAGGCGGCCATCGCCCACATAATTGGTCAGCATGCAACCGGTCATGCCCATGGTGAGCATGCCGTGGGCGAAGACGGACGGATAGCCTGCAACCTGGGTCGTGAACACTTCATCCGTGTGAAGGGGATTGTAGTCTCCGGATGCTCCGGCATATTGAACGATCTGGGTGCGTTTCAGGTCCTCGACCACCTGTTCCGTATAGGTGTCACCAACCTGCAATGCGCTTGCCTTGAGTGCCATGGGTTCCTCCCGGTCATTCGCTTGTGGCGGGACGCTCGGTGCGCACACCGATGGACCGTGCAGTGACGACGAGGTCGCCGTTCTGGTCCCGATACTCGGTAATCGCCTCCGAGAAGATAAGCTTTCCCGCGCGCCGGCCCTGTTTTTCCCAGGTCTGACCCGGCCTGTCTGTCGCGGTCAACACATCACCGGGTTTGGGGTGACGGTGATATTCATAGTGTTGTTCCGCATGGAGAATGCCGCCGCCGCTGCCACCAGAGCCCCCGCCGCTGGAATCTCCGCCGCCGGAATTCCCGTTACCAGAATCGCCGCCGGCGCTGGCGGGCTGAAAGCCCGAGGGGTTCTTGCCGGACCCGAACCAGGGTTCGCCGATTTTCGGGCGCAGGAAATAGTCCGGGTCGAACTGGGCGCTCGATTGGACGAAAGTCGGGGGTGCAATGATATGGCCCACTTCCGTGGTCCGGGCGTGATCTTCATCGTAGTAGATTTTGTTGGCATCACCGACCGAGCGGGCAAACATCATGATGTGCCCTGCCTCGATGGGGAACTTGTCGACAGCCATTGGTCTTTCCTCCCTGGTTCAAGAATGCCCTTTGCGGGCATGCTGATGATCAAGCCGTGTTCTTGGAGCCATTGCCTTGCGGGCTTTCGGGACGGGCTCCCGCAGCGGCCCGAAGCGGCTCACTGCGCGCACCGGAATCCCACATGCATGAGCGATGAATCCGGCGTGGAGTGGGATCGGGCGGAGACCCGGAAGCCGTGGCAGAATTTCGGATCACAAAGATAGGATCCGCCCCTCTGCACCCGCTCCGAGGCAGGGCCCGGATTGAACGGTGTCTCCCGCTGGGTGTAGGGGCGGTACCAGCTGTCGGTCCACTCCCAGACATTGCCTGCCATGTCCGTCAAACCCTGGGGGGTTGTGCCGAAATGCCCGACAGGGGAGGTGAAGACAAAGCCGTCATTGCCATCATTCATCACCGGAAACAGGCCGGACCAGATATTCGCCAGATACGCGCCTTCCCGCACATAGGACTCGCCGAAGGCATAGACCGGGTTCTCCGGCTGATTGTAGCGGGCTGCATATTCCCATTCGAATTCCGTGGGCAGACGCTTGTCCTGCCAGGTGCAATAGGCCGTGGCATCCCGCCAGGACACCTGGGTCACCGGATGATCGTCCTTGGCGGCGGGCTCATCAGGCCCTTGGGGGTGGGTCCAGTCCGCGCCATCCACCAGCAGCCACTGGCCCGTGCCGACAACCATGACGGCGGCGTTGCCGAAGGTTTCCGCATCGGTCTCATAGTTGGTCTCCGACACAAAGCGCCGGAAGGCGCCAACGGTCACCGGGCTGCGGTCGAGACGGAAGGGGTTGATGTCCATGGTGAATTGGGGCCGCTCGTCGGGCAGGGCGCGGTCGTGGCCGATCAGTGTCTGCCCTCCGGGAAACGACACCATGCCGCCCACTTGGCCCTGTTCGGCTGGGCCCTGTCCGGCTGGGCCCTGTCCGGCTGAAGTCTGTCCGGCTGGGGTCTGATCCGCCCGTGATTGATCAGTTGGGGTTTGGCCAGCCTCGGTGTCATTGGCCCGGGTTTGGGGCGCGGCCAGGACGGTCATCCAGACACCGGCCAACAGGAGTGCCCCCGCGAGGCCAATCCCCTGCGATCCAGTCCGTGGTCCCGCCCGGTCGAACAGTTGCATGAATACGGTCCTCGTTGCTGCGGATCCGGCCAATCGGCCCCTCACCCGCATTCAAGAACGTTCAACGGTGATGGGCAAGTCTGGCTTGATCGGGAAAACCGGGGCTGCCTACGCTCAATCAGGGTGAATGGCCGAGAGCGATGATCCCGCCAATGAAACCAAGGGAGACCGGATGCCATGGACACCACCGTGCTGGAGGGCGATTACGATTACATTGTTGTGGGCGCCGGATCCGCTGGATGTGTAGTCGCCAACCGGCTCTCCGCCGATCCGAATGTGCGTGTGCTGCTCCTGGAGGCGGGCGGCAAGGATGACTGGATCTGGTTCCACATTCCCGTGGGCTATCTCTTCGCCATCGGCAATCCGCGCTCGGACTGGATGTTTCAGACCGTGGAGGAGCCGGGACTGAATGGCCGGTCCCTGGCCTATCCCCGGGGGAAGGTGATCGGCGGCAGTTCCGCGATCAACGCAATGATCTCCATGCGCGGCCAGGCGGCGGATTATGACAACTGGCGCCAACTCGGTCTGACCGGCTGGGGGTGGGATGACGTTCTCCCCGTCTTCTGCGCAATTGAGGACCATTTCCTCGGACCCAGTGATGTTCATGGAGCGGATGGGGAGTGGCGGGTGGAGGAGCCCCGGGTGCGCTGGGACATTCTCGATGCCATCCGGGATGCAGCCGCTGATATGGGCATTCCGAAGACCGACGATTTCAACACCGGCGACAATGAAGGCAGCGCTTATTTCCATGTCAACCAGAAGCGGGGTTTGCGCTGGTCCACGGCGAGGGGGTTTCTCAAACCTGTGTTGAAGCGGCCCAATCTGCGGCTTGAAACCGGGGTGCTGGTGGACCGGCTGACATTCGACGGCAGCCACGCCAAGGGCATTTCCTTCCGCAAGGGGAACGAGGTTTTCGAGGCTGAAGCCCGGGGAGAGGTCATTCTGTGCGCCGGTTCCATCGGCTCGGTGCAGATTCTCCAGCGCTCGGGCATCGGACCCGGTGACTGGCTCGCAGGCGCCGGTATCAGACCCCGGATGGACAGGGCCGGGCTGGGGCGCAATCTGCAGGACCATCTCCAGCAGCGCGCCATCTACAAGGTCTCGAATGTCAAGACACTGAACGAAACCTACCACTCCTGGACCGGCAAGGCCTGGATGGGGCTTGAATTTGCCCTGTTCCGGCGCGGTCCGCTGACCATGGCGCCCTCCCAGCTCGGGCTGTTCACCCGGTCAGACCCCTCCCGGGAGCGGGCCAATATCGAGTTTCATTTCCAGCCCCTGTCCCTCGACCGGTTCGGGGAACCATTGCACCGGTTTCCTGCCGTCACGGCGAGTGCCTGCAATCTGCGCCCCACCTCCCGGGGCACCGTGCGGATCCTGAGCCCGGATCCGGAAGAAAGACCCGAGATCGCCCCTTGCTATCTGTCCACGGAGGAAGACCGTCAGGTGGCGGCGGACGCGATCCGCATTACCCGCCGCCTGATGGGCCAGCCTTCCCTGGCACCCTATGATCCGGAAGAGTTTCTGCCCGGTTCTGCCGTCGGCAATGATGATAAGGCCCTTGCCAGGGCGGCGGGCGAGATCGGCACCACAATTTTCCATCCGGTCGGCACCGCGAAAATGGGATTGCCGTCCGATCCGTTGGCCGTGGTCGATGAGCGGTTGCGGGTTCACGGCATGGACCGTCTCCGCATTATCGATGCGTCGGTGATGCCGACGATCACATCCGGCAACACCAATACGCCCACAATCATGATCGCCGACAAGGGGGCCAGGATGGTGCTCCAAGACCGCAAAGGGTGATCGGTAGGGGAACGAGTCCAGCCAGACTCGGTCCATGCGCTGGATGGAGCATAGGAGGCGGACATTCAGGCCACCCTCTGTTATGAGCCTTTAGATCGGTTCGCCAGCCGCCCGTGCCCGGTCGTCTCTGCGGTCAAGGTCATTGCGCGCGCCCATCCAGGCAAGCAGGAGCAGGGCCACCGCGACACCCAGGGACGTGGTGGTAATCAACATGGCCATGCGCAGACTGTCCGCCGGATCCATGCCGGTGGAAATGAACGTGTCCGAGATGCGTCCCATGGTGTAGGGGCCAAGGGCAAGGCCGATCAGAGTGTTGATGAACAGGAAGAGGGCCACGGCCACCGCCCGCATCCGGGGCAGGACGAATTCCATCACGGCCGAGAACCCTGGTCCGATCCAGAACGGCGCCAGGGCCGAGAACAGGAACGACATGAGATAGGCGACCCAGATATTGTTGGTGAGCAGAAAGATGATCACCGGCGGAATACAGGCCACCGCCCCGGCGATACCCACCAGATACCGGGACCCCTCGAACCGCTCCGCGAGACGGTCCGCGAGAACACCGCCCAGGGTCACACCCATCCAGCCGCCGATGGCCGCACCCAGACCGATAAAGGTGCCGATTTCGGTCTTGCTCACTTCAAAGGCCCGCTCCAGATAGGGCACGGTCCAGAAGCCCACACCGTAGGTCACGAAGGAGATGAAAGGGAACCCGAGCAGGGTGAGCCAGAAGCTGCGGCAACCAAACATCAACACGAATGTGGGCTTGTCTCGGAGGAAAAGAGACTGACTCCAGGAAAAGGCCGCGTAAAGACCGATGGCGATGGCGGCCCATTGAATGGCGTCCCCGAGGATCTGGGTCAGGCCGATGGCAAAGAGCACAAGCCCCGCCGCTGCCGCGATGTTGAAGGCGTAATGGGCGGTGCCGGCCCCCGCCTGATAAAGGCCGAACAGGGTCAGGGGCGGCACGATGGAGAGGAGTTCCTTGCCGCCTTCCTTGAACGGGGTGGGGTGGGGCGGCGTGATGATGCCCTCGCTCAGACCCCGTGCCGGCTCGCGCACCGTGTAAACGATGATCGCCAGCAGAACGCCCGGCAGACCGACCGTGAGGAAAGCGGCCTGCCATCCCGCCAGCCCCATGGGCGCGGTGGCGGGATCAGGAAATGCAGCGTTCCAGTTATCGACCACGAGACCGCCCAGGAACACCCCGATCCCCGAGCCGATATAGATCCCACTCGAATAGATGGACAGAACGGTTGCGCGCACCCGGGGCGGGAAATAATCCGACAGGAGAGAATTGGCCGCCGGCGTTGCGCTCGCCTCGCCGATGCCCACTCCGAAGCGGCAGAATGCAAGAAATCCGAAGCTCCGCGCGAAAGCCGATAGGGCCGTCATGGCGCTCCAGAACGCGAGCCCGATGGAGATCAGCCGGGTCCGGTTCCAGACATCGGCGAAGCGTCCGAGGGGAATGCCGAACACCGCGTAAAAGACCGCAAACGCCGTACCGAACAGAAAGCCCAGCTGGGCGTCGGTCACGCCGAGATCCGCTTTGATGTCTTCCGCCAGGATCGACAGGATCTGGCGGTCGATGAAGTTAAAGACATAGACAATCACAAGCAGGACGAGAACATAGCGGGCATAGGCGCCGCCGACTTCCGTATTTTGTGCTGGTTCCAGCGCTCCCGCCTGATCTTGTGACACGATGGTTCTCCCCGGAAAGACGATCACCCATGACGGCCAATCCTGACCAACACGGCATGACATACACAGGCGGTCTTGAAGCGCCCCCTCAATGGTAGAGTACAAGGTAACAAGCCATGGGCAAGCGCGCCGTGGCCAGGCCTTGCGGCGCCGGGCCTAAGCGGTCACCCTGTCAGGCCGGACCCGGCCCAACCCGAAACCGCGCTGCCTGTCACGGAGCCTTCGTCGATGCGCCCTTATGTTGAAGTCCACGAAGACGGCACTGGACCTTACCTGCTGCTGGTGCATGGTTTCCTGTCGAGCCGGGTGCAGTGGACCCTCAACCTCGACGAGTTGAAAACCTTCTGCCGCCCGGTGGTGGTGGAGCTTTGGGGGCATGGTCGCTCGCCCGCGCCGGAAGACCCGGCTGCCTATTCAGTCGAAACCTACATCCGGTGCTTTGAGGGGATCCGTGCGGACCTTGGGGTGGAGGCCTGGTATATCTGTGGGCAGAGTTTCGGAGCGGGCCTGACGCTCAATTACGCCTTGGCCCATCCGGACGCCATTCGGGCTCAGATTTTCACCAATTCCGTCTCCGCCCTGGCTCAGAGAGACGAGGAGACCGAGGCGGCGGCGGCCATGCGCATGCTGGCTGAGGAGATCCTGGTTGAGGGCATTTCCGCAACCCATCAGTTGCCGTTCCATCCTCGCCGGGCCCGGCGGTTCCCCATGCATATTTTCAAGGCGATGAACGAAGACGCCGACCGGGCCGACCCGACGGCCATCGTGCATTCGATCCGTGAGACCATGCCCCATCTCAGTGTCCATGACCGGTTCACATCAATCCGTGTACCAACGCTTCTGGTCAATGGCCGATGGGAAAGCCGGTTCCAGCTTATGCGCATCGAGGCGGAAGAGATCATGCCCTCGATTGAAATCGTCGATCTGAATGGCGGGCACTCGATCAATATCGAGGCTGCGGCCCTCTTCAACGAGGCCGTGCGCGATTTTATTGCCCAATTCGAAACCTGATCCACGCTAGGACGGTCCGGGAGAGGACACTGCTGGCAAACACCCGCGAACACCAAACGGCCTGAGGATACTCAAAGGCCTGCGGACTTTAAAAGGAGACTAGGATGACCACGGATTTCCGCAATCTGTTTTCAGTTCAGGGAAAAACCGCGCTCGTGACCGGCGGCTCCCGTGGTATCGGTGAGATGATCGCCGCCGCGTTCCTGGCCAATGGCGCGACCGTCTATATCAGCTCACGGAAGGCATCGGTGTGTGATGCCACCGCCGAACGGCTGAGCGACATGTATGGCGGCACGTGCATTTCCCTGCCGGCGGATCTCTCCGGCCTGGAGGGTATCGAGGCCCTGACCGCCCGGTTCGAGGCCCGGGAAAATCACCTGGACATTCTCATCAACAATGCCGGTGCCGCCTGGGGTGCCGATTTCGACGAGTTTCCGGAAATAGGCTGGGACAAGGTGATGGACACCAATGTGAAGGGCGTGTTCTTCCTGACCCAGAAACTGATGCCCATGCTGCGCAATGCCGCCTCTGCGGAAAGCCCCGCGCGGGTGGTGAACATCGGCTCCATCGACGGGATCAAGACCCCGGGCATGAACAATTTCTCCTACAGCCCGTCCAAGGCCGCGGTGCATCACATGACCCGAGTGCTTGCCGCCCATTTGGTCAAGGACCATGTCCTCGTGAATGCGATTGCTCCGGGTCCGTTCCCCACCTGGATGCTCAGCACAGGTGTGGGTTTCGGCGGTGACACCGACGATGTGGATTGGGATCTGGTGGGCAAGATGAATCCGAGCGGACGGGTGGGCTCTCCGGAAGATGTCGCCGGGCTGACCATGTTCCTCTGCTCCCGGGCCAGCAATTATGTCGTGGGCCAGACCATCGCCCTTGACGGCGGCATTGTTGCGTCCGCCTGACACGGGTGTTTCCCGTGCTGCCTTTACGGCGGCTTGAAACGGGGTTGGGTCGCTTCCCAGCAACGCCTTGCCCCGGGCGGATCAAAACGTCACTCTGAGCCCAATGGGCGCACCTCATGCCATGGGTGTGAGGGCGCCTGTCCACGACATCAACGCGAAAATAAGGAGAGGGCGCCATGGCGGACACCATCCCCAAGACCGGCCTGCAGCTTCGGTCTCTGGTCACATCCGGCGGCGAGCTGGAGCTATCCCTGGCAGAGGTCCCCGTGCCCGAGCCGGGGCCCGATGAGGTGCTGATCCGGGTCGAGGCCACCCCCATCAACCCGTCCGACCTGGGGCTTTTGGTGGGGTCGGCTGACATGGGCACGGCCCGGGCCTCCGGATCGAAGGACCGGCCTGTCGTGAAGGCCCTGGTAGCAGAGAACATGATGCGGGGCATGGCGGCCCGGCTCGACCAGTCCCTCCCCGTGGGGAATGAAGGCGCGGGTGTTGTGGTCAAGGCCGGGTCCTCACCGGCGGCGCAGGCCATGATGGGGAAGACCGTCGCCGTGCTTGGCGGTGAGATGTATGCCCAGTACCGGTGCCTGAATGTGGCCCAGTGCATGGTGCTGCCCGACGATGTCACCCCTGCGGAAGGGGCCTCCTGCTACGTCAATCCCCTGACGGCCCTCGGCATGACCGAGACCATGCGCATGGAAGGCCATACCGGCCTTGTCCATACCGCAGCCGCGTCCAATCTCGGCCAGATGCTGGTGAAGATCTGCAAGGCGGACGGCATTCCCTTGGTGAATGTGGTGCGCAAGAGCGAACAGGAAGAGCTTCTGCGGGGTATCGGCGCGGACTATGTCGTCAATTCCTCATCCCCTGATTTCCAGAAGGACCTGGTCCAGGCCCTGGCCAAATCCGGTGCCACTTTGGGGTTTGATGCCATTGGCGGCGGACCGCTCGCCGGTCAGCTCATCATGGCGATGGAGGCGGCCGCCACCATGAACGCCAAGGAATTCAGCCGCTACGGGTCAGCCGAGCACAAACAGGTCTACATCTACGGCCGTCTCGATCTGGCCCAGACCGTAATCGGTCCGGGCGTGGGCATGGCCTGGGGGGTCGGCGGCTGGCTGCTCACTCCGTTCCTTCAGAAAATTGGCGGGGAAGGCCGTCAGAAGCTGCGGGACCGGGTTGTGGCCGAACTGCGCACCACCTTTGCCAGCCATTACACCCGCGAGATTTCCCTGGTGGAAGCTCTGGAAGTTCCGGTCATCCATGCCTACAACCGTCGCGCGACGGGTGAAAAGTACCTCATCAACCCGAACAAGGGCCTGAGTCAGGGATCGTAACGAAACGTCCGGGATCCGGGGACCTATCCTGGTCCCCGGTTTCTTCGGAATGGGCACATGATGGATCAGGATTGCGCCGGTCAGTCTGCGGATGGCATTGGGAAGGCCCTCCGGGATGTCCTTTCGGATGCCAGAAAGTGGGTCGTCAAGATCGGCTCTTCTCTTCTGGTGGACGATCAAGGTTGCCCGGCGGAAGACCGCATGGCCGGGCTCGCCCGCGACATTGCCCTGTTGCGGTCCAAGGGCGGCAGTGTGGTTCTGGTCTCCTCCGGCGCCGTGGCCCTGGGCCGCAAACGGCTCAATGTTTCCAAGCAGATCAAACGCCTGGATGAGAAACAGGCCTGCGCCGCCGTCGGTCAGGTGCTGCTGATGCAGGCCTGGGAACGCGCGTTTGCCCGTGAACGGATTACCGTTGCCCAGGCGCTCCTGACCGCCGACGACACCGAGCGCCGGCGCCGCTGGCTCAACGCCCGGGCCACCCTGGAACGGCTGATGGGTTTTGGCATTTGCCCCGTCATCAATGAAAACGACACCGTCGCCACCGATGAAATCCGCTACGGCGACAATGACCGGCTGGCGGCGCGGGTGGCCCAGCTTGTGGGGGCAGATGCCCTTGTCCTGCTCTCCGATGTGGATGGTCTTTACACGGCAAATCCTGCCCGGGATTCCACCGCCCGCCGTCTTGAGCGGGTTCCCCGTATCACGCCGGAGATCGAGGCCATGGGCGCAGGACCCGGAGGGGCTTTCGGTACCGGCGGAATGCGCTCCAAGATCGACGCCGCCCGAATTGCGACCCAGGTCGGCTGCGCCGTGGCCATCACCAGCGGTGCGCGGCCCAATCCTATCGCAACCCTTCTGGAGGGGGCGCCCGGCACCTGGTTCGATCCCGTCGGCACACCGGCTGCGGCCCGCAAAAGCTGGATCAGCGGAACCCTGCGGCCCGGCGGAACCATCCAGATTGATGATGGGGCAAGGGCGGCCCTGGAGCAGGGCCGGAGCCTGCTGCCCGCCGGGGCACTGGCGATAACGGGACAATTTGAAAAGGGCGAGGCCGTCTCCATCCGCGATGCCGGGGGCGGGGAGATCGCCCGGGGGCTTGCCGCCTATTCCGCCGAGGATGCCCGGGCCATCATGGGCCTGCGCAGCGAAGATATCGAACAAGCCCTTGGCTATGTGGGACCCTCGGCCCTGGTGCACCGGAACGATCTGGTCATGGGTTCCGGCGGGCAACAGCCATATGGTCAACAGGCAGATGGTCAGGAGAAAGACGGATGACTTTGGCCGAAGACTTGAACCGCATGGGACGGGACGCCCGGGCCGCTGCCCGTCACCTGCGTCTCATGTCCGCGAACGACCGCACGGCAGCCCTCCAGTCCATGGCCCGGTCCCTGGAACAATCCGCACCCGCCGTCATGGAGGCAAACGCGAAGGACGTGGCCAATGGTGAGGATGCCGGGCTTTCCCCCGCCATGGTGGACCGGCTGCGGGTGGACGAAAAGCGTCTTGCAGGCATCGTTCAGGCCGTAAGCGATGTGGCGGCCTTGCCCGACCCTCTCGGTACGGAACTGGCCCGCTGGACCCGTCCGAATGGTCTCGACATCGCGCGGGTGCGGGTGCCCATCGGTACAATCGGGATCATCTATGAAAGCCGCCCCAACGTGACGGCGGACGCGGCAGCGCTCTGTTTGCGCTCAGGCAACGCGGTCATCCTCCGGGGCGGGTCCGAGGCGTTTCATTCCAACGAGGCCATCCACAAGGCTCTGGTTGCCGGATTGGAAGAGGCGGGCACTCCGGCGGCGGCGGTCCAGCGTATTCCGACCACGGACCGGGCTGCCGTCAGCGCCATGCTCCAGGGTCTGAACGGCACGGTGGACCTTGTGGTGCCCCGGGGGGGCGCGAGTCTCGTGGCCCGGGTGCGGGAGGAGGCGCGGGTGCCTGTTCTGAGCCACCTGGAAGGCATCTGCCATCTCTATCTCCACAAGGACGCGGATCCGGCCAAGGCGGTCGAGATCACCGTGAATGCCAAGATGCGCCGGACCGGCATTTGTGGCGCCGCAGAAGCCCTTCTTGTGGATCAAGCGTGTGCGGAGCGCCTGCTCCCCCCTGTTGCCCAGGCTCTGCGGGATGCGGGATGCACCTTGCGGGGCGACCCGGCGGCCCGGGCCATCGCGCCGCCCATGGAAGAGGCCCAGGCTGATGATTGGGGCCGGGAATATCTCGATGCGATTCTGGCCGTCCGGGTCGTGTCAGGGCTCTCGGAAGCCCTTGACCACATCGCCCGGTATGGGTCCGGCCACACGGAGTCTATCGTGACCGAGGATGCGGCGGCGGCCGAGACCTTCCTGACCGAGGCCGACAGCGCGATCGTCATGCACAACGCATCGACCCAGTTTGCCGATGGCGGCGAGTTCGGCCTCGGGGCGGAAATCGGCATTGCGACCGGGCGGCTTCACGCCCGGGGTCCGGTCGGGGCCGAGCAACTGACCACCTTCAAATATGTTGTGCGCGGACAAGGCCAGGCCCGTCCCTGAGGTGCGGACCCACAGGCGGCACGTGCAAAGGAATTGCAGCGCCCGCCCGCCGTCTCTTGCGCGGACCCGCACACTCGGTGCTACCCTGTTTCCCGAACGGGCTTCGCAAGCCCGTCTGCAATGAAATCAGAAAAGACGTGGCTGTGGCTTTCGGGATCCGGGGCAGCGGCGCCGGTGTCCCGGCGCGCCCTTCTCGAGACCGGGCCGGGAAGGGGACGGCTCATGACGACGGAACGGGTGGGGAACCCTTTGGGGTTCTGGGCTTCGATCCGGGCAAACCGGTTTCGCCTGATGGGCCTCTTGATTGCCCTCACGGTCATCGCCGCAGCGGTGTATTGGTTCCAAACCAGAAGCCAGTGGGTCTATACCTCCGATGCCCGGGTCGCCGCGACCATGATCGGTGTTTCCAGCGAGGTCCGCAGCACGGTGGTCTCGGCGGCGGTGGATGTAGGCGACCGGATTGAAAAAGGCGCGGTCCTGCTCCGGCTCGATGACCGGGAAGCTGTTTTCCACCTGGCCGAACTCGAAGCCCGCTTTGCCGCTCTGGAAGCGGAATATCGCCTCACCCAGACCCGCCATACCCAGACCGCTGCGGTCTCCGCCAGCCGCCTTGCGGAACGGGAAGCGGATCTGCAGCGGTCCCGGGCGGCCCTGCGCGCGGCGGATGCCCGCCTGGAACAGGCCCTGGCCCAATTCGAACGGGCCGAGTCCCTTAGGGAACGGGGGATCATGTCCCAGGAACTCTGGGACGAGGCCCGCACCGCCCTGACGGAAGCCCGCCAGGAACAGGAAGAAATCCGTGCCCGGATGACGGCGGAAGAGGCGCGGATCGCCGAGGCGGAGGCCAATCTGCTTGAGGCCCAGGTCGTATCCAGCCAGCTCGATGTCTTGCGCAACCGCCAGGACGAAGTGGCCCGGCAGATCGATGCCCAGAAGGTGGTGGTGGAACGCCACACGCTCCGCTCACCGATTGACGGGATCGTTGACGAGATTTTCCTCGATGTGGGGGAACAGGCCCTCCCAGGGTTCCGCGCGGTTCTGGTTCATGACCCCGAGAATGTCTGGATCGATGCCAATATCAAGGAAACGGCCATCGCCCGGACCCGGGTCGGCGCACCTGTGGACGTCCGGGTGGATGCCTATGCGGGCCGTATGCTGAAGGGTGAGGTGACCCGCATTCGGGCCGTTGCCACCGGGGAGTTTGCGCTTCTGCCCAATCCCAACGCCAGCGGGGTGTTCACCAAGATCACCCAGCGGGTTCCCGTACGGATCGCCCTTGAACCCCATGATCTGATCTTGCGTCCCGGCACCATGGTCACCGTGGCCATTGCCGCCGGATCCGAGGACTAGGCCGGCCATGGCGCCGCCTGCCATCCAAACCGGCACCCCGACCGCGGACCAGCCGGAGAGCCGCCAGCCGGACATCCCCGAGACAGCGGGAGCCGGTGTCAGGGATCGGTTCGAACAGTTCGGAACGGCCTATCCGGTCATTCTCCTGGCCACTCTGCTGACCGGGTCCTTTGTGACCCTGCTGGCCGCGACCATCATCAATGTCGCCCTGCCGTCGATCATCGGTGCCTTCGGGCTCGGACAGGACCAGGCCCAATGGCTCTCCACTGCGTTCCTGGCGGCGTCCACCACGGCGATGCTCCTGAATGCGTGGTTCGTCGCGGCCTTTGGCGCGAGGGTGACTTTTGTCGGCTCCATGGCTGTGTTCGCCGGGGGATCTCTGCTGGGTGCGGCGGCCGACTCCCTGGAGATGCTGATCATTGCCCGTTTCCTCCAGGGCATTGCGGCGGGGTTTATCCAGCCATTGCCCCTTATGCTGATCTTCCAGGCCTTTCCGGAACACCGCCGTGGCGGTGCCTTCGGCTTTTTCTCCCTTGGTGTCGTTCTGGCGCCCGGTCTGGGTCCGCTGATCGGCGGCATGGCCATGGATGTGTTCGACTGGCGTTTTGTCTTTCTCGTCACCGCCCCCCTGGCCCTGATTGCATTGCCCGTGGCCATCGCCGTGATGCCAAGGCGTGATGAACAGGGATCGCGACCGCCCTTTGACGCCATCGGCCTCGTGCTTCTGGCTGGCGCTCTTTTCATTCTTCTGGCGGGACTGGCCGGGGGCAACCGGGAAGGCTGGGATGATCCGCGCACGGTTCTGCTGCTGGTGGTTGCCGCGGTTCTGGTGCTGGTATTCATTCTCTGGGAAATGCGCCGGCCGTTTCCCGTGCTCGACCTGCGGCTCTTTGCCAACCGGACCTTTGTCACCGGCGCGATCATTGTCGCTCTCCAGGGGTTCGCGCTCTACGGCTCCACTTATCTCATTCCCCTGTTTGTCCAGGGGATTCAGGGTTACTCGCCAACCATGTCCGGTGTACTGATGGTTCCCGCCGGGATTGCCATGGTCGTGGGTTTTCCACTGGCCGGGATGCTCTCGGACCGGATCGACCCCCGCTGGCTGATCATGACCGGCATGGCCCTGTTTGGGCTCTCAGCCCTGCTCATGTCCGGCCTTGGGCGGGACACTTCGTTCTGGACCCTGTCCTGGTGGCTCGTGCTCAGCCGCATCGGCATATCCCTGGTGTTCACCACCGGCAACCGCACTGCGATCCGGGATCTGCCGCCCCATCTGATCGGGGCAGGGGCCGGAGCGGCCAGCTTTTTCCTCCAGCTTGGCGGGGCGCTCGGAGTGATCATGCTCGCACTGCTGTTGCAGCGGCGCACGATATTCCACGGAGAAACCCTGGCCGCGGCAACCAACGAGGCCAACCCGCAATTTCTGTACACTCACGAATTGTTGCGCCTTGAACTCTCCGCGGAGCACCTCTCACCCCTGGGTGCGTTCCAGCAAGCCTTCAGCGGCATCTCCGAAGCGGTGGGGATCAACGGCGAGATCTTTGCCTTCCAGGACTGCTTCTATGCCACGACCCTGCTTTTCATCCTCGGCTTCTTCGTGGCCTGGACCCTGCCCTCGAAAAAAGTCTGACCGTCCCTGCCCGGCGGAACTGTGCATCGATAGGGTAGACCGAATCCGTCATGAGGCCATAATCGCGACCCGGCGCCCTCACCGGTCGTCACCTCGGACCGGCCATAGCGCAGGGGACAACCGGAAACAGTGCCAATCCCGTCCGAATGGATTCGCCCTTAGATTTTCACCGCACTGAAGACATACCGGTTCAGGCTGAAAAACCAGTCGCCTCTTGCCGCAATGTCCGCAAGCCCCGCGAGCCAACTGTCGATATCCTCCCGGCTCAGCCCGTCCTTGCCCGCGCAGTAGTTTCCGATCATGACGGACATGGCTGCGGAATAGCTGTGGGCTGTGTAGCCAGGATTGAAAATGGGCACCAGATCCGTCCGCATGGGCCGGAACCCCGCCGCCCGCAATTTCGGTCCGAGCAACTGGGGCAGGTTGGGGTGGGGGCAGTGACGCTCCCAGGTCTTGAGGATGCGGGCTGTCAGCGCCGGATCATGGGTATGCCAGGCGACACTGTCCCAGGCCGTATCCAGGATGCTGACCCGTCCGCCGGGCTTCAACACCCTATGGATTTCCGCAAGTGCTGCGTCCGTGTCGGGAACATATTCATGGACCTGCATGGATACGGCCACATCCATCGTGCCGTTCTCCACGGGAAGGGCACAAGCATCCGCCACCTGAAAATGCGTCTGGGGAAGGCTGCTGCACCGCTCCCGGGCCAGGGCCAGCATGGCGCCGGACTGGTCGATCCCTGTTACGCCGCCCGAGGGGCCGACGATGGCGCCCATTTCATAGGCCATAAGGCCCGTGCCCGCGCCAATATCGAGCACCTGCTCTCCCGGTTTCAGATTGAGGACCTCCAGCACTTTCACCCGCTGGTTCACCACATCCGGTGTGCGATAGGTGGCGTCGATGGCTTGTGCGGTGGCCTCGTCGAAATCCACGGCGTCCCTGGACATGACCGGTCTTCCTTCCGTTCTACACTTTTGGTTGCGCTGTACAGGATGCGTGCCCGTGCATCGCCGATCCCCGTCTTACAGGCAACCATATCCCCTCCGGCAGGGCCACGTCGCCACGGGTTGATCCTTACGGCGATCCCAGGTTGACCGGTTCGGTGATCTGGTGGTCTCCTTGGTCCGCTTGCCTCCAGTCAAGCCCTTGGGGGGCCGGACCGGCGAGCAGGTGGCAAAGATGGAGAGGCGGTGCCATGGCGCGGCCTCGCCAAGGGTGGATCTGTGGGGAGGCGGTCAATGAAGGATTTCAGCGGAAGACTTGCGGTCATCACCGGCGGCGGTGCGGGCATGGGCCGGGAGCTGGCCCGTCAACTCGCCGCAGAAGGGTGCAGTGTGGCCATGTGCGATGTTTCCGAAGCGGACATGCAGGGCACCATTGAACTGGCCATGACCGGCGCCCCCCAGGGCGTGAACGTCACCGGCTTTGTGGCTGATGTTTCCCTGGAAGATCATCTGTCGGCCTTCCGGGATGACACCTTGGAGCGCCATGGCCTCGACCACATTCATCTTCTGTTCAACAATGCCGGTATTGGCGGTGGGGGAAGTTTTGTCGCCGGTCCGCGGGCGAATTGGGAGCGGACCTTCGGCGTGTGCTGGTACGGCGTCTATTATGCCACAAGGGTCTTCCTGCCCGCACTGATAAAGGCCGATGAGGCCCACATCATCAACACCAGTTCCGTCAACGGGTTCTGGGCCAGTCTCGGTCCTGACCGTCCCCACACAGCCTATTCGGCGGCGAAATTCGCGGTGAAGGGTTTCACCGAAGCCCTGATCACGGATTTACGCCAGAATGCACCCCATGTGAAAGCCAGCGTGGTGATGCCCGGCCATATCGGAACATCCATCGCACTCAACACCATGCGGGAATTCGGCGCCAACGCCGCCGGTGACATGCCGGACAATCAGACCCTCACCGACGAACAGGCCAAGGTCTATGGAGAGCAGTTCCGGGACAATGCGGCCACCAGCTCCGAGGAAGCAGCCCGGATCATTCTTGACGGGGTGCGCCAGGACCAGTGGCGGATCCTGGTCGGGCAGGATGCCAAGGCCATCGATCAGGCCGTGCGGGCCAATCCCGAGGGCGCCTATGAGGCCGGTTTCGCGGACAAGATCTTTGAATTCCTGGTCAACGATCCAGCGTAAGGGAACCAATCCCGGCGGGCCGGACTGGCACGCTGGAGCATGGATATGGCAGCCAGACACCGTCCGTGTGCGGTGCGGCAAGACGATTCGGAGAGCATGATGTCAGAGACCCTCGATTTCAATCCTGATGATCTCAGAGAGAAGTACCGCCGCGAACGGGACAAGCGTCTGCGTCGGGACGGTAACGATCAGTACATCGAAGTGAAGGACAGCTTCGCCCACTATGTGGAAGACCCTTACGTGCCCGAGGGCTTCACCCGCGATCCGCTTTTCGATGACACGGAAGTTATCGTGGTGGGCGGCGGCTTCGGAGGTCTCCTTGCCGCCGCGCGCCTGCGTGAGGCAGGCATCGACGACGTCCGGCTGATCGAGAAGGGCGGCGACTTCGGCGGCACCTGGTACTGGAACCGGTATCCCGGCGCGGCCTGCGATATCGAAAGCTATGTGTATCTGCCGCTCCTCGAGCAGACCGGCTACATCCCCGTGGAGAAATATTCCCGGGCCAATGAAATTCTGGAACACAGCCGCCGGATCGCCCGCCACTTCGACCTCTACGACAAGGCCTGTCTGCAGACGGAAGTCACGGACATGCATTGGGATGAGCAGACCGCCCGTTGGGTGATCGAGACCAATCGGGGCGACCGGATGACCGCTCGCTTTGTGGTCATGTCCAACGGTCCCCTCCATCGGCCCAAACTCCCGGGTATTCCGGGGATTGAGACCTTCAGGGGCCATTCCTTCCACACCAGCCGCTGGGACTATGACTACACCGGCGGTGACGCGGAAGGAAACCTCACCGGTCTGGCGGACAAAGTGGTGGGCATCATTGGCACCGGCGCCACCGCTGTTCAGTGTGTCCCCCATCTGGCGAAGGGCGCCAAGCACCTTTACGTGTTCCAGCGCACCCCGTCATCCATTGACGTGCGGAACAATCAGCCGACGGATCCGGAATGGGTCGATGGCCTGTTCCCGGGCTGGCAGAAGCGCCGGATGGACAACTTCAACATCCTGGTCTCCGGCGGCTACGCGTCGGAAGATCTGGTCAATGACGGCTGGACGGATATCATCCGTAACCTGCTGTTCATTGCCAGCCAGGGGGACAACAAGAACCTGACGCCGCAAAAGCTCGCGGAGCTTGCCGAACTGGCCGACTTCAAGAAAATGGAGCAGATCCGCTCCCGGGTGGATGACCTGGTGTCCGACCCGGCCGTCGCCGAGGCCCTCAAGCCCTGGTACCGCCAGTTCTGCAAACGCCCCTGCTTCCATGACGACTATTTGCAGGCCTTTAACCGTCCGAATGTCACCCTGGTGGACACCCAAGGCAGGGGTGTTGAAAAGATCACGGAGAACGCGGTGATCGCCAATGGCACCGCCTTCGAACTGGACTGCCTGATCTATGCCACCGGCTTTGAGGTTGGTACGGATTATACCCGCCGGTCCGGTTACGATCTGAAGGGCCGGGACGGGCTGAGCCTGTCGGAAAAATGGTCGGGAGGGATGCGCACCCTGCACGGAATCATGACCCGCGGTTTCCCCAACGTGTTCATCATGGGCCCGGCCCAGGCGGGCCTCACGGCAAACTATCCCCATCTGCTGGATGAACAGGCGGTTCATATCGCCTATATCGCCAAAGAGACGGCACAGCGTCAGGCACGCACGGTGGAGCCCAGTGAGAAGGGTGAGGAGGACTGGGTACAGACGATCATTGCCAAGGCAGTGCTCAGGGAACGGTTCCTCGAAGAATGCACGCCCGGCTACTACAACAATGAAGGCAAGCCCAGCGAGCGAGGCAGTCAGGACGCGGCCTATGGCGGCGGATCCATCGAGTATTTCTCCATTCTCGATCGCTGGCGGACCAAGGAAACCATGGAGGGTCTTGAGATCAACGTCGATTGATCACCGAGACCTGCCCCACCGGAACCCGTGACAAGGAGGCCTGAATGGCCAAGGAATTCGACATCATCGTCTATGGCGCCAGCGGTTATACAGGCCGTCTTGTTGCGGACTATCTTGCGAAACGGTGCGCGGCGGGGGAGACCATTGCCTGGGCCATGGCCGGGCGCAATGGTGCCAAGCTCGCTTCCGTCCGTGATGAGATCGGCGCACCGGAAGATACGCCTCTGGTGGTTGCCGATGCCGCGGATCCCGCCTCGGTCCGGTCCATGGTGGAGCGCACCAAGGTGGTCCTGACCACCGTTGGACCCTACCAGCTTTACGGAGCGCCGCTGGTGGCCGCCTGCGCCGAGGCGGGTACGGACTATGTTGACCTTTGCGGTGAGGTCAACTGGATGCATGACATGATCAAGGCCCATGATGCTAAGGCCAGGGAGACGGGCGCGCGGATCGTCTTTTCCTGCGGTTTTGATTCCGTACCCTTCGACATGGGTGTCTTCTTTCTACAGGCCAGCGCCAAGACCACATTCGGCCAAACCGTTCCCCGGGTCAAAGGCCGGGTCCGGAGCATGCAGGGCACCTTTTCCGGCGGTACTGCGGCGAGCGGTCGGGCCACCGCCGACGCCGCCCAGAAAGATCCGAACGTTCTCTCCATCCTGATTTCACCATTCTCCCTTGCGGGCGGGTTCCAGGGGCCGGAACAACCCACCGGGATGACGGTCATGGAAGATCCTGCCGTGGACGCATGGGTTGCCCCATTCGTCATGGCACCGATCAACACCAAGAATATTCACCGCTCCAATCTGCTGCTTGGCCATCCCTATGGCGAAGATTTCATCTATGATGAAATGATGATCACGGGCCCCGGTGAGAAAGGCCGTAAGGCGGCGGAATTCGTTGCGTCCTTGGATCCCATGGGTGGCGGTGAGGGCGGCCCGAAACCCGGTGAGGGCCCGACCAGGGAAGAGCGGGAAGCCGGCAGCTACGATCTGCTGTTCATCGGCGAGTGCCGGGATGGGCAGGTCATCAAGGTGGGTGTCAAGGGCGACATGGACCCGGGCTACGGCTCCACGTCCAAGATCATTTCCGAGTGCGCCTTGTGCCTGATCCACGATGTTCCCGATCGCCCCGGCGGGATCCTGACACCGGCCCCCGCGTTCGGCCTGACGATTATTGACCGCTTGCGGAACAATGCCGGCCTGACCTTCGAGGTGGAGACCTGATACCACCCGCCGAACGGGGGCTTGTTTGCAAGCAAGGACAATGATCCCGTCAAAGGGGCCAGGATACAGAGGGGAGGCCGATGGAAAGCTATTTCACTTTGGACGGCGATGTGGCCGTGGCGTCGCCCCTTGGCGCCGGTCCCTGGGATCCCACCATGCTCCATGGCGGCGCTCCCACCGGGCTGATTACGTGGATTGCGGAGGGTCTGCCCTCTGATGGACCCATGCGTATTGTCCGTCTGACCATCGACCTGAAGCGTCCTGTCCCGATCGGTCCCCTGACGATCACCACGGAACTGACCCGGGCAGGCCGCGAGATCCAGACCTGGGATATCCGGTTGTCGGCCGGCGAAAAGGAAGTGGTTCATGCCACGGTTCTCAAGATCAGGGAGGCCCACGACCCGCTGCCTGATGGTGTGGCTCTGCCGGGTCTGACTTATGCTCTGCCGGAAGACTGCCCTGAGGAGGGCCGCTTTCTGGCGGAGGAGGGCTACAACAGCGGGATTGAGTTCCGCAGGGCCCAGCCTCTGACGGACGCGGAGACCCGGGAGGCGGTCTGGTTCCGGATCGCCCGGCCCTTCCTGCCCGGAGTGGACACGCCTGCCCTGGTGCGGGCCGCGGCCACCGGCGACTACTGCAATGCTCTGGGTGCCCCATTGGATTTCCGGCGGTGGACCTACATCAATGCGGATCTTTCCGTCCACATGGTCCGTGCGCCCGTTGGAGAGTGGATGTTGCTTGCTGCCGAGGGCTGGATCGGCCCGGAAGGGCGGGGGATCGCTTTTGGTGCGCTTGCGGATCGCCAGGGTTTTGTCGGCCGGGCCATCCAGTGCCTTGTGGTCGCTCCCCGGCCTTGAAAGGGATCATCCGAGCGTGATGGTCTGAGGTATAAGCACCCCGGATCAGCCTTGATTGTGTTCATTGTGGATGGGGCGCTGGCGGAAGATCAGTGTATCAACCGGAAGCCCACTCCTCTCGGCGCATTCCAAAATAGTGTCTCGCAGACCATCGGATACTGATTTGCTGCGGGTCAGAATGAAGGTGTAGGTCTTCTCTTCGTTGCCGATGACGGCCCATGGGTATGGCTCATGGCCATCCCGTTCGCCGAGGCAATAAATCCAATAGTTTCCCCGGCGATTGGCAAGCAGGCTTTGCACCAGCCGCGCCGGAAACGGACCGAGGCGGACATTCAGCCTGCGGTTCTCACTCCCTGCAACGGGTTCGGCGATGCCCTTTGCCTCATCTTCGTAAGGGGTTGCGGACTGGGCGTCCCGTATGCAGCGGTTCACCACATGCAGGGTTCCGTTCGAGCCGATCTTGTAAAAAGCTGTGGCATTGAAACAGGCGGAATAGCGCGTCCCATGGCGCCTTGGGGTGTTGTCCTGGAACCTGTTGGGTGTGCGGGCAAACTCGTACCAAAGGCCGGCATAGCGCTCCAGGTCCACTTTGAAAGAATCCTGGAAAAGAGTGGAGGATCGCTCCGGCGTGTTCGTGGCGGCATGGCCGGCCTCGATCCGGAGAAGGAAGAGAGCCACCATCAAAAGGACAACACCGTTCACGCACCATTTGGTTGTCATTGCCATCTCCTTGGGATATGAGCCACCACTCCCTACGCTCCAGGGAGATGGGAAGATCACTGACGGACCCGTAACCATCCATGCGCGCCGGATGCCTCTTTTCCAAGCTCGATCACGACTGGGAGGGGAGCAGACTGAGCGGCGGAGCGGATAGGATCACTGGGTTCGGGTCCATTAAGCAAAGGAGGACAGGCCATGACGGAGTCCGTTGCGGTAGTCATCGGTGTGGGTGCATCCAAAGGCCTCGGCGCAGCTCTTGCCCGCCGATTCGCCAAGGGTGGCTTTCACGTGGTCGTCTCGGGCCGGACCATGGACCGGCTGGCTGCAATTGTCGGAGAAATCGAAGAGGCCGGCGGCAAGGCGAGCGCAGTGGTCGCCGATGTTACCAACCGCTCCGCGGTCGAGAACCTGTTTCAGGCTGCCGATGATCTCGGTCCCCTCGGCGCGGTCCTCTACAATGCAGGCAACAACGCCATCATTCCGTTTGCAGATCTCGACGCGGAAACCTTCGAGCGCTTCTGGCGGGTCGGCTGCATGGGCGGTTTCCACACTGCCAAAAGCGCCGTGCCCCGGCTTCTGGCCCAGGGCGGCGGCACGCTGTTGTTCACCGGCGCATCCGGCTCCATGCGCGGAAGGGCCCGTTTTGCCCATTTCGCTTCGGCAAAGGCTGCCTTGCGTAATCTCACCCAGTCCCTGGCCCGTGAATACGGCCCGCAGGGCATCCATGTCGGCCATGTGGTGGTGGACGGGGTGATCGACGGTGACATGGTCCGCAGCCGGTTCGGCGAGTATCTCGAATCACTGGGTGAGGACGGATGTCTCGACCCGGACGAGATGGCTGAGGCCTATTGGTATCTTCACAGCCAGCCCCGCCGGACCTGGACTCATGAACTCGATCTTCGTCCGTTCAAGGAAAACTGGTAAGAGCGCCGGAACGACAATCGGGTCCACGTTCTAATGTGGACCCGATCAAGACCTGATTTGATTCGTGTCTAACCGTCCGCGCCCATCAGCTGCCGGGATGAGCCGCGAAATTGAAATGCAGGCCCGGGTCCACCGGCTTGCCTTTCACATAGACCTCAAGATGCAGATGCGGTTCGCCGGTCAGGCCGGTGTTCCCCACCGTGCCGATGGGAAGGCCGCCGATCACAAGATCACCGGGCTGAACAACAGCGTTAGTCAGATGGGCATGGATGACCCGGACGTCCTGATCGTACTCGATTTCCACCATGCGGCCATAGCCTTCGACCACCTCAGAACGCAGAACCGTGCCGCTCTCCACCGCGAGAACCGGCGTGCCCCGGGTCGCTTCGAGATCCACACCGATATGGGTGGTGGTCTCGCCGGTCAGGGGGTCCACCTGCTCACCAAAATGGGTGATGATCCGGGTGGGGCCTTTCAACGGGACGGGCATCAGCACCTCTCCCCGATCCGTCAGCAGGCTTCCCGCCTTCAGGGGCAATGCAAACGTGCACAGCGTTGCCACCGCGGCGAAGGTCAGGAATCCGATCACAAGATCTGCCAGTGATTGGCGGGGGTGTTGCAATTCGGTCATAGTGCTTGCTCCACAGTCATAAACGGCTAAACCATATCTTGACTGTGACATAAAACGCTCAGAAAGGGGCAAAAATGGGCCAGCTCCTCTCTGAACGGATTAAATCTAACTCATGACACGACCGATAGATTGCGGTTCGTCCATATGCGGACAGCACCACCCCCGCCCGTGCGGCACCTTCAGCGCATGGGAGGTGTATTACCATCTCGAAATCGCTGGTTGATTGTCAGCGCCCGGTTCTTATCGCCCCATGAAGGCTGCGATTCGCTCCTGCATGTCTGGGCCGACGCCTTCGTTCTCCATCACTTCCCAGGTAAGTCCGGCATCCATGGCTCTGGCATCGGTTGCTTCCAGCAGACGCTTGTTGGCCCGATGGGAGAATGGCGAATTGGCAAGGATTTCGCGCCCGACCTCTTCGACATCCGTGAAGAAACTGTCATCAGGATAAACCGATTCCGCCAGACCGATCTCCACCGCCTGGGCGCCGGAAACGGCCCGGGCGGTGAACATCATGAATTTGGCCTTGGCGATGCCGATCCGCCTGGGCAGACGCTGGCTCATACCCCAGATCGGGGTGAGGGCGAATCGGGCATGGGTATCGGCGAAGCGGGCACTCTCGGCGGCAAGAATGAAATCGGCCGCGAGGGCGACCTCGAGAGCACCGGTGTAGCAATGGCCATGCACCGCTGCGATCACCGGTTTGGGCAGGCGCTCCATCAGCCGCAATGTCTCGGAATGCCATCCCCGGGAGGGCACCTCTTCGCCCGCCGCAATGTCCGCCAGATCGTGACCGGCGGAAAAACACCGCCCGGCCCCGCGCAGCACGACGCAACCCACACTGTCATCCCGTTTAATGTCTTCCACATGGGAACGCAGCAGGCGGAACATCTCCACCGTGAGGGCATTGAGCTTGTCAGGCCGGTTCAAGGTCAGGGTGCATAACCCGTCCCGGTCCTCACGGGTGACTGGCGCATCCATCGTTACGTCATTCATGTCCGACCTCCCAGATCGACCTCAAGGCGTGAAATGGCGTGCACGAAGTTATTCGGCGCCACATCCATTGCGCCGGTCCAGCGGATGTCCGGGAACCGGGCCAGGATCTGTCGATAGGCCGCCTCGAGCTGCATGTTGGCCACCCGCTGGCCCAGGCAGACATGGGGACCCATACCGAAAGCGATATGGTCCTTGGCGTTGGGCCGGTCCACATCGAACTGGTCCGGATCCGGAAAGACCGACGGATCGCGGTTCGCCGCGCCGTAATACATGATGACCTTTTCGCCCTCGGCCACCTGCTGTTCGCCGATCCGCGCATCCCGCGTGGCCGTCCGGCGCATATAGATCACCGGCGAGACCATCCGGATCGCCTCATGCGTCATGTTGGCGATCTTTTCCGGGTGCTGAAGAAGCTTCTGCTTTTCCGCCGGGAACTGAGTCAAAAGCTTCATGGTGCCGGACAGTGAATTGCGGGTGGTGTCGTTGCCCGCGAAGACGATAAGCAGCCAGGAGCCGTCCAGAAATTCGTCCGACAAAAGATCACCGTCGATGCGCGCATGGGCGATGGCCGAGAGCAGGTCCTGGCGCGGATCCGCTCTCCTGGATTTCAGCACATATTGTCCGTAGTCAAACATATCCTGGATCGCGGCGAGGAACCGGGCAAGGAAGTCCTGGTCCACTTCCCCGAGATCCTGCTGCTGCATGGTGTAGGACGCGACTTCCAGATAGTGCATCCACTCGACAAGCTTGGGGCGGTCCGCTTCATCCACCCCGAGGATCTCGCACAAGGTGAACAGCGGCAGTTCGGCTGAAAAATGCTCGACCATATCAAGACGGGGCCCCCGGGCGGCCATGCCGTCGAGCAGGCTCGTCACCTTGACACCCACTTTTTTGCGCAGCTCCTGGATGTATCCCGGCGTGAAGAAGCCCATGTGCTCCCGACGCAGGGGAATGTGGTAGGGCTGATCCAGGCAGATCATCGTATCGAGGGAGGAGCGGTGGAGGAGGGGATGACGGGTGTCCGGGGTCCCATAGCTCATCAGGATGCCGCCCCGCTGAGACGAAAACGTCTCCGTGTCGAGTTCAACGGCGCGAATGTCGTCAAAACGGGTCAGGGCCCAAAAGCCGGGAAATTGCGGAACCTCGAACCAGCATACCGGGGCCGTTTCACGCATGGTCCGAAAGGCCTCATAGGGCTGACCGGCGGTGAAGGCGGCATTGTCCGCGAGATTGACCGGAGCTTCCGCCCGATAGGCGCGTTCGTATTTAGGGCCCCTGGCCTGGAAATCTTCTTGGTAGGTTTCGCTGACTGGTTGCAGCATGGTGCTTCCCTCCCTCTATCTGGTACTCATTTCTTCCACTCGCCCAAGATTTGGATCAACAACCAGCGAGAACACTCATGATCCAATGGCCAGGCGATTGGTGATGAGAGTACGATGGCGCCTACCAATGGTGAAGCGGCTGCCGGATGGTCCGCTTGAGAACGGCCCGCTTGAGAGCTGCACTCTTGAAAATGGGCTCCGTGAAAATCGCGCACTGGGTTTGGTCGAAATGGAATAGGTCTGGTCCGGTCAAAGCCCGGGTCGGCGGACGCTCCGGGTTCTGCTTCGGGGCGTGACAGTGAGGCGCTATGTCTGAGGGGAAGGAGCGGCCATTTACGCCGGTCCAGATGAAGATCGACGGTGTGGCTTGCCAGAGGGGTGAGCGGCTTCTCTTCGGCGGCTTTTCCACAAGCATGGGCCCCGGGGACGCTCTGGTTGTGCGCGGCCCCAACGGGGTTGGCAAATCGACCCTGCTCCGTGTGCTGGCTGGGCTGGGCCGGGCCGCCCGGGGCACTGTGCGTTATGAAGGGCCCGGCGGCATCGTGATGGAGCCGGCCGATACGGCGGCCTATCTGGGCCACGCCGACGGCGTCAAGGGCGCCCTTTCGGTGCAGGAAAACCTGCGCTTCTGGGCCCATCTTCACGGGGGTGCAAAAGCCCTGGAGCCGGTTGCCCGGCAACTCCATCTCGATGACATGATGCACCGGCCGGCTGGTGTGCTTTCCGCAGGGCAACGGCGGCGTCTGGCCTTTGGCCGCCTGCTTCTCGCTGGCCGCCCGGTCTGGATTCTGGACGAGCCCTCCACTGCCCTCGACGACACCGCGACGAAACTTCTGGAAAGTCTGATTACGGACCATAGAGCCCTGGGCGGGCTGTGTGTGGTCGCCCTTCACGGCGCGTTGTCCCTGCCCGGGGCAGCCCTGTGCCGTATTGCGACACAAGCCAAGGCCGGAGATGTCACCAAGGGGGATGGCACAAACGGCGATGGCCCGAACGGGAATGGCCCGAGCGTGAATGGCAAAGGGATGCACGGTATAGGGGAGGCCGCCCCATGAGCAGTTTCTGGGCCGGTTTCCAGGCTCTCGTCATGCGGGACCTAATCCTTTCCCTGCGCAGCGGCGGGGGTGCGTTTCTCGCCCTGGTGTTTTTTGCCTTGATTGCTCTGGTGGTGCCCATCGGCCTTGGGCCGGATCTGCCTTTGTTGAGCCAGGTCGCGCCTGCGATGGCCTGGGTGGCCGCAGCCCTGGCGACACAGATCACCCTCGACCGGCTGTTTCAGGCCGATCACGAAGACGGGGGACTGGACGGGCTTGTCCTGTCGCCGCTTCCTTTGGAGGCGGCGGTGCTGGCGAAGTGCACCGCTCACTGGTTGACCACCGGGCTGCCCCTCGCTTTGGCGGCGCCGGTGTTCGGCTTGCTCTTTGCCATGGACCCGGGGCGCAGCGTGCCTTTGCTGATTGCTCTGTTGATCGGCACACCGGCTTTGACCTTTGTGGGCGCTGTTGGGGCGGCACTCACTGTGTCTCTGCGACGCGGCGGTGTGCTTGTGTCCCTGTTGGTTTTGCCTCTTTACGTGCCCGTGCTTATTTTTGGGGCGGCCAGCGTTGCGGATTTGAGTGCCGGAGAGGTTTTGATGCCCCCTTCGGTCCTTATTCTGGCGGCATTGACTCTCATCACCGGCGTGATCGCCGCCTGGGCTGGTGCCGCAGCTTTGAGATTGAATGCGGATTGAGGCGGTCTGCGTGCCGGCCCGTTACGCAAAGGCTTCATCCGGTTTGGAAGGACAAACAATGGCAGGAACGACCCGGGAAACCGGCCCCGTCAAAGGCGGTTCCATTTATGTCTGGGCCAATCCGGACAAGTTCGTGCGACTGGCGGACAGGCTCCTGCCCTGGTTCGCCGGCCTGACACTGATCTGCCTGCCTCTAGGTCTGTTGTGGGGTCTTTTTTACTCCCCGCCGGACTATCAGCAGGGTGAGACCGTGCGGATCCTTTATCTTCACGTGCCTTCTGCCTGGATGGCCCTGACCTGTTACACCGCTATTGCGATCTTCAGCTTCATCGGGTTTGTCCTGCGCCACCCCCTGGCTGACAGCGCCGCCCGGGCCATGGCGCCCATCGGGGCGGCCTTCACCCTGGTGATGCTGATCACCGGTGCCCTGTGGGGGAAGCCGACCTGGGGCACCTACTGGGTCTGGGATGCCCGGCTGACCTCCGCCCTGATTCTCTTCTTTCTCTATCTGGGCTACATGGCCCTGTGGCAGGCGATTGAAGATCAGACCAAAGCGGCCCGCGCCGCCGCGGTGCTCGCAATGGTGGGCTTTATCAATGTGCCCATCATCAAGTTTTCCGTGGACTGGTGGAACAGCCTGCACCAGCCCGCCAGCATCGTGCGCCTGGATGGTCCGACCATGCATCCCTCCATGCTGACGCCGCTGCTCATCTGCGTTCTGGGCTTCACCGCTCTTGGATTTACCCTGCACCTGATCCGCCTGAAGACCCATATTCTGGAGCGGCGGATGCGCCGGCTGGCCGTGCCGGAAGCGCCGGCCGCGGTGGTGGTGGAGCAGACGCCCGCGGCTCAAGGAGGATCGCTCTGATGGAAAACCAGCTCTTTTACGTTTGGGCATCCTATGGCGCGGCGGTGGTGATTTTCACCACCCTGATTTGGGCCACTCTGTCCCGATACCTGTCCGTGCGGCGGGTTCTTGCCGAGGCCGGTACCCAAGACAGTCAATCCGATGGAGGGAAGCCATGACCCGTCAGCAAAAGCGGCTGGTTCTTGTCGGCGTGTCCGGCTTCGTGATTGCCATTGCCACAGCCATGACCCTGTTCGCGCTCAGTGGCACGGTGACCTTTTTCTACAGCCCCGGCGATCTCGCCGTGCTGGAGGAAAAGCCCGAGGGTGTGATCCGCGTCGGAGGGCTTGTGGTTCCCGGTTCGGTCAACCAGGGCGATGACGGCGCCGTGGCCTTTTCCTTGACTGATCAGCGGGGTGAAGTGGTGGTGCGCTATGCCGGGATCCTGCCGGATCTGTTCCGGGAAGGTCAGGGGATTGTCGTCCAGGGCCGCCTTGTGCCGGAAGGGCATGTGGAGGCCAGCCAGGTGCTGGCCAAACACGATGAGACCTATATGCCGCCGGAAGTCGCCGATGCCCTGAAAAAACAGGGTCATTGGCGGGAAGGCGAAGGAGAGCCGTACAACGGAGCACAGTGAGGGTCAGGCCCTTTTGAAGCCCCGTCAGTCCAAGCCAAGCTCAGCGCCGGTCCATCACCGGACCGGCGTATCGATGCGGTCGATCCGTGGTGGTTCCGTCAGCCTGGGCAGCCAATCGGTGCTTTCAAACCAGTAGGACCGGGTCTTGGCCAGGAAACCGTCCAGATACCGCGCCGTGATCCATGCGTTGAGATAAGCAAGCAGTGCCCCATTGCTCCGCTGAACGGCAAAAGCGATGGCCGTTTCGCCGAGCGCCTCGTCCAGGGCCAGGCTGAACCGGTCCGGCGACTGGGCGATCAGAACCTCCGGATAAGGGGTGCCCGCCACCAGCAGTCCAATCCGGTTCTCCAGGAGCGCATCCTTGGCGGCCTGTTCGTTGTCGAACAGGCGGAACCGGGCATTGGGCAGGCGGCTCATGGCCATCCGTTCCGCCGCGCTGCCCCGGGCCACTCCCAGGGTGACCGCCGGTGAATTGAAATCGGCAAGCTCATCGCCCTTGGCGCCCGTTTCTGACCGAATGATCTGAATGGCGTTCCGGGCATAGGGCTGGGAAAAGCTGGCCCGGCGGGCATGGGCCGGGGTGATCGGCAGGGCTGAGACCACGATATCGATGGCGCCGCGCTCCAGCGCGGAAATCAGTTCATCCGCGCCGAGGGGGACGATGTTCACATCGACCTGGAGATCCGCCCCGACAGCCAGGGCAATATCGATCTCATGACCGATGAGCACACCGGAGGCATCTCTCATGGCATAGGGGGCCAGCAACGCCGTCCCCGCCCGCAAGGTGCCCCGCTCGAGGATAGGCGCGAGACCATCACTGGCCTCGTTCTGAGCCCGCGATGGGGCCAGGGATGAGAAAAGGGCCACG
Organism: uncultured Alphaproteobacteria bacterium; assembly: GCA_964561475.1. Taxonomy (GTDB): domain Bacteria; phylum Pseudomonadota; class Alphaproteobacteria; order JAJFIK01; family JAJFIK01; genus CAYUYV01. The sequence continues at coordinate 137,574 of CAZLPU010000001.1, forward strand.
GTCACAAGGGCCGCGACCACGCCGAGACGGGACTGGGAAGGCTTGACTGGAGAGGATGTCGCAGACGGCCCGTTCCCGGCTCCCACCTGCGAAAGCCGTCTGGAGACTGGCAAGGGCTGGCATCCCAGCGGATCCCGGAACCGGCGCCAGCCGGAGAGAAATGCAGCAGCCAGATGCTCTACCATCGCAACACGTTCCTTTTTAATCGGTCAGCACGGTCGAAACCCGGAACCCCTGCATGGGTCCAGCCTGCGCAAGGGGACGAGGCCCAACCGGTCACAAGCGCCTTCAAGACGACTCAATCGCGGCACTCTATCCCTGTTCGCGATTTGTGTGGGCAGGAGCATTCCCTCAATGGCGGGGCCTTTTGAAGGCTTGGTCCTTGAGTGTCCTAAGACGCTTGGTTCTGGCCTGCACCACACACAGGTGCCCGCGGTGGTCCGGCCCTTGCTTTGCATCCATGGCGGAGTGGAATCGGGGTTATGACTGTCATGGGTGCGCGGCTGCCGGGCTTGACTGACGGCGACCGTGGTGGGGAAGGGTAAAGGCATTCTTATGACAAAGACATCCATGCGGTCCGGCTTCGGATCTTGTGCGCGTTCTGCTGTGGTGGCGGCGGTCGTTGTGGGGGCGGGCCTGCTTGTCGGCGGGTGTTCCCTGTTCGGGGGCGGGGGAAGCGGCGCGGCCCCTGTCGCATCCTGGCCCTCCGGATCCCGTGTCATTCAATGTGAATCCCGCAGTTTCTCGAAGACCACATGTCCTGCCAATGTGAGCGAAGGGGTCCGGCTGGTGCGTCAGATTTCCGGACGGTGCGAAGAAGGCCGGAGCTGGGGTGTCGAGGAAGCCGCGGTCTGGGTGGATTTCGGCTGTTCCGGTGAATTTGAACTGCTTGCATCCCAGGCGGCCGGTGTCTCCGGCGGGCTCGACAATCCGGCGGACCCCAATGAGCCATCCCCGGCATCCGCCACCGCCGGACTCGATTTCGGCTCCACGGAACGCAACGAAGCGGTTCTGGCCTGCGCGTCCTATGCTGATTTCAAGGCGCGGGAGGCCGGTGCCATCGGCGCCCAGGTGGACCGGGTGATCCGCATGCGCCGCGTCGATAACCGGCACTATCAGGTTCAGGGCTACATCCGTGGCCGGTACGACCGGGAATTTCTCAGATCCCTGGACCGGGAAGACAAGCCCCGTCCGCGACCGGTGTTTTACATCGATTGTGAAACGGTGCAGGGCCAGGTCATCCATTTCGAATACAATAATTTCCTCTGATTACGGACGGCCATGACCCGCTAGTGGTTCGGCCCAGACGGATGATGCAGGCGTAGGCCGCCCTCCGGTCCCGCTGGAGGGCGCGCGGCCCTGACCGGTCCGCGCTCAGGGCTGGTCTCTTTCGCAGTGCCGTTCATCCATCCGCTTCTGCGCGCAGGCTCGCACCGGCGTATGGGGCCAACCTTGCCCCCCAGCCCCATTTCTCTATCCATTTCTCTGGCGACCTTTCTCTCCATCTGCACACGTTTTCGCACTGCAGCGGTTTGCGTGCAATCGCTTTCGGCATGACTTTGCGAGTGTTTGCGTCATTTGACAAAATGTCATTGGTTTCGGATGTGGTGTTCCAACTTCATGATAATTTGTCATGACACTTTTTGCCCCCGATTTGCCCCATTCAATGCTTGCCTAATCTTCAGTAATACTGCGGTGCAGCATCAAATGTGCCTTAACAGCGGCGCAGATGGGGTGCTATCGTGAGGCAGAAAATGTTCCAACATCACGGTCATGGGCCCGATAACGCTTCAGACCGGTATCGCAGGGGGAAATGTCATGACGCTCCGCACCGCCTTTGGGGGTCTGTCCTGGACTGCTGTTGCAACCATCATGGCGCTTGCTCCCGCCTGGGCTCAGGACGCGGCCACTGTCGAGGCCGTCGATCCGGACACGGCTGTTTCAGACGAACCGATGACCGAGGCAGAACGCCGGGGCATTGAGACCATGACGGTCACTGCCCAGCGTACGGAGGAATCTCTTCTGGACGTGCCCGTGTCCGTGACGGCATTCGGTGCGGAGAACCTGGACTTTCAGCAGATCGACACATTCTCGGACCTGCAGTTCAACGTCCCCAACGTGACCTTCACCAAGACCAATTTCACGGGCACCAATTTCCAGATCCGCGGCGTCGGCTCCACCCTGACGGCCGCATCCGCCGACAGCGGCGTGGCCATCCACGTCAACGACGTTTTCCTGCAGCAGCCGAGGATTTTCGAGATCGAGTATTTCGACATCGAGCGTCTTGAGGTGCTGCGCGGGCCCCAGGGAACCCTCTACGGACGGAACGCCACCGGGGGCTCGGTGAACCTGATCACCGCCCGGCCTGATCTGGAGAATTTCGGTTTCAATGTTCAGGCTCAGTACGGAAACTTTTCCCACCGTCGGGTCAAAGGGCACGTGAACATTCCCATCGTCGAGGACAAGCTGGGTGTGCGGATCGCCGGCATCTATCTCAAGCGGGACGGCTACACCGAGAACATCTTCAACGGCAACGATATCGACGACCGGGACCAGTACGCCATCCGCGGATCTGTGCGCTGGACCCCGACGGAGACCACGACGATCGATGTGATCGGCTCCTATTTCAAGGAAGACAGCAGCCGGACCCGGTCCACCAAACAGCTTTGCAACAACGATCCGTCCAATGTGCTGGGCTGTCTGCCGGACAAGCTGGCCTTCGAGACCGTGAACGCGAGCGCAACGCTGGGCGGCCTTCTGGTTACGGATCTTGTCCTTGGCCCGCTTGCCCTGGCGCCGTTTTTCGGCTTCGACAACGAGGCCAACGGCATTGTCAATCCGCGGGATCTGCGCAAGACCAATCTGGATTTCGATCCGGTCTATGAGGCCGACGAGACCTTTGTCATGGTCCAGATCGAACAGCAGCTTCGGGAAGACCTGACCCTGACCCTGACCGGCTCCTACCAGGAGACCATGGTCTTCTCCAATCAGGACTACAACAACACCGTCGCAGCCCCTGCCGTGGTGCCAGACCTCGTGGCCGAGCTGTTCCCGCAGACCTTCGCCACCTATTTCGCGGACGGACTGTTTCCCGTGTCCGCCATCGACCGGGGCCAGACCGGTGTGATCGGCGGTAATATCCGCTCCCGCTCCCCGTTCCTGGAGGCCTATGACCAGTCCTCCGGCAATGGCGAACAGTACAGCGTCGAGGCCCGCCTCGCGTCCAGCTTTGACGGGCCCTTCAATTTCCAGCTGGCCGCCTACTACCTCGATTACACATCGGATGGTGACTACTATGTGGTCGCGGGCGGACTGGATTACTTCGCCCTGCTCGGGTCAGGCGTCGACGGCCTCGCGCTCTACACACCCTTCTTCAATTCCGAGACGGACGAATTCGCTCTGGAGTCCTATGCGGTCTTCGGCGAAGTCTATTACAACATTCTCGAGAATCTGAAAGTCACCGGTGGTATGCGCTACACGGTAGACGAGAAATTCGTCCGGGATCGTCAGATCCCCCTGGTTTCCGGCGGTGTGGTGCCCATCGGCACTGAAAGCGTGCTCGACCTGCTCGCAACCGGCCATGACGGCGATGCGGGCACGCCGGGTCAGCAGGCCTTCCGCGAAGACACGGTGACCTTCCGCGAAATCACCGGCCGCTTCGTGATCGACTGGGCGCCGGACGTTCCGTTCACGGATTCAACCCTTGTCTATGCCTCCTATTCCCGGGGCTACAAGGGCGGCGGTCTCAATCCGCCGATCGATCCGGCCCTGTTCCCGAACGTCCCGAGCACCTTCGAACCGGAATTCCTCAACGCCTATGAAATCGGCACCAAGAACGAGTTGTTCGATGGCCGTCTCCAGGCCAGCCTGACCGGTTTCTACTACGACTACACCGGTTTGCAGGTCGGCAAGATCGTGGCCCGGACCTCCCTGAATGAAAACATAGATGCCACCATCTGGGGCCTCGAGGGTGAATTCCTGGCCGCACCTTGGGAAGACACGCTGTTCAACATGAATGTGTCGTACCTGAACACGGAAATCACCGATGCCGATTCCGTGGACGGACGGGATCCGACGGACGGGTCATCGGATGTGACCCTGATCAAGGATCTAAGCAACACCTCCAACTGTGTGGTGGAACACAACGGCAATCCGGATCCCGTCAGTGCCGGTCTGCTTGACGGCATCACCGCGGCAGGCCTGCCATACATCCCGGTCGAGACACCGGGCATCGCCTTCGCCGCCCTCTCCACCTGTGCCGGGCTCCAGGCATTCTTCGACGCCGCCGGGCTTGATTACGGCATCAGTGATGGGGTGCCGGCGGATCTCACCGGCAATGAACTCCAGAACGCGCCGAAATTCACCCTGTCCCTTGGCGGTCAGTACTCCCACTATTTCAATGTGGGCGCCTCGGAACTGTCCCTGGTCGGCCGGGTCGACTATTACTGGCAGGGGGACATGTTCGCGCGCATCTTCAACAAGCCCATCGACCGGATTGAAAGCTACGATCAGCTCAATCTGCAAATGACCCTGTTCGGTCCTGAGCAGTCCTGGTTCGTGCGCGGGTTCGTCCAGAACGTCCTGAACAGCGACAACATCACAGGCCACTACTTCACCGATCCGTCTTCCGGGAATTTCACCAACATCTTTGTGCTGGAGCCCCGCCTGTACGGACTGGAGGTCGGCTACACATTCTGACCGCGAGCAGGCTGACCGCGAGCAGGTTGATCGCGATCAGACCCACCGGCGGCTTTGACGCCTGACGATCCGCGTCCAGTCGACCAGAACACCCCCATCCGAGAAGCCCCGTGCCCCTGAGGCGCGGGGCTTTTTTGCACTCCAATAGCGGGAAACTTCGAGGCGGACTGGTGATGCTGCACTGGCGAAAGGCTTGTCAGGCAAAGCGTTCGCTAATCAGGCGAATGGATCTGGCTGTTTGCAATGCAAGATCACCCTTAACGGCGGCGGATTCTGAGTGCTACGCTCTATGCAATACAGAAACAGTGTACCGATAGCGTACAACCAGGGGGAATAAAATGACGATCCGCTCCACTAGAAAAGGTCTTTCTTGGACAGCCCTCGCAACCATCCTGGCGATCACGCCGGCTTGGGCGCAGGACGCGGCTGATACGACCGATGACGATACCCCCTCCGCCAGGCGCGGCGTGGAAACCATGACGGTTACCGCTCAGCGCACCGAAGAATCGCTTCTCGACGTGCCCATCGCGGTGAGCGCTTTCAGCGAAGAAGATCTCGCCCTGCGCCAGATCGACAATATTTCCGACCTTCAGTTCAATACGCCAAACGTGACGTTCACGAAGGGCAACTTCGCGGGATCCAACCTGCAGATCCGCGGTATTGGCAGCACCCTGGTCGCGACATCTGCTGACACCGGGGTCGGTGTCCACGTCAACAACGTCTATCTCCTGGCACCCCGTATCTTCGAGCTCGAGTATTTTGACGTCGAGCGGGTCGAAGTTTTGCGCGGACCCCAGGGCACCCTATACGGACGCAACTCCACGGGCGGTGCGGTTAATATCATTACGGCACGTCCGGTTCTGGATGAGTTTTCCGCCTCGGTGGACGCCCAGTTCGGCAATTTCGCTCACCGCCGGATCAAGGGGCACGTGAATGTGCCGCTGATCGAAAACACCCTCGGTGTGCGATTCTCCGGCATTTATCTGGAGCGGGACGGCTATTCCGAGAACATCTTCAATGGCGATGACATTGACGGGCGGGATCAGTATGCCTTCCGGGGCTCCCTGCGCTGGACCCCGACCGAGACCACGACGATCGATCTCATCGGCTCCTACTTCAAGGACAACAGTGATCGGGTCCGGTCCGCCAAACAGCTTTGTAACCGGGATGAGTCAGCGGTTCTGGGCTGTCTCCCGGACAAACTGGAAAATGAGACCACCAACGCGTCGGCGACATTGGCGGGACTGCTGAGTTCCGATCTGGTGCTGGGTCCCCTTGGGCTGTTCTCCTTTTTCGGGAGCCCGGGCGGCAACGCCAATGCCATCAACCCGAGCGATCTGCGCACGGTCAATATTGATTTCCAGCCCATCTACGAGGCCGATGAAACGTTCATCATGGGCTCCGTTCAGCAGGTGCTGTTCGACGGCAAGCTGACTGCGACTGTGGAAGCGGCCTATCAGGACACGTCTGTCTTCTCGCAACAGGACTACAACAGCATCTTCAGCGGCGATGTCACCGAGGTGCCGGCCGCCCTGGCTCAGGCGTTCCCGGCCACATTTGCCGCTCTTTATGCTGACGGGCAATTCCCGCTTTCCGACATCGATCCTGGGAACGCGGGGATCATCGGTGGTGCGATCCGGGATCGGAGCAACGTGCTTGAGGGCTATGACCAGTCCGACTCGCAAACGGAGCAGTACAGTGTGGAACTCCGGCTCCAGTCCGACCTGGAAGGGCCGTTCAACTTCCTGCTGGGCGGTTACTATCTCGATGCGGAATCAAGCTCCAACTACTATGTGGTCGCGAGCCAGCTCGACTATTTCGCCGTCCTCGCCGCCGGGTTTGACGGGATCGGTCTCGCATCCCCCTATTTCAACAACACGACGGATCTCTACGAGCTGACCTCCTATGCGGCTTATGGTGAAGTCTATTACGACTTCACCGAGACCTTCTCGGTCACCGGCGGCATCCGCTACACCATCGATGAAAAATCCGTCCAGGACCGTCAGTATCTCTTCAATGCGCCGGTCCCTCTGGGTACAGAGAACGCCAACCCCATCATCGATACGACCTTCGATTTCGATCCTGCGACCCCCGGTCAGCAGCCCGTCCGTGAGCAGGATGTGGACTTCCGGGAAATCACCGGACGGTTCGTCGCGGAATGGACACCGGAGGTGAGCTTCACCGACGCAACCAATATCTACGCGTCCTACTCCCGGGGTTACAAATCCGGAGGCATCAACCCGGCGATCGACCCGAGCCTGTTCCCGGATACGGAGGTGGATTTCGAGCCTGAATTCATCAACGCCTTCGAAATTGGCACCAAGAACGAATTGCTCGACAGCCGGCTCCAGGCCAATCTGACGGCCTTCTACTACGACTATTCCGGGCTGCAGGTATCCAAGATCGTGAACCGGACCTCGGTGAACGAAAATATCGATGCCATCGTTTGGGGTGTGGAAGGGGAGTTCCTGTTCTCTCCGGTGGATCCGGTGCTCTTTAATCTGAACGTGTCCTACCTGAACACCGAGATCCAGGACTCAGACTCCGTGGACGGACGGGATCCCACCGATGGCAGCGCGGACGTGACCTTGATCAAGGACATTTCCAACGCGTCCAATTGCGTGGTGAACCACAACGGTGCCGGGGATCTGGTTTCCTCCGGTGCGGCAACGGCCCTGAATGAAGCGGGTATTCCCTTCATTCCCACCCAGACGGAAGGGATTGCCTTTGCAGGCTTTGGCATCTGTGATGCCCTGGCGGCGGGCTTTGCCGGTCTGGATCTGCCTTATACGGTCTCCGGCGGGGTGTCTGCGGACCTGGACGGCAACGAGCTTCAAAACTCACCAGACGTTACGGTGAGCTTCGGGGCCCAGCATGTCTATGATTTCAATGCCCGTGGCGCAGATCTTTCCCTGGTCTCCCGCGTTGACTTCTACTGGCAGAGTTCGATGTTTGCCCGGACCTTCAACCGGCCCATCGACGAGATCGATGCCTGGAGCCAGACCAATCTCTCCGTCACCCTCTACGGTCCGGAAGATGCCTGGTTCCTGCGTGGTTTCGTGACCAACGTCTTCGACAACGACAACATCACCGGTCACTATTTCACGGACCCGTCCTCGGGCAATTTCACGAATGTGTTCGTGCTGGAGCCCCGTTTGTACGGCGTCAATCTCGGCTACACGTTCTGACCGGACCTGAGAGGCGGTCACACAAATCCATCCCCGCACGGTTCATCCGTGCGGGGTGTTTTCGTTGAGGAGAGGGTGTTTCCAGGCGGGCGGCAGTCATGCCAGGATCTCCAGCTGCGCCAGCCAAGAGCGATTGCAGGAAAAGTGTGAGCGGTTTTCCGCCTGGAAAGCGGGGAAAACCAAGGCTCTAGGAGATGGGATCGGTCAGGATGGTTACACCGTCTGGCCTCACGTCCTGATAGAAGCAGTTCGGACGATTGGTGTGGCAGGCAGGGCCGGTCTGATCCACCTGGAGCAACAGGGTATCCCCGTCGCAGTCGAAGCAAAAACCCCGCAGTCGTTGCACATGGCCGGAGGTTTCGCCCTTGCGCCACAAGGCCTTGCGGGAGCGCGACCAGTAACAGACCCGCCCCGTGGTCAGGGTCTCGCGCACAGCCGCATCATTCATCCAGGCCATCATCAGCACGCTGCCGGTTGATGCATCCTGGGCAATGGCCGGGATCAACCCGTTTTCATCGAAGGACAGCGCGCCAATGACGCTGTCCGCTACCGCTCCGGAAACCGGATGCCACTGGGCTTCATCTGCCAGTCTTTCAGGCCGGGCGTCTGACGAAGCAGCACTCACTGGGGGCCGCCCAAGGGACGGGACTGAGACGCGGGCTTGGGCGGTGCACAATGGGCACAGTAGCCGTCCACCTCGATCTGGACGTGGCTGGGACGGAAACCGGCGGACTGGGCCCGTTCCGTCACGGCACTGACCACCGGATCCATTGGAAGTTCCGTGACCTCACCGCAATCGGCGCAGATCAGGAATTGTCCGTCATGCCGGGTTGCCGGCAGCGCGCATTGCAGGGAGCAGGAGACGAAGGCGTTCAGCTTCTCAATCCGGTGGACACGGCCTCTTTCAATCAGACTTTTCAATGCCCGGTAGATGGTGGGTGGCTTGACATCACGCACCCGCTTCAAGAGATCCAGGATCTGGTAGGCGGTGAGGGGGCTGGCCTGCCGCTCGAGAATATCCAGCACCATGGCCTGATTGGCGGTCAGGGGCCGGGCCCCGGGGGCGGGGTACTTCGTCGCAAGGGAAACCATTTTGGCATTCCTTCACCATGGCCTTTGATCCCCAAGCCGTGGACCTTGGAGGCTGGCGAGGCCAGGGCGGGGAAGCCGCAGGCGCCGCGGGATGCAGGGCCGGAGGGTGGAAAAGGACCGGCAAGGTGTTAATCCCTCGTTGGATCCTCTTTGGTCTTGCAGTGTAGCGTTTATGGCACGGTTTGACAGCAACCATTACGCATCTGACGCATAATTTCACCAATTTTCCCCAAATGGTTAGTGAATGGCAGGGCTGTTCAATTTTAACGGCAAGCCTGAAGACCGCCGTTGAACGGGCAGAGACACGTCACCATCAAGCCGCCGCGGCTAAAAGGGGGTACCAGCGACGCGCTGTCGTGCGCACTGGAGAGAAGACTGCGGCGTCTATGGCTCCCGCACGCAAGGCAGATCATTCTGGCAGGCTTTCCACTATTCTTCTTCCAAGCGTCGGGGCTTTGGGGAAGCGTCGGGGCTTTGGGGAAGTGTGGGGCTTTCGGGAGGGGGGCTTGAACCGGCGGCCAATCAGCGCTGGTGCAGGCACGGCGCAGTTTCGCCGCACCAACATCCTCATGGCAATGGCAGGCCCGCAAGAGCATTTCGGCATGACCATTGAAGGGACAAGTCCGGAGGACTGTGGGGCAGGCAGAGCGGTGCCAAATTGCGGCCACTGACCGCGAAAGGGCTGGCCAGAAAGCGCCCGGGGGAGGGGATTTTGTGTGAGCGCATAGGGTTCAGGTCTATGACCGCCCGGATCTCTAGAATTAGGTAAAGCCCAGAATTGCCGGCACGGGTATGAGGCTGTCCATTGCTCGACGGCTTCTCACCTTGTGTGGTATTGCCTCAAATCTTGGGAGGCGGGAAGGACATGCGGAAGTGATTATTTCCCACAAGCACAGGTTCATTTTCATCAGGACGCGCCGGACAGCCGGAACGAGCCTTGAAATTGTGCTGTCCCGGTACTGCGGGCCGAAGGATGTGATCACGCCACTGCCTACGGAAGACGAATTGATCCGCCGGGATCTCGATGTCTATCCCTGCAATCACGCCCGCTGGCCCATGAGCCTCGCAGTGGGCGGCCTGTTCAACATGCACCGGATGTCCCTGTCCTCGAGCCGTTTTGCAGCCCGGTTCGGACCCCAGCGGTTTACGCCCTTCATGCCGGCCCGTCAGATCGCCAGACTGGTCGGGCAGGATGTGTGGAACAGCTATTTCAAGTTCGCAGTCGAACGCGATCCGCTCGACCGTCTCATTTCCGGCTATTACGCGGAGTTGCGTGAAGATCGTGTGCGGACGATTGATGAATTCTTCTCCCGTCCGGCTCTTCAGTCGAATTTCGATCTCTACAGTATTGATGGTCAGGTTGCGGTAGATCATGTCATCCGCTTCGATCAGCTTGCGGAGGACTTCTCCAGGGTCTGCGATGCGATCGGGATCGTCCGTGATACGTGGCTTCCCAGGGCAAAGGCGGGGAACCGGCGCAACAAACGGGGCTGGCGCGAGCTTCTGGATCCCGAGCAGATTGACCGGGTTCGCCAGGAACTGGCCGACGAGTACAGGGTCTTGAGGGATTATGGCGCGCCCATTCCGCCGGAGATCTGGGCGCCCCCTGGCGAGGTACTACCGATGATGACTGGTGGCGACGGCGCCGCTGGTCAGGATGGCATGGCAGGGGGTGCGGATGATGCCGCGCCATTGCCGCTTTCTGCTGATCAAATAATTGATGAAGTGATGGGTTCGGCATCGTTTGGCGGGCAACCCGGGCACGCAGGCCAAGTTGGGCAAGGCCAAGAGCTTGAAACCGCTGCGGTATTGGATCACGGCGCCGATCTCCCAAAGCCCGATCTGGGCTCGCCCGTTGTTCCTGAATTTCACGAGCTGCATCAGCTTCAAGAAACCGTGATCAAGGAACAGCCGTTTCAGGAATACCGGGTCCAGGCCGCCGAACCGAGTGTTGACGCCCTGATCATGCCGGAAATCTTCGCCCGGGCTTTTCCGGTAGGAGATGTTCCCGCTCCCGAAGGCGCGGACCAAGGACGGTCCGAGAGCGAAAGGCTGGATTACGCCGGGCCTGATTTTGAGGCGCTGTCCGATCTCTCCCAAGGGGCGGCTGCCGATGACGAGGCCCAGACGGAACGCGCCGGCGTGGATGATGACACTTGGAAGAGGAGCCAGGCGCCACTTCCGGAAACCGCCGCGAAGTTTTCGGAACACGGGATCCGGGAGGTTCTTGAAGCCGCTTCAGGACAGGCCGCCGGCTATGGATGGGACGGTGATGCCGATGGAGCGTCATCCAATGAGGAGATGGGCCGAACGGATACGGGATTTATCGAGGACGGTGCTGGCGTCCGAATGGTGCCGCAGGATGATGCGCGCTTTTCCGAAAGGGGGATCCGCGCGGTTCTGGATCCCACCCAGGCCGCACCGGATGAGGACCTGCAAACCGAGAACGCCGCAAGCGAGGACGTTCATGCCCCAGACTTGCAAAGCGGTAACTTGAAAACCGAAGGCTGGCAATCCGAGGACTGGCAAACCGAAGACTTGCGAACCGAAGACTTGGATGCCGGAAAGATGCACGGCAGTGCTGCTGTGGATCAGGGGGCGTTTGGCGGGCAGCCAGCTGCAGAACCCTCGGTGGAAGCCGACAAGCATGCCGAAGATCTGACGGCCCCGGAGCCGGGGATTGCTGCCGACGAACAGGTCAAACCGGTAACGGCCGAGACCGCTGACCACGATGCCGGTGAGAGCAAAGACACCGACGGCGAAGAGGATGACCAGAAGGCCGCTGATCGGGAAGCCGCTGACTTGGAGATGAGTGACCGGGAAGCGGGTGGCCGGGAAGTCAATGACTCTGAAGTCGATAGCCCTGAAGTCGATAGCCGGGAAGTCGGTGGCGAGACCGGCCCGGTCCCGGATGAACCGGCAGCGCATGAATCGGACGACGGCCTGGAAAAACCGCTTGAACCTGTGTTGGAGGACCAAGCAGGAATGACGCGCTGGGAGGATGAAGAGAACAGTCTTCGTGCCCTGGTGGCGGATCAGGACACCCCTGCTCAACGTCGCCATGGCGGGCGCCGCATTCGGGGAACCAGCCTTCGCGGTACGGGCTCGAAATCCGGCGTTGCGGACCTGTCCTCGGTCACATCGGATCTGGATTCCCGGAGCGCCTATGATCCGCAAGAAAATGCGTCATATAAGAGTGGAAGCAGGAAGAAGACCGCTGACGTTGGGAAGGAAAGTGACACCGTGAACTCCCTCGTGGATGTCCTCGCCGAGATCAAGGCCGATCTCGGCGACCAGCAGCAGGTCCGGGCCGCGCCAGATCGGGACGGCACCGAAAACGATGAAGAGAAGCTGGAGGAGACTGGCATGGACGACATGGCCCAAAGCGGGTCCGGCTATCGCCGGGAGATGGGGGATCATCCCGCCTCCCGCCACCTGACAGCCCGTGCCCGTGCCCTCGCCGCGATGCTTGAAGACGCCGCTCTCCCCGACCGGGATGAGGATGACGAGGACGAACAGGACGCCCTTGAGGCGGAAGCCAGGGGTGATGAAGCCAGGGGTGATGAAGCCAGGGATGATGAAGCCAGGGATTATGAAGACGGTGATGAGGGCCAGTGGGGCGGGCGGCCCGCTCCCGATGACGGTCTGGACGCAGCGGCACTGCTCGAAAGCCTCCGCCTGATCCGGACCTCCGAGAAGCGCCGGACCAGCGGCAAGTCCGCCAAGCGTTCCCGTTCCGGCGACAAGAGCGGAGAACAATCCCAGAGGCGGGTCAGAGCACCTTCCCGCCGCCGCGCCCGGCTGCGCCGCGCCGTCGACGAGGCTCCGGACGCCCTGTCCCCGGCGCCCGTCACGGCGGCACCATCCGCACAGGACCTCCCTCACGACCAAACGGGCATGGAACGGGACGGCGCTGGCGGCAACAGTTTCGGCCAACAGGTCGATGCTCCGTGGACCCCGCCCGCGCCTGGCGAGGCGACGCCGGTCACGCCGGATGCAGGTGCCTTCCGAATGCCTGGGCAGGACATATTCGGAGCCCCAGCCTCTTCCGCGTCTCAAGGTACCGCGGCGGGCCAGAACACCGGGTCACAAGACACGCTCGCGCCGGAACCGGAGGCCAATCCGTATGCTGGCCCATATGCCGGCGCAAACCCCTTCGCGCCCTCCGTGTCTGGAGAGTATGAGCAGGTCACGCCGGTCACGGAAGCGCCGGTCATTGCAGAGCCGTCCGAAACCGGATTTCCCCACGAAGCTGCACACACGCCTGAGACGGCCAGCCCGTCGTCGTTCAACCCTGCGCCGGTCAACGCCGAGCCGGTCAACTCTGGGCCGGTCAACCCTGCGCCGGTCAACCCCGCGCCAATCAACATGGTATCGACGCCAGAGGCTGGTGCTCCGGCGGACCATCAACCGGCATTTGGTCAACAGCCTGCCGATCCCTATGCAGATGGTTCTGGTGCGGCGGATCATGCTCCGGCTGCCTATGCTCCGGCTGATGATGCTCCGGTCCACGAGGCCCTTGCAGATAATTATGAAGATGTGACGGCCGCGCCGGTCCCGCCGGCTGCAGGTCCCCAGACCGCCCCTGCCCACGAACCTGCAGCTGACTTGGAACCGGCGGCCCCTGCGCCGTCAGCGGTGGCGGAAACGCCGGCTCCGGTTGCACCAGTTCAGGTTCCGTCTGGCGATGGTCCGGCTTCTGGCGATCCCGCGGCCCCAGGGGCCGGGCAGGACCGTCGCGAAAGTGCTCCGTCCCAGGACAGGTCCATGGAGGGGGCGTGGCCCCGCGCTCAGGCGGGAACCGTGATCAAGCCCCGGTCTACGCGCCGGGAAGTGATGCCGTCTTCCGCCGAGGCGACCCGGCCTGCGCCATCGCCCTCGGTGATGAAAGCGATCGGTGCGGATGAAGCCTTCCAGGCGCGCCTGAAAGGTGAAATTGAGCGGTCCCTGAAAAAGGCCCTGGGCGGCATGCTTGGCTCAGCAGTGGCGGGCAAACAGGAAGAGGGCACCCAGGTTCAGGACGCTACAGCGTCCGCCAAGGCGCCCGATGTGTCTCACACCGGTGGTGATCAAACGGTGCCGCCGGCAGCCGCCGTCGTATCTCCTGATCCGGCGCCCCAGGCCGAGGCCCAGGTCCAGACCCGGAATGAGAACCGGGAAGATGCAGACACTCCCACTGATTTGACCACTGAGGACCCCTCTCCGCGGCCCGCGCCGCGGGCGCAGATCCTGCCGCCGCGTCCCGTCGAGGAACCCGCGGCCCAAACCGTGACACAAGAGCCTGTTGCGCCGGCCACGCCGCAAATTCCGGCTCAGGACGAAACAGGTCCGGCGCAAAACGAGGTTGCGGTACGGGAGGAGTCCCCGCAAGCGGTCATGGCCCCGTCCCAGTCTGGTGTTGAAAACACCGTTGAACCGGCCCGGCCACAAGAGACGGCACCGGCCGAGATTCCCGCCGAGACGCCAATACCCCAGGCGCCTGTTCAGGTTCAGGCGGACACGGACATCAGCCCGGCCCCCGCCGAGGCGGCCGCGAATACTCCGGCCGCGAATACTCCGGCGGCTGGGACCCCGCCTGCTGGTGCGCCCTCCCAGGTTGAGGTTCCCAATCTAGTCACTCCGCCCCAAGAGGGTATCGTCACCAGTCCGGCCCAGCCTCTGGTCTTTGGCGGTGAGGTTTTCGAGGAGAGCCCGGAGCCGGAGCAGTCCCTGTCGCCGCCGGAATGGCTGTTTGATGAATATCTGCCCTGGCCTCCGGGTGCGGACGATTCCGAAGGATCCGTACGCGAGACTCTGCCCCCGCCCGCTGCCGCCCCGATCACGGATCCTCAGCCCCCGGTCTTTGCCCCATCCGCTGCTCAAGCCACAGGATCTCAGGCGCCGTCCGGCGTGAATGGTGCAGCACAATCGCCTGCACCGGTCGTCCAAACGGTCGCTCCCGTGAACGCCCCGCAACAGGGTGCAGGCAAGACGGATACCAGCCCGTCAAGACCGGTCAGCCCGGCTCCGGTTGCGCCACAGGTGTCCGCGGCGGCCACGGCGCCCCAAGCACCAACTCCCGCGCAGGCAGCACCCGTGACGACAGCTCCGGTTGCACCGGCTCCCCTCACGTCGGCCCCGGCCAATACAGGGCCCGCTACGCCGCCCCGCGTTCAGGCCGCCCCCGCCGCGCCATCATCTGTGACGCCTGCGCAGGCGGCGCCGGTTCCGGCCCAAGGGCAGCGTGGTCGGCCGGTCCAAGAGGTCGCAGAGGCCGGAACACCTGCAGCGCCTGCAACAGCGCAAGCCCCGACGCCCCAGCGGCCCGACCCGCAGGCTGCACCTGTGCAAAACGGTGCTGCACCATCAGCCGCACAAAGCGCTCCGGTTGCGGAACAAAGAACGGTTGCCGGATCCGGCCAAAGCCAGACAGCGCCCCATGGCCAAGGTCCGTATGTGTCCGGCTGGGCATTTTTTCAGCCCACCCGGTCCCGGACATCGCCATCAGGCCAAAGTGGATCGGTCGCGCGCCGATAGGACACGGTCCGGTCTGGATGGAAGACATTTTAAAAATTGTGACGGAATCGGACCGCAAAGGTTCCGTCAGACCTGACACCGCGCCAATCTCTCCGGTTCGCGATCCAAAGCAACAAGCGCGCCCGATGCTCACAAGGTAATTTTACTGTGCTCCGGCTGAAAGGGGATGTCCTTCCCGGTCCGTTTGGTCATAGTGATGCCGACCGCGCTTGAGAGGAGCCTCCCATGAAAAACCGTGTTGCCATCGCACAATGGAACGAGCTTGACGACCGCAAACCGACTTATGCCTGTGTGGCCAACGTCGATCTGGTCATTATTCGGTATGAGGACAAAGTATCGGTCCTTTACGGCCGGTGCCTGCACCGCGGCGCTCTGCTCGCCGATGGTTTCGTCCGAGGCGAAGATCTGATCTGCGGCGTTCACAACTGGGACTATCGGCTCGAAACCGGCGTCAGTGCCTACAACAATGACGAGGCGCTCCAGAAATTCACGGCCGTTGTCGACAATGGTTTTGTCTATGTGGATGCCGACGAGATTGCCGCCTGGGAGCGGGCCAATCCTCAGCCCTACGACCGGGAAGCCTATCTGGGCCTTTATGCGGATGTGCACGGCGGCCCTGAAGAGCCCCACAACAAACTCATCCAGGAACTGGCGACCCATGGTCTGTCCCGGGTTGGCCACCACGGTCCTGTCGAGGCCATGGGGGTGCCCTTTGACCAATTGCCGAAATGGGATGATCTGCAATTCGTGACCGCCCAGCTGCACCGGTTCCCGCTGCTGGACGAGGAGCCCGTGGGTACGGATGTGGTCATCGGCCCGGCTTCCCAGCGGCCGCTCCACCTGAACATTCCCTTGTTCGTCTCGGATATGAGTTTTGGGGCCCTCTCCGAGGAAGCCAAGATTGCTCTGGCCATGGGCGCGGAAAATGCCGGCACGGGCATCTGTTCCGGCGAAGGCGGTATGCTGCCGGAGGAGCAGGAAAACAACAGCCGGTACTTCTACGAACTGGCCTCCGCCCGTTTCGGCTTCAGCTGGGACAAGGTGGCCCGGGTTCAGGCCTTCCATTTCAAGGGGGGCCAGGGCGCCAAGACAGGCACCGGCGGGCATCTTCCCGGCAACAAGGTCGTGGGCAAGATCGCGGAAGTGCGCGGGCTGAAGGAGGGTGAATCCGCCATCTCCCCATCCCGGTTCCCGGATTGGACGGATGTCTATCAGATCCGCGACTTCGCCCAGGAAGTCCGCGACCGCACCGGCGGAATCCCCATTGGCTACAAACTGTCCGCCCAGCACATTGAGCGGGACCTGGACGCGGCGATGGAAATCGGCGTGGATTACATCATTCTCGACGGGCGGGGCGGGGGCACCGGCGCCGCGCCGAAAATCTTCCGCGACCACATCTCCGTTCCGACAATTCCGGCCCTGGCCCGGGCCCGCCAGCATCTGGACCGATCCCGCTACAATCATGTGAGCCTGATCATCACAGGCGGTCTGCGCACCCCGGCTGATTTCGCCAAGGCCATGGCGTTGGGGGCCGATGCGATTGCCGTATCCAACGCCGCGCTTCAGGCCATTGGTTGCCTGGGCATGCGGGCCTGCAACACCAACAACTGCCCTGTCGGCATTGCAACCATGAAGAACGAGTTGAGGGCGCGCCTGGAGATCGAAGCATCCGCCCGGCGGTTGCAGAACTTCTTCGAGGCATCGGTGGAGTTGATGCAGGTCATGGCCCGGGCCTGCGGCCGGTCCCACCTTCGGGACCTGTCCCCGTCTGACCTGATCACCTGGAAAGAAGACATGGCTCGTCTGGCCAATGTGGCCTATGGCGGCGCCGGGGCCTGGTGAAACGGTCCGGACGCATTTGCCGAGAAACGGAGGAAAGGGATCGGGTCCGGTCTCTTTTCTATGCAACACCCATCCGTGTTATTAACCAAAAATTCACCTTTCATTGGACCTGCCGCCTGCAAGGCGGTATTTTCAAGGCAGGAGAGGTGAAGACATGCGTATCTGGTATGAAATTGAAGACGCCCTTGAGACCTGTTTCGAGGACATCGAGCGCAGCATTCACAGCGAATGCCGGTTCGAGGTCTGGGAGTGGGCTGAACTGCCCAATGGCTCAGAGGCCAGCTTGACCGGGCGTTTCCCGACCCGTCGCCTTGCGGAACTGTTCATCTGTCAGCTTGAGGATGAAGCGGCGAAGACGGGGCGGGGGATCCATTATCCCCTGGATGAGCGGCAAAAGGCACTCGATCTGTTCCATGCAGCGGACCAGTCGAGCAATACCGTTCACTGACTATTGGCCCAGCGCTCTTGCATGGCGCGTGCGCACCGGTCCTTTATGGTGGGGGCGGGATTGGGAGGCGTGTCCATTTTTTAGGTGACGCCGAGGATCCAGGCTTCTTCCGCCTCCACGCGCGTCCTTTCCTCCGCCGTGAGATCGGCCGGACCGGAGAGGACCCGGTCCAACTGGCAGTCCCGCTGAAGATTTGAGAGCGTGTCGACCACGGTCCGGACCTGCACCGCGTCCTTGATCTGCCCCTCCCCAGCGCTTCTGCACCAGAGAGATGGGTAGATTTCCGCCAGAACCAGCCGCGCCTCCCTGTCCGTCACCGGCCCGAGACCGGTCTCGAACGGCCAGATCCGGCACCCGCTGGCGAGATCCGGCAAAGCCCGGAGGGCTGCCAGAAACGGAATACCCAGCAGGGCCTGGGAGCCAACGGACCCCGTCGTATAGAGTTTCCAGACCGGCTGTGCGCCGGAGACCCGGGCATCGATCAGGCGCTTTTCCGGCAGATCATCAGCACCATGGCGGCGCAGGCGCCGCTGCCCAAGAAATGGGCCTTCCTTCGAAGGAGGGCAGCCCCAGAAGGGAAAGGCCTCTCCGGTCATGACCCGGTTCATTTCCGCCGCGACCGCAAAGCGGTTGTTTCCGTTGCGGGGGCCTTCCTCGATCCGCCTGCTGAGAAACTCCCACATGGCCTGCCAGGGCTGGCCTTCCAGGCCCAACGCCAGGGCTGTGCCCGAGGGGTAGCCCAAGGGAAAGTCGAAGCCCGCCAGGACCCGTTTTCCCTCACCAAGGCTCTCCCTCAAAAGGTTGGACAGGAGCGTGAATGCCTCTGCCCTCGTGGGCGGATTGTGGAGCGCCGCGTTGTCTCCACCGGTCCCGGCTGCGTCGAGAACGGCAATCCAGATGCTGTCGGCACCCCGCTTCGGGGTGGACGCGGCACTCCAGTCCACCATGATGAACTGGTCGAATCCTGGTGCGGTCATCAGTGTTCCGCGTGTTTCCGTCGGCACTCAGAGAAGGGCATCGGCCAGCAGCTTCCGGTGATAGGCGCTGTCTCCATGCTGCACTTGGTTCCACATGGCCCGGCGCCGGTAAAGCTGGGCATCGCAGTCATAGGTGAAGCCAAATCCGCCATGGAACTGGATGGCCCGATCCGCGGCGAAGGCAAAAGCATCGTTGCCCTGGGCCTTGGCCATGCGGGTGGCCACCATGCCCGCCGCCCCCTGATGAAAGACATACGCTGCGTGATAAAGGTGGGACCGCGCCGTTTCATATCCAATCAGAACGTCAGCCATCGTATGTTTCAGGGCCTGATAGGAGCCGATCCGGTGGCCGAACTGGGTGCGTGTATTAAGGTAGTCGAGGGTGTAGTCCATGACCCCGGCAGCACCGCCACAGGACTCCGCGCTGACCAGCAGGGCGCCCGCCTGATCGATATGGGCGAGGCAGGACGCGGCGCGGTCGAGGGGCAGAATGGCGCTTTCGTCGACGGCCAGACCATCAAAGGTGATTTCATAAGAGCGCCGGGTTTCATCAATCACCGTTTCCCGGCGCATGGTCCCGGCAGGGATGGCGGATCCGTCCAGGGCAACCAGACAGGGGGACCCATTCAGACTGGCGGAGACCAGGATCAGGTCCGCCGAAGCTGCGTGGAGAACCTGCCGTTTTATTCCGTGTAATGTGAAACCGTTGGCTCCCCTATCAAGTCTTGTTTCCAGATTGGTGAGGGTCCAGTCCCCATGGGGCTCATACAGAGCCAGTGTCCCGATTGTTCCGGTACAAAGGGCGGTAAGCCATCGGGCTTGCTGATCCTCGCTCCCCCCGGTCAGGAGGGCCTGGGCCGTGAGTGTGGTGGAGGCAAAAGGTGTTGCGAGAAGATGGCGGCCCATGGGCTCCATCACCGTGACCACCTCGGCCAGACCCAGGCCGATGCCGCCGAGCTCCTCGGGAACAGCGATCCCGAGCCAGCCCAGATCCACGATTTCACTCCAGACCGCCGGGTCATGGTCCTGGTCCGATGCAATGAGACTGCGAACCGTGTCGATGGGAGATTTCTGCCGGCAGAACGTTCCGGCAATGTCCAGAAGTTGTGCCTGTTCGTCGGAAAATCCGATCCGTCGTGTACTGGTCATCAGTGGTTTCCTTCCGCGCCTGTCCGGGGTCCGGCGGTCAGTTTCTTGGCAGACCGAGCACCCGGTCGCCGATGATGTTTTTCTGAATCTGGGTGGTGCCGCCGCCAATGGTTGCGGAAAAGGCGTTCAGATAGCCCCGTTGCCAGAATCCTCCGTCCACCGCGGAAGGATCGCCAACATAATAGGCGGATGAGGTTCCCTGAAGGCTGATGGCAAAATCGTTCAGCCGCCGAATGAACTCGGTGCTTTGGGCCTTGGACATGAGGGGCAGGGCCATGGGCCGCTCGGTGATCAGGGGCTGAATATTGGCCCGGGCGGAATTCATCACCATGCCCTGTTCTTCGATCAGGAACTGGACGAGTTGGTCGCGGATCACGGGATCTTCCATGACCGGGCGCCCGCTCCGCTGGGATTTCCGCGCCAGTTCAATCACGTCGCGGACCGTAATCTGAGTGGCTATGTAGCCGCCGGCCTGACCGCTTGCCGCACCTCTCTCGAACTCCAGAATGCGCATGGCGATGGGCCAGCCATCCCCCTCCTCTCGGACGATGCAGGTTGCGGGCACCCGGGCATCCGTGAAGAACGTCTGGGTAAAGCCGAATTCACCGGTCAGTTTCCGGATCGGCACCGTCTCCACACCGTCGATCTTCATCGGGATCAGGAAAAAGCTCAGACCGGCATATTTATTGGGCGCTTCGGGATCGGTGCGTGCGAGCAAAATCATGTAGTCCGCATAGGAGCCGTGGGTGGTCCAGATCTTGGACCCGTTGATGACATATTCATTGCCATCCTTCACCGCCCGGGTCTGGGCATTGCCGAGATCCGAACCGTGTTCCGGTTCGGAATAGCCCTGGCACCAGATATCCTCCGCACTCAGAATGCCAGGGATGTATTGGCGCTTGAGTTCCTCCGAGCCGATCTCAAGGAGCAGGGGCCCGGTCCAGTTGAGGCCGATGGCATTGAGCATGATCGGCGCCCGGGCCTTGCGCATTTCGTCGGTGGCAATGGATTGGAAGGCCGGGTCCATGCCGTGGCCGCCATAGGCTTGCGGCCAGGCTGCCCCCAGATAGCCCGCTTCATGGACCCGGCGCTGCCATTCCCGCAGAAATTCGAACTGCTGGTCCGTACCCACTTCCATGAAGGTCAGTGGCAGGAGGAAACCGGGATCCCGCGGTGTGTTCTCGTGGAACCAGGCCGCCGCATCCCGGCGGAATTCGTCCAGTTCTGCTTGGCTGATCGGCATCGCCCGAAGCCCTCCCTTTCGTTTCCGCGAACACCCTCCGACAGTCCAACCAGATCCCGACGGTGTTCAATCTTTGTTCTGGAATTTTCACGCTGTCCTATTGTGAACGGTTGCGAAGGCCGAGGAAAGAGGGTGACACTCTGATCTTCGCGCCCCATCGCAGGTGAGAGGGCATGAAACCAGGGGAAACGCTATGTCTTATGACACCGGCACGGATCAACTGCTTTGCGGGATCGATGACGGGGTTGCGGTGTTCACCCTCAACCGCCCCGAAAAGAAAAACGCCCTGTCGGATACTCTGACACCGGCCCTGCGCCAGGGGCTTCACGACCTGGAACTGCGCCAGGACGTGCGATGCATCATGATCACCGGGGCCGGCAGCGCCTTTTGCAGCGGTGGTGATGTTTCCGGCATGGGCGGGTCCCCCAGGGACGTGGATGGTCCCGCGCCGAGCCAGGCTGACCGGGTCCGGGAATTGCAGCATAAGCAGAACACATTGACCCTGCGCATGCACCAGTTGGAGAAGCCTCTGGTGGCGGCTCTGCCGGGACCGGCGGCAGGTGCGGGGCTCTGTATTGCCCTGGCCTGTGATTTGCGGGTGGCCTGCAAGAGCGCCTTCATCACCACGGGCTTCCGTAACATCGGGGTGAGTGGGGACTATGGGGGAAGTTGGACCCTGACCCGCCTCGTGGGACCGGCCCGGGCCAAGGAGCTTTACTTTCTGGGGGACCGGATCGGTGCGGAGGAAGCCCATTCTTTGGGTATTATCAACCGTGTCTACCCGGATGATACCTTCCGTCCCGAGGCATTCGAATTTGCCCGCAGGATCGCCCACGGCCCGACGGCCGCCATCCGCTTCATGAAAAAGAACATCAACACCGCAGCCGTATCCGGCCTGGCGGAAACCCTTGATCTTGAGGCTGAGCATACGATCCGTGCCTTCGCCACGGACGATGCGAGGGAGGCCATCCGCGCATTCATGGAAAAGCGCCCCCCTGACTTCCAAGGCCGGTAAAGAAGGAGAGAACCCATGACCCCCAGCCAGCTCCTTGCCGCCCTGTTCGAACCCATGCCCGCCGGTGATGATATGTCCATGCGGGACTTTCTGAGAACCTGGGGGCCGGAACCACGGCTGCCCGCCCATCTGGGTCTCTCGGCCGACCACAACCGCTCCGCATTCGCACGACTTGTCTGGGTGGCCTTGCGGGCAAGCCGCCGGGCGACGGCATCGGCCGCGGGCCATCAGGCCGCGATCAGGCGCCTTTTTCCGGAGACACCTGTTGATGCGGTCACGGCCTTCTGCATCAGTGAGGACCACGGCCCCCGGCCGTCGAAAATCTTCACGACCCTGACGCAAGCCGATGACAGAAGCGGCGGGTGGGTCCTGAACGGAAGCAAGCGCTGGGCGTCCATGTCGCCGAACGCGGATATTCTCTATGTTGCCGCGTCGATCGACCGGACCGAGGCGCGCAATCACTTGCGCATGGTCCGGCTTGCCGCGGATCGGGACGGGGTGGGGATCGATACAACACCCTATGCGGATAAATACGGTGAAATGGGGATCGCCAATCTCAGTTTTGCGGATGTGCGTGTCGGTGAGGACGAAGTCATCGATGCGGATGCCTATGAGAGCTACATCAAGCCCTTCCGCATCGTTGAAGATGTCTACAACACGGCGGGCACCCAGATCGGCTTGTTGCGCCTGGGCCTGAACCAGGGCTGGCCGGACCCTGTTCTCGAAGACCTCACGGGGCTGATCATGCAGGCGGCGACCATCGCCCACACGCCCATGGCAGAGGCTCCGGATATTGTTCTGATTGCCTCCTATTTCCGCCAGTCCAGAACCATGTGGGATGAACTCGCCCCCTGCTGGGATCAAGTGGCCCCGAACGTGCGTGCTGCCTGGAGCCCCGAAACGGGGCTGCTGGATATCGCAGCCCAGGCCCGGGAAACCCGCCGCCGGAACGCCTGGGAAGAGATTGCAGGCCAGTGGTCCTGATAGAGAGTGTTTCTGGGGAGAAGTGCGCACAAGGAGCAAATAGGACGAATGGAGTGCATCTGGTTGGTGCGGGTGCTCAGTGTCGTATCTCAATAAAACGGAAACTTGCTTTTGAGTGATGTCCTCAGACATTTACCCCAGGTTCAATCCCTCCTGGAGACCGATCAGGCCCGGCATCTGACAAGCACCTTCAGCCGGGACGAGGTCGTTGCTGCCATTCGGGGGACATTGCAGGATGTACGGGCCCGCCTGTTGAAGGACCCTGGAGCAGGGCTTCCCGATTTTGCGGCACCGGCATTTTTCGAGGATCTGTCTGTGCGGATCCGTGCCGCCCGCCGCAGTACGCTGTGCAAGGTGGTCAACGGCACCGGGGTCATCATTCACACCAATCTGGGCCGCGCGCCACTGGCCCAGGAAGCTTTCGCAGCCATGGAACGGGCTGCCTCGGGCTATGCCAATCTGGAACTCGATCTTGGTACTGGCAAACGGGGCTCGCGCTACAAGCTGGTGGAGAACCTGCTTTGCACACTGACCGGAGCGGAAGCAGCCATTGTCGTCAACAACTGTGCCGCAGCGGTCCTGGTGTGTCTTTCCGCCCTCGCCCGGGATGGTGAAGTGGTGGCGTCACGGGGTGAGCTGATCGAAATCGGCGGCTCATTCCGCATGCCCGATGTGATCCTTCAGAGTGGGGCGCATTTGCGTGAGGTCGGAGCGACAAACAAGACATCGCTGGCCGATTACGAACAGGCCATTGGCGAGGGAACCCGTGTGCTGCTGAAAAGCCATACGAGCAATTTCCGTATTGTTGGTTTCACCGCTGCGCCCGGGCGCAGGGACCTTGCAGATCTCGCCCGCCGTCATGGAGTGGTTCTCATGGAGGATCTGGGCAGCGGCGTTCTGGTGGATCTGGCACCCCATGGGCTGACGGATGAACCCGTGGTCGGTGACATCCTGCGGACAGGTGTCGATGTGGTCACCTTCTCCGGCGACAAGCTGCTCGGCGGTCCTCAGTCGGGGATCATTGCCGGGCGGAAGACAGTGATCGACCGGCTGAAAACCCACCCCCTGCTCAGGGCGGTCCGGATCGACAAACTCTCTCTGGCCGCCCTTGAGGCGACCCTGCGCCTTTACCGTCCGCCCCATGATCCATTCGAAAAGATCCCCGTACTCCGGTGCCTCGCCCAGACCATGCAAACGGTCCAGGCCCGGGCAATGGCCTTGGCCAGAGAAGTTTGTGCACAAACGGCATTTGACGCGCAGGTGGTAGAAAGCGTGGCTTATGCGGGAGGAGGCTCCCTGCCCCAGCAGGATCTCGAAAGCTTTGCTGTCGTTCTCACCGGAGCCGGATTGACGCCGGATGCCCTGGCCACGGCCCTGCGACAGACGGATCCGCCAGTGATCGGCCGGATCGCCGATGGCCGTTTCCTGCTCGATATGCGGGCGGTCAGCGACGGGGACATTCCCCTCATTGTCTCGGCACTGAAGGGCTTGAATCCGTGAGCGTGCCCCGAACCCTTGTGGTCATCGGCCATGTGGATCACGGCAAGACCGCTCTTGTCAGGGCATTGACGGGCATGGAGACCGACCGTCTGAGTGAGGAAAAGCGTCGGGGTCTGTCCATCACCCTCGGGTTCGCACACAAGATATCGGACCATGGTTGCATCGACCTGATCGATGCGCCGGGTCATGAGGATTTCATTCGTGCCATGGCGGCGGGCGCGTCCGGTGCCCACGGCGCATTGCTGGTCATCTCCGCAGCGGATGGGTTGGAGGCCCAGACCTACGATCATCTCAGCATTGCCCGAAGTCTTGGAGTGGACAGTGGTGTCATTGCACTGACGAAAAGCGATCTGGTCGGTGCCGATCAACGCGAGGCCATCGCCGGAAAGCTAGAAAGGCAGGTGCGCGACGTAGGCTTCGAGCCCTCCGCGACCGTGTTCTGTTCGGCCCATTCCGGTGAGGGCCTGGATGCCCTGATGACGGCCCTGGAAACATTCCCCGTCAAGACTGCCCCCCCAGGGCAACCCGGCACTTACTTTCTGCCGGTGGACCGGGTCTTTTCTTCCCCCGGGACTGGCACCGTTGTGACCGGTACACTGCTTGGTGGTGATCTGCCCGTGGATGCGGTACCGGAGATCGGATCCGATGGCCTGACTGCCGGAATACGAGGTATGCAGATCCATGGTGAATCTGTTGCTCTGGCCCGCGTCGGGCAGCGTGTGGCGGTCAATCTCAGAGGCCTTGCCGCGGACCGGATCAGGCGGGGGGATGTGCTGCGCTCTCCGGGCCGGTTTCCGTCCACGAACCGGGTGCATGTGCGCCTGTCGATGCACTACCATCGGGATACCTTCTTGAAGCACCTCGATAAGGTGCGTGTGCTGATCGGTTCTGTGGCCGAGGTGGCATCGGTGCGGTTACTGGAAGACAAGACGCTTGAGCCGGGCCAGAGCGGCTTAGCCGAACTCCGGTTCGCCGCGCCGGTCACGGTCTTTGGCGGCCAGCGGGCAGCCATAAGGCGGCTTTCCCCCGCAAGAACCCTGGGCAGCGCAACCGTGCTCGATCCCGCGCCCGGAGCGATCCGGCGGCGGGATCCCGGACGGCTCAAAATATTGCAAGCGGCCGAAACCGGTAATCTCGCCGGCATCGCCGCGGGATTGGCCGAGCAGGGGCGTGGTCCATTTCTGGCCCGCGACCTATGCCGCCTCGCCCGCGTTTCCCTGGAAAATCTGGGTGCCTGCCAGCAACCGGCATTCGCGGATCTGGGGAATGGGTATTGGGCGCTCTCTGATACTCCGCAAACAGTGCAAAGAATGGTGCTCACGCAGATCCAAACCTTTTTCGACGTCCATCCGGTCAAGCTGGCCATGCCTCAGATTGTGCTCCGCACCCGGATGCTCCCTGCCTATGATGCTGTTCTCATCGCGCACGCGGAACAGGCACTCGTACGCGATGGTACGATCCGCGTTCATGATGGCGGGGTCATTCTGGAGGGGCGGGACCCGTGGTCGGTGTTGACCGGCGCGCACCGGGCCGGGCTGGACGCGATGGAAACAGCCTTGCGTGACGGTGGGGTCAATCCTCCCCTCAAGGCGGAGCTGGCAGCGCTTGCTCCGGATGGAGATGATCTTTTGGCCCTGCTGGCGGAGAAGGGCCGTGCGGTCCTTCTATACAATCATGCTCTGCGCCAGCATGTGGCCTTCCATCCCCAAACCATCGAGCAGGCGAGGACCTGTCTTCGGGAGGCGTTCCCGCCACCATCCCCGTTCAAGACCGGAGAAGCCCGGGCCGTATTGGCGACCACCCGCCGGTTCATCGTGCCCCTTCTGGAGCATCTGGACGCCTTGGGTCTGACCGTGCGCGAAGGAGATCTGCGCCATCTCGCCGAGGCATAGGATCTGCGGACCATGCCGATTGCTTGAGGGCTGCAAGGTTGTATCCTGGCAGATCAAGGAGGTGACAGGAGTCTGGTGGCTTCCCTGGTCTTCAAAACCAGTGACACGCCGAACAGGCGTGTGGTGGGTTCGATTCCCATCCACCTCCGCCACGGCTTGTCCGGTCCCGCGCCGCTCCCGCCTTACCGCCCGGCGCCCGTTCCAGCCCCCGGGATTCAATGTCTGTTCAATTGGTTGTGCCAATTTTGAAGGGCGGCCAACGGCGTCACAGGTCCATGCGCAGAGCGTATGTTGAATTCCCTGGATCAATGCGGCACGCTTTCCGTATGGAACAGATGTTGACCCCATTCTCGCTTGAAGATGCAGCCGGTCGGGCTTTTGCCTTTCCCAGTGGCAGGCCTGCACTCATTTGTTTTGTCAAGGAAGACTGCCCCACCTGCAACTTGGCCGTGCCGGTGATGGAAATGTTCCATCGCGCCTATGGCGCGGGCTGTGATGTTGTGCTTCTCGACCAGAGTGGGGCAGGGGGATTTGCCGGAAGGGACGGTTTGACCCTGCCCATCCTGGACGACTCCTCGTGCCGGGTGTCCTTCGATACAGACATCGAAATCGTCCCAACTGTTCTGTGGGCTGATGGGTCCGGAGTGCTGAAAGGTCAATTGACCGGGTTCGTTCGTGCCGATTGGGAGTGGCTGGGCCAAGCGCTCGCCTCGGATCTCGCCCTGCCCGCCGCCGCCATTGACTGGATGTCCATGCCGGAATGGCGGGTGGGCTGTGGTTCAAAGCATCTTGATCCGGATGTTTTTGCCCGTCTGCAGGCCCAAGCACAATCGAGCCCGCTGCGTGCCCGCAGGATCGACGTCGGCTCCGCCGACGATGTGCATGAATTCATGTATGACCAGGGTTTTTCCGATGGTCTGCCCCTCGTGCCCCCGACCCCTGAGCGGGTGCTGCGCATGCTGAGCGGCACACGCCGGGATCCCCAGGAGGTGGTTGCTGTCATGCCGCCCAATATGGGGGTGGCGACGGTGGAGAAAATTGCCGTCAACGCCGTAATGGCGGGCTGCAAGCCGGAATATCTGCCGGTGGTGATTGCCGCCGTCGAAGCGGTGTGTACGGATGCCTTCAACATTCACGGCGTGATGGCCACCACCATGGGGGCTTCTCCGGTCATGGTGGTCAACGGGCCAATCCGCCATCGGATCGGCATGAACATGAAACTGGGGGCCCTTGGCACCGGCAATCGGGCCAATGCCACGATCGGTCGTGCCCTGCGGCTGGTGGTCCGCAATGTGGGCGGCGCGAGACCGGACGGATCGGAGCGGTCCACCCTCGCCAGCCCCATGAAATTCACCATGTGTTTTGCCGAGTGGGAAGAGCGTAATCCCTGGACGCCGCTCCATGTTGAGAGGGGTTTCGATCCACAGGACTCCGTGGTGACCGTCTTTGCCATGACCAGCGGCCCGGTCCTGATCGTCGATCAGGAATCCCGTGAGCCGGATCAGATCGCCGGGTCTCTCGGGTTGGGACTGGAAGGTGTGTTCCTGTCCAAGATGCACGCCGCCCCCATTGATGCCCTGCTTGTGGTGTGCCCTGAGCATATCGATACCCTGATGCGGGACGCCAGCGGCTACACCAAGGACCGCCTACGGGCGCGGATCCAGGAGGTGACCCGGAAACCGTTCCGTTCCATGTTCGAGGACGAGACTTCTGGAGCAGGGCTGAAGCGCCATGTGGCAGAGCGGTACACGGAAGAGCAACTTAACGGAATGGTGCCAAAATTCGCCAGCGAAGATTACATCCATATCGTTGTCGCGGGTTCTGATGCGGGCAAGTTTTCCGGCGCTTTCCATGGCTGGGCCACGGGGGAGATCGGATCGGTTTCCGTGTCCAGAAAGATCGAAGATTGAGGCGCAATGAAAGGAGGACCCAGGTGACAACCATCATGGACCCTACGGACGAGCGTGATCCTGTCTCGCGCCGGCTTGCCGAACGGCCGGACGAGATCAGGGGCGTCGTGGGCCTGCTCGATATCCGCAAGCCCAGAGGCAATGTCCTTCTGGACAGGCTCGAGGAACTCATCAGTGCACGGCTTCCTGGCGTCACAGTCAGGCGTTACACCAAGCCGACCTTTACCAAGCCGTGTCCGGACGACCTGCGCCAGCAGATCAAGTCGGAATGCGGTTTCGTTGTGGAAGCGCTGGCTGATTGAGGCTCATGCACGACATGCAGTATGCATGACACTGTGTGGTTCGAGATCGAAGGCATTCCCTCGGTAACCATCGCATCAAGCGAATTCGAACAGGCCGCTATTGCTCAGGCCACGGCACTCGGACTGCCCCAGGCCCGTTTTCTCCTGGTGGATCATCCGATCCAGGATGCAACGGATGCGGAAATGCAGGCCAAGGCGGATGGGGTCGTCGACGCGGTTCTTGCGGCGCTGAAATCGGACTGACCGGACGCAACTCTGGTCCCATGGCCCATCGGAAGGGGTTCCGGTGGGCCATCTTTATCTTTTGAAGACTGAACTGATCCGTACGGGAAAAAAGGGGGCTGGATATGCTGGAACCAGACAAGCGGGATAACCCAAATCCGTCCATCATGGTGGATCCGCCGGGATGGGTGCGCTATCTGGCGCGCTGGCAGATGAGGGATGTTCTGGATACAGGACGGATCAAGGCCCAGAGAGAGCGTTTCGAAGCCCGCCGCAAGCAGGCCAATGAGCCGCATACGGTGGACTATTTCCACCAGCTCGATGATCCCTACTCTCATTTGACCGCCCAGGTCCTGGCCCGGTTCGCCGAGCGGTACAATGTGACGATCCGGCCCCATCTCATCCGCGCGTCCGGCGGGCGCAATCAACCGGAGGCGGAGAAACTCGCGGTTTTGGCACGCCGGGACGCCAGTCTGATTGGGCCGCATTTCAGCCTGTCCTTTCCGGAGCAGGCAGGTACCGTGCCCGATGATGTGCTGACCCACAAAGCCGCCCGCATTCTCGCCGGCCTTTCCGGTTCGGAGTTCATTGCCCAGATCGCTGGTATCAGCGAGGCCCTCTGGTCCGGAGATCGTGACCGGATCGTCAATCACCCCTCGCCCATGGCATCAGGCGATCAGGCCATTCAGGCGATCAGCGACGGTTCGGACCTGCTTCATAAGATGGGCCATTACTCCGGGGCCACCCTTTACTATGGCGGTGAATGGTATTGGGGCGTGGACCGGCTTTTCCACCTGGAAGACAGGCTTCGGGAGCTGGGTCTTTGCACCGCGCCCGATGAGCCGTTCCTCGCCCCGCGCCCGTCCCTGGACGTGACCGGGATTGATGCGAGCGCACTGCGTCTTGATTTCTATCCTTCCCTCAATTCGCCCTACACATCGATCATCTTTGACCGGACCATCGCCCTGAAGAACGCCTGTGGCATCGAGTTCCACCACAAGCCGGTGTTGCCCATGATCATGCGAGGCGTCCCGGCGACTCGGGCCAAAATGCGCTACATCCTGTTCGATACAAAGCGGGAGGCGGATTATTTCGGGGTACCCTTTGGCAACGCGATCACGCCGATTGGCACGCCGACCCGCAAGGCCTATTCACTGCTGCCCTGGGCCAGGGAACAGGGCAAGGATGAGGTCCTGATGAGCGAAATGCTGCGTGGCGCATTCTCCAAAGGCCTCCCGCTCCACACATCAAGCGGTATGCGCAAGGCCGTCGAGGCCGCGGGGCTTGACTGGAGCGAGGCTGAAAAGCGGATCGGTGATGAAAGCTGGAAGGCTTTTGTCGAGCAGAACCAGAAAGAAATGATCCAGGACATGGGCCTGTGGGGTGTGCCATCCTTCAGGCTGTCCGGCGGGGGCGGTGAGGACGTGGCTGTCTGGGGACAGGACCGTCTCTGGGTGATCGCGGCGGAGATCCGCCGACGCTGCCAATAATCAGCTTACAGCACATCGAGAGGAAGGGAACCGGGTAATGCATTATGATGACGTGATTATGGGACGCCGGAGCATCAGGGGATACAAGCCGGACCCCGTGCCCAAGGAACTGGTGCAGGAGGTGCTCAGCCTCGCCATGCGCGCGCCATCCTCCTACAATACTCAGCCCTGGAACTTTTACGTCATCTCCGGCGAGCCCCTCGACCGGATCCGTGCCGGCAATACGGAGCGCAATGTTGCCGGCACCCGTCCTACCCTTGAGGTGCGCTACCACGGTGAATACGAGGGCATTCACCGGCAGCGCCAGATCGAAGTGGCCAAGCAGCTTTTCGGTGTCATGGGCATCGAACGCCATGACAAGGAGGCACGCTGGGAATGGGTGCTGCGGGGGTTCCGTCAGTTCGACGCCCCGGTCTCCATTGTCGTGACCTATGACCGGGACCTGCTCGGCGGTGATATCGGGCCCTTCGATTGCGGTGGTATCGCCAATGCCATCGTGAATGCTGCCTGGTCCAGGGGCCTGGGCTGCGTGATCAACAGCCAGGGCATCATGCAGACACCGGTGGTGCGCGAACATGCGGGCATTCCGGACGATCAGGTGATCATGATCTGCATCGCCATGGGCTTTCCCGATGAAACCTTCCCGGCCAATGGGGTGGTCACGAACCGCAAGCCCGTGGAAGAAGCCGCCCATTTCGTGGGCTTCGATGACTGAACCGGTCCTCCGATGGCAGCACCCCTGCGCCGTTTGGGCTGGAAGGCTGCGTACCGAGAGCGGTGAGTGTCTCTAGGCCTGGGCGCTGGGGCGGGCGGAGACGCTGTCGTGCCAGCGTTTCAGGTGGACGAGACTGTCATCATAGGGAACGCCCACCAGCCCGGCGCCAAAATCGATGGTGGCCAGAGCCACAACATCCACAATGGAATAGCGTTCGCCTGCCAGGAATTCATTTTCTGCAAGCTGGTCATCCAGAACCTTGTAGCCTATGGCGGCGCGCTTGCGGTTCTGTTCGGCGGCTTTGGGAATCTGTTCGATCAGGCCCGCCGTCAACGGATGGCCATGGATCCAGACCATACCAATGGGGACCATGAGCCCCAGTTCCACCCGGCGCAGCCACATCTCCACAATAGCCTTTTCAAGGGCGGTGGCTCCGAACAGGGGCGGATTAGGGTGCAGTTCCTCGAAGTAGCGGCAGATGGCCACGGATTCCGCGATACAGGTGCCGTCGTCGAGTTCAAGGACCGGAATGCCGCCGACCGGGTTCTTGGCCAAGAATTCCGGTGTTCTGCTCTGGCGCTGACGGATATCGACCTGTTCCGTGGGAACACGAATACCTTTTTCTGCAAGAAAGATCCGTACCCGCCGCGGGTTCGGGGCCGCCTCGTTATCATAAAGAATCATGGGTCTTGTCCTTGCCGTTGGGCGTGTTCTGCTCCGAGCCTGAAACTCTTCTATCGGCGTACGGAGGGTGTTTCAATGGGCAGGCCGCCGGAGCGGTGGGCGAGGTAGTATTCAAGGGCCACATATTCTTCCGAACCAAGAGCGCGGGGCTCGGCGCGAACGCCCTTGTCGCAATCATGAAACCGGCGGTGGAGGGAGCCAAGGGCCTGCCACTCGAACCGGTAGGTGGGAAACCCGTTGCCGTGGCCCTGGCTGATGGTATCTCCCCGGAGTTTCTGGCCCCAATGTTCGTTGTGGCATTGGGAACAGGCCAGATTGAGCTGCCCCCGTCTGGTGAAGAAATACTGCTCGCCCCGTTCGAAATAGGGACGGGTTGCGGTGGTCAGTTCCACCTGCCGCGGTGCGCCGTTGGACAGTGACGACACATAGGCGGTCAGGCTGAGCAGTTCGTCGCTTTCATAGGCGAGGTCCGGTTGATCCTGATGGCGTTCCCGACACAGATTGATCCGGCCTTCGATGTTCACCATCACGCCGCTTGCCTTGTCGATGGACGGGTAACGGGCTGCCGCACCATCAAGAGCCGTTTCCGGTTCGCTGTGGCATGACGCGCAGGCCGGGGCTTCCCCAGCAGGGGCACTGAAAAGGGCCTCCCCGCGATCCACCCAGAGATAGCCGGGATTGCCGAAGCTGTCGTTCTGTAGCGCCTGGGTTTCCGGGGTGAGGAAGGCGGTGCCAGAGCGGATTTCATCCGGGGACAGGCCCGATGGTTTCGCCATGTCGGGCGAGGTATTGTCCCCCGGCTGACCACAAGAGGCAAGCACCAGAGCGAGGCCGGCCATGGCAATCCGCCCCGTCATGTCACCGACAGGTCCGCGCTCTCGGACCAGCTTTGCCCATCCTGATCGGTCCACCGGAACTCCAGGGTGCCGCTTTGGGTGGCTTTGGTGTGAAAGGTGAGGAAGGGGTCGGCTGCCACCGTCGGATAGAAATCCGCCTGGAACACTTTCTCCCCATTGTAGAGGCATTCGAAGGTCGTGATGATGTCCCGGGGAATTTCCTCGCCCCTGGAGCCCCGGCGAAAGCCGCTTTCCATGGGGTGACGGATCAGGGCCTTCAGTTCCATGATTTCTCCGGCCTGGGCCGTTTCGGGCACGGCGATACGGATGGCGGCCATGGTCTTTCCTCCCTTTACAGAATGACGCAGGCGGCCAGGGTGACCAGGGTCTCCGCCCGGCCCGACCAGAGCGAGCCGTCATTCATTTCTGCCACCGCATGGACAATCTGTGTACCCGCAAGGCGGATGCGCGTGGAGACCACGGCCTTGCCGGAGGCCGGACCGAGATGGAACTGGGCCACGGTGGCAACCGGGTTTCGCTCGGAAATGATCCCGATACGCCGCACATAATCCTCGTCGATCATGGGGCTTTCGACACTCACCGAAAGAGGTACGGAAAATCCGTTCTCGGAAATAGGGGGAAGCTCCAGGGTAACCTTGCCGTCCTGGATATCAGCGGTGCCGAACAATTCAATGATGGCGGCCCGGGCATCTTCCGGCGCCGCCTGGACCGGCAGTGGCACGAGGCTCACCGCAGCAAGGCCCGCACCAGCACCAAGAACCGTGCGCCGGGTCATGGTCCGTGGGCCCACAGATCCAAAAGGCCTGTTATCGGGGTTATTATCCTGCATCCTGATCCCCTTTCCGCTCAGACAGGTAGGCCACCAGATGTTCGATGGCTTGGGCCCGGAGCACTGGTTCTCCCGTAAAGGCCGGGTCTACCTGGTTGAGACCTTGAACCCTGTAATAGGCGGGCATGATGGACCCGGTCGCAACCCGTTCAATATCTGCAATCCGCAGCCGGATCTGCCCCGGGGTCAGACGGGCGCCGACACCTGTCAGGTCCGGCCCCACATTCCCCTGAAATTCCGCATCAAGACCGGCGATCCGGTGGCAAAGCACACAATGGCCCTCGTCGCGCTCCACAAAGATCCGCTGCCCGAGGGTTGCGTCTCCCGCTTCATCCGTGAGGGGATCAGGGATCGCATCACCGACGATCTGGCTTTCTGCGATCAGGGGTGGAGCGCTTGGGTCATTGTGGGTCGGATCACAGGCGCCCAGCAGAGCGGCGAGGGCGACTGGGGCGATGGTGCTGCGCGAGATGCGCGTTCCAACCAGACCCGGGCCCATCAGCCGAACGTCTCCATGGTGATGGCCCGGAACCAGTCCGCCGCCTGGCCGGCTTCCGCCTGGCGCACGGTCTGGTCCGCGGCGAGGGGACTGATACCGCCTGCCCCCGGCACATCCGCAAAGCGGCCATCCGCATTGGAATACACCCCAGCAATGGAAACTGCCGTGTCCGGAGTAACATAGGAATAGCAGGTGTTGGCCAGAATGGTCGGTTCCGGCTCCAACCCCGCAAGCATGCGGGCAACCTGGATGGCGCACACCTTGCCCTGAAGATTGGCTGAGAAGGCTGATTTTGGCATCGGCGCGGCAATGGTCGCATCACCGATGACATGCATGCCCGGCTGCAAAGGCGATTCAAAGGAGATGGCGTCAATGGGGCACCAGCCGGTCCGGTCCGCCACACCAGCCCGCTCCGCAATAGCGGAAGCCTTCTGTGGGGGGATGATGTTGGCAACATCCGCCTTGATGGTCTCGAAATCCGTTTCCAGGGTCATGGTCGCGGGGTCCACCCGGGACACCCGTCCGTCATTGCTGGCACCGCGCCATTCCAGAACATTGGGATAATGCTCCGCCCACGCCTCAAGGAACAGGGGCTTTTTGGAGAACGTGTCCTTGGCATCGAGCAGAAGCAGTTTTGACCTGGGTTTTCGCGCCTTGAGGAAATGGGCGATCATGCTGGCCCGCTCATAGGGTCCGGGCGGACACCGGAACGGGGCGGCGGGTGCGGCGATAACCACAAGGCCGCCGTCTTCCATGGCCTCAAGCTGTGCAGACAGGCGCAGGGTCTGGGGTCCGGCCTTCCAGGCATGGGGCATGACCTGGGCTGCGGCTTCATCGTAGCCCTCTAGGGCACCCCAGCGAAGATCGATGCCGGGGGACAGGATCAGCCGGTCCCACGGGAGTTCCGTGCCGTCTTCCAGGATGGCCACTTTCCGCTGAGCGTCTACATCCCGTGCCTTGGACCGCACGAGGGTGATGCCTTCCGCCGTCAGAGCATCATACCGGAATGTGATCGAGGGCATGTCCCGCAGTCCGGCCAGCACGAGATTGCTGAACGGGCAGGACACGAACCGGTCCTGGGGCTCGACCAGGGTGACCTGGATCGACGGGACGGCCTGTTTGAGGGCCCGGGCCGCGGACGCGCCGCCATAGCCGCCGCCGATCACGACCACCTTCGCCGCCGTTTTGGCCAGGGCGGCCGAGCCGGGAAATGCCGCCGTGCCTGCCATGGCGGCCAACATGGTGCGGCGGGAGAGGGCGCTGTCCATGTCAGGGCTCCTCAGATGTCGAGGGGATTGCGATGGAAGCGGGGCCTGCGCGGGAGGCTTCGAGATAGGCTGCGATGGCCTCAATCTCCGCCTCTGAATACCCACGGGCCAGCCGGTGCATCACGGTCGTACCGTCGTCATCAGCCTTGTAGGCCTTGAGGAGATCGGCGATCGTGGCCCCATCAAGGGATGTGAGATCGGTGAGATGGGTCTGCCCCGGCCAGTGGCAGCCGCTGCAGGAAGCCGCAAGACTGGCTGCCCTGCTCAGACCCGGGGCGGCGCTGTCGGCACCCGTGTAGTCGGCGGGAGAGGCCGCTTTTGGCGTCCCCTCTCCTGATGCTGACGGCCCGGATACAGATGGCCCGGATATGGATGGCTCACATACAGATGGCTGTTTGGCCTGCGCCGATGCAGCCGCACCGGCGCCGGCCAGTACGACCAGCAGACCCAAACCAAGAAGGGCTGCGCCCGGAGTGCTCATCACGCCCTCAGGTTCTGGTCCTTGATCGGCAGATTACGGACCCGCTTGCCCGTCGCCGCGTAGATGGCGTTGAGCACGGCGGGGGCCGCCACGGCGATGGTGGGCTCACCCACACCGCCCCAGAAGCCGCCGGACGGCATCACGATGGTCTCAACTTCCGGCATGTCCGCTAGGCGCAGAGAGTCGAAGGTGTCGAAATTCTGTTCCTGGACCTCACCCTCATCGAAGGTGATTTCGCCGTAGAGCATCGCGGAAAGGCCGTACACGAAGGACCCTTCCACCTGGGCCTTGACCTGCTGGGGATTGACCACGGTGCCCGGATCCGTCGCGGCGACGATGCGGTGCATTCTCAACTGTCCGTCATCGGATACAGTGACTTCCGCGCAGGCCGCCGTGTAGGAGCCGAAGGAATAGAAGGCGCACAAGCCCCGGCTCTTGCCGTCATCGGAACCCCAGCCGGATTTTTCCGCCACCGCCTCGAGGACCGCCGCCAGTTTGGGGGCATCCTTCATCAGGGCCAGGCGGAATTCCAGGGGATCACGCTTTGCGGCAACGGCCATCTCGTCGATGAAGCAATCGAGATAAATGGCGTTCTGGTTGGCGTTCACACCCCGCCAGAAGCCCGGCCGCACCGGCGGATTACGCATGGCGTGGTCAACCATGAGATTGGGGAAGCTGTGCTGGAGCGCCTGATCCGCCAGCCGGGGATCCGCATTCTTTGGCAGGAGACCCTGGAAGGTGGCAAAGTCCGCACCGTCAATCAGGTTGTTAGGCAGCAGGGCCGCCAGGATGGACTGACCGGAAATGCGCATATGCAGGCCGGTGACGTTGCCGTCCGCATCGAGAGAACCGCGGAGCTTAGCCTTGGTGGTGGGGTGGAAGAAGCCATGGATCATGTCCTCTTCCCGGGTCCACAGGGCCTTGATCGGCGTGCCCGGCATCTGCTTGGCGATCTTGACGGCGAAATGGATGTAGTCCGGCGCACCCCGGCGCCCGAAGCCGCCGCCCAGATGGACCTTGTAGACTTCGCACTGCTGGATCGGCAGTTCCGCCGCCTCGGCGGCAGCCGCCAGGGCGCCTTCGCCGTTCTGGGTCGGACACCAGATTTCGCATTTGTCTTCCGTCCACAGAGCCGTTGTGTTCATGGGCTCCATGCAGGCGTGGTTCTGGTGCGGCATGTTATAGGTGGCCTCGACGATCTGGTCCGCCCCTTCAAAGGCCGCCTTCACGTCGCCCGCCGCATTGCCCACAAAGGCCTGTTCCGCCGTCAGACCGTCGTCCAGTTCCGCCTCGAATGCGGTGCTGTTGTAGTCGGAGCCTTCTCCGGGTGTCCATTCGATGGGAAGCGCCTTCAGGGCCGCATTGGCCTGCCACCAGTAGTCCGCGACCACGGCGACGGTTCGGTCATCCACCTTGACCACTTTGCGCACGCCCGGCATGTCGCTGACGGCGGATGCATCGAAGCTCTTCAGGGTACCGCCGATCATCGGGGCTTGCTTGATGCTGGCATTCAGCATGCCCGGCAGGGAAATGTCCGCTCCATAGATTTGCTTCCCGTTCAGCTTTTCGGCGGTGTCCAGACGCTTAAGCGGCTTGCCGGCGACGGTCCATTCGGAGGGATCCTTGAGGGTCACTTCCATGGGCGGAGCCAGCTTGGCGGCTTCCGTGGCCACCTTGCCGAACGTTGTCGTGCGGCCGGACGCGTCGTGGGTGATGACGCTGTCCTTGGCGGAGCATGCGCTCGGCTCCACGTCCCACTGTTTGGCGGCGGCCTCGATCAGCATCATGCGGGCAGCGGCACCGCCTTCGCGCACATATTCATGGCTGTCGCGGATGCCCCGGCTGCCACCAGTGCTGAAGGATCCCCAGATCCGCTCACGGCGGAGGTTCTCGCCGGGGGTCGGATACTCGGTGACAACCTTGGACCAGTCGCAGTGGAGTTCCTCGGCCACAAGCTGAGCGAGGCCCGTCAAGGTGCCCTGGCCCATTTCGGACCGGGCGATCCGGATGGTTACGACGTCGTCTTCGCCGATATGCACCCAGGCATTGACTTCGGGCTGCTCCGAGGCAAGTGCGCCGGTGGCGGCACCGTCGAGCAGAGAGATCGTGAGCCCTGCGCCGGTGGCACCGACACCGATCATGAAGCCGCGGCGGGAAAGAGCATTCAGAATGGTCATGGCGTGGGTCCCCCTCAGGCTTTCTTGGTTTTGGCCAGGTGAATGCCCTGACGCACGCGGCCTAGGGTGCCGCAGCGGCAGATATTCGTGATTTCCGCGTCGATGTCTTCGTCGGTGGGGTTCGGGTTGTTGTTGAGCATGCCCGCAACCGCCATGATCATGCCCGGCTGGCAGTATCCGCACTGGGGGATATCGAGTTCCGCCCAGGCCTGCTGCACCGGGTGACTGTCGTCTTCGGAAAGGCCTTCGATGGTGGTGACCTTGTTGTCTTCCGTCAGGGCACTGGCGGGATAGACACAGGAGCGCACGGGCTGGCCATCCACGTGAACAGTGCAGGATCCGCATTGGGCGATGCCGCAACCGTATTTGGTGCCGGTCAGACCCAGATTTTCCCGCAGTGCCCAAAGAAGCGGCGTGTCATCAGCCACCTCCACTTCGACGACTTTTCCGTTCACATTCAGCTTTGTCATCACGCCCTCCTCGCCTGCGCGTCTTTTCGATTTCAAGGGGCAGTGTGGACCTGTGTGCCCGGAAAAGGAAGGCATTAACCTGGTAATCTATCTTCTGAGGCGGCGAATTGTGCCCGGCGGGGCCGGAGGGTAGGCTCTGGTCAACTGGCGCGGTGGTCCAATCGGTGCGCCAACGCAGGGACCATTGCGCCGCCCGTTTGGAGACTTTTGACCCATCCCATGCGCCGAACGGCGCGGCGCGGCGCGCGAGCCCTCAAGGGTAGTGAATCAGAACAGGGGACAGACCATGGGGACGGCTTTTATTTGTGACTACATCCGCACGCCATTCGGACGCTATGGGGGGGCACTCTCCAGCGTGCGCGCGGATGATCTGGCAGCGATCCCCATCCGCGCGGTCATGGACCGCAATCCGTCCCTGGATCCCATGGCTGTGAACGATGTGATCCTGGGCTGCGCCAATCAGGCCGGTGAGGACAATCGTAACGTGGCCCGGATGGCCGCCCTGCTCGCGGATCTGCCGCCTGAGGTGACGGGCACCACCATCAACCGCCTGTGCGGGTCGGGGATGGATGCCATTCTCACCGCCTCGCGCATGATCAAGAGCGGCGAGGCGGATGTGGTGATCGCCGGGGGCGTCGAGAGTATGTCCCGGGCCCCGTTCGTCATGGGCAAGGCCGAGAGCGCCTTTTCCCGGGCCGCGGAAATCCACGACACCACCATCGGCTGGCGCTTTGTGAACAAGGTCATGGAGCACCGGTACGGCGTGGATTCCATGCCCCAGACCGGGGACAACGTCGCCCATGATTTTGGGGTTTCCCGTGAGGATCAGGATGCGTTCGCCCTGTCGTCCCAGCAACGGGCGGCAGCGGCCCAGCAGTCCGGACGGCTCGCGGCTGAGATCGTGGCGGTGAGCATCCCCCAGCGCAAAGGGGATCCGGTGATCGTTGATCAGGATGAGCACATCCGGCCGGACACCACCCCGGACAAGCTCGCCAAGCTGCGCCCGTTGTTCCCGCCCCAGGGCACGGTCACCGCAGGCAATGCCAGCGGGGTCAATGACGGCGCGGCGGCGTTGATCATTGCCAGCGAGGAGGCTGTGGCCCGCTTCGGCCTCAAGCCGTTGGTCAAGATCCTCGGCGGTGCGACGGCGGGGGTTGAGCCCCGGATCATGGGCTTCGGCCCGGCCCCCGCAACCCAGAAACTGTGTGCCCGTCTGGGTTTGGCCGTGGACGATTTTGATATTTTCGAACTCAACGAGGCTTTCGCGTCCCAATCCGTTGCGGTGACCCGGGCCCTGGGCCTTCCCGATGGTGCGGACTATGTGAACCCCAACGGTGGGGCGATCGCGATCGGTCACCCCCTCGGGGCCTCCGGGGCGCGGATCACCGGAACCGCTGCTCTTGAGCTCCGCTCCAGGGGTGCCCGGCGTGCCCTGGCGACCATGTGTATTGGGGTCGGTCAGGGGATTGCCATCGCGCTCGAAGCCGCTGAAAGTTGAGCGCCACCCTGCGGATTCTCAACAACCCGCGCATCCTCAACAAGAAGAACCAGGAGATCCGCCATGGGGGAGACGGAGGCGCGTGCGCCCTATCAGACCATCGGTCTTGTGCTCGGTCCCGTCGCCGCTCTGCTTATTTTCCTGTTCTTCAGACCCGAAGGGCTGGAATGGGCCGGCGTGGCCACGGCGGCGGTCGCGGTATGGATGGCCATCTGGTGGTCCACCGAGGCGATCCCGGTCCCGGCGACCGCGTTTCTCCCCATGGTTCTGTTTCCAATCTTGAGCGTGCGGGAGTTCAAGGATGCGGCGGCATCCTATGCCCACCCCATGGTCTACCTGTTCCTGGGCGGCTTTATCATCGCTCTTGCGGTGGAGCGCAGCGGCCTTCACCGCCGGGTGGCCCTCGCAATCTTTTCGGTGACGGGCACGAGCGCGCCCAATCTGGTCCTGGGCTTCATGCTGGCGGCGGCGTCCATCAGCATGTGGATGAGCAATACCTCCACCACCCTGATGCTTTTGCCGATCTCCCTGTCGGTGGTGGCCCTGGTGAACGAGACCATGACCGAGATCGGCCAGCGGGACCGGTCGAACTTCGCCACGGCCATGCTTCTCGGGCTGGCCTATGGAGCCACGATTGGGGGAATGGCCACCCTGGTCGGGACCCCGCCCAACGCCTTCCTTGCGGGCTTCATGATCGACAATTTTGATCGGGAGATCGATTTTGCCCGCTGGATGCTCGTGGGCGTGCCGGTCACCCTGGTGATGCTGCCCGTGGCCTGGCTCGTGCTTACCCGTTTCGTGTTTCCGGTCTCGTTTCAGACCACGCCCAAGGTTCGCGAGCACATTCAATCCCTGCGCCGGGGACAGGCCGCCATGTCACAGGCCGAATTGCGCACCGCCCTGGTGTTCCTGTTCGTGGTTCTGGGATGGATCCTGCGCCGGCCCCTCGCCGACGAGCTCGGCCTGCCCATGCTCACCGATAGCGGCATTGCCATGCTGGCCGCTCTTCTGGTGTTCATCGTCCCGGCAGGCGGCGGATCGCAACGGGCGCTGCTGACCTGGCGGGACATGGACAAGTTGCCCTGGGGGGTGCTGATCCTGTTCGGAGGAGGGTTGTCCCTGGCCGGAGCGGTGTCCGATAGCGGGCTTGCCCTCTGGCTCGGGCAGCGGTTGGCGGGGGCGGACGAGGACGGGGTCAACATCGCCATCCTGATCCTGAGCGCCACCCTGCTGGTGATCTTTCTCACGGAGATGACCAGCAATCTGGCCACCACGGCCACCTTTCTGCCGGTCATGGCGGCCATCGCCACCCAGACCGGGCAGGACCCCCTGATCTTTCTGGTGCCGGTCTCCCTGGCCGCGAGTTGTGCGTTCATGCTGCCGGTGGCCACCCCGCCCAACGCCATCGTCTATGGCTCGGGCCATATCTCCATTCCCCAGATGATCCGGGCGGGGATTGTTCTCAATCTGATCGGCGTGTTGGTCCTGTCCCTCATCGCACTGGTCTGGGCGCCGTTCATTTTCTGACCGGACGGTGCCCGATCATCCGCTATTGGATCGCGCGGACCCTTATCCGTTTTCCGTGCTCTCTCCGGCCCGCTTGATCAGGCTTTGAAGCAGATCCCGGGCGGCGTTCTGGCAGCCGCTTTCGGCCAGGGTCTCGACCTGGTCCAGACCGTCCTGGTCAGGATCGAAGGCGCAGGCTGCATTTTCGGCGGAGGCCTCTTTCGGGCCGCCCCGGGTGGCCCCGCGGACCTGAACCCGTTTCTCCGTCGAGATGAGCTTGTCGATGACCCGGATGAGGGTGCGGGAGTCCGTCTCTGCTTCCGGATAGCCGTCGAGATAGACCAGGCCGCCTTCTGGAATGGTCAGTATGCGTACCTGGGTTTCGCCGCTGGGCAGGACCGTCAATGTCACCGGCTCGTCGGTCTCGATCTCGTCCCCATGGCGCAGCCACTGACCGGGCTCGATCTCCGGCGACGAGGAGGTCAACACCAGGACATCTGCGGCTGCCGGCACCGTGGAGGCCCCCAAAAGGCCGACCATGACAGCTTTCGCGAGCAAACGGCGCGCGAGCCCTGTAGGATGACGGCTGGTCGTGGATTCAAGAGATCTGGTCATGAAACGAAACCCCATTCTGTTTGCCATTCTGGCGTGGGCCATTGTCGCCTATGGCCTGGGTGAGCGGACGTTCCTGTCGTCCATCGATTGGATTCTCTATGACGTTCGCACGAGCCTTTTGAGCGCGCCACGCGCCCCCCATCCGGACATTGTTATCGTTGCCCTGGATGATGCAACACTCGAGAAGCTGCCCTACGAGGTGCCCCTGGAGCGGACATTCCTGGGTGATCTGCTCGTGGCGATCGACAAGGGCAAGCCTGCCGTCGTCGGCCTCGACGTCATTCTCGACCGGCCTACCACCGAGGACGCGGACCGGGCGCTCACCCAAGCCCTTGCGGCGATCGACACGCCCATCATCGCCGTAACCCCGGCCGTGGGCGGCGAGGTGGACCGGCCTCCTCTCGAGACCGGTCAGAACACCCCCGGACAAAACCTGTTCGGGATGCCGGTCGCCTCGCCCAAGCTGGAACTGGCCGGCGGCGTGGTGCGATACACAAGTTTCGCCAAGGACCATGGCCTCAATCCATTTCCGGTTGAGCTCGCGCGCAAGGTCAACCCAGCCATCGAGACCGGGGCCGACACGGACGGAGCACTTCTGTCCTTCGGTCTGACCAGGGACAAGTCCTGGCCATTTGTCACCATGCCCGCCCATCAACTCCTCAGTCTGTCTGCTTCGGAACACGGGGTGGCCTGGCTTCGGGATAAGATTGTGCTCATCGGCAAGGTGACGCGCTATGACGACCGTCACATGACACCTCTTCGTTTCGCACCGAAATCGGGAGACCTTATGGCCGGCCACGGGACACCGGGCGTGGTGGTCCACGCGTTCGCCCTGGCTCAGCTCATGGGCGGTGAGGGTGTTCTCACCCTTCCTGCCTTCTGGCGCGGCGTTCTGGGACTGCTGGCGGCGGCGGGCGGAGCGGCTCTGGCCTCGCGGATCATCAGCGTGCCCATCCTCGTGCCGGTCATTGCCGCAGCGGTGCTGATCTATCTGCTCTTGTCGTTTGTCCTGTTTGCCGGGGCCGGTCTGGTTCTACCCGTGGCCACCCCGGTGATCGCCTTTGTGGGCGCGGCCTTCATTCTGGGGCTTTACGGGCGGGGCAGGGCCCAGCGCCGGGCCCAATGGCTGCGCAGGAGCTTTGCGCTCTTTCTGGCGCCGCCCGTGGTGGAACGGCTGCTGGACCGGGAGGAAAGCCCGTCCCTGTCCGGAGAAACCCGGGAAATCACGGTCCTGTTCACGGATCTGGAGGGCTTCACCTCATTCGTGGACACCCATGACCCCGCCCAGGTGACTGAAATCCTGAATGAATATTTCGAAACGGTCATCAACCTGATCTTCAAACACGAGGGCACCATCGATAAGATTGTCGGCGACGCTCTCCATGCCTTCTTCAATGCACCGCTGGATCAGCCAGACCACACCGCCCGCGCGGTCGCCTGCGCCCTTGATATCAAACGCGAAACCGAAGCCTTCCGTGTGCGGTTGCAAGACCGGGTTGCATCATTCGGGCGCACACGGATTGGTGTCCATACCGGTCCAGCGATTGTCGGCAATTTTGGCGGAACCCGGCGGTTCGACTACACGGCCCACGGCACCACGGTCAATCTGGCGAGCCGCCTTGAACAGGCCAACAAGGAACTGGGCTCCCAGATCTGTGTCAGCGCCTCGGTCCGTGAGTCAGCACCCGGTTTCAACTATGAGGATCTGGGGACCATCAAGGTCCGCTCGATCGAGCGGCCTTTGCAGGTTTATGAGCCCCATAGGGAAGAAGCGGCGGGTCCCACTGCCTGATATCCGCCACCCGATGGATGCGGGTGCGGAATGCCCCGCCCGAGCACAGATTAAAGACAGGATGAAAGCCCATGAGCCTGCTCGATCGTCTCAAGACCCTCCAAAGCAGCGGAGAGGGCGACACCTTCCTGAAAAATTTGAACACGGAAGAGCTGGAATGCCTGTTCGCCAAGGCCAAGGAAAAGCCCTTCAAGAAGGGAGAAACCCTGTCCTACAAGGACGAAGAGGGGGAGGCGATGTTCGCCGTCCTTGAAGGGTCGGTGAAGATTGTGGATGTCTCGGCAAGCGGCAAGGAAACCATTCTCAACTTCATTCAGCCCGGCGAAGTGGTGGGAGAAATCGCGGTCCTCGACCGGCTGCCCCGCACCGCCGACGCCATTGCCGCGAGTTCCGGCGCCGCCGCGGTCCTCGCCCGGCGCGATGTGCTCGCCGCCCTGACCGAGACACCCCCGCTTGCCCTCAAGATCATGACTTTGCTATGCGCCAAGATCCGCATGGCGAGCGCCATGGCTGCGGACGGCTGGACCCTCGACCTGAAATCCCGCCTCGCCCGCTCCCTGGTCCGCCTCGGCACCCATTACGGAACGGAGGACGCGGAGGGATCCGTCGAGATCCAGCTCCGGCTGTCCCAAAGCGAACTGGGCAACTATGCGGGCCTGTCCCGGGAAAACGTCAACCGCCAGCTCAGCACCTGGCGCCAGAAGGACATCGTCCAACTCTCCAACGGAAAATTCGTCATCAAGGACATGGACCAGCTCATGGATATTGCCGACCAGGTGGAATAACCGCTCCGGCGGGGT
Organism: uncultured Alphaproteobacteria bacterium; assembly: GCA_964561475.1. Lineage (GTDB taxonomy): Bacteria > Pseudomonadota > Alphaproteobacteria > JAJFIK01 > JAJFIK01 > CAYUYV01. The sequence goes on from CAZLPU010000001.1 coordinate 182,233, forward strand.
GTGAATGCTTCCTGTCATTTTACCGCAGGCTGGATCAGTCCTGGCCGGCAGGTGAAACCGCTGGCGCATCTTTCAAAATGGCAATAAGAAGATTCCGGGCAATTCATGTATTTCTGTCCGCGATGGGATCGCTGAACCGGCATCCCCGGCACCGCTTGCCTGATCAGGCCACTCGCGCCGTAGCATGGCCGGTCGCCGTCAAAGAGGCAGGGTTGTCCATGGATGTGAGGGATCCTGGTCGAAAGAGGCTGTGAATGAGTAACGGTATCGGGGCTGGAAGTCTGCCGTCTGACAAGCCTGATCAACACTCCGGGCCGGGCCGCCGGTTGCCGGCCGTCAGATTGGGTTCGGGAACCTGTCTGCCTTTTCTGGTCATCGGCGCCGCGCTGGCCTGGGGTCCGGTCGCTGCGCAGAACGCGCCGCCGGTGCCGAGCCAGGCGACAGAGCCTGACGTCCGCTTGCGTCAATTGGAAGAGCGGCCCACGCCTTCCCTTGGCGATCCCATCGTCATTCCCAGCACAAGCCCTGGCCGTCCGCCTGCGAACAGCAGTGAAGTCACTTTTGAATTGCGCGATCTCGTGATCAACGGTGCCAGCGCCTTTCCGCCGGAAACCCTGCGCCCCCTCTTCCAGGACCAGATCGGGCGGATGATTACTCTGACCGAGCTCTACGAGATTGCTGCGCGTATCGAGGCATTCTACCGGGAAGCAGGGTTCTTCATTACCAGAACGATCGTCCCGGCCCAGGAGGTCGCCGACGGGCGCTACCGGCTTGAGGTCATCGAAGGGTTCATCACCCGGGTTGAAATGGATCTCAGCGGCGGGGCCGACCATGGCCGGGTCGAAGCGATTCTGCGCGAGGTGGAAGGCCAGCGGCCCCTGAAACTCCAGACCCTTGAGAGAGCTCTTTTGCTCGCCAATGATATTCCGGGCATCGCCGTTTCGGTTCTGCTGCGTCAGGACGAGGACCAGCGGGGCGGGGCCGTGCTGGTCGCGAATGTGGTGCGCAAACGGGTCGGCGGTTTTGCCTCCATCGATAATCAGGGGTCGTCCTTCACCGGGCGGGACACGGTCGTGATCGGCACGAATATCAGTGCCTTGACGGATTATGCCGACCAGTTTGGCCTGACAGCGGTCGTCACCAACCCCATCGACGGGGAGGGAAGCTGGGTCATCCAGGGCTCTGCGGGCATCGGTATCGGCCGCTCAGGGCTCAGGCTTCAGTTGATCGGGTCCTACGGGGAATCCCGGCCCAACGGACCGCCTGTCGCGCTGGATGTTCTGGATCTGGAAAGCGACTCCACCTTTGCCTCGGCGGTGTTGTCCTATCCGTTTCTCAGGACAAGGGATCTGTCCCTGACCGGTGATGTCAGTTTTGATTATCTGAACACGAATACCGACCAGGCAAGCACCGCGTCCAACGGCCCCTTTCGTCTTTACGAGGACAAGATCCGTACCGCTGCCATCTCCATGCGGCTCGATTTCAAGGACACCCTGAAGGGCCGCAATGTCGGGACGGTATCGTTCCGCAAGGGGCTGCCTATTCTGGACGCCAGCCGGGCCGGGGACCTGTTTCTCACCCGGCCCGACGCTTCCGGGGTCTTCTCCAGTCTCCAAGCCTCTTTCCTGCGCCTTCAGGAAGTGAGTGAATCCGTGTCGGTCCTGATGGAAATGAGCGGTCAGCTCGCCTTCAATGAGGTCCTTTCCGGGGAGGAGTTCACCGTAGGCGGACGGCGCTTCGGGCGGGGCTACAACCCGGCCCAGCTGGCCGGAGACAGCGGTGTCGGAGCAACCCTTGAGCTTCAATACACCCAGCCCACCGATATGCCCCTTCTGGAGTCCTATCAGCTTTTCAGCTTCCTGGATTATGGACGGGTCGATCAGCGCAGTGATGAATCCGGCGGCATTCCGGTCGCCGACCCCTCCCAGCAGGGCACGCTGCTCTCAGTGGGAGCGGGTGTCCGGGCCAGGGCGAACGAGAACTTCGCTCTGGAGGCAACGGTTGCCCAGCCCGTCGGGGGACGGCCCACCCAAATCGACCGCAGCAGTGACGTGGACGGACAGGCTCCTGCAAGCCGCTCGCCCCAGCTCCTGGTGCAGGCCACAGCACAGTTTTGATGGCAAAGGGGATCCCAATCCATGACCAATGCCGCTTCGCCCACCTCCATCATGGTACCTTCACACCGATCTGACCGTTCCTTGCGCCAGAGATTGCGCCAGAGATTGCGCCTGAGATTGCGCCAGTTGCTCACCTCCACCTGCCTGCGCCCCATGGGGATCGGCACCTGCTTGTCCCTGGCTCTCCTGGCCCCTGCGATGGCCGGGCCGGACGGCGGCAAAGTGGTGGGCGGCAAGGCCACCATCACCACCAGCGGGCGGGAAACCACCATCAATCAGAAGTCAAACCGTGCCCTGATCGAATGGGACCGGTTCAATCTTGATGCCGGTGAAGCCGTCCGCTTCCAGCAGCCCGGCCGCAAGGCCATCACCGTCAACCGGGTCACCGGGAATGGTGCGTCCACGATCAATGGCGAGATCACCGCAAAGGGTAATGTGTGGCTCTTGAACCCGAATGGTGTGCTGATCGGATCCAGCGCGGTCATTGATGTGGGCGGGTTCCTGGCCACCACAAGCGATCTTCACCAGGATGATTTCATGGCCGGCCAGTACCGGTTCGACACACCCTCCACCAATCCCGATGCCAAGGTGGTCAATGAAGGCCGCATTACTGTCCGGGACAAGGGGCTCGCGGGTCTTGTGGCGCCCCATGTGCGCAACGACGGCGTTATCGAGGGCAGGCTGAGCACGGTGATCGTGGCCGGTGCGCAGACCTACGGCCTCGATCTCTATGGCGACGGCATGATCAATTTCGAAGTCGGCCAGCCCGTCGACCGTGCCCCGGACGAAGGTGCGATTGTCGAGAACTCCGGACGGATCAGCGCGCCCGGTGGCCGGGTTCTGGTGACGGCCCAGGCGGCCGCGGAAGTGGTTGCCGATGTGATCTATACGGATGGGGTCATCGAGGCACAGACCATTGAGCGCAAGGCGGGTTCCATCGTGCTTGGCAGCGGTCAGGGTACGGTTGAAGTCACCGGACGGGTCGACGCGAGTGGGGCAGGGCAGGGCGAAAGCGGCGGCTCCATCGATATCATCGGTGAGACCGTCGTGGTTCGGGAAGATGCCAGGATTGATGTTTCCGGCCAATCCGGCGCCGGTTCCGTGGAAATCGGGGGGTCTTTCCAGGGCGATGGCCCCCTCCCCAATGCCCAGAGGACGTATGTCGGTCCGGATGCGGAAATTCGTGCCGACGCCCTCGAAGACGGCGATGGCGGTGAGGTGATCGTCTGGGCTGACGGCCAGACCGTCTTTGCGGGTGAGGCCAGCGCCCGGGGCGGGCCTGAGGGTGGTGACGGCGGCTTTGTGGAAGTTTCCGGCAAGGAAATCCTGAATTTCGTGGGCATGGTCGATATCGCGGCGCCCGAGGGCAATGCCGGAACCTTGCTCCTTGACCCGGGCATCCTCGAAGTGGTTGACCAGCTCAGTGTGCAAACCGTCGTGAACGACACCGACCCCTCCATTGATGCCCTGTTCCTGGGGATCGACGTTGGTGAGGGCGGTGTCAGCCAGGTGGAGACGGCCACACTGGAAGCCATTCCCGGCAATGTTGTGGTCCAGGCGGATGATGTGGACATCCTGGGCAATCTGAATTTCAACTCTCCGGAAACCCAGAATTACATCCTGTTTTACGGTGAAAACACCCTCGACGTTCAGGCTCGGGTCAGCCTTGACAGCGGATCTGCGGTCCTGGGGCTGGCCTCGCCGGAGATCACCATTTTCGAGGAAGACAACGGCGGCAGCACCATTTCTTGGTTCTCCGAAGTCGATTCCGGTGCGGATGTGGTGATGATCGGCGGAGAGATCTTCATTTTCGGCGAGATCGATGTCAGCCGCTCCCAGACCGTCTCTATACAGAGCTGGGATTTCGATCTGCCGGACCTGGACTTGATCAGGGCGGTCGATGCACCCGTTGTGGAACCGCTGCTCTTTGGGCCGAAGATCAGTCTGGGTCCTACCGGCGATCTGCCGTTCGCGGATATTGTCGACGTGGATGACATCGCGCCCGGTTTTGGTGTGGATCTGTTCCTGGACGGGACGGACTTCTTCCTGCCCTCGCCCGAGAACACGCCGCCGGAACGCCAGATCACGATCAATGCAACCAACTCCATCGAGATCGATGGCAATATCAACTCAGACTCCAATGACCGGTTCATCCTCAATGCACCTCGCTCGACCCTGACGGTGCGAGAGGGTGACGAAGTTATCATCGCCAACAACTTCACCGCCTTCGATACGCTTACCGATCCCGGCAACGAACTGGGTGCCGATCTCATTATCGATGCCTCTTCCTCAAACAACCGAATGGTGACGGTGGATGAAGGCGTTGATGTCAGTGCAGAAACCATCAGGATCTTCGCCGATGGCGCCGTGACGATGAATGGCCGCCTGAATGGCGGGGAAGAGGTGGCAATTACCGCCGGTTCCTTCCGGACCTCGGGCGGATCCCAGGGCAACCTCGCCGGAATTTTCGCATCGATTGTGAGCTTCTTTATCCCGGAAGAGGTCGATCCGACGGTCGGCGGGTCCAACGGGTCTTCGACCTTGAGCAACGATTTCATCGGGCTCGTGTCAGCGGAAACCCTGTTCCTTAACACCACCGAGGATCTTTTCTTCATCGGCGATACGGATTTCACCCAACGGATTCTGCCCGACTCCAACAACGTGGTTGAAGCGCTGGAAATTGGTGATGTTGTAATCACCAGCACCGGCCTCCAACCCACGATTGCCAAGAATAACGGCGCTGCGCTGGTGGCCGATACCCTCCTGTTCGTGGTGCCCACCGGGACCGATCTCCTCTTCGGGGACGGTGGGGAAGGCTTTGTCCCCACGGAAATTGACCGGATCGGCAGCCTGCAGATTATCGAGTCCTTCCTCACCAGCGAATTCGGGACCTTTGAGGTTTCCAACATGGGTCCGCTGGCCCTTGGCGCTCTCGGGGCCGTCGAAGGCGGTCGCGCTCCGACCTTCGATCTCTCCGCGGTCGATCTCTTCGTGCAGACGGTCGACGGTACCCTGACCCTGGATACGCCCATTACGACAACCGGGGAGGGCGAATCACTGGTTCTGTCTACGGATACGGGGATCGTCAATAATGCCGGGACAGTCCCGTTTTCCACGCCCAACGGACGCTATGTTCTCTACTCCGTATCGCCGGAAGGGGACACCCTCGGCAGCTTTGAGCCTGTGATCTCGCCGGATATCGGCACCATCGAGACCGTGCTTCCGGCTTCGGTAACGCCTACGGACGAAAGCGTGATCGTCTACCAGGACGAGGTGGAAGCGCGACCGCCTACGGAGACGCCCGAGGAACCGCCCACCGAGACGCCGACTGAAACCCCCAATGAAACGCCGGGTTCTCCATCGGAAGAGGACATTTGCGAGGTCTCGCCGGTTCTCTGCCAGCCCATTAACGAGAGAACGCTGACCGTTCGGGTGCCCAGCGGTCTGGCCAACATTCAGGCCATGAAAGAAAGCGGAATCCAACAGGTAAGCGCCCTTGTGGCCGATGTGGTCGAGGGCGACGGCGGTGAGATTGCCATTGAAATGGGTGTTCTGCTCAGCCCCCTCGGGCTGAAAACAATCAGCACATTGAACGCATTCGGTGAAGACCTGATGGTCAACGACGGCAACCGGGATCTTTGGGGCCAGATACAACAAGTCCCCCAACTGCAGTAAGACGCGCGGCGGCAAGGAGAGTGGCATGGGATGGCATCGCAACAACGGGGACCGGGCTCTGAACCATTGGATACCCGGATGGAGAGCCGGCCTCACGACGGTCCTGCTGCTGGCGGCTGGTGCGTGTGCCCCGTTTCCTGGACTGGGCGGCGGGCAGGGGAGAGACCTCGCTGCCGGATTTCCAGTGGGCCTCAATCTGGCAGGGGAATCCTGCCGGATAACCCCGAATGCGCAGTTGGTCTCTTCCCTGCAGGCCACGCAAGCCTTTGAGGTGGAATGCGGACGATGGGAAAATGCCAGTGCCCGGATTGCCGTCTACGACTTTGACAAGGTGGATGCAGGACGGCCCGCGGTCTGGCTCTCAAGCATTGGGGCCTTTGCCGAGTGTCCCGGCGAACCCCAGGCCCAGTTGCAGCAGATGAAAGCCGGCCGCCCCCTTGACTGCCGTCTGGAGCTGGGCGGTTTCCCCTACCGTGCCCTGATGAGTTCGACCGGTGGGTTGGCCTATGCCGTCGATGGGATCCCCTCGGCCCTGGGTGCGGCCCAGCGTGCGGTCGACGTTCTGTCCGGTGTGCTCCCGGTCGAGGAGGCCGCCGGAATGCAGGCCGGCGAACGGGATCTTGCCGCCCTTGGACCGGAAATCGGTGCACGGGTTTTCACTTTGGGCGATGTGTTCGGGTTCCGGGACCACCTGCGCTATGCTCAGTACTTCAATTATCAGGGCAACCACGCTCAGGCTGCGGCCCAGTACCGGGAAGCACTTGAGCTTCATCGCCGTATTCTGCCCGAAGACGATGTCCGGCGCGGGATCGTGTTGATGCATCTGGCGCTTGAACTCAGCAATCAGGAACGCTTCGCCCGGGCCGATGAGGTTTTCAATGAGGCGGAAAAGCTGGTTGCCGTTTCCCTGGACCCGACTGATCTGGCCCAGCTTATCAGCTACCGCGCCCTTCATCAGGCCAATCAGCAGAATTACGAAGAAGCACTCAGGCTCGCGGAAGACGCCAGCAACCGGCGCCGGTCCGTGACGTCTGTCTTCCGGGATGCTGCCTCCACGGACCTGATCCAGAGCATTTACATTGAAGCCGCGATGCTGTCCCGGCTGGAACGACCGGACATGGCTCTGGAGCGTCTCGATGAAGCCAATCGTCAGGTCATGGTCAATCCGCAAATCCCGGGAAGCTGGCAGGCGCGGATCCATGTGCTCTATGCGGACATTTCCGAGCAGGAAGGTGATCTGAAAACCGCCCTGAGCTATCTGAACAGGGCGATCGAATCCGAAGCACGCCAATCATTCGAATCCAAACTCAGGGCAACCGCCCTGTTGGACAAGGGCCGCATCCTTCTCAGTCAGGGTGAAGTTGAACGGGGCTTCCAGTCAAGTCGTGAAGGCATGGACATGCTGGAACGGATGAATGAAACCGTGCCCGGTGACAAGGTGGCCCCTCTGCTCAAGGCCTTGAGCAGCCGCGGGGTGTCCGGCCCCCATGTGGCCGATGCCTTCAAATATGCCCAGTTCGCCCGTGCACCGGTCATTGCCCAGACCATGGGTCTGGCCCTCGCCCGTGTTGCCCTGGGGGATGAGGAAGCCGCCCGGTTGATCCGCGATTTGCAGGATTTGAAGCAGGAGCGGGACAATGCCATCGCCCAACTGGCCCAGGCCCAGAACCAGGCCTCTGCTATCGCCGGACAGCAGGCCGCCATCGTTCAGGCCCGCCTTGATGACATCGGTGAACAGATTGCCGAGACCGAACGCAGTGTTCAGTCAGCGCTGCCCCGATACAATCTTCTTCTGAACGAACCCGTTGCCATGGGCGATGTTCAGTCCACCCTCGGCCCCGATGAGGGACTGGTCATGTTTCGGACCGCACCGGAAGGGGTCTTGGCTTTTGTGGTCACCGCCAACCGGGGCAGGCTCTATGATCTTCCCCTGACCGAGGACGAACTGCGCACCCGGATTGCGGCCCTGCGGGCCCCCATTGATGCTGCGACGGACTATCTCGATCCCTACGATGTCAGCGAAGCTCATGACCTGTTCGCCGCCCTGTTCGGACGGTTTGATTCCGAGATCGCCGGCTTGAGCTCCCTTGTCATCGTGCCTTCCGGCCCGCTGCTGAGCCTGCCCTTCCCGATGCTTGTCACCCGCCCGGCCAGCATTCCCGACGACGCCAATTATTCGACCATTCCCTGGCTGGTGAAGCGTCATGCGGTGACCGTCGTGCCCTCGGTCCAGGGGTTCCATTTTGCCCGCGCCAAGGCCAAGCCATCCCAGGCTACCCTCAGCTTCGCAGGTCTTGGGGCCACCAACCCTACGGCCTTCGAGACCAGCGGTCTCATGCGGAACCTGGAGATGCCGGAACAGTGCGAAACCGACATCAATCTGCTGGCGGATCTTGTGCCGCTGCAGGCAGCTGGCGAGGAAATCCGCCAGATCAGTTCTCTCGTGGGCCAGGACAGCGCCCGCCTTTTCGATCTTGAGAATCTCAGCGAAACCGATGTGAAGAATCTGGATTTCAGCGAGTTCCGGGTGGTCCATTTTGCCACCCATGGCCTGCTGCCCGGCACCCTGGCCTGCTGGCCGGAACCGGCCCTGGTGCTTGGCAATGTGGATGACGCCAATCCCCAGGATGATGGCCTGCTCAGCGCCAGCGAGATCATCGATCTGGAGTTCGATGCGGAACTGGTCATTTTGTCCGCCTGCAACACGGCTTTCGACAAGGAATTCGGCGGTGAGAACCTGGACAGCCTGTCCCGGGCCTTTTTCTATGCCGGTGCCCGCAACATCGTCGTATCCCATTGGGCCATTTCCGATGATGCGACCAGGGAACTGATGGTGTCCTTGTTCAGTGAGCTGAAACGGGGTGTTTCTCTGAGTGAAGCTCTTCAACGCAGCCAACAGGCCCTGATGCTCAACACCTCCACATCCCACCCCTATTTTTGGTCCGCCTTCTCCTTTATCGGAGATGCCGCAACGTCCGTGCAGCTGTAAGGGCTGGCGCTCAGATTTCCGGCTGAGGACCCAGGCTCAAACCCTGGGATTGAAAAGAGGACCGGCCCGCTCCCTCTCCCGACCTATCGACTGTCGTCGTGATCGGGAGAGGGTGCGGGCCGGTGATGCCCCTTCCTTTCTTCCTTTTAGAGGGCCCGGAATTGTACCCGGCGGTTCTTGGCGTGGGTCGGATCCATGTTGGGCAGGGGCTCAGCCTGGCCTTTGGCATCGATGGCCATCCGCTTGGGGCTGATGCCGTGGGTGGAGGCCAGGTACTTGCCGGCGGAAACCGCACGCAGCAGGGACAGCTTCTTGTTGTAGTCCGCGGAGCCCACCGCATCCGCATGGCCTTCGATCACCAGACGCTTGGACTGGTACTCCGGCTTGTTCATCAGGGTGCCGATCTGGTCGAGAACCCGGCGGGCGTCCGCCGTCAATTCCGAGGAGTTGAAGGCGAAATTCACCGGCAGGGCAATGCTCACGCCACCCTGTGCAGCCTGTGCTGCGGGCGCAGCGGCGGCGGCAGCCGGAGCGGATGCGGTCATCGCAGCCGGTGCGACAGCGGCGGAGGTCATCCGGATGCCTCGGGTGCGCTTGAGCGGGATTCGGCCGTGGTGGTCCTCGCGGATAAGATTGTCCTGACGCGGCGGGGTCTCACCGAAGAGCAGGGTGCCCATGTGGTCCGTGCTCATCGGATTGTTCGGGTCCAGAACAACGATGGAGTCCGAAGAGGCGGCCATGGCCTGGGGCTGGGCTGCGAGAAGGGTTGCGCCGGCTACGGTCAGAGCCAGGGCGAGGTGACGAAGAACCCGCTTGGGGGCATTGGCATTGGCGGGGCGGTTCAGGGTCAGGGTCATCATTTTGCATCTCCGTGGGTGCGGGGGAAAACCAACACCGTCATGATGCTTGAGGACCCTTCCGGCAGCTGTGACGGCTGTCACAAGGCCAAATTAATCACGCCGAACGGAGTTAACCATCTGAAATTGAACGTGATTTTTCTTCCGGAAGATTTTGGGAGGCCGCAGTTCCCCTCCCGACATCGGAAGAACGCCCGGACAGGCAAACACCCCGGCCAGATCTGACCGGGGTGCTTGGACGGCGCCGAATTGGCCCTCAAGAGTGGACCGTTATCACGCAGAAAGCCGTGCCGAGGCCGGCCAGATAACGCTGCTCTCCGTCCTTATTGCTTGGCAGAACCGCCGCCCTGGACAGGTTCAGTTCCAACGCGCTCTGGCTGGTGGTCTGATCGGTCAGTTCCGTGACCTTTATGCCTTCCTGCCAGCAGGTGTAGTCGTAACTCGCGGTCTTAGTGCTGGCGGTCCGGGCTTCCAGGGGCATGGCGAAGAGGCTGGCCAGACCGGCGGCCCCGAGGCCCAGGCCCGCCACGGCCACTGCGCGGCGGACGGTTTTTGAACGGTGAGACTGCATGGGACCTCTCCTTACTTGACCAGGAAATCAACGGTCGTGACCGCGACTTCTTCGGTGGTGGACTGGCGGATGATGCGCTCCAGGTCTGCCAGGGAGGACACGGGAAGCGGGGTCAGATCGGCCACTTTCAGGTTTTCCGGCAGGGCCGTTCCGACTTCGTCACGGGATGCAAAGCAGGTCACGGTTTCCGTTGCACCGGGCGTGTCGAAGAAGATGTCGAAGCCTGCCTGGCGTCCGGGAATTTCGATAAGCCGTCCGCCCGGGGACAATGCATTGGGCTGGAACCGGTTGGGGAAGATCCGGGCGACCGATCCCCGTGCATCCTTGTAGAAGCAGTAGAGATAGGCGTCCGTGTTCAACCGTGCGTTCACCCGCATGGTCATGCCCGGGGCATAGACGGGCAGTCCCATTTCATCGCTCACGGAGACGAAAAGCCGTTCCTTGATCAGTTCCTGGTAACCGGCCTTCGAGCTTGTCACCGGTTCCGCCCGCTCTTTCAGGTCAAAGTCCTTGCCCAGGAGGGATGCATAAAGCTGGGCATTGATGCCTGTTGTCGCCGTCAGTCCGTTCTCGGCCTGGTACCGCCCGATGGCATCCTTCAGGCCCCGGTCCATTTCTCCGTCGACCGCCCCGTTGTAGTAGCCCAGGCTCGACAGGGATTTTTCCACAAATTCAATCCGTTCCGACTGGCTGAGGGAGCCGAACATGTTCTGGGACCGGGCCAGGGCACGGGGGTCGGACTGGTCGATGCCGAGGCAGCGCCAATAGGGAACACGCACCAGCCGGCCCAGGCTTTCAATCGTGTTGAGTTCGATCAGTGTGCGCAGGGCCGTGTGCATGCCCTCGCTCTTGCTCCGGGCGGCCTGCATGAAACCGCCAACGGTCTCGCCCAGGATTTCCACATCGAAACTCACATCACCGCCAAGGCTGCGCCGGGAGACCGCAATGGAATTCTGGGCACTGACACCGGGCACGATCAGGCCGGTGGCCACTTCGCCGATATTCATGTCGACGCCGACCACTGAGGACGTGCGGTCGAAATTGACGCCGCCGCCGGTTCCGTCCACGCGGATCCCGCCGCCGATCGTGTCGCTGACGATGCCCTCATCGAAACTCGTGACACTGCCGCGAATGTAGTAGGCGGGCGCCACCAGCCGGGTCTGCTGGGCATAGAGCCGCTGATCCGGCGGCGGACCGAAACCTTCGGCCACCTGTTCGAAATCGATGAACGTGAAGGCCCGGCTGCGGGCGCTCATCTGGCTCACGGCGGAAATCAGCATGTCCCGGGTGCCCGCCTGAATTTCCCCGGTGGCGTCGGGAATACCCTTGGTGGTAATCCGGACATCCCGCACGCCGTAAGCGGAGTAAAGGTCGTCCATGCAGCGCAGGCTTTCCGAGAAGCTGGTTCTCGTGGCTACGGGAGCCGCATTGGGCCGCTGGGCCTCCATCAGGGTTTCGTTACTCACGGCACAGGCTGTGCTCAGCGTACTGACCGCCAAGACCGCGAGGCGCATGGCCATACGGGAGCTCTTTTTGGTTGTCTGCAGAGAGTATTGCATTGTCTGTCTCCACGTTCTGGGGCAGCGCCCGGTTTCGGTCAGCGGTGCATTGACCGGACGAGGCCGGCGGATTGGACGGCTTGTCCGGTCAAGGGGTGCACAGCCAGGGTTCTGTCTTGCGCCTCGGCGGGTTCAGAACAAGCCGAGGCGCCATGACGGATGGGTCAACTACTGTTGCGATGGGGGAACATTATCCTGCGCAGGGGGTTGAGCAAAGCCGCCGCCCCGTCTGCGGATGCGGCAGTGGCCGGCAACATTGATGATCGTATCGGCAATGATCACCTGACTGTCGGGCTGATCGCCGCCGCCGCTGTTGGTGCCGACCTGAAGTTCGTTGCAGTCATCCTCGAAGCTGCCATAAGCCCCCTGGTTTTCACCGGCCACGGTCAGTTCGGCCTGGATGCGGTTGATCATGGCCTGTTCACTTGAAGGCACATGCCGGGGCTTGTTGTATTCCTTGGCGAGCACGGGGCCGGCCACCAGAATGGCGGCAGCAGCAGCAAGGCAGATCGTCATTTTGGATCGCATGGAATTAGTCACTGTCATCTCCATCTGGGTTGAGCCGGTCTGATCTTTGAACCGGCGGGCACATTCAAGGTGTCAGGTCCGCGCTTTGCCGTCTGTGATACCGGTCACTGGACGCGGCCCGATCGCGTTTGGCCTTGCGGTCACGCTTGGCTTTGCGGTCAGAGGAAGAGTCGGTGTCGCAGATCGTGCCGACGACACCCAGGGTGCTGCAGGCCTCTCCGCCCTGGGCGGCAGAGACACGGGTGGCTTCTTCAACCACTTGCATTTCTTCACCGTCTTTCACTTCAACGGCCTCAGCCCGCAGCAGACGCATGATTTCCGGGTCTTTGTCCCTGACCTCGTCGGTGATCTCGAACCGGCCTTCGATCAGACCTTCCCCATCGATGCACACGATGAAAAAACGGTCCCAATCCAGGTCCGCGCCGCCGTCAACGGTGAGAACCGCGTTCATGTCAAACGCGCCACAGGACAGCTCATCGTCGACGGTGTCCTCTTCGATTTCCTCCAGGAAGTCCTCCGCCCGGATGTCGTCTTCAATCCCCGGAGCGCTGACGCCGGACGAGGCGGGCGTCGTGGCTGCCAGCATGGTGGCGCCGAGACAGGTGGAGAGCAGAAGCGTGCGAAGCATGGGAGGCCTCCCGGTTTTCAGCAGGGTCGGGGACGTCCGGGAGGCGTCTGGATTGTGCCTCCCGGTCTTCAAGCGTCATCCAATCAGCAGCTCTTGCCGACGGAACCGATGGAGGAGCAGCTTTCGGAGAGGAGGCCACCGGCGATCACGGTGTTGGCGCCGTTCACCAGGGTGGTCTGGGCCGCAAAGCCGCTGATCTCAGCGCCGTCCATGGTGCCGATATTGCTTTCGGCCTCAGAGAGCAGGCCGCCGGCGATCACGGTGTTGGCGCCGTTCACCAGGGTGGTCTGGGCCAGGA
>CAZLPU010000002.1:0-124747 GCA_964561475.1 uncultured Alphaproteobacteria bacterium
TCAGGCTCAGGCTCAGGCTCAGGCTCTGGCTCAGGCTCTGGCTCAGGTTCTGGTTCCGGCTCAGGTTCCGGCTCGGGCTCTGGCTCAGGATCGATACCGTCGATGGTCACGGTCACCGATGCTTCGGCGGTGTTGCCTTCGGAGTCGGTCACGGTGTAGCGGAAGCTGTCGGTCGCGCTTTCACCGTCGTTCAAATCGTCGAACGCCCCGTTGGGATCATAGGTGAAGGTACCATCGCCGTTATCGACGAGTTCACCTTGAAGACCATCCGTATTCACCGACGTAACCGAGAAGGAATCGCCCTGATCCGGGTCGAAGTCATTGGCCAGAACATCGATTTCGACCGAGTTGGCTTCATCTGTGGTCGCCACATCATCAACCGCCGTCGGGGGAACATTGGAAAGGCCACCAGCGAAAGACGCGCCGCCAAAGGTCAGGTAGGAGTCAAAGAAAGCATACCCGAACAGAGACACCTGGAATGGCTCATCGGCCGCAACGTCAAACAGGCCCGTTCCGATGGCGACATTACCGACACTGAAAGCTTCGTCGTTCGGCACAGTCTTGAACCCGCTGGTATCGACCGGCACACCATCAATGGTGAGGCTTCCGAGCGCCGCTGTCGGGATAACGATGTTCAGGTAGTTGGTGTCGAAGGCGGCATCATCAGCTGGATTTGCCAGGGTGTATTCATCGAGCCAAGTCTCGATACCAGGCACGAACGCCATGGCCGGGTCGCCTTCCCCGCCCGCACTCGTGCGTCCGTTCAGATATTGTGCGATCAATGCAGGCTTGGTGGTCTCGATAACAGCAGCATCCGTGCTCAAAGTGAATTCATGGAATTCGCCAGCGCCCAGGGTCGCGACGACAACACCATCGACCGTCACTTCCGTATCGTCACTGGCGGCGACAACGCGAATTGGGTTGTTGCCGCTGCCCGTGCCAAACGCTTCACCAACAACATACTTTGTAGACAGATTATCAATAGAAGGCATCTGCTCAACAATGTGATCACAGGCCCCGCTGTTGATTTGGATGCACTCGTTACCCGAAAACACTGCAACTGTCTTGTTTGACGAGACCAGCGTTCCGGTGAAGTCGAAACCTGTAAAGGTCGACACACCAAATGCGCTGCCGCCATCACTGGCATCGAAAAAGAGACTTTGACCTGCGTCGAGAGAGACGGAGAAGGTTTGGCCATCAGGCAAAGTCACATCGACTTCCGTGCCATCTTCAAGCGCCTGGGCCGAAAATTGGCTTCCGCGGTCATTTCCACCGGTGGAGTAGCTTGCGAGCACATAGTCAGTACCAAGACTTTCTTCTCCGAAAACAACCGTCATGTCGGTGGTAGCGCTTGCACGGTTGGAGAAGTAGGCCGAAATCTCTCCCTCGGACGTGATCTGAAAGCCGAGATCGTTCACTCCGGAGGTCACCATTGCAAGGCTATCAGCCGTATCGACAATGGCAAATCCTTCAGCATTCAGAGTAACGGTCACATCAAAGCCAGCACCATTTTTGACGCGGACTTCCTCGCCAGGTTCACCAATGAGGAAAATATCCTTGGTTGTGCTTGGCGACAGGTTCTTGTGAAAGTTTAACAGCAGATTGGAAGCCATGGGAGCTCCTTTTGCAGAAAGGGCGGGATTGGATTCGTGGAGGGCAGCAACTCACGCGCGGGATGATTTCAGGGCGAAACCCTTCAACACATTGATTCTCTTTATTAATCCCACGACATTACGGACCGTACAGATTCCCGATAAAGACTGTCAAGCAATCAATTCACAACTTTCTTCGGAAATTGCAGTTGTGCCGTAATGGACACATCATCTTTCTGATGGAAAAGAGACGGTCAGTTGAAATTGAGCAAGGAGGGATAATCACGCCACTGTATTCAGCTGATGCTATCAGCAGCCAGCATTCCGAAGCTGAGCGTGATGATTTGAACGGCGTAGAGAACGCCGACATGGAAAGTCTTTTTTACTGTATTTTAATCAAGACAATGACCGCTTCCCTGTGGTCGCGCGTATAGGTCAGCACCCTCAAATGACGTCTTCCGAACCGTGGGCTCGATTGGGTATTATTTCCAAACCCAGTGGGATGCAAGATCGAACCCACCTTTTTTTCGAGAAGTCCACAGGCAATTGACGGGCGTGGCTTTCAGGTAACACAACCTCGCAGCTCATCGTGCGGTTGAGCGGTTTTGGCCGGGCTGATCCGGTTGTCCTTCATGAGATATCCACAAAAACAGCGGTTTGGCCGGTGCTTGCCATGGGATGGCGACGGAGCCTCACCGGCCCTGGCGCTCTTCCCGCACCACCAGAAGGCATGCGCCCACAACGAGTGCGGCGCCCATAGCGAACATCCAGGAGACGGTCTCACCGAAAAAGATCCACCCCAGCAGGGCACTCCAGATCAGGGCTGAATAGTCCAGAGGGGACAGACGCTGAGCCGGGGCATGGGCATAGGCGTAACTGAGCAGAAGCCAGGTCAGAGTGCCGATGGCCGCCAGACCCGCAAACAGGGGCAGTCCATCCAGGGGCGGCGGACCGGTCAGCAGGACGGCGGGAAGGGCCAACCAAAGGGCGGGCATGGCATTGGAATAGACCGCGGTGGCAAAGACACCATCGGCCTTGGCCCGGGCACGGAGCATAATCAGACTGAGGGCGAAAAAGGCCGCTGACGCCACGGTCGCCAGACGGCCCAGCCAGGGCGATTCGCCACCGACTGCCGCGCCCTCAGACCCAAGAGCAATCACCGCCACTCCGGCAAATCCGCACAGGGCGGCAAGCAGACTCTTGGGATGCAGGGGTTCTTTGAGAAACAGGCGCTCCAGGGGGGCGACCATGAGAACGGCCACGAAGCCGATGGTCGTGACCTCCACCAGGGGCAACTGGGTGATACCGTAGAAGAACAGGACAACCGCGCCGGCATGCACAAAACCCCGGGCGATGTGAAACCGGATCGTCCGCCAGGGACCCAACCGGCGGCCACTGAGAAAAAACACACCGCCCACCGCCACGGTCCCGATCAGGAACCGCCAGAAGATCAGCATCAAGAGAGGATAGGCGAGTGCGGTTGACTTCACCACGGCGTCCATGGCGCTGCCGCAAAAGACACCGGCAAGGGCCATGAACACGGGCGAAACCGGTGCCGACGAAGGCGCTGGTTGCGGGCAAGAAGAAGGGCCTGCCGGATCCGCTGGACCCGAATGTGCCATGGCAGGCTCCTTCGCCGTCGTCAGGTGCCGGATCGACGAACCGGCATCAAGGCCCCCAGGGGAGCTTTGGGGACGGCCCCTGGGATCAGGCTGCTTCGCCGGACTGCTCGAATTCCAGGATGATGTCATCAACGGCCAGATTGTCTCCCGGCTGGACCGACACTTTGGCAATCACCCCGTCACGCTCCGCCCGCAGAACATTCTCCATCTTCATGGCTTCCACGACGGCGAGTGGCTCACCGGCCTTGACCTCCTGGCCTTCATTGACCTCGATGGAAACCACCAGGCCGGGCATGGGGCACAGCAGATACTGGGAAGTGTCCGGGGGCAGTTTCTCGGGCATCAGACGGGCCAGTTCGGCCCGGCGCTGGCTGCGGCAGACCGCGGCCGCCACGGTGCCGCCGTGGCGCAGCTCCCATGCGGCAATGTCCGGGCGCACCTGCACCGCAACCGGACGGGGACCGAACCGGCCGCCGGACAGACTGCCCCGCAGAACAATCTGCCCCGGGTGCCAGGCGCTGGTCAGGGCCAGGACGGTTCCCTCAGAAAGCCCTTGCGCGCCCTGAACGACACGGCAGGTCACGGTGCCGCCTTCGCTGCGCACATCCACGGCGACCTGATGACCGGCGATATCGAGTTCCCAATAGCCATCGCCGGAAGGTTCCAGAACACGCAACTGGCCGGTTGTCTGGCGCTCCCGGGCGATGCTGCGAGCATGGAGCAGGGCGGTGGCCGCGACCATGACTTCGAAGGCTGCCGGGCTCATGGCCCCGCCATCAAATCCGTCCGGGTACTCCTCGGCGATAAAGCCCGTGGACAGACGGCCCTCTCGGAAGCGCTCATGCTGCATCACTGCCGAAAGGAAGGGCACGTTGTGGCCGATACCGTCGATGTAAAACTCGTCAAGGGCATAGGCCATGTGCTCGATGGATGCGAGCCGGTCCGGTGCATGGGTGCACAGCTTGGCGATCATGGGATCGTAGAACATGGAAATCTCGTCGCCTTCCCGAACGCCCGTGTCGTTCCGGATGGTCAGCCCATTGACGGATGCTTCCTCCGGGGCGGAATAGCGCACCAGACGGCCGATGGAGGGCAGGAATTTCCGGTAGGGATCTTCAGCATAGATCCGGCTTTCCATGGCCCAGCCGTGGATTTTCACATCCTGCTGGCGCATGGACAAGGGCTCACCGGCGGCAACTCGGATCATCTGCTCCACCAGGTCGATGCCGGTGATCAGTTCCGTCACCGGATGTTCCACCTGGAGGCGGGTGTTCATTTCCAGGAAGTAGAAATTGCGCTGGGTATCGACGATGAACTCCACCGTACCCGCACTGTCGTAATCCACGGCCTGGGCCAGGGCCACCGCCTGGGCGCCCATGCGGTCCCGGGTCTCCTGATCCAGGAAGGGGCTCGGCGCCTCCTCGATCACTTTCTGGTTCCGGCGCTGGATGGAGCATTCCCGCTCGTTCAAATGGATCGTGTTGCCGTGCTTGTCGGCCAGCACCTGGATTTCGATATGCCGGGGCTGGACGATGAACTTCTCGATGAAGACACGGTCGTCGCCGAAGGACGAGCGGGCCTCGTTCATGGAAGAGGTGAAACCCTCGGCCACTTCATCCCGGCTGTGGGCAATGCGCATGCCTTTGCCGCCGCCCCCGGCGGAGGCCTTGATCATCACCGGATACCCGATGTCGTCAGCGATCTTCATCGCCTCATTGGTATCGGAGATCACACCGAGATAACCGGGAACCGTGCTGACATTCGCCTTATTGGCGAGTTTTTTCGATTCGATCTTGTCGCCCATGGCGCTGATCGCACCGGCGTTGGGGCCGATGAAAGCGATGTTGTTTTCCGCGAGCGCCTTGGGGAAGGCCGGGTTTTCCGAGAGGAAACCGAAACCCGGATGGACCGCTTCCGCGCCCGTTTCCTTCACCGCCTCGACCACCTTATCGATCAGGAGGTAGGACTGGGCCGCGGGCGGCGGGCCAAGAAAGACCGCTTCATCGGCCATTTCCACATGCAGGGAGTCCTTGTCGGCTTCGGAAAAGACCGCAACCGTCTTCAGACCCATGCGTTGTGCCGTTCGAATGACACGGCAGGCAATTTCACCCCTATTGGCGATCAAAATTTTGGAAAACATGGGCGTTCCTTATTCAATCGACCGCTGGCCCCCATGACCGCTGCCTCCTAGCGGCTATACCACGGGTCACCCGGTCTGCAAACGCGGGCCAATCCCCGGGAGGATGGCACGCCTTAGGGCATCCTATCCGCACAAGTCGGCCCGACCCCAACAAAGATATTCCGCTCCGCGAAGATACTCCCTCCAGCCGCTATGAACCGGCACAGGACACCTTGCGGCTTTCCCCTGCCCGACACCATCGAGGTCGGGTAAGCGCATGGGGAAACATAGCGAGAGCGTACCTTTCCAGGACCTTGACGAGGGACGGGATATCCGGTTGTGCGATCAAACCCGCTTTGGTTGATTGGACCTGTCTGCCCACCGCCGTTACTACTGAGATCAGAGACGTGATGGCCGTGGACCGTCATCGCATCGGCCAAATGGCGAAGGGGAAGGCATGACCAGCAACATACCGGAAAAGACCAATGAGCACGCCGGGGCGGGAGACGGAGAATCCCAGCCGAAGGGGAGCAATATCAACCCGCCGGTTTTTTTCGGATCCGCCGCCCTGATTCTTGGGGCAGTCTTTCTGGGCTCGGTTTTCACGGAAGAAGCCCAGATTGTCTTGCCCGCTGTCCTGACCGGCATTTCGCGGAATTTCGGCTGGTTCTATGTGCTGTCCGTGGCGGTATTCCTGGTCTTCGCCATTTATCTCGCCGCTTCGCGCATGGGTTCGATACGGCTCGGGCCGGATGATTCCCGGCCGGACTATAGCGCCGTGTCCTGGTTTGCCATGCTGTTCTCTGCGGGCATGGGCATCGGGCTGCTGTTCTTCGGTGTGGCGGAGCCGATCACCCATTACGCCACGCCGCCCACCGGCGAAGGGGGCACACCCGCCGCCGCCCGGGAGGCGATGGTCACCACCTTTTTCCATTGGGGCATTCATGCCTGGGCCATCTACATCGTGATGGGTCTGTCCCTGGCCTATTTCTCGTTTCGCCGGGGGCTTCCCCTCACGGTCCGGTCCGCCCTTTACCCTTTGCTCGGGGATCGCATCTACGGACCAATCGGCCATTTGGTGGATATTACCGCCGTGCTGGGCACCATGTTCGGGGTGGCCACATCCCTGGGCATCGGCGTCATGCAGGTGAATGCGGGCCTCTCCTTTCTTTTGGACGTGCCGGTCAATGTCTTCGTGCAGGTTCTGCTGATCGCAGCCATCACAGGCGCTGCCACCCTTTCGGTGGTAAGCGGCCTGGACAGCGGAGTGAAACGGCTTTCTGAACTCAATATCGTCTTTGCCGCCCTGCTTATGCTGTTTGTGCTGATCGCCGGTCCCACAGGCTTTCTGTTCAATGCATTCGCCCAGAATATCGGCGGCTATCTGGCCAGCGTGACCGACCAGACATTTCGTCTTTATGCCTATGAACCGAACAGCTGGATCAATGACTGGACTCTGTTCTACTGGGGCTGGTGGATTTCCTGGTCACCCTTTGTCGGCATGTTCATCGCCCGGATTTCCCGGGGCCGGACCATTCGGGAATTCATTCTTGGTGTCATGTTTGTGCCGACCGGGGTGACCTTTGTCTGGCTGACCGTCTTCGGCAATACCGCCCTCTTCGCCCAGCTCAACGGCGTTGTGGATCTGGCGGATATCATCAACGCCCAGGGCAACTTGCCCGTGGCCTTGTTCGCCATGCTGGAGACCCTGCCCTGGAGCACGATCAGCGCCTCCATCGCGGTCATTTTGGTGATCACATTCTTTGTCACCTCCTCGGACAGCGGCTCCCTGGTCATCGACATGATCACCTCCGGCGGCAACCCGGAGCCGCCCGTGTGGCAACGGGTGTTCTGGGCCGTCACCGAAGGGGCCGTAGCTGCGGTTCTGCTGGTGGTGGGCGGACGGGCCGGCCTCGATGCCCTGCGCGCCGCGTCCATTGCCACCGCGCTACCCTTCACCCTCGTCCTCCTCTTTATCTGCTGGGGTCTCTACCGGGGCCTGCGCAGCGAGACGGCCCTCGCCGTGCCCCGCCGGGCGGGATCCGCGGCCGATGTGGTCACCGCGTCGGGACCCGGCGTTCCCTGGCAGTCACGGCTGCGGGGCATCATCCAGCATTACCGGAAAGAGGAGGCAGAGCGCTTCCTGGTGCAAACCGCCGCGCCGGCCTTGGAAAAGGTGGCCGAGCAATTGCGGGCCAGTGGCCTGGATGCCCTGGTGGCAAGAAACGATGAAGGACTCAGCCTCACCGTGCCCCATGGAACAGAAGAAGCGGACTTCGTGTATGGCGTAGGTTTGCGGGGCTACCGGCCCCTGTCATTCGCGTTCCCCGAGTTACCCCGGGATGACGTCAGCGGGCGCCGCCACTATCGCGCGGAAGTGGAAATAAACGGAATTCCAAGAAATTACGACATCATGGGCTACAGTGCTGAGCAGGTGATCGCTGATGTGCTCGCACATTACGACTCGCATATGCAATTATTGCATGCACAGACTCGCAGGACCGTTGGATCCGCCTGACGACGATCTCAGGCGACCGGCTTGGGTCACGGGCTTAGGCGACCGGCTTGGGCGACCGCCTGGGATGGGGCAAGGCGCGCGGAGCCGATACGGCAGGCGGGGCCAACACGGCAAACGGGGCGGCAGACGGGGCCGGGCCCCGTGATGCACGGGAGTTGACGTGACGGACAGGACAAGCGGGATGCCGGGGGATGACAGGGAATCCACGCCTGGGGATGGAGCGGTGGAACCGGGACAGGTGCGCGACACTGGCGATGTGCCTGCGGCGTTGAACAGTCTCCTGGCCCGGGCCGGTGCGCCGTTCCCCGCAAGCCCTGCCCTCAGCTTCCATCCCTCCCGGACGATTCGTCTTTGCGGCGCGTCCCTTGCCGGCCTGTTTGCCGTGCTGGAATCCGGCCGGGACCGGGAAGTCCTCACTCTGCCCCCGCCCTTCCAGGATCCCTCCGGCCAGCCGGACCAGCCAGACCAACAAGACCAGGACGAAGAGACCGCCGCTTTCCAGGATGCCCTTGAAGCCGCGCGGTTCACCGATGGTGCCTACGCCCATGATCTGGCACGTTTGAGCAGCTTCCCTGCCGATTGTTCAATCGAGGACGGCTTGGCAACGGCGGAGCGGCATTTGCGTGACCGGGTCCGCAAGGCCACCGGCCTGTCCCCCCGTCTTCCCAAACCTCGGGTGAAACGCTCGGAGATTGCCCGCTCCCTCGGCGTCGAGCCCACATACCGACTGGCGCCGAGCCCTTCGGCGCCCGCCGATGATCGGCTGGCCAACGAATTGGCTGACAAGCCAGCCAATGATCCCGATGGGGGCGACAGTGACAGCGCGCGCCTGCATGGTCAGGAGGCGGACCGGCTCCAGGCCACGCCGCTGCAAAGTCTTCTTTTCGAAGAGGAGCTCGACCGGCGTTTTGCCGACCTCCATGACGCGACCGAGTCGGCCCGGGACGATCAGGGTGCCCATGTTCTCCATGCCGCCTATGGTCTGGTGACCGTTCCGGCGGACGCGGCAGGAAGCGAAACTTTGGTCGTGCCCGCCGTGCTCCAGCCGCTGACGCTGTCCGCCAAGATCGTGCCGGGGCGCTTTCGCTGGCGCATCAAGGGCGCGGGGCTCGGCGCGCGGCTCAACCTCGATCTGGTGCGCCTGCTTCGCGAGGCGGGCCTCTCTCTTCCCGACATGCCCGGTGCCGATGAGACACCAGTCCAGTTGCTGGCCAGAATCCGCACCGCCATAGACGGCAAACGCGGATGGGACCTGCAAACCGGTGCAATGATCTGTGCCGTGAGTGATGGCGGAGAAGCCCTGGCGGCGGACCTCCGGGCCCTGACCGACGAGACGGACGTGGCCGCCCATCCGGTCGCGGCGCGGCTGCTTGGCCTTCCGGCCGGGGACGTACAGCAACCGGAGCTTGATGCAGGATCTTCCCGGGAAAAAGGCGCTCTGCTGATCACTTCCACGGAACAGGCCGGTGAAGAGGCCGTGGCTTGCAGTCTCACAGGACAGTCCGTGGTCGTGGATACTCCGGCGGGCACGGACAAGGCGGGCGTCATTGCCAATCTGACCGCTGCCCATCTCGCGGAAGGCCGGCGGGTGCTTGTGGTCTCGGAGCTGGCCCGCACCCGTCACCGGCTGATCGCGGATCTGGAAGACGCGGGCCTTGAGGCCTTCGCCCTGGATCTGGAAGACGGCCTGACCACGCCTGTGGATCTGCTCAAGGCCGTCCACCGGCGCCAGGGCCTGTTCGGTGAGGTGGAACCTGTCCTGCCGGACCAGACCGCCCAAGCCCGGACCCGACATCGGGAAACCCTTGAGCGATACGACGCCCTTCTCGGCAAGCCATTCGGTGCGATCGGCCTTACCATCCGGGACATTCTGTGGACCTACACAAAGCTGCGGCTGGACGGGGTCCAAGGCAGGTCCTCCGGCGCCGCTCCCGCCGGCCAGTCGGATGACCCCAGGCCCGCCCGGCTTCCCGACGCCTGCGATATCACCCGGGACATGCTTGATCAGAGGAGCGCCCGGCTGCGCGTTCTCGATACGGAACGGGCCCATCTCGCCACCCTGGCCCTGAACCCGTCATCCCATCCCTGGCGCGGGCTGGCCAACCCTCTGACGCCGCCGGACGAGCAGACCCTTGTGCGGATCACGGAAGCCTGGCGGGGCGCACTGGACGCCCTGGCCGCCACCGCCCGTCCGATTGCCGATCAATTCGCCAGTCAACCCATGGGACTGATGACGGGTCAGCCGGGAGAGGCAGGGACAGACAGCCTTGAGGGCGCCCTTCCCCTGGATCTGGCCCGGATCACCCGGCTCAAGGATGTTCTTGCAAGCCTGCCGGAACCGCCCGGCGCGTCCGCAACTTCAGCCGGCGGACCGTTGAAACATGGCCACGCGTCCGCATCCCCGGCTTCCCGGGGCAACCGGGCCGAGGAGGACATGGCCGCCTGCCTCAAAATGCTGCGCACACCGACAGCCCGCAAGGATGCCCGGCGGCTTGACGACATCTGGACGGAAGTGGCCCGCCACGAAGAGGCCATTGCGGCCGGGTTCGGCAGGGCGCCCTCGGACACCCGCAGTCTCACGGACCGGGTGGGCGAAATCGCCGCCCTGGCGGATGCGTGCCGCAGCGCGGGCCCGGATCTGGAAACCCTGGAAGCCGTCCGTGGGGAAACCATGCGGCTTGAAGTGGCGCGCACCACGCTCCAGGGCCTGCGCCAGAGCCTGACGGCCATTGCCGAGGATCTGGGCATTGAACGCATCGAGACCCGGACGGATGTCAACGGCGTCATCCGCATGGGCCGTCTGCTTGCGGATACCCCTAAATCCGCTATGGCATTGCGCCGGAAGGATCTGGCCGGGGAAGAGGCGGGAGAGGCGCTTCAGGCGGTCAAGGATGGCTTTATGGATTTCGTCCGGCGCAAGCAGCATCTTGACCGCCGGATCCGGGTGAATGTCCGTATCGACCCGCGTATTCCCCGCCAGGCCGCCCATACCCTGCGCAACACCCCCTTCCTGCTGCGGCCGTTCTCCGCCAAATACCGCAAAGCCGTGAACTGGGCACGGCGGATGGTGCGCAATCACCGTTATCTCAAATCCGCGCCGCGGTTTTTCGATGGTCTGGCCACCCTGACTGAAGACATTCAGTGGTTTGCGGACCATGCCAAACTCAAGGCCTTCTGGGGGCCGTCATTCAAAGGGATCGACACGGATATTCCGGCCCTTGAAGCGGCCTGCGCCTTCAGCCGGGAGGTAGAGGACCTGCGTGCGCGCAATGGGGCCGGTCCAGCCATGGCTGACTTCCTGCTCAACGCCCCGGCCACTGTGCTGGAGAGTTTCGCCGACCGGCTGGAAGGCCCGGCGGGCGAGCGTCTGCGGGACGGGGCCCGGCTTCTCGAGGCGGATCCGGACGGGACCGGGACCCTTTCCAGCCTGATATCCACCGTGGACGCCAAGCTCGCCACCTTGAAGCGGGTGGAAACCCATGCAACCGCCGTCGGTCTCAACCCAAAGACGGCCCTGAAGAACATCGAGTCCGTGGCCGATGGGCTGCGGCGGCGGGAAGAGCTGCTGGAGGAAGTGGCCCAGATCTCCGGCCATGGCAATCTCACCGAGCGGGGTTTCGCGCCGGATGCCCCCACGTTCCGGGCTGAGATCCTCAGTCTTATGGGGCTTTTCGAGATTGATCTGACCCCGGCGGGCATTGAACCGGACTTGTGGCAAACGCATTTCCTGTCCGGCGATCCCCTGGCAACCCTCGTGAAAGCCCGCGCCGATGGTGCGGCCCTGAACGAGAAACTCCAGGCGCTTGATTCCCTCAGCAACCAGATTGAAGAGCTGACCGGCCTGGCACCGGAACAGCAGGCGGAAAGCACAGCCGTCCACGCCCTGAAGGACTGGGCCCGGGCCGCAAGCCGGAAAGCCGGACTGACCGCCTTCAATGCTTGGCTGCGGGCGCGCCGGGACTGTGAATCCGAAAACCTCGAGACCTTTCTCGATCACTGTGAGACCGAGGGATCCGGCCAGGATCTGCCCGCCCTCTATGCATATTCCCTGTGGCACAGCCTGACGGGCCGGATCATGGAAGCCTATCCGGATCTCACCCGGATGACCGGCCTTGCCACGGCGGAAGCGGTGGACGGATTGCAGGCGGCGGAGCGGGATATTCTTGCATTGAACCGGCGCATCATCCGGTCCCGTCTTCTGTCCAGGGACAATCAGGACACGGTTTTGCCTGAAGTTCTGCGGGAAGGCTCGACCGGGGACACCCTGGGCCTTGCCGGGCTGATCCGCGAAGCGGGGGACCGGCTCCAGGACCTCAAGCCCTGCTGGATCGCCAGCCCGGCAGCCTTGGCCAGAGCGGTGCCCGCAAGCGGCCACCGGTTCGATCTGGTGATTATCGACAGTGCCCATGCCATGGCGTTGGACCATGGGCTGACCGCTGTCCTGCGCGGGTCACAGGCCGTCATTCTGGGCGACAGCCGCCAGGGAATGGGCATGGATACCACCGACGGTCTGGGAATCGGCAGCAGTCTGATGGTGCGGGCTCTCGAGGTCTTCCCGGAGCGTCTCCGCCTCACCTGGCAGGTGGAAGCGCGCCATGAGGGATTGGCCGCCCATGCCAACGCCGTTCTTTACGACAATACACTGAACATCCTGCCCTCACCGGTCGGCGGCGATCCCCGCCTCGGGGTCAAGCTCAACGGGACAGGTGGTACGGTGCGCCGAACCTCCGGCGGCATGGATGGGGCCGTAAACAGCGCAGAAGCCAGGGCCATCGTGACCCGTGCCCTTGCTTTCATGCGCAGAGAGCCCCGCCGTTCCCTGGCGATCGCCACGATCCATCAGGCCCAGGCGGATTTGATCCGGCGTATGCTCGTGCGTGACATCCGTCATGATCCCCTGGCGGCGGATTTCATCAATGGCCGGGCTGGCGGACCCGAAGCATTTGCCGTCAAGACCCTGCCCATGGCCGCATCCGCCAGCCGGGATGTGGTGCTGATCTCTCCGGTCCAGGACGGCTCCGGGCATGATCTGGCGGCAGAACCCCTTGCCAGCCTGACCTGCGGCGCCAGGGAAGCGATTGAAGTGTTCGGGCCCCCTGCCCCATCCCCCGCCGATGCCCTTGAAACGCCGCATGAGGATGATCAGAGCACAGAGGATAGCGCGAAACCGTCAGGATCTCCCCTGATGGACCTCGCGGCCTGGGCGAACCCCGGTCATGGTCCGGAAGACATAGAGCCCCAGGATGCGGCCGGAAGCGTGATCGCCGGCGCCCTGCGCCGCCATGGCTTTGAAGTGAGTGCACGGATCGGGACCGGTCCGCACCGCCTGCCTCTCGCGGTCCGCCACCCGGACGATCCGGATGCGTTCCTTGCCGCCATCGCCCTCGATGACATGCCTCTGATCGACGGCCTGGATGCCCCTGCTCAGCCTGCCGGATCGTTCACACCGACCCAGCGCTGGGTCCATTACCCCGCGCTCCTCGATCGGGCGCGCTGGAAGGTCTATCGGATCTGGCCCGTGGACTGGTTCACCGATGCGGACCGGGAAGCAGAAAAACTCCTGGCCTGGCTCAACACACAAATGGGCCGCCCGCCGGGAACCACCGTTTCCCGTGCTCTCAAGCGGGTGGATCTGACCCTGGTGGATGGCGGGCGTGACCGCACCACCACCCTCGGCAGCGGCTCCTGACCGGCCTCCCGGACCTGTGTTCCGTATGGGGACATCCGGTGGGGGTCAGACATCCTCACCGGCGGTGACCGTTGTGACCTGACCGAACCAGCGGTCCAGAGCCGCCAAAGCATCCGGTGGCAGAGGCGGTGCGAGGATCGACCGGATATTGGCTTCCAGATGGGCCGGGCTGCCCGTGCCTGTCAAAGTGACATGGGCACCAGGGGCATGGCGGCAGTAGCGGTAGGCCGCCTCCGGCAGATCCGCTGCCCGGCCCGGACCGGTCAGCACGGCCTCCACCGCGCTTGCGTCCAGGGGCGTGATCCGGTTTTGGGCCGCCAGGTGATCCAGAAGCGGCTGAAGGGCTTGCCTGGAGCGCAGGGCCTTGCGCACCGCGAACATGATCTGGGTGCCGATGTCTTTCTCGATGCAAGGCCTGAGCACTTTGTCATGGGCGGACGGGTTGAGAAAATTGAGACCCACCATGACCACATCGAAATGATCATGCGCCACCGCCTGGGACAGCATGGTGTGCTCCGTGTCCGCCTGAAAGAGTTCCGTAATGCCCAGAAACCGGATCTTGCCTTCCTGTTTCAAGGCCAGCAGTTCCGGCACGAGGCGCTCCACACAGGCGGGATACTGGGCGCTCACCACCCCGTGCAGGTTCATGATGTCGATGTAATCAGTCCCAAGACGGGTAAGGCTTTCCTCGACGCTGGTCCGCAACCGCTCCGGCGCCATCACCTCCGGCTCAAGGTTCCATTGATCGCCCGCGTAGACGCCGGATTTGGTGGAAATCACCACCGTATTCCGGTCCCTGCCCCGCAATGCCGCGCCGACCGCGCCTTCGGTGCCGTAGGCGGCGGCGGTATCGATGAAGGTGACACCAAGATCGAGCGCCCGGCGCACGATATTTGCTCCATGCTCTTCGCCCTGGCTGATGCCAAGCCGCGAATGACCGCCGCAACCCAGGCCCGCTACACTGACCTCCAGCCCTGTGCGTCCCAATCTCACCGTGTCCATCGCCTGCCGTCCCTCCCCCCGTTACTCGTGCCGATCTGTCGAGCGCCCCAAGGGCTGCATCCCCTCCCAAAGCACTTTCCTGGTATTGTGGCGTAGAACTGAGCCCTGAGAAACCGGACACCGGCCCATGAGCGAACCCAGTCAGACCACCTGTCCCAATTGCGGTGCTGTCTTTACCGGCAATTATTGCTGGTCATGCGGCCAGAAACGAGGCAGTTCAAAGCGCAGTCTTGGTGAAATCGTCGGTGAGTTCATTGAAGAGACCTTCTCCCTGGACTCAAAATTGGCCCAGACCATTGCAGCCCTGTTATGGCGACCTGGCCGGATCAGCCATGCCTATTGGGAAGGACAACGCACCCGATACTCGTCACCCTTCAAGATTTACGTGACCTCCGCGCTGATCGCCGCTGTGGTTCTGGCCCTCACGCCCATCGGCCTATTCGTCGTGAACCTGCAGATTGAGCCGGCGGAGGCCATTGGGTGGTCTGAGGATCGGATCCGTGAGGCCATGACCGACGACGCCCTGTCCCTGTCTCTTCAGGTTGATTTCTTTGTTCCGCTTAAGGAACTGTCAGCGAACGGCTCCGCCCAGGCGGAACTGCGCGTGCTGGATACGGTCATTGATGCGCGTCCGGAACGCCCCTTCGTCAATGCGGTTGTCGATGGCTTGCGGGAAGGGATCACCGCACCATACGTGTTCAATACCCAGGTCAATATCTGGTTCTCCCGGTTCCTGGCCGCGTTCGTCCTGGTCATGACCTTGTTCTTCGCAGTGCTTTATCCCAGGCGCTATCTGGTGCAGCACCTGGTTTTCGCCGTCCATCTTCAGGCGTTTATCGGGCTGGCGATGTCCGCGGCCTGTCTCATGGCCTATGTGACGGGTCTGGCGAATATGGTCGCCTTCGGCTTCTTTGTCGCGCTTTCGGCAGTCTATACGCTGATCGCCATGCGCCGGGCCTATGGGAACAGCTGGCTTGTGACTGTGTTCAAGTTCGCGCTTCTGTTTCTGGCCTATGCCCAATCCATGATGCTGGCCGCACCGGGCGTCATGGCCATTGCAGGCTGGACCATGGCCTGATCTTTTCTGGCGGGATCAAATCGGTATGACCATTCTTGTGACCGGCAGCAGCGGCCATCTGGGGGAAGGATTGATGCGCCTGCTGAAGGGGCGCGACCGTCCGGCCAGGGGGCTCGATCTTCTGGCTGGCCCTTATACGGACCATATCGGCTCCATCACCGACGGTGAGCTGGTCAGGGATTGCCTGCGGGGTGCCTCGGCGATCGTGCATACGGCTACCCTGCACAAGCCCCATGTGGCCACCCATGGCAGGCAGGCCTTTATCGAGACCAACATCACCGGCACCCTGGTTCTCCTGGAAGAAGCCCTGGCGGCGGGCATAAAGACGGTCATCTTCACCAGCACCACCAGCACCTTCGGCGCTGCCCTCACCCCGCCGCCAGGGGCCCCTGCCGCCTGGATCGACGAGACGGTCACGCCGGTCCCCAAGAACATCTACGGCGTGACCAAGACGGCGGCGGAGGATCTGTGTGAACTCTTCCATCGCCGGCACGGATTGAACTGCATCATTCTGCGCACCGCGCGTTTCTTTCCGGAAGAGGATGACAACCGCACCACCCGTGAGACCTATGCGGATGAAAACGCAAAAGCGAATGAGTTTCTGTTCCGCCGGGTTGACCTGGAAGATGCTGCATCCGCCCATATTGCCGCTTTGGACCGGGCCGCCGATATTGGGTTTGGCCGGTACATCATCAGCGCCACCACGCCCTTCACGAGAGACGATCTGCCCGTGCTCCAAATCGATCCCGAACCCCGGATTGGGGCCCGGTACCGGGATTTCCACCAAATCTACAGGGCCAGGGGGTATGTCATGTTCCCAGGGATCGACCGGGTCTATGTGAACGCCAAGGCCCGCCAGGACCTAGGATGGAGGCCGGTCTATGATTTTGGACAAATCCTGGCGCAGTTGGCGGCGCATACGCCCATTGGCAGCCCCCTGGCCCGGCAGGTCGGGCGCAAGGGCTACCATGCCCAGACCTTCCGGGATGGCCCCTACCCGGTTGATTGACCGGTCTGGTTGAAGAGAGCGGATCGGGACCGAAAAAACGGGGTGAAGCCTTGCCCGGCGCGGGAAGAGGCGGGCACCTTCCGAGCGACAGCCGCCCTGGTGGCAAAACTGATCAAGGGGAACAGGATGATTGACCGGCAGACCATTTTCATCACCGGGGCGGCCTCGGGCCTGGGCCGGGAAACCGCGCGCCTGTTTGCCTCCAAAGGCTGGTTCGTGGGCGCCACGGACATTAACGGGCCGGGTCTGGAGACCCTCCGGGCAGAACTGGGGCCGGACAACTGTTTCATCGCCGTCCACGATGTGACCGACCGGGCGGACTGGACCCAGGCCGTGGAGGGCTTTTCCGCTGCCACCGGCGGGCGGATGGATCTGTTCTTCAACAATGCGGGGATCGGCCTCGGCGGCCCCCTGGACGAAATGCCGGAAGGGGATGCGGCCAAGGTCATCGCCGTGAATTTCCAGGGTGTGGTCCACGGCATTTACGCCTGCCTGCCCCTTTTGAAAGCCACCGCCGCCGAGACCGGGCGGGCCACCATCGTGAACATGGGGTCCGCCTCGGGCATGATCGGCAGCCCGGGCATGGCCATGTACACGGCCACCAAGCACGCGGTCCGGGGCATGACCGACTCCCTGAGCGCTGAATTCAAGCGCTTCGGCATCCGGGTGGCGGAACTCCAGCCCGCATTCATCGACACGGCCATACTCGACAGTCCCTTGATGGGCTCCAACCACTCCGTCCGGGAACAATTGGCGGCGAGCAAGGTGCCCGTGGCCCAGCCCAGCCTGATTTCCGAAGCTGTCTGGCGCATTGCCCATACGGACAATCCCAAGGTGCATTATGCCTTGGGCTGGCCCGCCCGGATGTTGCAGATCTACGCCCGGTTCTTCCCGAAAACCCTGCGCTGGCTCATGGGCAAGGGCTTCACCCGCAACGCGGAGAAGGGCGACGGCAAATAGAAGCGCTATCCGGGGCCATGGGGCCGGGGCCATGGGGCCGGGGCCATAGGGAATGATCAGGGGAAGGGCCTGGAAAAGCGCCTTGATCAAGGAGTTGTGTGTGCGTTTAGCGGGCATGGCAGGCACTTGGCCGAAACCGTTCATCATGGCGTTTCGGTCTATAGTCTGAGCATAATCATGGGCGTGCGGGTTTGGTCAGGCGCGCGGCGTGGGGAACGCCGAAAAGCCTTGAAGGGCGGCCCGGAACCGGGCGCATCCTTACGGGACGCGGGTGTTGATAGAGGGGTAAAGGGCCATGATGGACACGGCACGGGAAGCCGGGACGCCGGAAAAGGCCGATGGTGTCGGCTCGAACGGCGTAGAGGATGGCACCAGACCAGCGGCGCAGGAGCATTCCGTGCGGGTCGCAGTTCTAGGCGGTGGCATGTCTGGCCTGTGCATGGGCGCCCTGTTGAAGCGCCACGGCTATGACGATTTTGTCATCCTGGAAAAGGCCGACAGTGTCGGCGGCACCTGGCGGGAGAACACCTATCCCGGTATCGCCTGTGATGTGCCGTCCCACCTTTATTCCTTCTCTTTCGACCTCAACCCCAATTGGAGCCATTCCTATGGCAGCGGTCCGGAGATCTGGGCCTATTGCAAACAGATGGCCGAGAAATTCGGCCTGGGGTCCCATCTGCGTCTGGGCACGGAAGTGACCGCCGCCCGGTTCGAGGGTGACCGCTGGACCGTCGACACCAAGGACGGCACCCGCTACCGCGCGGACATTGTGGTCAGCGGCCTTGGAGGCCTGCACCTGCCCAAGCATCCCGAGATCGCAGGGCTCGACCAGTTCGCGGGCACCCGGTTCCACACGGCGGAATGGCGCCACGACCACGATCTGACGGGCCGGAAAGTGGCCATTATCGGGACCGGTGCAAGCGCGGTTCAGGTTCTGCCGAACATCGCCCCCATCGTCTCCGATGTGACCGTGTTCCAGCGTTCGCCCGCCTGGGTCTTTCCCCGGTTGACCCGGGATATCTCCGACGAGACCCGGGCCCGGTTTCGCCGCTTCCCCTGGCTCATGCGCCTTTACCGCACCTATCTTTGGAGCCTGCTGGATGCGGTGGGCATGCTCTCCTTGAGCCGGGGCGGCATGCTGGCGGAGCGATACAAACTGGCGGGCCTGCGCTTCCTGGAACAGGAAGTGGCGGACCCGGACACCCGGGCCAAACTCACGCCTGATTACGAGCCCGGCTGCAAGCGCCGCTGTATCTCCGATGATTATCTGTGTGCGTATAATCGCGACAATGTTCACCTCGTCACCACGCCCATCGAGCGCATCGAGGCAGGCGGCATCCGGGACCGGGACGGCGTGCTCCACGAGGTGGACACGATCATCGAAGCCACGGGCTTCCGGCCCTTTGCCATTTCCGACTATGTGGATATTCAGGGCCGGGAGGGCGTGCATCTGCGCGATCTGTGGTCGGAAAAGGTCGAGTCCTACCGGACCATGATGGCGCCGGGATTTCCGAATTTCTTCATGTTGCTGGGCCCCAACAGCGCCACCGGCCACACCTCCGCTCTGATCATGATCGAGTCCCAGGCAGACTATGTGATCAAATGCCTGCAGATGATCGACAAGGGCAGCGTGCGCCATCTGGATCCCGACCCCAAAGCCGTTGCCCAGTACAATGCCCGCCTGCAGAGAGACATGAAAAAGATGGTTTTCTCCGGCGGCTGCGGCGCTTGGTATACGGACGACAACGACCACAATTTCACCCTGTGGCCTTATTCCGCGACCCGCTTTATCGCCGAACTCCGAGGTGTCAAGCGCGGCGAGTTCAAGCCGGACTCCTGAAGCCTCAGAAGAGCTCAATTTCCGCTTGCTGCTGAGCCACACTCCGATCCTCGGGAGTACCTTGGGGCTGCAGGACCAGGCGACGCAATCTCTGGCGGATTTCATCGAGAGTCAGAGGCTCCAGCACACCGTCAATCAGGGCCCTCTGCCGGGCCAGGGCCGCGAGCCGTGCGGGTTCGGATACGCCGCCGGAGGGCCACTCCCTGTGGAGCCCTTCGGCGAGGGCCGCCAAGGCCGCGCGGATATTGTCAAGGCGCTGACCCGCCCGGTCCTGGAACTGCATGGCCTTGATCAGGTCTGCCATGGCGCCAGGCCCTCGATCGGTGGCATTGGCATTGGGCTTGCCCGGGCCGATTGGGGCCGGGCCGATTGGGGCCGGGCCGGTTGTGGCGGAACCCACCGGGAGATCGCGCAATTGGGCCGCGATGTCACAAACCCCCTGCTCGATACCCTGGGCGGCAATGGCGAGTTCCTGCTCCAGACCCGCCAGCACGGAACAGGCCGTCAGGACAAGCCCCTCCCAGTCCTGATCCGGGCCGGTGCATGGTGCCGGGGCCGCTTCAGTGGGCTCTGCGGTTTCGTCCGATGTCGAACCATCGGACTGCGCCCTTGGACCGGCCTGTGCCGAGGATATGCTCATCACCCGTTGCTTCCCTCGATGCGTGCCATTCCGTCCGCCTACACTTCCGCAGGCCGGATGTCAGCCTAGCGCTCAAACATGGATGGAGGATTGAGGCCCTGTCAGACCCGGATTGCGGCGGTTGCTCCGGAGGAACACAGATCCCCAAGCCGCCCGGCAATCCGGTCCAGGGGCACCTCCTCAGCCGCCGCCCCCGCTTCCACAGCGGCGCGGGGCATGCCGTACACCACGCAGCTTGCCTCATCCTGGGCCAGAGTCGCGGCACCGGCCTGCCTCATGGCCAGCATCCCCCGGGCGCCATCCCGACCCATGCCGGTCAGGATGACGCCGACTGCGTTCGCACCGGCCCACCGGGCAGCACTCTCGAACAGAACGTCAACGGATGGTTTGTGTCCGTTCACCGGTGGGGCAGTGGTCAGGCGGCAAACATAGTTCGCGCCGTTGCGGGCCATTTCCAGATGCATGCCACCTGGAGCGATGTAAACGTGCCCCGGGAGAATCCGGTCGCCATCCCCTGCTTCCAGAACCGCGGGCGCCGCAAGATCGTTCAGCCTGCGGGCAAAGCTCGCGGTGAAATTCGGAGGCATGTGCTGGGTAATGAGCATTGCGGGTCCGTTGGCGGGCAGCCGTTCCACAATGATCCGTATGGCTTCCACACCGCCCGTGGAGGCCCCCACCAGGACGATGGTCTCCGTGGACCGGAACACGACCGGTGCGGCGGGCCCCGCCGGGCGGTTGGTGGCCTTGGCCCTGACCCGGGCGCTGGCGGCCGACTTGACCTTCGCGCGGATTTCATCAGTTTGCGCTTTGATGCCCCGGGCCAAATCGCTGACCGGCTTGGCGACCACATCCACCGCCCCGGCATCCAGGGCTTCCAGTGTGATATCTGCCCCCTGCTGAGTGAGGGAGGAGACCATCACCACGGGCATGGGCCGTAACGCCATGATTTTGCGCAGGAATGCCAGCCCGTCCATCCGGGGCATTTCTACGTCCAGGGTGATCACGTCGGGATTGAGGGCCTTGATCCGCTCCCGGGCCTGGAAGGGATCCGCCGCCGTGCCCACCACCACTATGCCAGGATCTGTACTGAGCAGTTCACTCAAGAGCTGGCGCATCAGGGCGGAGTCGTCAACAATAAGTACACGGATGGACATGGCGATCCTCCCTTGAGATGGTTCAGAGCATGCAATCAGGAGAAGAGTTCCACATCTCCGGCCAGGGGCTCCCTGGCAAGACGGGAGGTGTAGCGCCCTTCCTCCTCCACATGCTCATGGGCGGCGCCAGACTTGATCAGCCGACGCATCACCCGGCCTTCAACGGGACAATAGTGAATGCGCCGGGCATGGAGGCCGCCCAGATCCTCACCGGCCACCTTCAGACCTTCCGCCCGGAGATATTCCAGAACAAAAGCCGCATTGCGCAGACCAACTGTATTGGTGCCCGTTGTCACCTGCCCGCCCCCGAAAACCTTGATTTCAAGCCGCTCCTTGGGGCATCCCCACCGGGTCACCTCATTGATCAGCCGTTCCATGGCAAAGGTGCCGTAGCGCAGGGCCGAGAGATCGGTTCTGCTGCCGTCGGTCTGATCGGGGAGCATGAAATGGTTGAGGCCGCCAAAACCCGTGGCCGGGTCACGCATGCAGGCGGCCACGCAGGACCCGAGAATGGTGACCACCATGTCCTGCGGATCCCCGGTCACGTAAAAGCCGCCGGGTAGGACCTTCACCATCCATCGGCCCATCTGACCATTGTGGAAGCGGTGAAAAAGCTCCCCCCGAGGAGCATGTCGGGCCGGACGCCCGTCTCTTTGGACTGCCGGCCCCTGTACTGTTGGCCCTTGGACTGGGGACCTTTGGACTGGGGTGCCTGGAGCTGGGGGCGTGTGATCTGCCGATGCCGGGCTCATCAGCCAGCCACCTTGCGGTAGGTGGTCCGTCCACAAAGGGTCAAGGGCAGGCCCGCCAGGGCCACCGTTTCCGAATGACCAATATACAGATACCCTCCCGGGCGCAGAAACTCGGCCAGACGTGCCACAAGCGCCTGTTTGGTTTGCGTATCGAAGTAGATCATCACGTTACGGCAGAAAATCGCGTCGAACCATCCGGTCATGGGCCATCTCTCCAGAAGGTTCAACGGTTTGAAGGTAATCATGGAACGGACCTCGTCCCCTATGGCGATCTCCTCGCCTCCGGGAACGGGCCTTGTATAGGTCTGATAACAGCCAGGGATCTTCTCGAGACATTCCCGGGGATAGTGCCCCCGAGCCGCCACATCCAGAATGCGGGTGTTGATATCCGTGGCCAGGATCCGGCTATCCAGCAGTCCGGCCGCCTGGGAATTTTCCGACATCATCTGTAGAAGGATGACGGCGATGGAATAGGGTTCCGCCCCGTCTGAGCAGGCCGCCGACCAGATCCGCAGTTTGCGCCCCGGTCTGCCCCCTCCCTGATGATCCGGTACACCCTGCTCCCGTACACCGTCCTTGATCATGGGGGAGAGGACATGTTGGGCCAGGTGATCCAGGTGGTGGCTCTCCCGGAAGAAGGCCGTATGGTTCGTCGTCAGACGATTGACCAGGGTTTCAACCTCGCCGCTCAACGGATCACCAAGCCGGGCCCGATAGGCGGCGAAACTGTCCAGACCCAGATGTCTCAGGCGACGGGCCAGACGGGCATAGACCAGATCCGCCTTCGAGCGGGTCAGGCTGATCCCCACCTTGGCGTAGAGGATTTCGGCAATCGCTTCGAAATCCTCCACCGTGAAGGCAAATTCCCGTTCCCCGGACGGCCTTGTGGCGCGTGCCGGAACCGCTCTGGCACCGCCAGCCGCCATGCCTAGAATTCCTTCCAGTCCGGATCATCCTCAACCGCGACCGCAAGAGCGCTCTGCATGGCCCGGGCGGGACCGGGTCTGGTCCGCCGCTCCGGGTCCTGATCGACCCTGGCCTGGATGGCCACGCCCCGGCCCCCATCCTCCCTGAACTGAGGGACGGCGGTCACCACACCGGTCTGTGACGCGGTGTCCAGGGTGAAAAAGTCCACCCGCTGCTGCATATTGATGGCCTGATCCCGCAGCGTCTTGGCCGCCGCGGCGTTTTCCTCCACGAGGGCGGAGTTCTGCTGGGTCATCTCATCCATCTGGGTGACCGCACCACTGATCTCCTCCACCCCTGTCGCCTGTTCCCGGCTGGCCGCGGCAATCTCGGAGACGATATCGGTCACGTTCTTGATGGCCCCGACGATCTGCTCCAGCGCTTCTCCGGTCCGGTTCACGAGGGAAACCCCATCAGCGACCTGATCCGTACTGTGAACGATCAGATCCTTGATGTCCTTTGCCGCCTGGCTGGAGCGCTGGGCCAGATTGCGCACTTCCGAGGCCACCACGGCGAAGCCGCGCCCCGCATCCCCCGCCCGGGCCGCCTCGACCGCGGCATTCAGGGCAAGGAGGTTGGTCTGGAAGGCAATCTCGTCAATCACCGTGGTGATCTCGGTGATCTTGGAAGACGAATGTTCAATATCTGACATGGCCCGGACGGCTTTGGAGACCACTTCGCCGCCGGCGGTCGCCGCGTCCCTGGCTCCAAGAGCCAGTTGGTTGGCCTGAACCGCACTTTCGGCATTGCGCTTGACCGTTGCGGAAATCTCGTCCATGGCCGCGGCGGTCTCTTCCAGGTTCGATGCTTGCTGCTCCGTACGCTGAGACAGATCGGCAGTTCCCGAAGAAATGTCCGCTGCCGCATTGGAGACTTCCGTGGCGGCACTCTTGATCTGTCCGACAATTTCCGTCAGCTGCGCCGACATGGCATTTGTATTGATCTGAATCTGATCGAAAATGCCCTGGTAGCTCCCGTCCATGCGCCGGGTCAGGTCACCACCGGACAGGGAAGAAATCACGGAGACGAGGGAGTCCATGGCGGCACCGATCCGCTCACAGACATCATTCATTGCGGACGCGAGGGAGAGCATGAACCCGGTCTTGCCCTCAAGGCTCACGCGCTTGGTGAAATCGCCGTTGGCGACCGCACCCACCACCATATCAATCTCCGCCTGGATCGAGCGTTCGGCGGTCTCGTCGCGCCATTCAACAACGGTGCCCAGCCTCTGGCCCTCCTCATCCCGGATAGGGCTTGCAATCAGCACGAGAGACCGTCCGCCCAGGGAGAGTTCGATCTGGCGGGGAACGGTGAGGGTTTGGAGAATGTTGCGCTGATGGGCCGGGTTCTTGTGGAACAGATCGATATTGCTGCCCATCATCGTGCGCGCGTCAAACTGGGGGAGGTCCTTGCGAATGTCCGACTCAGCCGTCTGCAACATCCTTTCCACTGCCGGATTCGAGTAGACGAGATTGTTGTCCTCGTCCGCAATCAGAACATTGGACGTGCAGGAATCGAGGGCGGCGCGGACACGGAGGTTTTCCCGCGCGAAGGCTTCCTGGCGCCGACGTTCGGCCATCTGTTCTGTGATGTTGTTTGCGAACTTCACCACCTTGACCGGCTTGCCGTCCTTATCCAGAATTGCATTATAGGAGGCCCGGAGCCAGACTTCCTGCCCATTCTTGTCGAACCGGGCATATTCGCCGGCATGGAAATCGCCTCGGCGCAAGGTTTCCCAGAAATCCCGATACTCCGAAGACCGCCCATAATCGGGATCGACGAACATGGAGTGATGACGGCCGACAATCTCCTCGAGCCGGTAGCCGGTCACCGCGAGGAAGTTCTGGTTGACGGTGAGGATCGTGCCGTCCATATCAAACTCGATCATGGCCTGATCGCGGCTCAGTGCCTTGACGATCCCATCGGCCATATCCGTAAGAGGGGCAGCCTCATTCCGGGCGGGCGGGATTTTCCACTCCATGAGCACCCCGCCAGCCCGTCCGATGGCCGGATCAAGGGGGCTCAAGACCACATCCACGGTCTCGCCCCCGAGCGCAATCCGGGTCGTGTACGGGGTACGGAGCAGCTCAAGTGCCGTCCGGTCTTCCTGCGCCACCAGCAGACTCTCGAGCGGCATTCCCACCACCGTGTCGGCCCGCAGGCCCGGAAACACCCGTGCAATATCCGCGGACCGGTCGTGGAGAAACTGAACCATGGCATTGTTGGCATACACAACACGACCGGTTCCATCAGTAGTCAGAACAGGATCTGCACACTGATCGAGCGCGCGCAATGCCCGGTCAGAGCCTGCTGACTGCACACGCAATCGCTGGACGGGGGGCACAATGGCCACACATGCCGCTCCAATCGCTACAATCTGCATGAGGATGACAGGAAGCAGACCGACAAAGGGCTGTAAAGCGGTCAGAGTGGCCAGTGTGGTGGCAAGGACGGCACCGGTGGCCAGGAGACGGTGCAAAGACGTTATGCCCTGATGCCCATCGGCGCGTGCGCTTGGGCGTCCATGGCCGGCAACAACGGGTGATACGGCTGGAGTGCCGGAAACAGTGTCTACTGATGACATGATGGTCTGCCTCTTGTCTTCATATATGCCAAAGACCGGCAGCGGGAAGGCCGCCGGAAACATCCCGGCTCTGATCAGGTGGTCAATGGGCTGCCAAGTGTGGTGCCGGAGAGATGGTGGAGATCAAGAAGCGCGATCATCTGCTCATTCACGGTCACCAGACCGGAGAGATAATCCACGCCGACAAGTCCGCAGGTCTGGGGAACGGGCTGGAACCGCTCCGTATCCACTTGCAGAATGTCTGAAACCCGGTCGACGAGCAGTCCAACAAGGCGCTCTTCGATTTGTACGATGATCACCACATGGGTCGGTGTGGCATCGGTCAGGCCCTGGCCGAACTTGCAGCGCAGATCAATGATGGGCACCACCACGCCGCGCAGATTGAGCACACCACGCACAAAGGTGGGCTGATTGGGCAACCGGGTAACTTCGGTCCAACCCTTGATCTCACGCACCGCGATTATATCGACGCAGTAGTATTCATCATCAATCGCGAAGCTGATGAACTGGGCGGCGGCATTGGCGTCGGAACGCGCAGGATCGGCCGTCCCCGTTTCATTGATTTGGGACCCACTGGTTCTCATCCCGCCAGCGCCCGAGCCCGCCGCCAGACCGGACTCTTGATCCGTTGACGGCTCGATAGTGACTGCCTCTGCCGCGTTCATGCCGCGATTTCTCCCTGTTCTGACTGGCTCAAGGCAGATCCGTCCGCCTCCGCCATGCCGGCATCCTTGTCGTCGAACCATGACCCCGGCCCGGTTGGACCGGTGAGGTCTCCACCGTCACCGGATTGTCCGGACATACCGCTCAGTGCATCCACATCGATGATCAACGCCACCCGTCCGTCGCCCAGAATGGTGGCGCCGGAGATGCCTTCGATGCTGTGATAGTTCTCGTCCAGGCTCTTGATCACCACCTGCTGCTGGTTCAAGAGATCATCCACAACAAGCCCCACCTTGCGCCCCGATTCCGTCTCGACAAGGACAACCAGGGCATCCTGGGCATTCCCCGACGAGGCACCGGCCCCAAGTCTCTGGCGCAAATGGATCAGGGGGACGAATTCCCCCCGGTTGGAAAGCACTTCCTGCCCCGCGCCCAATCGGCGCAAGTCCCGGCGCTGGGGCCGCACACATTCCAGAATACCGGTCAGGGGAAGGATGTAGCGTTCCGTCCCTACCATGATCAGCATGCCGTCCAATACCGCGAGGGTCAGCGGCAGGGTGAGGATGAATTTGGTCCCCTTGCCCGGCAGGGTCTCAATGGCGATGCGCCCGCCCAGTGCCTGGATGTTACGGCGCACCACGTCCATGCCCACGCCCCGTCCGGAGATATCGCTCACCTCCCGGGCCGTGGAAAAGCCTGGAGCAAAGACAAGCTGGTCAATGTCTCCGGGCGCCATGGTTGCGGCACTGTCCGCGCTGATGAGACCACGTTCGACCGCACGGGTACTGACGGCCTCCCGGTCGATGCCCCTGCCGTCATCGGCGACACAAATGACGATGCGCCCGCTGCGATGCTCAGCAGACAATTCAATGGTGCCGGTCTCGGGTTTGCCCGCGCCGACCCGATCCTCCGGCGTTTCCAGCCCGTGATCGAGGGCATTGCGGATCATATGGGTCAGGGGATCGCTCAATTCCTCGATGACCGTCTTGTCGACTTCCGTTTCCTCGCCCCTGGTCTTCAAGGTGACCTTTTTGCCCAACCGGTCGCTCAAGTCACGGACCACCCGGGGCATCCGGGAGAAGACGGACTTGACCGGCTGCATACGGATTGCCATGACGCTTTCCTGCAGCTCCCGGGTGCGCAGGGTCAGATCCTCAAGACCGCGCAATTGGGACAGATCACTGACCTGGGCTGTTTCGGAGATGTTCTGCAGGACCATGGACTGGGCGATGACCAGCTCACCAACCATGTTCACGAGCCGGTCCAGGCGGACGAGATCCACACGGATGGATGAGGTTCTCGGCGCTCCGGTCTGGGACAGGACAGCCTGATTGTCCTCGCCCGACAGTTCCGCATCTGCCGGCCTCTGTGGGGCGCTTGCGCCTTCTGGGGCGTTGCGTGGGGATCCGGGATCACGGTTGAGGGCTTCGACACTCAGATCACAATCATCGCTGACGAATTCGAAGACGGCCCGGATCTCGTCAAGACTGGCCTCGGTCTCAAGATCGATCCGCCAGCCCAGATAACAGATTTCCGGATCGAACCGATCGAGACCAGGAAGCCTGGAGAGATCCGGAGTGACTGACGCCTGCCCCAGGGCGCAAAGCTCAGCCAACAAATTGAGAGGCTCATTGCCGAACCGCAGAAGCGTCTCACCGGGTTGGAAGATGACCCGCACCTTGCCCGCCGCCCCACCATGCTCTTCCGCTTCCGGAGCAACGGGAGCCGTCTCCGGTCCGGTTTCCATCTCCTTGAGCCGGCCAAGTACCGCCCGCTCATGGTCGGGCGCGTAGTATTGTTCCCCCTGAGCGTCGGTCACAAGATCGTGGAGCATGTCCACCGCGCGCACCAGAAGGCTGGTCAGATCTTCCGTGAGGATGATCTGCCTGGAGCGTACCTTTTCGAGAACCGCCTCGAAGCTGTGGGTGTAGGTGACCAGCCGGTCGAAGCCGAAAGCGCCCGCCCCCGCCTTGATGGAATGAACCGCACGGAAGATCGAGTTCAGCTTTTCCGTATCACGCTCGTCCGGCTCGAGAGTCACCACATACCCGGCAAGCCCCTCGAGCAGTTCGGCGCATTCGTCGAAATAGGTCTGTTTCAGGTGCTCGAACTGTCCGGTCCGGTCCATGACGGGGCCTTCCTCCAGTAGTATCGCATTCAGACCGGCGGCCGGTCCTGGCCGCAAACCTCAGTGACAAACCTTGTTGACGACCTGAAGCAGCTTCTCGGGATCGAACGGCTTGACGATCCAGCCGGTCGCGCCGGCGGACCGGCCCTCCTGGCGCTTGGTGCCGTCACTCTCCGTGGTGAGAATAAGAATGGGTGTGCCCTTAAAGTCCGGCCGCTCCCGGATTTTCCGTACCAGGGAGATACCGTCCAGCTTGGGCATGTTCACATCCGTGATGATCAGATCGAACCTGCCGTCGCCCAGTTTTTCAAGGGCGTCAACACCGTCACAGGCCTCGACAACGGTGAATCCCGCTCCCTGAAGGGTCAGGGCCACCATGTCCCGCATGGTGCGGGAGTCGTCGACTGCAAGGATTCTTTGGGTCATCGGATTTCAATCCCGTTGAGGCCATTGGGCAGGGTCAGGAGTAAGGCCGAGGCCCTCCAGGGCATCGATCACCGCACGGGAGGGACTGCGCAGCACGAAAGCCGCATCTTCCGTATGGGTGCCCCGGGTGTTTCTCTCGGCCTGGCCATCATCGACGAGGGCATCTTGGGCCAGAGCATCCTGGGCAAGCGCAAGGATGAGTTGGACACCGCTCGTGCCAACACGCACCACCCGGGAGCCGTCAACAATCCGGGGACGCTCCCGCCCCTCCATGGACTGAATGTCGGTGGCCAGACGGCAGGTCTCGGCCAGGTCCATATCCGCTGGCAGCACAAGCACCGGCGAAGGTGCCGGAGGGCTGCTTTCATCCGCACCCGTCTCTTCAGATCCGGCGCCGGCGTCCGGGGACCCGGCTGAAATGCGAGGGGCCTCGCTCCCGAAAAGACTGTCGTCCGGGCTGGTCGAATGGGTCGGGTTCATGGCGGGTTCACATCTTGTTGAGTGCAGGCGGCACGGGATCCCGATCCCGAGAAACTCGAAGCTCAAGGGCGGGACACGGGAGCTTCCCGCTCCAGAAGCGTGCCCCTAGTGGACCCGAACGCTGTAAAGGGCGGGTTAAGCGCGAATCGGTGGTGGCGGCATGTCCATACAATTCGGCCCGGGATGTGCTCGGGCCGGTCCGGAAAGTCCCGCCTATGCAGGGGAACAATGAATCGCCATGATCACGGGATTGATAGGAAAAGCGGCTTACCGGCGCGTGAGACACTGACGAGAGGGTTGACCATGAAACGCAGAGACATCTCCCAGGACCGCGGCCTGATCAGCCGGCGTCAGGTTCTTTCGCAATCGGGGATTGCCCTTGGTCTCGGTGCCACAGGGTTGGGCGCCACGGGTCTGGGTTTGACCGCCGGACCGGCCCATGCCGTGTTCGGAAATGATGCGGTTGACGCCCAGGCCCTGGTGGATCGGTCCAAGGCATCGGTTTCCGTCTTCGCCGCGGATTCCCAGATGGCCTGGGTGCGCAACAATCTCTCCCGTGCGCGGGCTCTGATGATCATTCCGGAATCCGTGCGGGGCGGCTTCATCATCGGCGGCAGCGGCGGCAGTGGCGTGCTCCTGGCCCGGGGGGACTGGCTCCAGGGGTGGAGCTATCCGGCCTTCTACGCCATGGGCTCGGTCACATTCGGTTTGCAGATCGGCGGCCAGATTTCTGAAATCATTTTGATGGTGATGACCGATAACGGTCTTGACCACTTGCTGACGACCAACTTCACCTTGGGCGCCGAAGTGAGCGTCGCGGCGGGTCCTGTGGGTGCGGGCGCATCCGCTCAGACCGCCGATATTCTGGCCTTTGCCCGCACCAAGGGGCTTTATGGCGGGCTGAACATTGAGGGCGCGGCAATCCGCATCCGGAACCGCTACAATGAGGTGTATTACAACCAGCCCGGTGTCCGGCCTCGGGACATTCTGCTCACCCGCACC
The DNA here is from genome assembly GCA_964561475.1 of uncultured Alphaproteobacteria bacterium. Lineage (GTDB taxonomy): Bacteria > Pseudomonadota > Alphaproteobacteria > JAJFIK01 > JAJFIK01 > CAYUYV01. The sequence continues at coordinate 30,225 of CAZLPU010000002.1, forward strand.
GTCTCCAATCCCCAGGCCAATGACCTGCGCCGCGCCGTCGGAGCCCTTGGCCGGAGCGCGACCGAGGAACTGTGAGGACCAATGCCGCCCGGCTGCTGGACGAGGCCAAAGCCCTGGTCCGGCGCCACGGCTGGGAGGTCCGAGAGGAAGTGCGGGCGGACACGGGCTCTCTTTATTTCTCCGCCCACGCACCGGACCGCACCGGGCAGGATCATCCCAACTCGGACAATCCAGACACGGACAAAGACGGCGGGAGCTGCTGCCAGGAAACTGTTTTTCTCAGGGTGCGGATCAGCGATCACCGACCCGCCGGGTGGCAGGCCCGCGCCCGGTTTGCTTTCATTTCAAACCGGTGCATGACCCGGGCCAAGCGGGACCTGGAGCGTCTGGAACGGCGTATTGTGGCCTTGAGCCAGGGGGATGCGCGAGGCCGGGCGACCAGGGCGCTCAAACGGACATTTTCAGACTGAAGATGTTCAGCTGTTGAGCTTCGTGGTGAGCCTGTCGATGATGCTGTGCACTTCTTCTGCGAACGCACTCGCCGCAGGCGGCAGCACCCGTCCTTCCAGACTGGCGATCACCAGATCCACTGGTTCCGTATGCTCGTAATCGTCCACGGGCAGGACGGCAACCCGGCCGCTCTTGACATCCTTATGGAACACCGTGAAGGGCGCCAGTGCGACTGCATCACTGCCGGCAATCAGTGAGCTGAGGACAGAGAAGTCCTCGGTGGTCAGGAACATGTTCCGCATGTCTTCAAGGTCAGGCAGGATGTCGTCAATGAAGGGGTGCAGGCGGCGGATGAACCAGTCCGGCGCATCACCACCCATGAGCGGATACTGGATCACATCCGCCAGGGTGACCTTTTCCAGTTCGAACAGCGGGTGGCCCGTCCGTACCGCGATGACCGGAGGCGGGCAACTCAGATAGTCGATGTCGATACCCGGCGGCACAATGTCCGGCGCCGGACCAATGAATAGATCCACGGATTTGGACCGCAGGGCCTCAGCCATTTCCCGCCAACTGACATTCTTCAGATTGAAGCGCAGTTTCGGGTAGACCTTCATCAAATGGAGCAGGCACGGGCCCGCTAGAAACTCCGAAACGGTCGGTTCACAGCCGATGGACAGGCGCCCGCCCTCGAGATTGCGCAACAGGTCGATCTCCCGCTCCGCATGGGAGAACCGTTCCAGCGCGCTCCGGGCTGCATCGACCAACATCTGGCCGTAGACCGTGGGATACACACCCTTGCGGGTGCGCGCGAAAACAGGCACGCCATAAGTGTCCTCAAGCTTACGCACAGTCTGGCTCAGCGCCGAGTGGGTGATACCCAGCCGGTCTGCTGCCTGACGGAAATGACCTTGATCCGCCAGAGTCACCAGTTGCTTCAGGATCCGTAAAACCTCCACGGCGTACCCTCGCCCCTCCCAAAATCAATCATACCGAAATACGGCCACCGCCCGACCGGTGTATGCCGCATCGCACAAAACCGATTATAGCTGAACCGCATCAAAAATGGAGATGTAGACTTTTCACCTGCTTTGTGGGCGGTCACAGAGTATGCGCCGAGCGGCTACATCCCACAGGTTTTGATACAATAGGCAAGCATGTATCCATTGACGAGCCCAAACATACACTTGTGCGAATGTTTTCCCTCTTCCGACACCTGACCGTTGAATTTCAATGGGTTCTGCGCCGGCACGCCTGGGCATGCTCAAGCAGCGGACCGGGCCACCGCCGCTAAGCCGCCGCCAGGGTGCGACCCACGGCCCCCCTCTCAATTCCAATCGAGATAGTTCGCGACGATGTCATCCTCGTCACGAAAAAACCGGAAGAACGAGGGGTATTGGCGCTCCAGAAAATCGCGCTTGGCCTCGATGCGCAGATTGAGCATCTGCCGGCGGGCAAAAAGCCAGCCCTCGATGGCAATCCCCAGGATCACAAGGATCCACGCCCCTCCATAAACATAAATCGGCTCTGCGAGAGAGGCGTAATCTACAAACCCGCCACCGAGCAAAATCAGAATGCCCGGTGTGGCAATAATATATTGGATGATGGAGAACTGGCGCTCCCGTTCGCGGATCAGGTCCATGTAATCGGTGTAATCCTTACCGATCAGCCGCACCAATTCGGACATTCTGACTTTCTCAAGTCCCGGGGGGAACTCGGTCCGTTTGTATGAGGCTAGAAGATCCGCAGTCCGTGCTTCGATATCGGCGGAATAGACCCGCTCGTCGTTTGGGGTCGTGGTCTTGAGCCGCTTGATGATCCGCGCCATGGCGGGGTCGGCACAATCCCCGGCCCACTCGAACAGATTGACATGGAGGCTGGCGTTGAATGGCGGGTGAAGGGCGCAATCCTCGATCCGGCAGGACACCAGCTTGTCTTCATCGAAGGCGATCATGGCCTCGGAATTGACCCAGCGGCTGTTTACCGAGCTGCGGGACCAGATCACCAGAACCGCCCGGGATGCATCCAGTTCCTGGCGGATCATGGCGAGAAAATTGTCCCCGATTTCGATCCCGTCGTCATACCAGACCGACAGGCCGGCTGCCCGGATGCAGTCCGCGATCCGGGCCACGGTTTCCCGGTCCTCGTGCTTGTAACTGATGAATACGTCCGCCATGGCCCCTACTCTCCCCAGCCTTGTCCGACCAGGGCCTGCCCGAGCATCTCAGGCCCAAGGCCGCCGCGGATCGCCGTGATCCTCCGGCGCGTCTGGGCCACTTCATCCCGGCGGATCGGAATGAGCCCCATGCCGTCCGCCCCGCCTTCCGGGTTCTGCGCATCACCCACGATGTTGAAGCGGTTGGGCACCATGGACAGGGCGTCCACAGAGAACAGACTGAACAGGAACCAGCCCAGGGGATCCACGCCCCTCAATTCCGGGCGCCGCTCCGCACCCTGTGCATTGAGCGCAAAGGCACGGGCATGGCGCTCCTTGACATAAAGAAAGAGCGGGCGGGTCAGGGGATAGCGTTCCTCGCGCATGGCGGTCTGGGACGGCTCCACGCCATCGATGGCAACAGTCCCCAGGCCAAAATCCCGGCCCTGGCGGTTATAGGACAGGGAACTGACGATACCGATTGCCGGGCCACTGATCCGCTCCAGGAACGACAGGTCGTCCTCTGACTCCGTGGGGAACCAGGCATTATCTGCACCGGGACGGACCTCATCGCGCAGAGCGGAGACCCGCCGGTGGAACCCGGCCGGATCCGCCCCGGCAAGATCGCGCATGCAGGGCACGGTCATGGCGCCGGCCCTGAGCGCCTTCTCCACGAAGATGGCGCGGGTCCCGGACTTCGCACCGGGGCCCGTCATCCGGATGGGCCAGGCTCGGCCATCCAGGCGGATGGCACGCCCGGCGACCTGGCTCCATGTCGTATAGGGATTATCCACGAACTCGCAGGAACCGGTGGCATACAGATCCGCAGGGACCTGTTCCGCCAGGGCGAGATAGAGATCCCTCGAGGTCAGGTTCAAGGTGCCGTTGCGGGCCTCGGTGACGAGCACCACCGCGTCATAACCGAATTTGAGTTCAGCAATCGGACCAATCCCCGCATTCCGGCATTCCTGGAGAACAGCCTCGTTCAAGGGTGCGGACATGGCCACGAGATCGAAGGCGCCGGAACCCTTCAGGCAGAATTCACTGCGGGCCCCCACGGAGCCGATCGACTTGTATTCAAAAAGCTCTTCCTGACGGAACTGAAAGACCGGCGCGGCGGGTCCCGAACCGGCTTCAGCACCCCGGAACCGCCGGGAAATGTCCCGGTTGATGTCGTCCCGGACCGCTTCCTTCACCACAAAGATGATGGGACGGATGGAGGAGGATCCCCCGAAGCGGACCTTGATCCGGTTGATCTCCGGCAGACAGGCATCACCGCACACCATGCCCAGGGACTGGATCCCCAGACAACAGTCGAGCCACCGGCACAGGCTCTGGCGCAAATCCGACCAGTACACCGCCAGGGCCGCCAGCAGGCTCAATGTCAGGAACAGCCAGAACCGGCTGCGGCGTCTGCGCGGTTTTGTTCCTTTTTTCCCGCGCTTGGCGCCCAAGTCACCCCCTTGGGTCATGTCCCACCTCTCATGATGCGGATCATGGTTTGGCCCCGGCGAAACCGCCCACGGTCCGCGCCGTTCCGCCCGTCGCCAGGTCCCGCGTACGGCGCAAAGGACCATGGCTTGACCAAGCCTGCAAGCACAGGATGAGCGGCCTCACCGGGGCCATGACCGGCCCCGGATTGACGACGCGCAAAAAAGGTGGAGACAGAGAGCGTTAGACGAACCGGGCGCTCAGTCCTTCTGTTTGGACTGTTCTTCGATGAGCTGTTCGATCCGGGCCTGGGCCTCTTCCTGGGTGAAGCCCAGCATGGCAAGGATGGGGCTCTCCGCGCCCCGGTTCCAGGAATGGGGATGGCCCGAAGTGAGCCCCCCATCCACGACAAAATGCTGTCCCGTGACGAAAAAACTTTCCTGGCTTGCCAGGAACAGGGCCGTATTGGCGATGGCATCGGGGGATCCGGCCACGGGCAGGGCCTGCATATAGGGGCCGAATTCCGTCTCGATGCGGGCAGCCAATTGGTCGGAGGAGTTCCGGTCCAGACCGATGGAGTCCCCGAATATGGACGTGGCGATCAAGCCCGGGCAGATGGCGTTCACCCGTATGCGCATCTGGGCCAGATCCATGGCTGCGGCCTTGGAGAAATGGATAACCGCGGCCTTGGCCGTGGAATAGGCCGTCGGCCCCCAGCCCGCCTGAAGCCCCGCAATGGATGCGGTATTGATAATGGAGCCGCCGCCACGGGCCTTCATGTGGGGCACGGCAAATTTGGTGCCCGCCGCCACGGACCGGACGAGGAGATTGAAGGTCCAGTCCCAGGCCTCCATGCTCACTTCATCGATGGCGCCAAGGCCGCCACCGGCACCGGCATTGTTGAACACCACGTCCAGACCGCCGAACCGGTCGGCGGCACCGTCAATCAGAACACGGATATCCTCGACCCGGGTCACGTCACAGCGGGTATAGGTGACCCGGCCGGGAAACCGTTGCTCCAGAATGGCGCCCTTTTCATCCTGAATGTCGCCCACGGCCACCGACGCGCCCTCGGCCACGAACCGTTCAACCGCCGCAAGCCCGATTCCGGAACAGCCCCCGGTGATGACCGCAATCTTGTTCTCCAACGCATCAGCCATGGTTCATCCTCCCTTGTCGTGATTGCCTTGTTGCGGGATCCAGACCATCAGTCCTCGCCCGATCTCTCCTGGTATTTGCATGGACCCAGCGTGAACCGGCGCTGGCACCATTTCAAGCGGCCTGAAGGGTGCGCCCCTTCTGCCCTCGGGCGCGGGGCCGTCTTCTATGACCAGACTTCTGTGATGGGACATGGAAGACTGGTGAGATCAGGCCGGCCGGGCCGGAGGCGCGCCCGTAAACCGGGTATAGACGAACCGCCCCCCGACCCCGTGGAGACGGCCTGGACGGGGACGAAGTCTCCAGCGATAGTTTGCGTGTGATGCTTCAGGAAGGAGAATGCCGTGAGTGGACCAGACCTTGGCTCGGACGAGAAGGAATTCCGGGATTATGCCCGCCGCTGGCTGTCGGAGAATGCGCCGCCGCCGCCGCCCGAGCGCCTGCCGATCACGCCCATCGAGGTGATGACCACGGGACAGCGGGATTATCTCCAGGCCTGGCAGCGCAAATGCTATGACGCAGGGCTCATCGGCACGGACTATCCGGTCGAATATGGCGGGCGCGGCAAAACCGGGTTCCAGCGGATCGCGAACCAGGAAATGAGCCGCGCGCGGGTGCCGTTCCTCATCAATATCGTGGGTCTGAGCATGGCCGCGCCCACGATCATGGTCCACGGCACCGAGGAACAGAAGCGCAAGTTCATTCCCGGTTGTCTCACGGGCGAAGAGATCTGGTGCCAGGGCTTCTCAGAACCCAGTGCCGGTTCCGATCTGTCCAACCAGCGGACCTCTGCGGTGCGCGACGGGGATGACTGGATCGTCAACGGACACAAGGTCTGGACGAGCCTGGGCCATTTCGCCAAGTGGATGATCCTGGTGACCCGCACCAGCAACGACCACAAATACAACGGACTGACCTATTTCCTCTGTCCGATTTCCGGACATCCGGGCGTCACGGTCCGCCCCCTGGTGAAAATTACCGGCGAGACCGGTTTCAACGAAGTATTCTTCGAGGATGTCCGTGTTCCCGATGCCAACCGGCTCGATGAGGTGGGCAAGGGCTGGTCCGTGGCGATGACCACGCTCACCGCAGAACGGGGCGCAGCGGAAGGCGCGGGCAGTGGCGGCGGCGACGGTCCCGGCGATGTCCAGCGCCTGATCGAATTGGCCCGCAGCACCTGGCGCAGCGGCATTCCGGCCTCGGACGACCCGGTCACGCGGGACAGGATCATTCAGTGTGCGATCATGGGAGAAGGCATCCGCCAGAACGCCCGGCGCGCCCGGGTGCCCGCCCTGTGCGACCATCCCATGCGCCTGCCGCTTCAGCAGAAAGTATCGGCCACGGAGTTCACCCAACAGTCGGCGCGGCTTGGTGTAGAGATCGCCGGGGCCCATTCCACCCTCTACAAGCTCGACCCGCGTGCGCCGGGCTCCGGCCACTGGCCCCTTGCATATCTCAATTCCTACGGCAACACGATTGCTGCGGGCACGAACGAAATCCAACGCAATATTCTGGGCGAGCGCGTTCTCGGCCTGCCAAAGTCGAAATAGGAGGACGGGAATGTCCAGCACACTGAACGCGCCGAGGGATTTCGGCTTCGGTGAAGACGAGGCCATGCTGCGGGATGTCGCCCGCAAGATGCTCGATGAACGCCTGCCCCTGGAAAAGCTCCGGCGGCTTGTGGCGGAAGCGCCCGAGCCCATCTACGATGCCGGTGAACGTGTCCCCTGGGACGAACAGCTCTGGGCGGAAATTGTCGCCCTTGGGTGGACGGGCCTTGCAATCGGCGAGGATGAGGGCGGTGCGGGCATCTCCCTTGTCGGGATCGCGGGGATGATGGAGGAAGTGGGCCGCCATGCCCTGCCCTCGCCCATCCTACCGACGCTGTCGTCCAGTCTCGTACTGCGGGCCGCCGGCGGCGACGTGGCCCGCCAGCTCATGACACGGATCGCAGGCGGCGCCACGGCAAGCCTTGCGATCACCGACGATCGCGGCAGCTGGGAGCCCGAGGACGCCCCCCTTCTGGCCTTCCAGGAGTCCGGTGATCTGGTCATTCAGGGCACAGCCCGGTTCGTCCAGGAGGCCTTGAAGACGGATATCTTTATTGTCAGTGCCCGGATCGGAGGTGAGGTCCTGCTGTGCGCCGTGGACAGGGATGCGGAGGGGCTGACCATCGAGCCCGATCACATCCACGACCTGACCCGGGATCAGGCCAGCCTGCATTTCGATGGCGTCCGGGTGGGTGCGGACCGGATCATCACCAATGACGGCCCCGCCGCTCTGCGCTCCGCCTGGCCGGGGCTGCTTGTCCTGGTTTCAGCGGATCTATGCGGCGCCAGCGAATGGCTTCTCCAGACGACGGTGGAGTATGCCCGGGACCGGGTCCAGTTCGACCGGCCTATCGGCTTTTTCCAGGCGGTCAAGCACCCGCTGGTCAATGCCATGTTGGAAATCGACCGGGCAAGGTCCCTGCTCTATCATGCGTGTGCAGAGATTGATGCCGGTTCTAGCAATGGGGAAACGGCGGCCCGCATGGCCAAAAGTGCAGCCTCCGATGCAGCCGGTTTCATTTCGGACCGGGCGATCCAGCTCCACGGCGGGATCGGTTTCACCTGGGAGTACGGGCTGCACATCTACTTCAAGCGGAACCTGCACAACCAGGCCCTTCTGGGCGACGGGGTGTATCAGCGCAAGAAGCTTGCGGACGTGATGATCGGCCCCATCGGCTCATGACCTAACCATCAGGGCAAAGAGTGAAACCTGCATATCCAGCCAAGGCGGCGTCCGGCCGGTATCTGGACGCTGCCTGAACACCCCTCCGGGCCTCTCGGCCTCGGGACACGGTTCCCAGAAGGCCGGAACGGGCCTACCATCACAGTCCGGATCGGGGGCACGGGTCCATCTGCGCACCCCCTTCCGGTCCAAGACACAAGTCCGGCCCAAGCCGGGCATGAAATGGGAGGAAGTGGGCGATGTCGGAAGTGGAAACGGAATTCCTGTTCGAGATGCAGGCGGAACTGGAAGCAGTGCCGAACTTTGTCGGCGCCTCGCCGGAAGGCACCCGCCTGATCGCCAATGTGGCCGGGGGCACCTTCCAGGGGCCGAAAATCAAAGGCACGATTGCCCCCAGCGGCGCGGACTGGCTGCTGATCCGGGCGGACGGCTCCATGAAGATCGATGTCCGGGCCGTCATGGTCGCCGAGGACGGGACCAATATCTATGCAACCTATGGCGGACGCATCGTCATGCCGCCGGATGTGGCCCAACTCATGGGCGACCGGGAGGCCATCAGCGCGATCGATCCATCCCGCTATTATTTCCGTACAGCACCCATGTTCGAAGTGGCCATGGAGTCATCCCACGCCTGGCTCAACGGCATCGTGGCCGTCGGCGTCGGGAGACTGACCAGCAAAGGCGTCACCTATCGGATCCACGCCGTAAAGTAACCGGATCCGCCCCTTGATCAATGGGAGGCAGCCATGACCGGCCAATCAGGCAACGGTACCGGCGGAAAGGGCAGCGGCAAGGAGGTGGCTGCGTCCATCTCCGGGCTGCTTCCGCCGCTGATCGGGGCCATGGAAGCCCTGGAAATCGTGGCCCGTCACCTCCATCCCCCCAGTCTGCCGGATCTTGTCCGGCATCTGCGCCCGGTGGAAGAGCCCCTCAGCAAGGCGCTCGAAACCATGAGGCGGGCGCCCTGGCCGGACCGGCTCCTGCCCGTGCGGGAACGGCTGGATGTGGCAGGTGCGCTCCTGGTCGAATGTCATAAGGCCATCCGCCTGGCCGCCGCCGATCCCCAGGGGGTGCTCCAGGTCTACCGGACCCTGGGCAAGGCCACCACCGCCCAGGAAGTGCTCTATCCCCTTGGCGCGGTTCTCGCCCCACTCAATCAGTTCTTCGTGGAACCGGCGAGGCGCAACAACACACGCCTCCTGGAGGCGCTCTCCGTCGGTGGGCGGACCAAAAAGCGGGTTGGGCTCCATCATGGGGGGGATGATCCGGCGGACCGGGGCAGCTTTGCGCTCTATATCCCCGAGACCCATGAGCCCGACCGCCCGAGCCCTGCCATCGTGGCCCTCCATGGCGGTGGCGGCAATGGCAGGCGTTTTCTCTGGTCCTGGCTGCGGGAAGCCCGCTCCCGGGGTGCCCTTCTGATCTCTCCCACATCCGTCGGCGATACATGGTCTCTTCAGGACCCGGAAATTGACGTGACCCGGCTTCTGGAAATCCTGGCTCAGGTGGCCGAGGAATGGACCATCGACCCCAACGCTCTTCTGCTTACAGGCATGAGCGACGGGGGCACGTTCACCTATCTGGCGGGGCTGGAGCCGAACACCCCCTTTACCCATCTGGCGCCGGTCGCGGCCAGCTTCCACCCGATCCTGCTTGAGATGATCGACCGCAGGCAGATCATCGGCAAACCTATGTACCTTGTCCATGGTGCCCTGGACTGGATGTTCCCGGTCTCCATGGCAAGGGAGGCCCATGTGGCCTTCGAGCGGTCCGGTGCACAGATCACCTACCGGGAAATTCCCGACCTCTCCCACACCTATCCGAGAGAGGAGAACAGCCGCATTCTGGATTGGATGCTCGGACAATCCTGACCTCCGGGAGGCATGGCGGCGAAACAGCCATGTAAGAATTGGGGCCTGCGAAAAGCGCGGAGCACGGTGTGTGCTGATCAAAGCGGACTTTGGATCATGGGTCATCGGCGCAGCCTTCTGAAAACTCTTTGCACAGACCAGGACAGCCGCTGCTTCTACTGCGGCCGGACCATGACCTGGTCCATCGGTAACCGGATGGCCACGGCGGATCATTACACGCCCTTGTCCAAGGGCGGCGCCAATGATCAATCCAACATCGTGGCGGCCTGTTATCGCTGCAACCAGTGGAAGGGGGATGAGGACGGCCCGTCCTTCGAGGCCCGCATGCGCCGGTCCTGATCCCCTTGCAACCGGTGCCTTCGCCGGTGCACGCTGTCAGGCAGTGACACCCCATGCAGCGAAGGCAGGTGGCGACATGGCAACGAGGGCCCCTGAACTCACCCTGGGGATCGAGGAAGAATATCTGTTGGTGGACCCGGTGACCCGGGATCTGGCCAGCCGCCAGCCGCCCGGCTTCATGGCCTTGTGCGAGGCCCAAGTGGGGGCCCGGGTCACCCATGAATTTCTCCAGTCCCAGGTGGAAATCGGCACCGCCCCCTGTCGCACCATTCCGGAAGTGGCCGCGGAACTCCGGGAACTGAGGCTCACCATCGCCGCCTGCGCCGCCGAGTTCGGCATGGGGCTGATCGCGGCCTCCACCCACCCCTGGGCGCCCTGGCATACCCAGGTGCCCGTGGAACTGGAGCGCTACCGGCTTCTGACGGACCTCCATCAGGGTCTGGCCCGGCGCATGGTCATCTGCGGCATGCATGTTCATGCGGGGATCAGCGACAAGGACCTGCAAATCGACCTGATGAACCAGGTTGTCTATTTCCTGCCCCACCTGCTGGCCCTGACCACCTCATCCCCGTTCTGGGAAGGCCATGACACGGGCCTGAAAGCCTTCCGGCCCAGCGTGTTCGGCAACCTGCCCCGCTCCGGCCTGCCGGAACAACTGGACGGGTTCGGGGACTGGCAGGAGATGCTGGACCTGATGGCGGAGACCGGCCTGTGCGAGGACGCCACCAAGATCTGGTGGGACATCCGCCCCAGCGCCCGCCACCCGACCCTTGAGATGCGGATCTGCGATATCTGCACGAATTTCGACGATGCCATCTGCATCGCCGCCCTGTACCAGTCCATTCTCGCCATGCTGTGGGATCACAAGGCCAACAATCTGGTCTGGCGGGAGTACCGACGCATCTTCTTGGCGGAAAACAAGTGGATCGCCCAACGCTACGGCATCGACGGCAATCTTGCCGATCTGGGTCAGCGCAAGCGCACCGCCATGGCCGATCTGACGGAAGAACTGATCACCATGCTCGCTCCCTATGCGGAGCGCCTGGACTGCCTCAAGGAAGTGCAGCACGCCAGGGAAATCGTCCGCAGAGGGACGAGCGCTGACCGCCAGCTTGAGGTCTACCGGGCAGCCCTGGCCGAGGGCGCCGATCCCCATGAGGCACAAATGCAGGTGGTGGACTGGCTGATGAAAGCCTCCCTCGAAGGCCTGGTGCCCTGATCCGCATCCCGATTTGCCGGGCAGGATCCAGGGCCGCCGATGGGCGGTGAGGCAGGGTCAGCGGTCATCTGTGTCGGCAAAGTCGGCCTCATCCAAATCCCATGGGGCACCATCCGACGCCTCCCGCCTCATCAAGTGCTGAGTGAGCATCTTCTTGTACCGGCGCTGACGGCGACGAGCGGCAGTGGAGGATGCTCGCCACCCTTCCCGCTTGTCGTGTACCGCGTCTTCCAGATCCCGGGCATCCAGCACCTGGCGGGCACTTTTTGGTGAGGTTCTTTTGGTCATGATCACGAGGTAATCCGGCCCAGCCGGTCGGCAAACAGACATCATTGCGTCCCTGCAGCCAGGTCCAAGCCACGACGCCCATCAACCCTGGCGCCAAAACCGGGCATGGCTATACTGTGACGACAAATGCAATGGTGGCAGCATGGTCTGCCGCGCGGCGAACAGCGACAGACGGGTTCGCATTCAGTTTCGAAGACCATTTCCGGGCAGGGGAGCAGGCTTTTCAATGGAGGACGTGTTCGGGGACGGCGGTGACAAAGTGGGCCTGACATCGTTCTGGCGCCGGTTTGTTCGCCGGTATGTGCCCTCCCCCGACTTCACCGTGGACGACAACCCGGACAACCGCCACCCGTTCATCAAGGACCTGCTGCATACGGACGCCTTTGGCCGGGGAACCCTTGGCGAAGAACTCCGCACCCGGTCTTTTCCCCTGATCGAGCCGGGTGCCGCCACTTTTCTGTGGCATGGCACCGCCGACACGGTCTGGCTGCGCCATTTCCTGTCCCTGCCCCGGGGCGGCTTTCCCTTCGAGCCCCTGATCGGCAATGACCTCTGGCATCTGCGGCTGCGCATCCCGGACGGAACCCGCTTCGAGTACAAGATCGACATCGGCCGGGACGGTCGGGGGGAGTGGATCCACGACCCTCTCAATCCCCTCGCGGCCACGGATCCGTTCGGCGGCAATTCCGTGTGCCAGGCCCATGGCTATCAGGCGCCGGAATGGGCGGTCCGGGATCCGGCGGCACGGAGGGGGCGCATCGAGCGGTTCTCCCTGGACAGCGCGGCGTTCGGAGAAAAACGGCCCCTCGGGGTTTATTTCCCGGCTGATTTTGTTTCCGGCCGGGCCTACCCGCTGGTGGTGGTCCATGACGGCTTTGACTATGTGAACCACGCCTCCCTCATTCCGATCCTCGACACCCTCATCCATCGCGGGGACATTCCCCCGGTGGTTGCAGCCCTGACCCAGTCTCCGGACCGGCCAAAGGAATATGTCGACGATCCCAGCCACGCCGCTTTCATCAGTGAAGAAGTGCTGCCCGCCCTTGAATACCGGTGCGGCATCATGATCGATCCCCGTCAGCGCATTCTCATGGGTGCGAGCCTGGGTGCCGTCGCGGCCCTGTCCCTGGCGTCCCGGCTGACCCAGACTTTCGCCGGGGTCGTGCTCATGTCCGGATCCTTCATTTTTGACCGGAAGCTGCTGGAGACCCGTGGGGAGGTGTTCGCCCGGGTGTCAGCCTTCGTCGACAGTCTGCGGGAGGATGAATCCATCCTGCGCCGTGCCTTTATCTGCTGCGGACGGTATGAAGCCCTGGTGACCGAAAACCGGCGCCTGTCCGCCTTTCTCAGAAACAGCGGCGTCTCGTCCCGTTTTGTGGAAACGCTGGATGCCCATCACTGGCAGAACTGGCGGGACCAGACCCGCGCGGGCCTGATGTGGTGTCTTCAGCCCCGGGGCACACCCGGCGCGCCGGCCCATGGCATGTAACCGGTTCGTCCGGAAAAGCGCCGCAGGCTGAGCATAGGGAACGTACTGGGCAGACCGGATGGATTCCGGCTGGCCGCTCCGGCAGGCGGGTGTCTTTCCGGGAAATGAGCGGCATTTGGGGAGGACGGCATGGCCGATCGCACAAGAACCATCGGGCTTTCACTGGGCGCCGACATCTGTTGGCCGATCTGCTACGAAACCTTGATGAAACAACTCGATCTGGCCATCCCCTGGGAAGGGGAGACCCTGCGGTTCAATGTGGAACGGGTCACCATCGAACCCTTCAGCATGCAGCAGCCCAGCCGGTATGACGTGGTCATCGACCGGCTCACCCACTGGTACCACCCCTCCCGGGAATGGATCAAGAAGGCCATCATCCTCAACGATCTGTATGTCTACAATAATCCCTGGTCCCTGCAATCCAACGAAAAACAGACCAGCTATTGCGGCATGATGCGTCTTGGGCTGCCCGTGCCCGAGACCTGGATGATCCCGCCCAAGGCCTATGAACACAGCGACGACCTGGAAGCGACACTCCGTCAGTATGCGCGCCATTTCGATCTGGGCGAGATCGGTCAGCGGATCGGCTATCCCCTGTTCATGAAGCCCTATGACGGTGGCGGCTGGCGGGGCGTGAACAAGATCGACGGGGAGCAGCAGTTGCGCCAGGCCTATGAGGAGAGCGGCAAGCTCGTGATGAACCTCCAGGCCGGCGTCATTCCTTACGATTACTTCGTGCGCTGCCTGGGCCTTGGGCCCCAGACCCGCTGCGTGAATTACGATCCCGGAGCCGCTCTCCATGACCGGTATGGGATGGATTATGACTTTCTCGATGCAGAAGACCGGTCCGTCCTTGAGGACATGACCCTGACCATCAACGCCTTTTTCGGCTGGGACTTCAATTCCTGCGAGGCCCTGCGCAAGGATGGGATCTGGTACCCCATCGATTTTGCCAATGCGTGTCCGGACAGTCAGGTGACCTCCCTTCATTTCCATTTCCCCTGGCTCATCAAGGCGAATATCCGCTGGTCCGTCTTCCGGGCCGCGACCAGGCAGAAAATGCGCATGAACCTGGACTGGGCGCCGTTCTTTGAGATCGCCGAGCTGGATCTGCCGTTGCGCGAGAAGTTGCGGGCTTATGCGAAGCTGGCCCATGCCCGGTTCGACACGGAACGCTTCCACGAGTTCTGCGCCACCCATCTGGCGCATCTCGACGAAGTGGCGGAGACCTTTTTCCAGTCCGAGACCGCCTATGACGCGGTCCGGCAGAAGGTCACGGCCCTGTTTCCCTCCCATGAAGTGGAACCGTTCACCAACCTGTTCTGGAACCGCATCCAGGCGGGCATTGCGGCGGAAAGGACTGGGTCATGAGAGAAGTGGCACGCTGGCATTCTCCCCGGGTCGAGCGGGAAATCACCGTGGCCCGTTGGGGTCATTGGGGCGTCCCTGTCCTCGTCTTTCCAACGGCGGGAGGTGATGCTCTCGAAATCGAACGCATGCAGATGATCGATGCCCTGTGGCCCATGATCGATGCGGGCCGGATCAAGATCTATTCCGTGGACAGTATCGCCGGACGGGCCTGGGCGGAAAATCACCCCCGGGATTATTGCGCCGTGCTCCAGAACCGGTTCGACGCCTGCATTGCCGAGGAAGTGGTCCCGGCCATCCGCAGCGACTGCGGCGATCCTAACATCGAGATGATCACTGCGGGGGCCTCCATCGGTGCGTTCAATGCCATTGCTACCCTGTGCCGTCATCCGGATGTGTTCCGCATCGCCATCGGCATGTCGGGCACCTACGATCTGGAACGGCTGTTCGAGTTCCGGGGCGACATGGACTTCTACTTCGCCTCTCCCCTCCAGTTCGTTCCCAATCTGAAAGATGGCCCCCAGCTTCAATTGCTGCGCCACCGCTTCGCCCTCATGACCTTCGGACAGGGCCGGTGGGAAGATCCGGGCGAGTCCTGGCGCATGGCGGATGTTCTCGGCGCACAGGGCATTCCCAATCGGGTCGATCCCTGGGGCCATGAATGGGATCACACCTGGCCCACTTGGCGCCAGATGCTGCCCCTCTATCTGGACGAATTCACCGGGTAAGGATGATCCTGGCAGGGGACGGCGGTCCCGGCCGCTGACTTGCACAGCACCCAGATTTTGGAGCCGATACGATGAACGTGATTTTCCTTGAGCCCGCCTTTCCGGACAATCAGCGCGAATTCGTCCGGGCCTTGCACAGTATCGGCTGCAACGTCATCGGGATCGGTGAGCGGCCCTACGACTGGCTCGATGATGAGCTGAAACACTGGCTGGGGGGCTATGAACAGGTCCATTCGGTCACCGATGAAGGCGCCTTGATCCACGCGGTGCGCCAGATCCAGTCCCGGGTCTGGGTGGACCGGCTGGAGGTTGCGGTGGAGGCCCATGTGCTGGCGGCGGCCCGGGTGCGGGAAGCCACGGGCATCCCCGGCCTGTCGGCGCGGACCGCCTGGCTCTGCCGGGACAAGGCGGCCATGAAAGAAGTGCTGCGGGCGGCGGGCATCCCCTGTGCCGCCTCGGCGGGGATTTCCAGCATGGCCGAGGGGCGGGATTTCGCCCGGGCGGTCGGCTTTCCTCTGATCGTCAAGCCCCGCTCGGCGGCGGGCGCGGCGGGCACCCACCGGGCCAACACCCCCGACGAGCTGAACCATATTCTCCAGTCAACGGGCGTGGCGGATGGTGCCTCCGCCGTCATCGAGGAATTCATCGAGGGCCATGAAGGGTTCTACGATACCCTGACCATCAACGGCCAGATCCAGCACGACTTCATCAATCACTACTACCCCAATGTGCTCGAGGCCATGCGCACACGTTGGATCAGCCCCCAGATCATCTGTACCAACCGGATGGGGGCCGCTGCCTATCAGGAAATCTACGCCATGGGCCGCCGGGTAATCGAGGTTCTGGGCATCACCACCGCCCCCACCCATATGGAGTGGTTCTTTGGCAACAAGGGGTTGAAGTTCTCGGAAATCGGCGCCCGTCCGCCCGGGGTCGGCCACTGGAACGTCTATTGCTACGCCAATGAATTCGACATTTTCCGGGAATGGGCCCTGGCGGTCACCCATGGGGTGTCGGAGACCCGGCCCTCACGGCGCTATTCCTGCGGCATCATCGCTCTGCGCCCGGACCATGACGGGGTGATCTCCCATTATGACGGCGCCGACGAAATCTGGCACCGGTTCGGGGAGAACATCTGTGCCCAGCATTTTCCCTCCCCCGGGACCCCGACCCAGGGGGTGGAGGCGGGCTACATGGCCAATGCCTGGATGCATGTGCGCCATGAAGACTACGACACCCTGCGCGGCATTCTTGACACCATCGGCCGGACCATCCAGGTCCGCGCCCGGTAACAGGTCCAGGCCCAGTAACAGGCCCGGTAACAGGCCCGTCAGTACACCACCACCGAGCGGATGCTTTTGCCTTCATGCATCAGGTCGAAGGCGGTGTTGATCTCCTCCAGGGGCATGGTGTGGGTGATCAGGTCATCGATATTGACCCGCCCTTCCATGTAGAGATCGACAATGCCCGGCACATCCGTGCGGCCCCGGGCCCCGCCAAAGGCCGAGCCCCGCCAGACCCGTCCCGTCACAAGCTGGAAAGGCCGGGTGGCGATCTCCTCCCCGGCGCCGGCGACACCAATGATCACGCTCTCCCCCCAGCCCTTGTGACAACACTCCAGGGCCTGGCGCATGACCTCCACATTCCCGATGCATTCGAAACTGTAGTCGGCACCGCCTCCGGTCAGTTCCACCAGATGGGCAACCAGATCCCCGTCAACCGTGGACGGATTGACAAAGTCGGTCATGCCGAACTGTTCCGCCAGGGGCCGTTTGGCTTCGTTGAGATCCACACCGACGATCTGCCGGGCTCCCACCAGCTTCAAGCCCTGGATCACATTGAGACCGATGCCGCCCAGGCCGAAGACCACGCAGCGGGCGTTGGGCTCCACCTTCGCGGTGAACATCACCGCGCCGAGCCCCGTGGTCACCCCGCAGCCGATATAGCAGATCTTGTCAAAGGGCGCGTCCTTGCGGACCTTGGCCAGGGCAATCTCCGGCAGCACGGTATGATTGGCGAAGGTAGATGTGCCCATGTAATGGAGGATCGGCTTTCCCTTGTAGGAAAAGCGGGAGGTGCCGTCGGGCATCACGCCTTTGCCCTGGGTGGTCCGGATTTTCTGGCACAGATTGGTCTTGGGGTGGAGACAGTAGTCACACTCCCGGCATTCAGGAGTGTACAGAGGAATAACGTGATCGCCCGGCGCAAGGGAGCTCACTCCGGGACCCACCTCCAGAACCACCCCAGCGCCTTCATGGCCGAGAATGGCGGGAAAGGCCCCTTCCGGATCTTTGCCGGACAGGGTGTAGGCGTCCGTGTGGCAAATGCCCGTAGCCTTGATCTCGACCAGCACCTCCCCCGCCTTCGGACCTTCAAGATCCACTTCCACGATTTCCAGGGGGCTCGCCGCTTCGAAGGCCACCGCAGCTCTTGTTTTCATCAGTGCTCTCCCGTGGTGTGCGCGCTCTGACCCGTAAGTGAGACGACGATCATGCTGACACGTTCCGCCGTACCATAGCGGATTGAGTCATGCAGGGTCCATCACGGCCCGCCCGGATCGGCTCTGCATGGGTCCGCGTGATTGGCCGAGCTGTCCGTCCCGATGCGGAACGACCGGTGATCCCGTCTGTTGAGAGCATCGGTCTGCGACCACATGCGCCAGCAGCTTCATTGGCGGCCGGTTC
Source organism: uncultured Alphaproteobacteria bacterium (assembly GCA_964561475.1). GTDB lineage: Bacteria > Pseudomonadota > Alphaproteobacteria > JAJFIK01 > JAJFIK01 > CAYUYV01. The sequence goes on from CAZLPU010000002.1 coordinate 48,138, forward strand.
AACGGCGCTTTAATGTCAAACCGGGACGGCAATCCCCAACCGGATGAAGTGAATGGCCGAACTTCACAATCACTTAGGCAAATCTGACAAATATGCGCGTCGGAGGTATCATCCACCACGGTTACTGTGTATCGACCAATCTGTCTCTGTATCCGCCTGGGTTGATGACTTACTGGAGAGGTGTCCTCGTTGCCGGTTTGGTGGGATCATTGACGGCGATTTCAAGATGTCCAAAGGTCTAAAATCCGCAGAAGCCATAAGGTTATGGCCGGATTGTCCATGCCACTACCAGCAGATTTCAGATGACAGAATATGCTTAACCTTGATAAACCAACAGCGTACGACATAAACCTGCGTAAAGAACCACAAGAACTGTTCGATACAGGGACAACATGACGGAGAGACAGATGCTCAAACAGACCCTCTTGTCCGCCACTTGTGTTCTTGTTCTCGCTGCGTGTTCCGGCGAGCCGGCCACGGAGAGCGAGGCGGAAAGCACCACGACCACGACAGCCAGCGCCCCGGAAACCACCGCAACGACGCCGGAAGCTCCCGGCGAACCGACAGCCTCTGAAGATGCACCGGACGAGCCCGGTGCCGAGGAAGCCTCTGCCCAGGATCTGTGCCTGGATGCAGGCCCCCAGACCCCCCGGGACATCACCAACACCGCCGGTGAGAATACGGTCACCTTCCCCTTCGCTCCGGCGCCGTCAGAAATGAACCTGTGCAACATTCACACGCACACCAATGCGGAACACAAAGGGCCTGGCTACAGCGTGTTCGTGAATGCCACCGACTCCGGCGGTTACGCCTGTAACGGCACCGCCGACCTGAGCGACGCGGAACTGACCCCGGTCGATGGGGCCTTTGGCGGTGCCAAGCCCGGCGACACCATCGAAGTCCATTGGGTTCACACCACCTGCGGCAACGCTGCTCCCGGCGAAGGCCTGGGCGCCTGTGTGCCGGAAGGCTGCACCGATCCCCTGCTCCGGGTGGAAGCCCAGGTGTTCCTGGTCGTGAACGACGAAAATGCCCTGAACTTCATGGAGATGGGCTATGGCGGCACCAACGATGCCGGATTCCATCAGGCCAGCATGATCCCGGACAATACCGGCACGCCGGTCGTGTTCCGCGGCTCCACCACTGGCCCGAGCTACGACCAGAAGACCTGCTCCCCAGCCCAGGTGACCTGGAGCGTGCGTCCCCAGTGCGCCAAGGTTGACATCAACTCCCTGCACGATTGGGCCGCCAGCGGCAACGTCTTCAACGAGACCGAATCCCACGGTGTGCGTCAGCTCGTGACCGCTCCGGAACTGCTTTCTCCGATCGAGTGACGGGACAACTGTTTCAATGATCTCAAGACTGACGACACTTGCAGCCGTCGGGGCCATCATGGTCCTGACGGCACAGGAAACCTTTGCCCGGAACACCAGCGGTGTTTTCGGCGCCACGGTGGATGAGGGCGAGAAAGAGATTGAGTACCGGATCGCCTACGACCCAGACCTCAAGGATTTCAATCAGCGTGTTCATTATCAGCAGGCGGTGAATGGCAGCGTCCGCCTGAGGGGGATCGTTCAGACCCGGGCCACCGACGACCGGGATTTCGATTTCGACTATGTCCGGGCGGAACTGCTCTGGCAGCTCACCCCCGATGGCAATTCCTGGGCCAGCGGTCTGCGTTTTGACGGACGGATCCGTGGTGATGACAGGCCTGCCCTGGTGGCGGTGAACTGGACCAATCAGTTCAAGCTCTCACCCCGTTTGAGCGCCCGGGCCATCGCCATTGCCGGGGTGGAAATCGGCCCTGGTCACAGCGAAGGTGTGCTCCTGGAGACCCGGGAGCGGCTCGCCTATGAGGTCACGGACGATCTGAAGCTGGGTGTCGATATCTTCAACGAATACGGTTCCACGGCGGGCATTGACGATCTGGAAGATCAGGTGCACCAGATCGGCCCATTCGCATCGGTGGATGTGGGCAGATCGTGGAACGTCTATGCCGGCGCCCTCTTTGGGGCCACCCAGGCATCGCCGGACACGGAACTTCGGCTGTTCATCATCCGGGAATTCTAAAGCCGGTTTGTTGCTCACGCTGGGCAACACCTCCGCCGGGGCGGCGCAGGGGCCCGGTCGAGGTCGGAGCGTGATCCGGCGTGGTGCGATCACGGTCCAGCATCCCGACATTCAGGCACAATCAAGCTCCTTCAGAACCGGAACGTGTTGCCGATTCTGAAGGAGGCGCCGGACTGGTTCGTGCGGAAATCGTTGAAATCCGTTGTCGCGCCCAGGGAAATCGCGGCAAAAAGCTCCGTTTCAGGGCGAATTTCCCAAAACAGCCGCGCCAGGATCCCGAGCGATTCAGAAATGTTGTCATATTGGACCTCCATATCGAGCTGGAGATCCGGTGACCAGTTGTAATCCATGCTCAGGCTGTGGACATGGACGGTGACTTCTCCCGTCGGCAAGTCGATCGCATCACGCAGATGACTGATCTCCATGCCGAATGTTCCCGACGGACGGTAACCCAGACCCAGATTGAGAAACCGCCGGCGCCCATCGTAGAAATTGCAGCAGAAAAACTGTGCACTGAAATTCACGGGCCTGGCGCTTGAGGTGAACAGCTCGATCCCGCTGCGCACCCAGTGATAGCGCCCGGCGGGGACAAGGACATCACCGGGCAGGAAAAAGGGTGCCTGAAGGATCTCCGACCGGGAGAAGGACACCAGAAACAGTTCGTCTCCGATGTGATTGCTCCCCCCAAGGAATACCCCGTTCTCCCGGTCCTCCAGCCCGTTCTCCAGATCCGTCACGATGTTGAGGAATGTGCCTGCATCGAAAAACCGGATGTAACTGTCCTCCGGCCGCCACCGGCGCACCAGTTCCCCCTCATAGGTGCGCACGCCGGTGCGGTTGGCAAAGCCGAGGGCCGGGCGGTAGGTTTCGGCCACCTGTTTGAAGCGGATGAACCCGTTGATCCGGTCATTGGGATAGGCCACCTCGATGCCGAAGGCTTCCCCCTGCTCCTCCTCCCGGTCAGACCGGCTGGCGACGAAGAAGGCATCGGCCACCAAACGCTGATCACCGAACACGGATGTATCGAGAAACTGAAAATCCACACCCGCCACAGTGTTGCTGGTCTCGCCAGTGGGGTCCCCCTGGGTCAGGATGACCCCGGCACGGGATTCACCAAACACCGGGGTGGACAGACGAACCACGGACAGAAGCTGCGGGTCCAGATCATCTCCGGGCTCGGTCCGGGCGGTCAGGGCACCGATGGTGACCCCTTTCACACTGCCGGACAGCTTGATCCCCGCATCCAGGCCCAGCAATTGCCCTTCCACCACACCGATCCGCCTTGAAAAGAACGGCAGGGCATTGGTGTCGTTGAAAGCCCGCCCGCCGAAGGAGAAAAAGGGCGCGTCCTGGAGGAAAAAGTCCCGGGTTTCCGGGAAAAACAGGTCGAAACGGCCAACATTCACCTGCCGGGGATCGAGAGGCGTATCGGAAAAATCCGTGTTGACGGTCAAGGTGCCGGTCAGGGAGGGGGTGATCCGGTAGGAAATATTCCCACCCGGATTGAACCGGGTCACATCCTGCCGGGGCCGCTCCTCCCAATTGCGCAGCCACTGGATCGAACTCAGCATTTCCACATCCAGGCCCAGTCCCGGCTCGATGCCGTTAACGCCGCTCAGGCGCCCGGCCCGGCTCATATCCCGGCGGCCCAGGGACTGGTTCACCGCTGCCCAGCGGATCTCTTCATTGCGCCGGGCAATTGAGCGGATGATCTGCAGGCCCCACGCATCCGCCTCCCCGTCATAGGCGATACTCCGGAAGGGAATGGCCATTTCCGCTTCCCAGCCGAACTCGGTGATCCGGGCCTTGCCCTTCCAGATCGTGTCCCACTCTTCCTGAAACACCTCATTGTCCTCGATGAGCCCGTCCCGGCGCGCGCCCAAAGGGTTCAGTTCAAAGCCGAAGGCATTGCGTCTGGTATTATAGGAATCGATCAAGATACTGATAAAATCATCACCATCGAATGATCCGTCCCGAGACAGAACCGTGGCGGTGATCTCGTCGGGGGTGCGGTCGAAGGCATGAACGCCGATGTAAAGGGTCGCGCCGTCATGGAGCAAAACCACCCGGGTGCGTTCGCTGGGCTCGGCCCCCTGTTCGGGAAAGACCTCCAGGAAGTTATCGATGGGCAGGGCCCGGGACCAGATGTCGTCTGAAAGATCACCGTCGATCTCGGGCGCTTCGTCCCGCGCGATCCGTTCCACCCGCCCGGACCGCTGCTCCCGGGAGGACATGTCGTGGCCCGCCATCCAGGCTTCGCTGGCCCAAGCATGGGGTTCCAAACCAAGGGAGACCGCCGCAAGCAGACCAGCGATCCACCCCTGCACAATCCACCCAGTCCACCGCATCGCGGCCATCCGCCCCTCCCCCAGAAAGCAGTACCCGAAGTCTTTTGCGGGCTTGCTCAGCCACAGGTTTTGTTCCGCTATAACACGGGTTTGCCGACACGGATGCCAACGGTTTTTTCGACGAAGACGACCCCTGATCTGATTGATCCAGCGTCAATTCCGAGCCGGAGTGATCAAGACGTGTTTCCGCCTGCTGTGGATGTCACCGCCGCTCATTGGCAGCCCCTCACGGTTCAAGCGGCGGTTGAGGGGACCGGTTTTCCTCCAGTCATCGGCGACAGATTTGCGACATGGAACTGTCACAGAACCTTTGCAGTCCTGTGCAGATCCCTGGCCCGCCCGCCGATAGTGTACGCGCGGAGAAGACTTAATCTTTACTCGGAAACGATCGGCGCTCGCATTTTCGGGCGCCTTTTGGGGGCAGAGCAATGATGGATTTTTTGGGGACTGGCCTGCGGACTGGGATGAACACTGGTTTGAGCGTTGGGCTGCGGCGGACCCTGCTTCTGGGCACGGTTGCGGGTCTCGCATTCACCTTCGTGCAGACCGGTGCTTTCGCGCAGGACACCGGGGACACGGAAACGGCGGTGGCAGAAGACGCCGACCTGCTGGAGTCCGATACCATTGTCGTCAAGGGCTTCCGGGGCTCCTTTGCCCGCTCCATCCAGGACAAGCGCAACGCACCCCAGGTGGTGGACACAATCTCCGCCGAAGAAATCGGCCTGTTTCCGGACCAGAACATCACCGAGGCCCTTCAGCGGATCACCGGCGTGTCGATCACCCGGGCCAATGGCGAAGGGGAAACCGTGGGGATCCGGGGCCTTGATCCCGTCTTCACCCGGGTGGAGATCGACGGGCGGACCGCTTCCGTGACCATCGACAGCGCCAATCCGGGCCGGGAAAGCACCCTGTCCGTGTTCGCGTCCGAGCTTTACGACACGGTCGAAGTCATCAAGTCCCCCACAGCGGCGGATATCGAGGGCGGCATCGGCGGTATTGTCCGTCTGTCCACGCCCAATCCCCTGGACATTGCGGAGCGCCGGTTCGGCGTGAATGCCTCCATCACGGAAGCCGATACCCGCAACGAGGTCGAGCCCGCGGTGGACGGCTACTATATCGACAATTTCTTCAACGAGACCCTCGGTGTGCTGATCTCCGGCACCTATGAAGACCGACGCCGTGACATCGATAAAATCCAGTCCAACCAGGACTGGCGTGAGGTGAATGCGGGCTTCCTTGCAGACAGCGACGACCCGGCCCTTCAGGCCCTGATCGGCGGACGGTATCCGGGCCGCCTGCGCCAGGAACAGCGCACCGGCGAGGCCCCGAAATACAACATCAATGCGAAGGTACATTATCGGCCTGCGGAGAATTTCGAATTCTTCGTCAACGGCCTCTACACCCTGGAGGAACGCGACGAAGACCGCTCCCGGATCCAGGTGGACTTCCGCCGGGGTCAGCTTGAAGGCGGCACCCTGGGCAGCGGCGGTACCCTGACGGAAGCCACCTTCACCCGTCAGCGCACCGAGTTCCGGGACTTCACCCGGATCGCCGATATCGAGACCTATGGCATCACCGGCGGTTTTGAATGGGAGCTGGGCAAGTGGCTGATCGAGTCCGAGGCAAGCTTTTTCTCCAGCGAGGAGGATTTCGATGAGTTCCGGGTGGATCACCGCACCAACCGGGACGGCCTCGGCGGTTACTCCATCAAAGACGATCCCCAGACGCCGGTTCTCTTCACACCGGCCGCGGAACTGGCGCCGGAGGATGTGGACATCCGCCTGATCCGCCAGCAACGCCGGATCATTTCCATCGAGGAGGAAAGCTTCCGGGCTGATGTGAAGCGTGGCCTGAATTTCGGTGCCCTCGAATCCCTCACCCTCGGCTTCCGGTTTGCCTCCACCGAGTTCGACCGGCGCCAGGGGAATATCGACGCTGACGACAGCGGCCTGACCTATGCGGATGGCGGACGGTTCGTGGTGGACGGGGAATTCGGCGATGATTTCGGTTCCGATGACCTTTTGCGCCGCTGGCCCTCCACGGACCCGGTGAAGCTGTTCAACATCTTCCCTCCCGAAGGCAATCTGACCTTTGATGACCAGAACTTCTTCACCCTGACCGAAGAGGTTCTCTCCGGCTACTACATGACGAATTTCGATACTTCCCTGTTCGGGCTCTATGCCAGGGGGAATGCGGGTGCCCGGATCGTTCATACGGACGTGCGCGGTGAAGGCCGGGTCACCATTGAAACGGCGGATGACGTTGTGGTGCTCGACAATGCGCCGGCCCTGGAAGCGAGCTACACCGAGGTTCTGCCGGCCTTCAACATCGTCCTGTCCCAGAATGCCGACTCCGATCTTCTGGTGCGCGGTGCCATTACCCGTGCCCTGAGCCGTCCGACCATTGACGAATTGAACCCCAGCACCTCCGTGAACTTCGTGGATGCGGAAGTGAGCCGGGGCAATCCGGACCTGGATCCTTTCCTGGCCTGGCAATATGATCTGGGTGTTGAGTATTATTTCGGCGAAACCGATGAAGGGCTGATGTCCGCCGCCTTCTTCTACAAGGACGTGTCCAACTTCATCACGCCGACCCAGACCATCGAAACCATCGAATTCGGCGGCGCCGGTATTCCGGCTCAGGAATATCAGGTCTCCAGCTTCGAAAACGGCGGGGACGCCACCATCTTCGGCGTCGAGGTCAGCCTGCAGACTCCGTTCTTCTTCCTGCCCGGCTTCTGGAGTGATTTCGGCATTTTCGCCAACTACACCTACACCAACAGCGAATTCACCACGGCGACGGGGCAGACCTTCGATTTCCCTGGCGCTTCGGAGCATGCCTACAATCTGGTGGGCTATTATGAGTGGGGCGGATTTTCCGGGCGCCTCGCCTACACGTATCGGGACGATTTCCTGATCGTTCCCAACAGTCCCAATGCCCAGTTCGGCGACAGCGACGGGCGCTTGGATCTGGCCTTGCGCTACCGGTTCGAGAACGGTGTCCGCCTTTCCTTCGATGCCCTGAACCTGACCGAAGAGCAGAACTACAAATATTACGACACGACCGATCGGCTTGAGGATTTCGAATTCGAGGGCCGGATCTATACGTTCAGCATCGGTTTCATCTATTGATCCGGGCCCTGCCCTGATCCTCTCGATGCCGATGAGTTGACGTGCCCCAATCCCGGCCATCCGCCCCGCGCCCTTGAACGGACGTGGGGCGGCCTCACCGGGGCCACAAGGAGCGCCCCCATGACAGTCTTCCCGGTTCGCTTCAGCGCGGGTCTCCCCCTCGGTCTCCTTCTTTTATGCCTCACCCTGTGCACTGCCCTGGCAACGCTTCTGGTGGCACCGGCAGAGGCCCATGATGGCAGCCACCGGGCCGATCCTCCCTGGCAGCAGGCGAGCCCGTGGCCGGACCGGATCATCGCCACTTTTGCGGGCGATCCGTCCACATCCTTTTCCGTCACCTGGCGCACTGATGAAAGCGTCGGGCGCACCATCGCCCAGATCGTGCCCGCCAGCGCCGATGCCCGTTTCGATCTGACCGCCGAGACCGTCCGTGCCAAAACCAGCCGGATCCGTCTTGACCGGCTTGAAACCCCAGTGGGTATCCATGAAAGCCTCGAGAACCAGGGGCTCGCGCCGGTCCACTATCACTCAGTCACCTTTACGGACCTGACGCCGGGCACCCGCTATGCATACCGGGTCCAGGGGGCCAGGGGGCACTGGAGCGAATGGGTTCAGATCTCGACCGCGCCTGAGGAGGGTCCTGTCTCCTTTGTCTATTTCGGTGATGCCCAGAACGGCATTCTCTCCCACTGGTCCCGGGTGATCCGGGCCGCCCATGACGCGGCGCCCGATGCAGGGTTCTATCTCCATGCAGGGGATCTGGTGGATCAAGGTCCCAGCGACTGGGATTGGGCCCAATGGTTCAAGGCCGGAGGATTTCTTCACGCCCAGATCCCGTCAGTGCCCGTGCCGGGTAATCACGAGTTCATGCCGGCCCTGTCCAGCCAGACCGGCGAAAAAACCCGTGTGCTGACCAGTCTGTGGCGGGCCCAGTTCACCCTTCCCGTGGTCCGGAGCCTGCCGGAACGCCTCCATGAGGCAGTCTATGATCTGCGGTACGGCAAGGACCTCCACGTCTTTGTGCTGAGTTCCACACCGGCGAGCTACAATCGGGAGACCTTCCAGGCCCAGGCCGCGTGGCTTGACGAGGCCCTCAAGGTCAGCACCGCCCGCTGGCGGGTGGTCACCATGCACCATCCCTATTGGGTGCCCGGCCGCCGGGAGCGGGACAAGGTCCTGGGTGCAACCATCGGTCCCGTGATTGACCGCAACGATGTAGATCTGGTCCTTGTGGGTCATATTCACACCTATATGCGCGGTTCGTCTGCGGACGGAACCACTGCCCGCAGGATTCAGGGTACGCCGCGGGATGTGGATACGGTCTTTGCGATCTCATCCTCCGGGGCCAAGATGTTTTCCCAGCTTGATGCCCTCCATGACCCGGAGTCCATCGGGGATGGCCGGGCGGATATCGGCGGTGTCGGTGTCGACCGGCTGGCGGGCAACACGCCCATGTTCCAGGTGATCCGGATCGATGGCGGAGTGCTCACCTATGAAGCCCATACCGCATTGGGCGATCTTTACGACAGCTTCCGGCTGGAGAAGAGCGCAGACGGGCTCAAACAGATGACCGACGGCCCGGCCGCGTTCGGCGATCCCCGCCTGTTTTCCAATACCGGCCCCTACAGGGATTGGTACGACCTGCGCTGAACGAGGGGCATCCCGCAAGCCCTGCGGTGTCGCATGCTCCGTCCCCTCACAATCCACTGTGCCGCCAGGAAAGGATGCCTCCCATGCGCTTCCTCCCGCTGCTGATGACCTTGATCGGTCTGATCGTCGCCGCCCCAATGGCCCAGGCCCACGAGAGCGAAGACGGCCAGCCCCCCTGGCAGCGCCCAAGCCCCTGGCCGGACCGGATCATTGCCACACTGACCGGTGATCCGGCCCGCAGCTTTTCGGTTTCCTGGCGGACCGACCAGACCGTGCCCGTCGCTATCGCCCAGATCGCCCCCGCAACCGCTGATGCCCGCTTCGATCTGGCGGCCCGCACCGTCAAGGCCCGGACCACCAGCCTGTCTTTGGAAACCATTCAAGGTCCGGAGGGTCCCCGGCCCGTGATCCACAATCAAGGCCTTGCACCGGTCCACTACCACGCGGTGACCTTCGAGGAGCTGGAGCCGGATTCGCTTTATGCCTATCGGGTGCGCGGGCGCAAAGGGGCCTGGAGTGCCTGGCGGCAGGTGCGCACAGCCCCTTTGTCAGGACCCGTTGAATTCATCTTTTTCGGCGATGCTCAGACCGGGATCCGCTCCCACGTCACAAGGATGTTTGACACGGCGGCGGCAGCGGCACCCAACGCCCGGTTTGCCATCCATGGCGGCGATCTGGTCAACACGGCCATGTATGACAAGGAGTGGGCCGAGTGGTTTGAGGCCGTCGGGCGCACCCATCAGGTCATGCCGGCGATCCCCGTGGCAGGCAACCACGACTACATCAATTTTGAGGAGGAGACGAAGCTTTTCGTCGCGGAGAAGACGGTCACCCCCATGTGGCGGGCCCAGTTCGCCCTGCCCAAGACCCCGTCCCTGCCGCCAGCTCTTCAGGGGACGGTCTATACCATCGCCTACACGGAAGAGCTTCAGATCTTCGTGCTCGATTCCTCCGGCATCGCCTTTGACCGGCAGTTGGCATGGCTTGAAAAGGCCCTGGAGGAATCGGTAGCCCGGTGGAAAATCGTCACCATGCATCACCCTCTGTTTTCCTTTGTGGGGGGCAATGAGCACCCGGCCCACAAGGACCGCCGGGAAGCCCTTCTCGAGGTCATGGCCCGGCAATCCGGCAACAGAACAATCGACCTCATCCTGACCGGACACCGCCATACTTATCAGAGGGGCGCTTATGGGGATGATGTTGCCCGGTTCGCCGTGGGTGATGATCAATCCGTGGAGACCGTTTTTGTGGTCACCGCCTCCTCCACCAAGCGGGGCACCTCGAAGCGGGCCGGCTGGGAGCGTTACGCCGGTGAACAGGACGGGCGGTTCGCTCTTACCCGTTCCGGCGACAACACACCGATTTTTGCCGTCTTCTCCGTGGACGGAAACCGGCTCGCCTACGAGGCCCTGGATGCCACCGGCGCGATCTATGACGCCTTCACACTGGTCCGCGATCCGGAAACCGGCAGGAAGACCCTGACCAATGGACCGGAAGCGGCCGGGCCGGAGCGCACCTATGACACCACCGGCCCTTACATCCGGTGGGACGATCTGCGCTGATCAGCAGCTTGTCTTGCCTGTGCCAACCGTCAAAAAAAGCGGCGGACGCAATGGCCGCCGCTTTTCCATGTCAGATGCGGTCGTCGTCCCGGATCAGGGTGCTTCCTCAACAGAGGGTTCCTGCGTCGCAGGCGGGTTGTCCGCTGGCTGATCTTCCGATGTGTCGGCATCCCGGTTCATGATCGCTTCCAGCATGGCTGCCACCGGCAGGGGCGGTGCATCATTCATGGACAGGCCACCATCGGCGAGGTCCGCGTTCAGGGTTACGGTGTCGTCCTTGAGCAGGAAGAAGGGCGACTGGGTGACAAGTTGCTCCACGGATGCGGCCGCAAGCAGGTCCACAGTGCGCTGGGAATGCCCTTCCGTGCTTTGAGTCGACTGAATGAAAAGCGCCATGACCTTTTCCGCCAGAGCCCGGGGGATGGACAGATCCGCCCTTCCTTCCAGGTCAGCCAGGAGGGCCGTGGGCTGGGAGAGATTGAGTGCGGTCCCTTCCTCGAAACCCAGATAGAGAGAGCCGGTCATCTGCTCCGCACCGGGAACACCGGCCTCGATCACCGGTACGTCAAGGGCGACCCCGGCATCAAACAGCATGTTCACGAGGTCGATGCCCTTGCTCAATGCTTCCGCTTCCCTGGCAGGCGGCAAATTGCCTTGGCCGTCATAGTCCGCGCCAGTCAGCATATCGAGAAACTCAAGATAGCCCGTATAAGCTTCCAGAGGGATATTGACCAAAGACATGTCAAGCCGGACCGGTCCCATGGGGATCGGCTTGCCGCCATGGATCGGCACTGTGAACTCACCGCTCTGATACTGATTGAACAGGCGCAAGGTGCCGTCATCCGCAACGGTCATATCGGTGACGAAGGTCAGCCCGCTCATCCGCAGATCATCCAATTTCAGCTCACGGATGGAAAAACGCCCGCCGCCCAGGGTGACATCACTGGTGTAAGGGGTGAGGTTCGCTTCCGCCGCGACATCGAGAAGATCCAGGGTCATGCCATCGCCTTCTTCCGCGATGGAGGCCCGGTCCAGTTCGAAACGGGTGGTGCTCTCGCGCCCGGGCATGGGCAGATCGCCGGAACAGGTCAGGGTGCCGATGGAGACAGTGCCGGACTCGTCCGGTCCCTCGCCCGTCACCGTGATGATGGCGGGTTGACTTGAGCAGGACAGCGCGGCCGATCCATCAAATCCGAATGTGGCCGCGTACTGAATGACATACTCACCGTCAGCCCGGGGCGCGTCCGCCATGGCGGCCTCACCGGCCAGCGCCCGCAGCCACGCCCCCATTGCGGCGGCGACCGCAATATCGCCCTCCGCCCGGGCAAGGCCCAGGCCGTAGCCGCCAGACCCGAACAGCACCGGTCCGTGGCGCACCAGCACTTGATCTTCGACGGAAACGGGCTCTAGAGCCGGGTCTCCGGCATCCGCGGTGGCGGGGCTGACTGTTGTGGTCAGTGTCGCGACAGAAGAAAACCACCCCCGCTCATAGTTGGTCACTTCCATTTTACTGCCGGTCAATCCGGAACCGCTCAGCTGTTCCGTTGCGCTCCTGGCCAGCTCGGTGAGCTTCTGTTCGGCGACGCCCCCCGTGATATAGGCCCCGGCACACACACCGCCGCCGATCAGCAGGGCAGTCCCGGTCATCAGAAAAAGTGCGGTTCGGCTCATGAACATCCCCTGCTCTTTAAACGCCAGTCCACGTTGAATGGCCTGCTCTCTCCCCATGCCCCAGCCGACACTTTCTCAGCCGGTGCCCCCTTCCGCTGATTTCAGGGCCAAAATCATCTGGTGCCCAGCGGATTGAAAACGTGGCTCGCCAGGGCTCCGCCTTTGACGGTCGTACCCAGGCTGCCCCAGGACCGGTGGCGGACCTCTCTGCCGGCGCGATCTCCCTCGCGAAACCTGGCGAGCAGTGCCTCATGGCTGCATCCTATCAGCGGCCCCCCAAGGCCACCGGGTCAGCCAACGGCCTGATCTCGGCTGGCCTTCTATTTTGAAGCAATTCCGGTCTTCGATAAATCCCGGTGCCAGGCTTTACAACCAATCGGAGCCGGACTGGGAGAAAAAATCCCAAAACCGCGCCGATTACGCGTAATCTTGAGGCGATACGATCAGGCGCAAAGACCTGGTATCGCGATACCGGTCGGGGCGTGCCCAGGGCCCCCATGCGCATTCCCGGTGGAGTCCTCGACGAGACCTGCTGTCAACCACCCGCTTCATTGATCGGTGCCAGATCGATCATTGCCTAGATTGTAGGCAAAATCTGCGGCTTATCCGCAATGAAATTACGTTTTTGGTGGTTCAGGACAATTTGCTATTGCCAAGCGGACATCATATTCCCCAGAGTTTAGGTCGATCACGCTGCGGCAGACCGGCACGGTCTTTACAGCGAACCTTGGGGCATGGCGCCGCTCATAGCCGGCGGCCAGGATTGGCAATGGGAACACGATCATGACTTCTACTTGGAACACAGGTGCGTGGGCGACGGAAACGACACGGGCTTCAATGAAATCTGCCGGTAAGACCGCGGCCCTCGCGGCCGGCGCGCTGGCCATGGGCCTGACGGCTTTTGCAGCCACGGGTAAAGCCCACCACGATCTGTCCGTATCCACGACCTGGGCCTTTGAGTCCGAGTACATTTTCCGGGGTGTTCAGTTCTCCGAAACGGCACTGCAGCCGGACCTGAATTTCACCTATGGCAATTTCAACCTGGGCGCCTGGGCGAGCGTCCCGGTGGGTGACGACGATGTGGCTTTCGGCGACGAAATCGACATCTACGGCAGCTATAGCTTCGGCCTGAGCGAGACGTTCTCCAGTTCCGTCGGCTTCACCTATTACATCTTCCCGGACGCAGCGAGCGGCTTCTTCGATACGCTTGACGAAGAAGACGGCACCGGCGCCAACACCTTCGAAATCAACGGCTCCATTGCCGCTGACGTGTTCCTGTCTCCCTCTGTCACCCTGTACTACGACTTCATGTTCGAGACGGTGACCCTCGAGGGCTCCATCGGGAATTCCTTCTCCCTTTATGATGCCCTGAGCCTGGATATCAGCGGTACCCTCGGCCATGTTTTCGATGACGACGAAGACAGCGACTACACCTACTACATGAGCAACATCAATCTGTCCTACGGCTTCACCGAAGATGTCGCCGGTTATGTGGGTGTGCGTTACGGGCGGTCTTCCGAAGACTTCTACTTCGACGATGTCATTGAAGGCACCTTCCAGAACAACTCCATCTGGTTCGGCTTCGGTCTGAGCGCCGGGTTCTGATCAACCGGACCCAAGGGCATTGGCCGGTCTGCATGACCGGCCGGCTCAGCCCTGTTGAGACGATCGAACCCTGATCAGCCGCTCCGGCATTGATCAGGGTGCCGATTATCCCGTCCTTCCGGCTCCGAACCCCTTGATGTCTTGCATGTCGGGAACCCCGTATTTTGGGAAACCTCGGGGTTCTATAGGCCCGGAGTCTGTCGGCGGCTTGGTTCTGCACTCCCAAAAATCATGGAGACTTTTCAATGGCGGACACACAATCCGTGCTCCAAATGATCAAGGACGCCGCGATCGAATATGTGGACCTGCGGTTCACCGATCCCCGGGGCAAGTGGCAGCACGTGACCTTCGACATTTCCATGGTCGATGCGGACTTCCTTGAGGAAGGCGCCATGTTCGACGGCTCCTCGATTGCGGGCTGGAAGGCCATCAACGAGTCCGATATGAGCCTGAAGCCCGATCTTGCCTCGGCGGTGGTCGATCCCTTCATGGCCAACCCCACGCTGGTGCTTTTCTGTGATGTCCTCGATCCGATGACCGGCGAGCCCTACAATCGGGACCCCCGCTCCACGGCGAAGATGGCCGAAGCCTATCTGATGCAGACCGGTGTGGGTGACACGGCCTTTTTCGGTCCGGAAGCTGAGTTTTTCATTTTCGACGACGTGCGCTGGACCGTGGACCAGAACAGCACGGGCTTTGCCATCGATTCCGCGGAAGGCCCCTACAATACGGGCCGGGATTACATTGGTGGCAATATGGGCCACCGGCCCGGCCCCAAGGGCGGCTACTTCCCGGTCCCGCCCGTGGATTCCGGCCAGGATATCCGCTCGGCCATGCTCTCCCGGATGACCCAGATGGGCCTCCAGCCGGAAAAGCATCACCACGAAGTGGCCCCCTCCCAGCATGAACTGGGGATGCTCTTCTCGCCCCTCACCCGCATGGGCGACAAGATGCAGATGTACAAATATGTTGTGCATCAGGTGGCCGCCGCCCACGGCAAGACCGCCACGTTCATGCCCAAGCCCGTGTTCGGCGACAACGGCTCGGGCATGCATGTCCACCAGTCGGTCTGGAAGGACGGCCAGCCCGTCTTTGCCGGTGCCGCCTATGCGGATCTGTCCGAAACCGCCCTGTTCTATATCGGCGGCATTCTGCGCCACGCCCGGGCCCTCAATGCCTTCACCAATCCGACCACGAACAGCTACAAGCGTCTCGTGCCCGGCTATGAGGCTCCGGTCCTGCTGGCCTATTCCGCCCGCAACCGCTCTGCATCCTGCCGGATCCCCTACTCTCCCTCGCCCAAGGGCAAGCGTATGGAGATCCGTTTCCCCGACGCCACCGCCAATCCGTATCTGGCCTTCTCGGCCATGCTGATGGCGGGCCTGGACGGCATCGAGAACCGCATCCATCCGGGTGATCCTCTGGACAAGGATCTTTACAATCTGCCGCCGGAAGAACTGTCCCAGGTGCCCCACATTTCCCGCTCCCTGCGCGAAGCCCTCGTCCATCTGGACCGGGACCGGGCCTTCCTGACCAAGGGCGGCGTCTTCAACGACGATCAGATCGACGCCTATATCGAGCTGAAAATGGAAGAAGTGGTCCGCTTCGAAACCTGTCCGCACCCGGTGGAATTCGACATGTACTACAGCGTCTGAGGGATCAGGACGCTGACGGACGGGCGGGCCCTGGTGCTCGCCCGTCCCCCTCCTCCCGTCTGTCCCCCCTCTCCTGCCTGCTCCCCTTGGCCCCTTTCCGTCCCCAGGTTTACTGTGGTAGCGGACCGCTGAACCGCCCGGCGATCATGGCGGCACCAGCACCCCTATCCTGAAAATCTTGAGGCACATGATGCGCTCAGGGGGAGATCGTATGATGGCGCACCATGATGACCGTCAGGGTGATGGCCCAGAGCCGCCCCGCTGCCCCCTCGATCCCCTGATCAGCATGATTTCCGGGGAATGGACCGTGCACCTGATCTGGACACTGAGCCGGAACGGGCCCACCCGGTTCGCCGACCTGCGCCGGCTTATGGACGGCATTTCCTCGAAGGTTCTGACCGAGCGTCTGCGCCTCCTGGAGGCCCGGGCGTTCGTCCACCGGGACGAGGAACCGACTGTTCCCCCAAAAGTGACCTACAGCCTGACCCCCATGGGCCACCAACTCGACCGGGCCCTCAGGGATCTGGAAACCATTGCCGGAACCTGGACAGAACCTTCTTTTTCCAAGGAAACATCGGGCGGCCCGGCCCGTTCAGACTGAGGCCTTTCCATCGGCGCGTGTAAATTGGCCGCGTCATACTGGTGGGCTGCAGGCGTTCCCTCCCCCAACCGATATCTGTACATTAGGGGTCGGGTAACAGATGGCAGCCTGGAGGTGCGCGCAATCCAAGCCGGTGGTCGGGCGGGGAAACGGACACCTGGAAAGAGGCGGCCTTGCAGGCACTTCGGTGTCCAGAACTATCGGTGTCCAGTAACTTCAGGGGAAGAATGGCCATGACACACGGGTCCCACATCCGCGACCGGTCCATTTTGAGGAGATTTGCCCTTTTGGCGGCTTTGGCCGTCACGGCCCTGGCCCTCATGGGACCGGCGCAGAACGCACCCGTTCATGCCGCCCCTTTGAAAGACGACTTCACGGACCTGGCCCAGCGCTACCTCCCTGCGGTGGTGAACATCACCGCGACCCGGTCCGGCGGCGGCTCCGGGGGCAGTGGCAATCCTTTCGGCACCTCCCAGCAGAGCCAGCAGCCCCGGCGGGCCCAGGGCTCCGGTTTCATCATCGACGCCAGCGGCGTGATCGTGACCAACAATCACGTCATCGCCGGTGCTGCCGAAGGCGGCAGCCTCACCGTCACCCTGAGCGACGGCACCGAACTGCCCGCAACGATCCGGGGCCGGGATCAGGCAACGGATATCGCCGTTCTCCAGGTCCAGGCCGGGCGGCCCTTACCCTTTGTCGGGTTCGGCAACTCCGACAGCGCCGAAATCGGAAGCTGGGTTCTGGCCATCGGCAACCCCTTCGGCTTTGGCGGCACGGTCACCCACGGCATCGTCTCCGCCCGCAACCGGAACATCCGCCAGGGCAGCGTCTATGACGACTTCATTCAGACCGACGCGGCCATCAACAGCGGCAATTCCGGCGGCCCTCTCTTCGACATGAACGGTGAAGTGATCGGCATCAACACGGCGATCATCTCTCCGAACGGTCTGAATATCGGACTGGCCTTCGCCATTCCGTCCTATGTGGCCCAGGCCATTGTCAGCCAGATCCTGCGCTTCGGCGAAGCGCGGCGGGGCTGGCTCGGCGTGCGCATCACCATGGTCACGCCCGAGATCGCCAACCAGATCGGCCTGAACAACACACGGGGTGCGGTGGTAACCAGTGTCACCGCCGGCAGCCCCGCCGCTACCGCCGGCATCCAGGTCAACGATGTGATCCTGCGCTACAACAATCGCCCGATCCGGGGCCTTTACGACCTGCCGCGCCTGGTCACCACCACGGACGCGGGGGCCACCGTGCCCATCCGCATCTGGCGGGGCGGACAGGTCTCCAGCATCAACGTCACCATCGAACCTCTGCCCGGCAACCAGTCCCAAAGGCTGAGCATCGTGCGCCCGGAGCCGGAGCGGTTCGCCGCCCTCGGCGTGACCCTGTCGGAAATGTCCATCCCCATGCGCATCGAACAGGGCATCCACCGGTCGGTTGAAGGCCTGATGGTGGTGGATGTGGACCCGGGCAGCCCGGCTGCCGCCCGCCTGAAACCCGGTGACGTGATCACCAGTGTCTATGGCTGGCCCGTTGACTCCATGGCAGCCATGAAATCCCGGATTTCCGCTGCGGATGACTCGGACATGGGCGCGCTTTTGCTGAAGATTGACCGCAAGTCCGATACCCTGTTCGAAGCTCTGCCCGTCGACGAGTAAGACACCCGCCTCCTCCGGTCCCGGCACGCCTGCCGGGACCGGCTTCCCGGTATGTGCGGTGTCCGGTTCGATGCGGGCCGGACACTCATCGCCGTTCGACCGGTCCGGTCCGAACGCGAGCACATACTCGCCCGAACCGGGCATATTGGGGAGCGCGCATCATGCTTGAGGGGTTGAAGGTCGTTGAAATGGCGACCTATATCGCCGCGCCGTCCGCCGGAGCCATGCTGGCGGACTGGGGTGCGGAAGTGATCAAGATCGAAGCCACCGCCGGAGATCCGATTCGGGGCTTCTTTTCCTCGATCGGTGTCGACCTGGAGGACAATCCGGTCTTTGAACTGGATAACCGGGGCAAAAAGGGCATCGCTCTTGATGTCTCCACCCCTGAAGGCGCTGAAATTGTCCGCCGTCTGCTGAGTGAGGCGGATGTCTTCCTCACCAATCTGCGGCCCGGATCCCTGGCCCGGGCCGGGCTGGACTGGGACAGCCTCCACGCCATCAATCCGCGCCTGGTCTATGCCAGCGTGACCGGCTACGGCCTTGAGGGAGATGAAGCGGACCGGCCCGGTTTCGATGTGGCGGCCTTCTGGTCCCGGGCGGGTGTGGGCAAACTCTTTGCCGTACGGGGTGCGGAGCCCACCCCCATCCGCACGGCCTTCGGTGACCACGTGACCGGCCAGTCCACCGCCGCCGGCATCCTTGCCGCCCTGTTCGAGCGGGAGCGCACGGGCCGGGGCCGTCTGGTGGAAACCTCCCTTCTGCGCTCCGGCATCTACTCCCTGGGCTCGGACATGGCTATCCAACTGCGCTTCGGCCGGGTCGCCTCCACCCGCCCCCGCCATGAGGCCGTCCAGCCCAACAACAATTTCTTTCAGAGCTCGGACGGGTACTGGATCTGCCTGGTGCCCCGCCAGGGCACGGCGGACTGGAACGCCTTCCTCAAAGCCATCGACCGGGAAGATCTGGGCCAGGATGAACGGTTCTCCTCCACCCGCAAGCGCCGGGAGAACGGCGCGGCTCTTGTCGACATCATCGACGAGGTCTTTGCCCAGCGCACCCTGGAGGAATGGGGAGCCCGCCTGGACGAAGCGGATCTGGTCTGGGCCCCGGTCCAGACCCCGGCCCAGGTGGTGGCCGACCCCCAGGCCCATGCGGCGGGGGCCTTTGCAGCGATCCCCGGCATGAGCCTTCCCGATGGGGACGGCAATCCCCAGCCCTACATGACCCCGGCAACGCCCGTGCGCTTTCACGGCGCGGACGACGGACCCAAGGGCCCCTCACCAACACCCGGTCAGCACACAGAAGAAGTCCTGTCTCGCCTGGGCTACGATGCGAGCGCCATCGCCAGCCTCTCGGAAAGCGGCGTTGTCCGTCTCGCCGGACAGGAACCGCCGAAAAAACGCTCCTGACAACATCATCAGCACCCGGCGCACCTGCGTCAGCGTCAGCGTCAGCGGGTGCCCGCGGGGAAAGGCCAGGAGGTCTGCCCCCGGCCTCAAACCGAGGACCCGACGCCGGAGCAGCCTGGAGCCCTTACCCCCGCCCCCGGTAGGGCGCGACACCGGTTTCCGGCAGCCACACTCCCTCCGGCACCGGTCCGGTCTGGTAGAACACGTCGATGGGAATCCCGCCGCGGGGATACCAGTACCCGGCGATGCGCAGATAGACCGGTTCGAGAAAATCCTTGAGCCGTTTGCCGATGCCCACGGTGCAGGCCTCATGGAAGGCCGCGTGATTTCGGAATGAGCCCATATAGAGCTTCAGGCTCTTGCTCTCGACCAGATAGGCACCGGGCACATAATCGATCACGATATGGGCGAAATCCGGCTGACCCGTCACAGGACACAGACTGGTGAATTCGGGACAGACGAACCGGGTGACATACACCGTGTCCGGATGGGGATTGGGGACCCGGTCCAGAACAGCCTCCTCGGGGGATGCGGGCATGCGGCTTTCCCGGCCCAGATGAAGAGGCCCGTCGCCAGTTGGTCCGTTCCGGGGCGTCAAACCCTCTGTCTCGCTCATGGTGTTTGTCTCCTCATTGCCATCATTTCGCCCGATGGTGTGATTGATCAAACCGCGCCGTGACAAAGTAGTAATAACGGCCTTGGTGCACACTATGGCCTGAGGGCGCGGAGTGGGTTAGCGTGCCAGAGCAGATCAGGAAATCCGGTTTTGAGGTGGGGAAACAGACCGGTAGCGCGTGCGGATGTGGTCAGACCCTGAGGGTAGCCTCCCCAGCGCATGAAGACGTGATCTGAACGGAAAACCTGAGCCAGTATAATCCGAAGGCTTCAGGCCCGAGCGGAACGGCAGGAAGTGAAACGCCCGGTAGGAACATCGCGGGGGAAGCATGGCGGGAACCATACACACCGACATCATCGGGTCCATCGGCTGGATCATCATTGATAACCAGGAGCGCCACAACGCGCTCAATCTGGATATGTGGCGGATGATCCCCGATCGCCTCGATACCCTCGAAGCCCACGACGATGTGCGAGCGGTCGTGCTGGTGGGCGCCGGTGACCGGGCCTTTGCCGCCGGTGCGGATATCTCGGAGTTTGAATCCCTGCGCAGCACCCCGGAAGGGGCCATTGCCTATGAAAAGGCGACGGAAACAGCTTTTGCCCGGATCCGGGGCTGCATGCACCCCACACTGGCCTCCATTCGGGGATACTGCATGGGCGGTGGCCTCGCGCTCGCCCTGGCCTGTGATCTGCGCTACGCCCGGGACGATGCCAAATTCGCCATCCCCGCCGCCAAGCTCGGTGTGGGCTATGGTTTCGAGATGACCCGGGATCTTGTGCTTGCCGTCGGTCCCGCCAATGCCCGGGAAATTCTTTACACGGCCAATACCTACGATGCCCAGGATGCCCTCCGGATGGGCCTGCTCAACCGGGTTTTCGCCCATGGCAAACTGAGCCCGGCCGTGCACGAATTATGCAACCGCATTGCCGCCAACGCCCCCCTGACCCAGCGCACCGCCAAACGGGCCGTGGCCGAGGCGGTTGCCCTGTCGGAACGGGCGCGGCTCGATCACGTCGAGACCCTGGTGGAGCATTGTTTCGGCAGTGACGATTATGTGGAAGGCCGGCGCGCGTTCATGGAAAAGCGTGCACCCCAGTTCAAAGGACAGTAAAAGGTTGAACAACCGGAAGCCTTTTTCCTGGCCATCGGCAACCAATCAGACCCGGTCCCCGGGATCGGACAAGCGAAAGTGAAGCGAGCGGGACACCCATCAATGCGTATCTTGACCATGCCTGCTTCTTGCGTGCGCGCCGCCGCAAGTGCCGTGACCCTGGCCGCGGTGTGTTTTACCATGCTGAGCATTCCGTCCGCCGTTGAGGCGATGGCCCGGGACTGGCTGTCGATCCCCACGAGCGAACGCTCCATCATGGTCAAGCAGATGATGCAGCCGCGCCTTGAGGAAGCCCTGGCCGAGGAAGGGCTGCGGCTCGGGGCACCGATTTTCATCCGCATCTATAAGATGCCCCGTCAGCTTGAGCTTTGGGTCGAGGGGGAAGACGGGCGTTACGACCTGTTCCGGACCTTCAGCATCTGCGCCTATTCCGGCGGGCTCGGCCCGAAGCATTATGAGGGCGACCTTCAGTCTCCGGAGGGGTTCTACAGTGTGCGCGCCGAGAACCTCAATCCCAACAGCCGCTTTCACCTCTCCTTCGACATCGGCTTTCCCAATGCTTATGACCGGGCCCATGGCCGGACCGGTGCCCATCTGATGGTGCACGGTGATTGCATCTCCGAGGGCTGTTATGCCATGACCGACGGGCGCATCGAGGAAATCTATACCCTCGCCGCCGCGGCCCTCGATGAGGGGCAGACGGAAATTCCGGTCCACATCTTCCCATTCCGGATGAGCACGGCGGCGGTCAATGCCTCGCGCCGGATGGAATACCACGATTTCTGGCGCAATCTTCTGGAAGGTCATGCCCTGTTTGAAAAGACCAGGGTGCCTCCGATGGTCTATGTGTCCCGGGACCAGTACATTTTCGCACCCCGCAAGCCGGGCTGGCGCGATGTGGAAACGCCGTCCCGCCGCGACGCACCTGATCGCTTGCCCCTCGCGGCACCGGCTGTCATGGCTCAGATGAACCAGGGCACGCCGGAGGCCGCCGAGCCGGAAACGGACGAGAACGGAGAGACGGACGGAGAAGACGGCGTGCCTTGCGGCTGGCCCAAATGCAGCCTTCCCAGCGTCCAGTAATGGGGGTCCAGTAGCGGGGGTCCACTAACGGGGTCCAATGACGAGCCGCCAGTAACGGGCGTTCAAGACCAAGCGGGAGTAAGGCGCGCGCCCTTCATCCCCGCTCTCTCTTCAACACACGGATCATCCACCAGACCAACGATGATCAGGCAGCCTGGCCCAGCTTTTTGGTGGTGCCGCCGTCCGCAGACGGAACCCGGCCGTGGTTCAGCAGGCCGTCCAGCACCTTGACCTGTTCCGGTTCCGGCAGGAATTCCACACGGACTTTTTCTCCGGTGCTGCCCAGGGCGACTCCGGTCAGGTTCAGGACCGCTTCCTCAAGGGGCATTCTCACGGTGATGGTCTCCCCTTCATCGAACAGGGAAGATGTCTCCAGAAGGCAGCCGCCCGTGGACATGTCTTTCAGAACGGCATCGTGATCAATCCCGTCCACGCCGGAAACGGTGACATCCAGATTGAACGCCGTGCGTTCCGTCAGCCGCCTGGAACCGCTTTCCTCCACGAATTTCAGGAAGCCATTCAGTCGGTCGAGAAGCTCAGAATACTGTCTGTCGATATCTTCAGCCGCCTGACGCATGTGGCTGATTTCACCTTCCACCTGTTCCATGGTGCCGCCCACCGTGGCAATCGCCTGGTTGACGTCCTGGGTTTCCTGGGCGGCCCGCTCCACGGACTGGGCGACATCGGACACGACGGTCTGCTGCTCACGGACGGTCTCGTTGATGTCCATGGCATTGCGGGTGGACACCCGGACCGAGCGCGAGATTTCCTCCGCGGACTCATAGACACGCTGATTGGAGGTCTGGATGCCCTCTACGGTCTCCCGGATCTGCCGGGTCATGCGCTCGGTCTCCTTGGCCAGGGTCTTGACCTCCGAGGCCACCACGGCGAACCCGCTTCCGGCGGCGCCGGCCCGGGAGGCCTCGATCGTGGCGTTCAAGGCAAGAAGGTTGGTCTCGACCGCCACATCCTCGATACTGTCCACCACGGAGCCGATGGCCTCGCTCAGAGTTTTCAGTTCACGGACCGTCGAGCGGGTGTTCTCCACCCCTTCCGCTGTTTCCTCGAAACTGCGGGCAGACGAATCAACCCGTGTGGTGAGGTCGACAATGGAAGCAGACAGTTCCGTGCTTGCCCCAGCCACGGCGGTGATCTGTTCCAGGCCCGCCGTGGAGCGCTTGACGGCTTCCGTCGCCAGGGATTTGGCCTCCTTCGAGGCCGCCTCCACATGCCCGATCCGCTCACCGAGCTTTTCATTCGCCTGAAGAAGGGTCTGCATCATCGGGGTAATGACAGACTGAAAGGTGTTGATCTCGTTCAGGACCGCTTCCCGGTGGATGTCCCTGGCCCGCTGGCGCTCGGAGAGCAGCATGCGTTCGGCCTCCACCCGGTCCATGAGCCGGTTGATCAGGGTGGCGATATCGCTCACCTCATCACCGGGATCGACCCGGATCCGCCCCATGGCACTGCCCTTCCGGTCCAGGAGGGTCACCACCGCTTCCTTGACCACGCCCATGCCGAAGATTGTTCCGTGTTCGGCGGCATTAAGGCCCAGTTCCTCGTCCTCCCGGGGCACCCGCAGACCGCTGCCCCCGTCCGGGTTACCGGCCAGCACCCGGTCCGCGACCCGCAGACACAGATACGCAACGCCAAACGCCCAAGCGAACACGATGGCGGCACCGGCGCACTGAACACCGATCTGCGCCACCCGGGACCCGGCCGCGAGGGAGTCAGGGGAGGCAAAGACGCCGACCATGATCGTGCCCCACACACCGGCAATGCCGTGGACGGAGATGGCTTCGAGAGGGTCGTCGATCTTGAATTTCTGCTCCAGAAACCGTGCACCGGCAAAACCGATGGCACCGGCGGTGCCGCCAATCACCAGGGCCGCCCCTGAGCCCACATCATTACAGCCCGCCGTGATGCCCACGAGACCCGCCAGAACGCCGTTGATCGCGTGATCCGGCCGGAAAATGCCCGCATGCATCCGTCCAATGACCATTTGCACCGTACCGCCTGCCGCACCGGCGATCACCGTGTTCATGATGATATGGGCAAAGACTTCCGTCCCCACAGTGGTGGAACCGCCGTTGAAACCGATCCAGCCAATCCACAGGATCACACCGCCCGCGGTCGCCAGAACCGGATTGTGACCCTGGAGATGCTGGGGCTGGCCATTCTCGTCGAACTTATCCGTGCGCGGCCCGATAACCAGAACCGCTGCAAGGGCCACCCAGGCGCCGACCGAGTGCACGACCGTGGAGCCCGCGAAATCCATGAACCCCCAGTCGGCGAGAAACCCCTGGCCCTCTCCGCCCAGGGCACCGCCCCAGATCCAATGCCCGGACACCGGATAGATCAAGCCGCTGATCATGACCACACAGATAATGTAGCCGGTCAGGCGCATGCGTTCTGCCACCGCGCCGGACAGAATGGTGGCCGCGGTCCCGCAGAACACGAGCTGAAAGACGAAGAATGTGTAGGTCCACGGCTCATTACCGCCGAAAAAGGCCAAGTCGGTGCTGAAGCCGATCAGGCCACCCTGGCTGGCGCCGAACATGAGGGTGAAGCCGACGGCACCGAAAATCAGGGTGGACAGGATGAAGTCAATCAGGTTCTTCTGGGCGACATTGATGGAGTTCTTTGAGCGGACGGTTCCTGCTTCCAACAGCAGAAAGCCCACCTGCATGAAGAAGACCAGGGCAGCGGCGATGGTGGTCCAGACAAAATCCACACTGCGCTGGAGGGCAAAAAGGTCCGTTTCGGAGACGGATGCCCAGGCCTGGCCTGGAAAAAGCGCGAAAAGTGCCGCGACGATGGAAAAGACGACGGACCATCGTGCTCCGCTGACACACCGCTGCGCCCACTGACCATGCGATCGCGAACCAGAGTTGAATTCGTCCATCACAAGCGCAGACATTCACCGCCCCCTCTTTCTTGCCGATATACTTTGCAATCCGGCCACGCACGGCCGATCCCACCCCGATGAGCCGCGGCGGGGCCATCGGGACGTTCAGAGGCGAACCTTGCAAAGTGTGGTGAAAGAGCGATGAACGCACAGGGGACCCGTGAGACGTTTTCCGCCCCCGCCTAATCGGCGAGGTGACCCAGCAAAGCGCGCAGGACAATTTCCGCCCGGCTGGGCAGCACGCCGGTGCTGGGCTCGCCCAGGTCGGCGCCATCCTCCACCAGAAGCCAGGCCAGTCCGTGCATCGCCGCCCACAGGCCGATGCCCAGGGCCGGATTGCCCAGGCGCCCGCCGATCCGCCCGGCAATCTCATCATTGAGGGCGGCAAGATCGGGATAGGCGCGCAATGTCTTGATCTCCCGCCCGAACATCAGACGGAACAGATCCGGACGATCCGTGGCAAAACGAATATAGGTGCCGCCCATCACCACGACCGCCTCAAGCCGGTCGTCCTTGCACCGGGAGGCGGAGAGATCCATGTCCTCCAGCAGGCTTTGGTAGCCCCGGGCCGCCACGGCGGCGAGCAGGGCTTCCCGGTCCTTGAAGTGCCGGTAGGGTGCCGTCTGGGACACCCCGGCCGCGCGGGCCGCCGCTCTGAGGGACAGCCCGGCCACACCCTCACGGGCCAGGAGATCTTCCGCCGCGCCCACAAGGGCCGCACGCAGATTACCGTGGTGGTAACGCCCCTTGGACTTCGGCTTTTGAGCCGTCCGCCCCTTGCCTTTACGGGTGGGGCAAGACCGGTCACAGGGGGCACGGGCGACCGCGCTACCGGCATTGGTCCCGTGATCCCTAGGCTTCCGGGATTGGGCCGTTTGGGTTTGGGGAGAACTGGCGGGTGCCGCCGGTGTATCCATGGAGGGTCTGGTCCATCAAGCTCTGGGGGCGGAGCGATTGTGCCATATCGGGACAATCAGCCCCCGTTTCATGACAGAAAATTATATGGCCCACGGACAATTTCCGATTCGTACCGCATGCTGCAACCACCCTGTGCCCTACTTCTCCAGCCGCGCGATCAGACTGGACGTGTCCCAGCGGCCGCCGCCCATACGCTGAACATCTGCATAGAACTGATCCACCAGGGCGGTCAGGGGCAGGCGTGCGCCATTGCGCCGGGCCTCCGCGAGGCAAATGCCCAGATCCTTGCGCATCCAGTCCACGGCGAAACCGAAATCGAACTTGTCCTCGTCCATGGTCGCCGCGCGGTTTTCCATCTGCCAGGACTGGGCGGCCCCTTTCGAGATCACATCCACCACCTCGCCCACGGGCAGACCGGCGGCCTTGGCGAAATGAAGCCCTTCCGCCAGGCCCTGGACAACACCGGCAATACAGATCTGATTAACCATTTTGGTAAGCTGGCCCGAGCCCGCCGGGCCGATCAGTCTGGCCATGCGGGCATAACAGTCGATCATGGGACGGACAGCCTCGAATGCCCCGGCCTCACCGCCGGCCATGACCGTCAGGGTGCCCCCTTCAGCCCCGGCCTGGCCGCCGGACACGGGCGCATCCAGGGCCTGAAGACCCCGGGCGCGGGCTTCCCGGTCCAGGTCCCGGGCCAGATCCGCCGAGGCCGTGGTGTGGTCCACGAAAACACTCCCCGCCTCCATGGCTTCGAACGCCCCGTCCGGACCAAGCGCCACGGCGCGCACATCATTGTCCGCTCCGACACAGGCAAAAACCGCGCTTGCACCGCTGACGGCCTCTTTCGGCGTGGACGCGGTTCGGCCCCCATACTCCGCCTGCCAGCGTGCCGCCTTCTCCGCAGTGCGGTTATAGACCGTGACCTCATGTCCGGCCCGGGCCAAATGCCCTGCCATGGGGTAGCCCATGACGCCAAGGCCCAGGAAAGCCACCTTCGCCGCTGCGTCCTTGCCCCGTAATTGTTGTCCGTCTGCCATGGTCCGTTCCTTTACCAGAATGCCTGTCTGTTCCCGGACCCGCTGCCTGCAACCTGTCACGGGCAGGCGGCCTAGGTCCTGGAGGATGATAAACCCAGGATTAATCCCTGCCGCCCAAATTTGCATCGAGCAACGTTTGCACTGAGTGGGTTTTGCCGGAGCAGGTTCACGCAAGCCGGAAACACGAAAGTCGGAACTGGGAGCCTTGCGCAAATGGCATTGGACATAATCCGGCGCGTCCGGACGCTGGTCCGTCTGACACGTCTCCGGCAAACACTCCCGGCCTGGTTCGGATCTTTGGGTTTCCGGTTTCTTCATCCCAGACCCGGCGTGGGGAGAAACACGGACGCGACCGACTCCCCCACCAGCTCCCCGACCGGCTCCCCCGGCGACTACTCTCGAACCTCCGAGGACAGGCCGAACCCGGAAGATATGCCCCCGGAACATGACGAACAGGGGCAGCCCGGTGATGTGGCCGACCTGAAGCAGATCATTCTGCTGGTCGAAATGCAGATGAAGTCGGCCATTTCCAGCGTCGGGGATTGCGCTGAAAGCATCATCGCCGCTGCCGACCAGATGGCCGCCGACTCCGAGGTCGCCCAACACAATTCCGGCGATCTTGCCCAGAACGCAGCCCAGGTCCGGGAAACGGTGATCAGCGCCGCCAATGCGGCAACGGATGTTCGCGGTTCCTTTCAAGACCTGGCCGGGCGCACCACCCAGGCCGCCCGGATTGCCGCAGAGGCCGCCCAGTCCGGCTCCCATGCCCGGAAAACCATCCAGGATCTGACCCAGTCCATGGACCGGATCGGCACGGTCAGCGCGATGATCCGGACCATCGCGGATCAGACCAATCTGCTCGCCCTCAATGCCACCATCGAGGCGGCCAGAGCCGGAGACGCGGGCAAGGGCTTTGCCGTCGTCGCAGCCGAGGTCAAGGAACTGGCCCGGCAGACCGCCGCGTCCACGGAAGAAATTTCCACCCTGGTGAACGCCATCCAGTCGGCGACCCGGGAAGTGGTGGATGCCTTTTCCGCCATGACCGGCAGTGTCGAGCGCATTTCCGGCATTTCCGCCGGGATCGCGGAAACCATGGACCGGCAGGCGGAAACCACCCAATTGATTTCCAAACAGATTAACGGAACCGCGTCGGCCATTGATACCATGTCGTCTCTTGTCGGTGACGTGGCCGCGGACGCCAAGGCCAGCGGTCAGCAGGCGGACACCGTGCGGCAGGGGTCCATAACGGTGCTGAACCGGCTCAACACGGTGAAAGAAGATCTGGTCCGCATTGTGCGCCATTCCGCCACGCCCATGGACCGGCGCCGGCTTGGACGGATCACGATCAGTGGAGACACCACCCTGGCCTCGATAATTGGCACACTCCAGGTTCTCACAGAGCGCGGCAGTTTCCCGGCGGTCCTCGTCGACATCTCGCCGTCAGGTGCACGGATCGAGCGATTCCACAGTCTTGTCGAGGGCGATCAGGGACACCTCGTCTTTGCGGACCACGAACTCGAACTGGCTTTCAAGGTTGTGGAAAGCAGCTTCGACAAGACGCGGATGTCCTTCGATTTGTCCGACCGGGATGGGGACGCTCTGGGGATCTTGATCGGCGCCTTGCAGGATGCGCAATCACGGGACGGTCAGGGCACTCCCGATCAAAAACCGACGTCCAGCGCGCCGGCCACCCCGTCGTCGGATACAAGCGATCAGGACACAGATCTCTGGCTGTAGCCCCACCCATGGCCTGAGGCCGCATTTGCCGTTCACAGCCTTGCCCTCCCGGACAGCGTGGTGTTGGATCCAATCGACCGGATCAACGGAGCCGGAAGCGGGAGAGGCAGGCAACCATGGCGGACACGACAGAGGCGCAAACACCCAGCGCACGAACCCCCAAGGCGCAAACCCCCAGGGGGCAAACCCGCAGAACCTGGGGCGGCTGGGTCATACGGTGGCTCGGGCGCGTTCTCTTGGCCGTTGTCCTTGTGCTTCTGGTCCTCGGGCTCTTTCTGGCGGAACGGGTATTCAATAGCGGCCATTCCCTGCCCCGCACCGAAGGCACACTGGCGGTCCCCGGTCTGAACAGCCCCGTAGAGATCATCCGGGACCGTTACGGCATTGCCCATGTGGTGACTGACCGCCTGGACAGCGCCATGACCGCTCTGGGGCTTGCCCACGCCCAGGACCGTCTGTGGCAAATGGTGTTCTTCCGGGCCGCTGCCGGTGGCCGTCTGGCGGAGATTGCCGGGTCGCCGGCCCTGCCCGTGGACCGGACCATGCGTGCCCTGGGCTTTGCGGATCTGGCCCAGAAGCGACTGGCCCTGCTGAGCCCCCGGGCCCGGTCGGCCCTGGAGGCCTACGCCAAAGGGGTCAATCAGGAGATCACCGGACGGGACCGGCGCCTGCCCCTGGAATTCTCCCTCCTTCAGGTAAGCCCCGATCCCTGGCGGGCTGAGGACTCCCTCATGCTGATGGATCTCCTGGCCCTCAGCCTCTCCACGAACGCCTTCATGGAACTGGCCCGGGTGGAGCTGAGCAAGACCCTGGATGCCGAAACCATCGCGGAGCTGCTCGCCCCGTTTCCCGGCCTGCCCGACGGCGTGGACCTCGATCCTTTCAAGAGCGGACCATCGCAGGGGCAGGATCTCGCGGCCCTGGAGCAATTGCCCGCCATCACCGGTGCGTCGAACAACTGGGCCGTGGACGGATCACGCAGCGCAAGCGGAGCGCCTTTGCTGGCCAATGATCCCCATCTGGGCTTGAACATGCCGGGCCTGTGGTACCTCGCCCATCTCTATGTGGGGGACAAGGTGCTGGCCGGTGCCACGATCCCGGGCATTCCAGCCATCCTCCTGGGGCGGACCAATGATCTTTCCTGGGGTTTCACCAATACGGGTACGGATGTTCAGGACTTGGTTCTGGAGCGCCTCGACCCTGCCGATGAAGCGGCTTATCTGACACCGGATGGCCCCCGGTCCTTCGAGACCCGGGAAGAGACGATCAAGGTCCGCCTGGGCCGGGATGAGATCATCACCATCCGGAAGACCCGCAACGGTCCGGTCCTGCCGATCCTGGACGGGGAGGCTCCCGACGGCCATGTCTATGCCCTGCGCTGGACCGCCCTTGAGCCGTCGAGCATCACATTCGAAAGCACCCTGGCCATTTTCGATGCCCGCACCATTGACGAGGCCCGGAAGGCCATGGCGGGCTATGTCACGCCCACCCAGAGCATGGTCTTTGCCGACACGAACGGCGGCATTGGCTTTCTGGCCGCAGGCGACGTTCCCGTGCGCGGGGCGGATCACGGGGGCAACGGTCTGGTGCCCGCCACCGGCTGGGACCAGGACGCTCTGTGGCCGGACAGGCTTACCCCGGATCAATGGCCGGCGATCTGGCGGCCCGAAAGCGGTTATGTGCTCACGGCCAACAACGACATCCGGCCAGACGGTTATCCCCATCACATCACGTCCGAGTGGAACGCGCCGGACCGGGCCAACCGCATCCGGGATCTACTCACCGCCCGGCCCATCCACGACGTGGAGAGCTTCGCGGCGATCATGACGGACACCCGCACGGGCTTTGTGGACCACCTTCTGCCCCTGATGCTCGACGGTGTCGCGGAGACGCCCGATGAAGATCCCCGGTTCACCGCCGCCCTCGCCCGCCTGCGGGCCTGGGACGGGTTCATGGATGCGGACAAAAGCGAACCGCTGATCATGGCCGCATGGCTCACGGACCTCACCCCCCAACTGGTGGCCGATGAGCTTGGGGCGGACCATCAGATGGCACGGGGCATCCGGACCGCCTTCCTGTCCGGTGTCCTGGGTGGCAAGGGCACCATGGCCCGGTGGTGCGATCGAACGGATACGGAGGAAAAGGAGACCTGCGGGTCCATTCTGGCCGCAAGCCTGAATGCGGCCCTGGACCGGCTCTCGGAAGAATACGGCGCGGACCCGGAGGCCTGGCGCTGGGGCGTGGCCCATCAGGCCCGCAATCTTCACCTGCCTCTGGGTCTCGTGCCCGTGATCGGCGACCAGTTCTCGCGCTATGCGCAAACACCGGGGGGACGCCTCACCGTCAACCGAGCCTCCTACAGCGCCGGAGGAGACCGGCCGTTTCTGAATGTCCATGGCGGCGGCTACCGGGCCATCTACGACATGGGCGCGCCGGAGAACTCCGTCTACATGATCGCTACGGGGCAGTCCGGCAACATCGCCTCACCCCATTACGACGACCTGCTGCCCCTCTGGGCCGACGGCGTGTTCATTCCCATGGTGATGGATGCCCAGACGGCCCGACGCAGTGGCGTGGCCAC
Source organism: uncultured Alphaproteobacteria bacterium (assembly GCA_964561475.1). Classification (GTDB taxonomy): domain Bacteria; phylum Pseudomonadota; class Alphaproteobacteria; order JAJFIK01; family JAJFIK01; genus CAYUYV01. The sequence continues at coordinate 79,501 of CAZLPU010000002.1, forward strand.
TCTCGCGCTTGAACCGTCCCCGGGGGAATGATTTCAGGATGCCAGGGTGCCGTAATCACCGCGGAAATAAAGTAATGGCTGGCCCGACGCCTTGCTGGCAAGTTCAGCGACCCGCCCGACCAGAATGATGTGATCCCCGCCATCATGGCGGGCCTCGACCATGCAGTCGATCTGGGCGAGCGCGCCCTCCAGCATGGGCGTGCCGGTGACGCCAGTGCGGGTGGGGACGCTTCCCGTTCCGGCACCGGCCTCGTCATCGCCCGCAAAAGCCCGGGAGAGATCCTCTTGGTCCGCCGCAAGCACACTGACGGCAAAACTGTCCGTGTTCAGAAAGACGCCGGCCCGGTCCGAGTCCTTGCCCAGACACCACAACACCAGGGGCGGGTCCAAGGACACGGAGGTGAAGCTGTTCACGGTAAGGCCCACAAAACCGCCCGGTGCGCCGGCTGACCGGGTGGTGACGACACACACACCAGTGGCGAATGTCCCCAGGGCGTCCCGGAATGCCCGGTCCGTGAAGGCCGGAGCGCCGGATGGGCCTGTGGTGCTGGACTGTGTCATGGCGGTCTCCCTGGTCGCGCGCCGCCCGGCCCCGTGCCGTCCGGTGGTCAATCTGGATCTGCGACACACAAGATAGGACAAGGACTGGGGAGGCAAGCCCGGCGGCTCACGCTTTCCACGCCCGCGCAGGGTGTGGCAGGGTTACTGCCATCGCCATCCTTTACAGAATGCTTAAGAGGGTTCCCGCCATGTTCACACGCCGCGCCCTGCCCGGAACGCGCCTTGCCCTGCCGCTCGCCACGACCCTGCTGCTCGCAACAACCCTGCTCACGGTTCCCACCGCACAAGCCCAAGCCGAATCCGCCCAAAGCGAAACAGCATACGCCGGAGACGCGGGCACGCCCCTCTACATGGATGTATCCGAAACCCATCTCCCCCAAGGCGTGTTGGATGGCTTGAGCATGGATGCGGGTGCCTTCGACAGCGACGGGGACGGCGATCTGGATCTGCTCATCGCCAATGAATACCGCCCCAACATCCTTCTCCTCAATGACGGCACGGGCCGGTTCACCAATGCCAGCGCCGAGCGCCTGCCCCAGACCGACCGGGACAGCGAGGATGTGGCCATCGCCGATTTCGACGGGGATGGTGACCTGGACGCCGTGGTGGTCAGCGAGGACGATGAAATCAACGAATACTACCTCAATGACGGCAAGGGCCGGTTCAAGGACGCGCCCCAGGGCCTGCCCGTGACCGGCACCACCAATGGTGTGGCGTTCGGGGATGTGGACGGGGACGGCGACGCGGATCTGGTGTTGGGCAACAAGGGCCCCAACGCCCTGCTGATCAACACCGGCGGCACCTTTACCGATGCCTCCGACCAGCTTCCAGGCCTGGATGACGTCACCCAGGATGTGGCCCTGGGGGACCTGGACGGGGACGGCGATCTGGACCTCGCCATGGGCAACGAGAACGACAACCGCATCTATCTCAATGACGGCGCAGGCCGGTTCACCCAAGGGCCCGCCCTGCCCCTGCGGGATACGCCCGAGGAAAGCCGGGAAGTGGATCTGGGGGACGTGGACGGAGATGGTGACCTGGATATCCTCTTCGGCAATGTCCGCTTTTTCGACCAGACCGCCGACCGGGCGGACCGGCTCCTGCTGAATGACGGATCGGCCCGGTTCCGCTACGCCACCACAGCCCGTCTGCCGCTCGATGACGAAAACGGCGCCGAAGCCGATCTCGTGGATCTGGACGGGGATGGGGATCTGGACATCGCCACCACCAACATCACCGCTCTGCGGGAGCCGGGAGACGGTCGGGTGCGGGCTTTGCTCAATGACGGGGCAGGCGTCTTCACCGATGCCACGGACCAGATTTTCCCGGAAACCGCCAAAGGCAACGGCTTCGATCTGGTGCAGGGGGACTTCAACGTCGACGGCAAGCCGGACCTGTTCCTCTCCAACCGGGTCGGCCCGGACAGCCTGTTCCTGCGCCGGTGAACCCGACCTGAAACGCAGGCCCGGGTCGCGCCCTGCGTGGCCCGGGCACCGCACCGGCACCATTCATCCCTGCCACGACCATCCGCCCACAGAGCCCTGTCCCATGAAACTTGCCGCCTCTAATATCGCCTGGGCACCGGAAGACCGCCGGGCCGCCTACGGGCTTCTCCGCCGTCACGGCGTCAGGGGTCTGGAGATCGCGCCGGGTCTGTTGTTTGACGGTGAAGCCGATCCCCTCGACCCGCCGGAACACCGGGTCAAGGCTGTGTGCGCGGAACTGGAAGACGCGGGCCTGTCTCTGGTCTCGATGCAGTCTCTCCTTTTCGGCACGCAGGGGGCAGCCCTGTTCGGCACACGGGATGAACGCGCCGCATTGCAGCACCGCATCGGCTGGGCGATCCATCTGGCGGGCCGGCTGGGCATCCCCAATCTGGTGTTCGGTTCACCGGGATACCGGGTCATTCCGGCAACCATGGACCGGGATCGGGCGTGGCATCAGGCAGCAGAGATTTTCCGGTGCCTTGGCGATGAGGCGGCGGCGGCTCAGACCGTCTTTTCCATCGAGGCCGTGGCGCCGGCCCATGGCACGAATTTCCTCAACACGACAGAAGAGGCCCTGGCGTTTGTCGAACTGGCAGCCCACCCCGCCGTCACCCTCACCTTCGACACGGGCGCCCTTTACAGCGCAGGAGCGCGGGAGGCACCAGAGTCCCTGGTGTCCGGGGTCCCGGTGTCTGGGACCCTGATGTCTGGGGCCCTGCCCCTCACCTCCCATGTGCATCTGAGCGAGCCGGATCTCGCGCCCGCTCCTGCAGATACGGAACAGGCCGCCACGATCCTCAGCACTCTGAACAGGTCCGACTATGACGGCTGGGTGTCCCTGGAAATGCGGGCGGTTCAAGGCAGGGCTCTGGGTTCGTTGGAAGAGGCCCTGGGCCGGTTCAGCGCGGCGGTTCAGCGGGTCCAGGCATTGGCCCGCTGAACCGTCAGACCACGGCTCCTACGTTACCAGAGCATCGAAACGCTTCGGGATCCCCGCGCCGACCTCAAGCTCGATGACTTCCCGGGCCACACTTGCGCCGCCCCGGCCGTCAAACTCGGTCCATTTCAGTTCAAGACCGTTCCAGCGACATCCTTCCGCATACCCTTTCGCATGCGCCATGGGCAGGCGATAGCGCCACAACTCGCCGGTACGGCCGAGAACTTCGCAGTCACCGACCCGCTCGTAATGGCCGGATTGCTCAAGCTGCTTTGCAGGAGTGGTGGCGAATGGCCCCGCCTCCATGTCGCGAATGCGGAAGGGAGAGGTGAACGGATCGCTGCCGTCCCGGCGGTCCGCATAGGTCCGTCCCTCCTGCCACAGAGCAATATCCCGGCTGCTGGCGCGGTCGGTTTCCTTGGCCACCCGGGCGCCGTGATCCTCGATCCACAGGGTCAGCGTCCCGTCCGGGTACTGAGTTACGATCCTCGCCGCTTCGAGAGCGAAATCCCCCTCCTTCCGGGTGGCATTGGCAATCGCGGCATCAACGCCGAGCCGTCCGTTCCCGTCCACATTTTTGGGGGCATCCACCATGGCCTGGGCCGCCGCGCGGGCGGGGGCGGAGGCTGGTTCTCCCTTCGGCGTCTGGCCACGGGGTGCGGGCCCCGGATCGCCCTTGCCCGCGAGAATGCTCACCACCCGGGCGGCGTCCGCTTCCGCGTCAGCCCATTTTTCAGCGGCGGAGGCTTCCCGCTCCGTGGCCCGATCAAGCTTGCCCCGCGCCCGGTCCTTGGCGGCCCGGCGCATTTCCTCGGCCGCCCGCTCCCGCTTGCTGTTCACATCGCCGATCAGGTCCAGAACATCGTCCCGGTCGTCCTCGGACAAAGCGGCGAGTTTGCCGGGATCCACCTCATAAACCGGCGGGTTCTCAGGCACCGCCACATCCGGCGCGGCTGAAACCTGCACCAGACCAAAAACGGCGACGCCAAAGGCCGCCACCCCAATCATCATGCCTGAACGCATCATTCTGCTTTCCTCCCATGCCACTGCCGCGAAATCTGCGGTCTTCTTACACGGGCAAGACCCTACGTCCGGACACCTTGTCGCATCAAGCCTCAAGCCAGCATGCAATGGGACTGGGTTGCCCAACGGGCAAAAAAAGGCGCCCAGGGGGGGGCGCCTTTCTCACGTCACGACCGATCATCCGCACAAGGCAGAACCCTCGGTAAAGCCGTATGGAGCAAAGGATCAGTTCACGTTGATCCGGCAGATGGCGGCGTTACCGGTGCGGCACTTCTTGCCGTTGGGGCCGTAATCGGAGTCGCCCAGACGCTCTTCGCCCTTCTTGCACTTGCCATTGCACAGGGGAGCGGTGCCGCGAATGATGATGTCGGAGGTCTTGCAGCACTTGGCCTTGGAGCCGGTGACGCATTTTTTGCCGTCGCCGGATTTGCCGCGCCTCACCAGGGTATAGCCGGGCCGGCATTCGCCATTGCAGGCCGGCGCACGGCCCTCCCACAGGCAGGTTCTCTTTTTCTTGGCCTCTTCCATGTCTTCAGCGGCAGTCTCGGTCACGGCCGCTTCGGTCGCGGCCGCTTCGGTCGCGGCCGCTTCGGTCGCGGTGGCTTCGTTTGCGACCGCTTCGGTGACTTCATCCGCATGGGCGGACAGGGGCAAGAGGAGCAAAGCAAGAGCGCCCAGAACGGCGCCGCGCAGGAATGTCATGGTGGAATTCTCCCAAGATCGTTGTGTGGCAAGCCATCACGGAACCGTGATGCCAGCAACGATATCCCGCGCCTCACGGTTGTGCCACCACGATCCGGGTAGTCCATCCGAATTGTAATCCGATGGGCCAACCGAGGGTTTCCAGCCTTAACGCTTCGAAAGGTGTCAGAGGGTTACACCATAAAGGTGTAAGGGCTCTTTGATCCGCCCAGGGCCGAATGCCAGCCATGCACCGTTCATTGCGCAGCGGAGGGAGCCGCTTCCTGCGCAGGCGGCGCTGGTGTGCCCAACTGAAGAACCGCCGTGCCGTCCAGCTTCCAGATGCGGGCGGTCCCATCCCGTGAAGCCGTCAGGATACGGCCTTCCGCCGGCCCCACATCGATGCTGGTCACCCCCGCCTCATGGCCTTCATAGACCACCGATACGGCCCCGTCCCGGTCCCAGAGCCGGGCAGTGCCGTCATTGGAGGCGGTCAGCACCTGATTGGCGGAGCCAACGAAAACCGCCATGTCCACCGCGCTTTCATGGCCGCTGAAGACGGCCCGCTGCGTTCCGTCCACGGACCAGATCCGGGCGGTATCGTCGCCGGACGTGGTCACGATCAGGTCGCCGGTCTCGTTGAACGAGGCCCGGTTGACCCATGCCCCATGGGCAAGCACCGCGACCTGGTCACCGGCGCTGTTCCACAGGCGCGCGGTGTCATCGTCTCCGGCGGTCACCACCAGGGCTCCGTCCGGACTGAAATCAGCCCAGTTCACTGCGGCCCCGTGACCGGTCAGGCTCGCCAGAACCCTGCCCTGGAGGTCCCAAATGCGCCCTGTACCGTCAGTGGAGACGCTCACCACCCGGCTGCCGTCCCGGCTGAACCCGGCCATGCGCACTACGTCGGTGTGGCCCCCCAGAACTGCGTGGGGCTCTCCGGCGGAGGTCCACAGCCTCGCGGTGCCATCGGCGGAGGCCGTCACGATGAACCGCCCATCGGGGCTGAACGTGGCCATGGACAAGGGGCCCTGATGGCCCGACAGAACCTTGACCATGGCCCCAAGGCGGCTCCACAGCCTGGCGGTGCCATCCAGGGATGCCGTGAGCACCACCCGTCCATCCGGACTGAATACCGCATCGGTCAAAGGCGCCTCATGACCTTTCAGCCCGGCAATCGGCCCGCCACCGCCGTCCCAGAGAATGGCGGTCCCATCATGACCGGCGGTCAGCACCAAAGTGCCGCCGGCGCTGAACACTGCCCGGCTCACCACGGATGTATGGCTCCGGGGTGCCGGACCGCTGGGCGGCCGGGCCTCGGCCAGTTCGGCGGGCAGGCTCGGCGGCGGATTCTCTAGCGAGCTTTGGGGCAGGCTCTGGGGCTGGGACCCGGGCACCCCGTCGGCCAGGGCTGGTTCCCCCGCCGAATCTCCTGCCGGATCTCCTGCCAGATCTCCTGTCTCCGACCCAGCCAGGGCATTAACGCCGCTCGGTTCGGGCACTCTCGGTTCGGGCCTTAGGGGTTCAGGCCGTAAGGGTTCAGGCATCGCAGAGGTGACATCCGTCTGCGGAGGGCTTGCGAGTGGCTCCGCCTCCCGGTCCGCGACTTCCATGGTCCGGTTCAGGCCTGTCAACGCCACGGTGATCGCGATCACCGCCGCGCCCAGAATGGCAAGCACGGCCCACGGGTTTCCCTTCACTGGCCCAGCGATCTTCATCTGGCTGAGAGACTTGAGAACGCGCGCTGCGTGGAATGCAGCACCGGCTCTGACCGGGCGGCTCCGGGCAAGGGGGGCTTTAGGGCGTGCCCCCGGACCGGTCCTTGGCGCCGCCTCTGATGGGGCGCTCTGTGCTCTAGTGCCCGCAGCGTGGGGGTCGGCAGACACGGCCTTGGCTTTGCGTCTCTTGGCCTTTCGAGCAGATTTGACGGGCGATGGGGCAGGCTGGTTGGGCTTTGCTTCGGGAAGGATCTCGCGTTGGGGGGCGGACTTGACCTGCTGATCCGGCTTGCTCGACTGAGGTCCGGGCCCCGGTTTGGGCCCCGGTTTGGGCTTCGGTTCGGGCTTTGGTTCGGGCTGGGACTCAGGCCGGGATGCCTCCTTCTCGGGTGGTACTTTTCGGGTTTCGTCTTTCGGAGCCATCACCTTCGGCTTGGTGTCCCGGGCCTTTGAAAGGGCCTCCCCCAACTGAACCTCGAACACATCGTCGGGCGTGGCGACCCAATCCAGCACCTGGGCTCCGGTCTTCACCTCATCGGGGAGCCGCTCCAGATCCGCGTCCTGGTCGATGCGCAGGGCGAGTACCGGCACACCCGCGCCCTGTGCCGTCCGGAAGACTTCGAGGCTTTCCGGTGCCGCCATCCATTGGGGTGTGATCAGGCAGACCAGAACCGCCGGCCCCTCCGGCTTGATGAGACCGTCCGGCGGATCACAGGAAATCCGCGCGTCGGCCCAGCCATTGGCTTCGAGCCAACTGCTCAATTCATTGGCGTTCTGGCGCTCCGCCGCAGAGGCGCTGATGACAATCCGAAACATCGTCTCCCGTCCAGGTTCGGTTCCTCTTCACACGGAATGAGACCGCAGAGGCTGGATACAGAATCTCTCTTTACAGGGATTCCATGGCAATGGGACGTCCGGATCGCCAAATCCTGAGGAAAACCCTCATGGATTGCGCATCCGTCACGATACAGCACAGCACCCCCGGCGGGGATCCAGTCCGTTGCAAAAGCCTCTGCGACCCGCTCCGAGCCAGGATGACCGCGCCGCGACCCCGTCACGGTGACCGGCCATTAAGCCTGTCCCTCTAAGCTGTCGGAGACATCCGCCGGGGCGCATTTCGTCCCGAACCATGGCCACCGGTGAACAGGAAACAGAGGACGAGGCCCGTGTCTGCGGATTCAGATCGCCCGATTATCATCAAGAAAATAAAGAAGGGCGGCCATGGCCACCATGGCGGCGCCTGGAAGGTGGCCTATGCGGATTTCGTGACCGCCATGATGGCCTTCTTCCTCCTCATGTGGCTCTTAAATGCCACCTCATCGGAGCAGAAACAGGGCATTGCGGACTATTTCACCCCCGCTGCCGTGTCCAAGGCCACCAGCGGATCCGGTGGCATTCTCGGGGGTACGGCTTTCAGCACCGACGGTGTGCGCGGCGAAGGCTCCTTGGGCGTTCCTCTGACCGGCGCCCAGCCCGGACCGCCGCCTACCCCTCCCAGCCGCCGGGAGCCCTCCCAGGACGAAGGCCAAGCCGAGGGTGAAGGGAGCGGCGAAGCTGGCCCCGAAACCGGCGCGCCGGTTCAAACCGAAACCTTGAGCCAGAGTGCCCTGGAGCGGGCTTTGGCCATGCGGGAGGACGCCCTGTTCCAGCAAGCGGAAATGTCCCTGCGCCAGGCCATGCGGGACATGCCGGACATTGCGGAACTGTCCAAACAATTGATTATCGACCACACGCCCGAAGGCATGCGCATTCAGCTTGTGGACCAGGAAGGCCGGGCCATGTTCGCGCCGGACAGTGCCGAGCCCTATCCCCGCACCCGCACCCTTCTGGGCCAGGTGGCCCGCATCCTCCAGCGCCTGCCCAACCGGATCGCGATCTCAGGCCACACGGACGCTGCCCCCATCACGGGCCGGGAGTCCTACTCCAACTGGGAAATGTCCGCCGACCGGGCCAATGCCGCCCGCCGGATCCTTCAGACCGGCGGTGTGGACGACGACCGTCTGGCGGAAGTGACCGGCCGGGCGGGCACCGAACCGCTCCTGCCCGACGACCCCTACGCCCCCGCCAACCGCCGCGTCGCCATCGTCCTCCTCCGCGAAGCCCCCCCCCTCCCTCCAGGACATGGGTTGTAGGGCGGGACAATCCCTTTCCATGGCGCAAGGGCAAGAGCCCGCACTTGCTCAACAAGCGCGGGCTTTGGTCGGTTTCATGGGTGATGGTTAATTGCCCTCTCCGCAAATAAATCGGGGTTGAGTGGGCCACCCTATTTTGTGGTTGTATTCGACACGATAATTGTCTTCATCGACACGATTCAGGCCTGATTCTTCGCGCGCTCTGAGGGCGGCGTCGAACTTGGCGATGACTGTTTCACCTGGGCCAGATTGCCTACCGCTCTTCACGGTGAGCAGGTGGGCTTTGTCCACGACGAATGGTGGATACTGTGTACAAAATGTCGAGCGGTCCAAATTCGCCTGATCAATTGCTTCCCAGCCAACATACTCGTTCACCAAGGTGAAATCAGAACTGCCCTCCGCAATCTCCTCCATGCATTCGCCGAGTGTACCGACAGTCTTGATCGAAAGACTATCGTTCCGACGCGCCCGCAAGGCGTCCTCAGGAATTGTCCAATCATCTGGCATGCACAAAGTCATGTTTTCTTTCAAATCGAAGAGCCCTTTATAAACGAAATTATCTTCCCTTCGATTGAACATCTGGGTTGTGATCTCGAGAAATGGCTCCGAATAGTTATAAATTGCGCGTTTCTGATCATCTTCATACCATGGAAATGTGCCGATATTGGAAGTTGCTGTAGTTTTTCTCAAGGCATCACCAAAATCCTCAGCGAATGTGATGGTTGGGTCATAACCAGCATCCTTCAAAATTGCTGAGACGAGGTATGTAGCGAGGCCTTGTTGGCGATGGAGCGATCCACGATCCAGAACATTCTCACCGCTAAAGGGTGCGAATGACGCCGTAATCAGGTTAATCGGTTGTCTCGCCTCGTCGCACTGGGCTGGACGGTCAGATCTCTCGCTGTCACACAGGTCTGGACAGACTGGCACAATAGGAGTTCCTTCCTCCTGACGTCTGCGCTCCTCATCCTGGAGAGGTTGAAAATAGTCGCGGCGTCGCAACTCTGTCTCCCGGCCGTCCATTTCCTGTAGAGCACCATTCAGCTCACGGAGCAGATCCGTAGCACCGATCACATTCTTCCCAATCATCACAACTGCTTTTGCATTATCACTTGCGAGTGTCGGTGTCTTAGCAAGACATATCTTTGTTTCTTTTGGTATGATACCATTATTGTACAATTTTTCAAGTTGCCCGAATGCGCCGTACTTCACTTCAGTTACAACATCAATACCATCTCTTTTCGCAAGTCTATCCAGACAATTTGCGGTACTGGCACCCGGACGAGCGTCCACCTTAATATTGTTCCGAGTCTCCCGTTGAATACGATCAGTGTCAGCCAAGTGATAGCCGACCTGTTTACAAAATGTGAGCCCAGAGTAATCCACTTTATCGTTTATGATTTCGATATCCCCATTCTCCACATCTGCGTATCTCATAAACGCATAAAATGGAGTTTCAATAAACACATCAGTCAATAGAAACTCTTGCTCGCGGAAAGGTGTTGGGATGTAAGGGAAAGTGCCGATAATATCCCCACTCTGAATAGATCGCGCCTCTCTCACCTGCTTGGTTACAATATCCCAATTGCCAAGATTAACGAAGTCTACATCAAAGCCAAGCTTGGCAAACGCGGATCGTACGACATCAACGGCGTATCCTGAGAATTCTTCCCGCCCATTACTTCCCTCATTGATATATATGAATGGCTCAAATGGACCACCCACCCCCAATTTTACTGTCCCTCTAATTTGCTGTGTTCTATTCTCCTGCGGTCGCGGGATGATTAATACACTCCCTACCCGTATCCGATCGGGATCCCGCAGAATATCCTGGTTCGCTCGGTAAATATCCATATATTTCCGGGTGGTTCCATAATATTTCACGGAGATAGAGCTCAGCGTTTCCCGGCGCTGAACCTCATGACAATATTGCTCGTTACTGGGAACGCAGCGGTCTCTTGATGTTCTTTGGGCCTCTGTGGGCTGGGTGCCGCAAAATACTAGACCTGCAACAAGGGCGACCACCTTCATGGCACCCACACCCAAGAAAGAACCATTCATTTCAGCACCCCTGAGTCATAAAGAACAAAAAGATCTACGCCTAACTAAGATGATCAAACGAATAGATGGTCACTGTTCAATAATAAGAACAGGTACGCACATATAAAATGGCGTGCATGCACAGCAATTGGCAGATATCTCCAAGCTTTTTATAATATAACGCCTCATCCCTTTTTTCGTCGTGCTGGAATGGAAGTGAACCCGGGAATTCACCATCCTTTATAGAAGATACACGGTCCTCCCATTCATCACCAATCAACAATGCGCCCCGGCGGGACACGCGATCCTCCTCGTCCTGATCGCCGCTTTCTGTACCAACGTGCGGTCGTAGGGTACCCTCAAAGCAATGGGGCAGTCGATAGGGATAAGCCAATAACTTAATCGCAATTGGTCGCGGGGTTCCTCAATGAGGATGCAGACCGGCATTACGATGCTCGTAAGTCAACGCCTGCAATCATAACGACGAGGTCACCAACATCTGGCCTGGTGCAGTGAACCCATGACTTGGTCAACGTGATCCAAGGGCGAAATTTGTGATCCGGACTGTCATAAAACCATCACGGAACACACCATAGAGCCTCTGTATTCTGGTGGCCCTGTTCACGGTCTGGCTTACCCCAGATGCCGACAAGAACGTCAATCATAAGCATCACTGCCCATGACCTTGCGCATTTGATAGGACCCGGTTTGCTGTATAACATAAGACGGAGGAAAAATCACTGGGTAAGGGTTGTATTGTCTTGGGGCTGAGCATAATTGGAGGTGGTCGTTCAGCAAGCGCCTGCACCATGGTCTCGACCATTGCTGTGCAGGCTGATCAGTCCTCGACAAGAACTGATCCGGATCAATTTTTGGAATTTGAGCAGCAGGGGGCGTGTTATGAAATCCTGGTGGTTCCTTTTTCTGGCCCTGGCGGTCGGATGCATCGCGACGGCCATCTATTTCCAGACCCGCATTCCGCCGGGTGTTGAACCCATGAGCGGGCAAGCATCCATGACACCCGTGATCGCCCAATGGACTGCCATTTTTGCATTCATTAGTGCCTTTTTCGATATGCTCACCAAGATCTTTCGTTTCTTCCGCGAACACGCGATAGGGCGGGACCGGTCAGAGACCAAAGACGAATGAACCGAATTACACTGTGCAGTCTGACCGGCGGCTGGCTGCCCCTCTGGCTCGGTATCATGGCAGGCATCGGGGTTTTGTGGCTGCCCCACCCCGCCACGGGCTCGGAGACTTTCATCTCCATACTCACTGAATCGGGAGTTCCTGACGCCGACGCCAGGGCCTTGAGCGATGACATTGCGCTGGAGGAAGACGAGATCCTGGTTTCCTCCGTGCCCGGCATTTCCAGAGAGATTCTGGGCGTTGACCGGTTCGGCAAGAGCGTGGCGGTTGTCGTCGGCGTCAGTGACTATGGACCATCAACCTCCGGGCGGCGCATCTGGGACGACATCAAGGCCAGTGAACCCAATGCCCGCCGGATGAGGGACTATCTGGCGGGGCCGGGCGGTTTCGACATCGTCATCACACTGCGGGAAAAGCGGGCGGCCAAACGCCGTATTTCTCTCTTGATGGAAGATGTCCTGCCTAGGATCCTGGGCAGGAACGACCGTCTGCTGTTCTATTTCTCCGGCCATGGGGATCAGGAGGTTCAGCGCTCCCGCAACAGAAAGCTCGGTTATCTGGTTCTGGCCGAGTCCGAGGACCGCCGGGCTGACATGATTTCCATGCGTGAAATGATGGAGGAATGGGCTCCCCGTCTCCAGTCCGTCCGTCATCTGCTGTTCATTATCGATTCCTGTTTCAGCGGTCTCGTGGGCGTTCAATCACCATCACAAAGCCGGCGGCTCGATACAGGCGAGGTATCATTGCGGACCCTGAGCCGGAAAGCCCACCACGTCATTACGGCCGGTACGGAAGATCAACTCACCTATGCCGCCGCCCGTTTCAACGGCAGTGTGTTCACCGATGGGTTGCTCACCGGGGTCAAAGGCCCAGCGGACGAGAATGCAGATCGGATTGTCACCATTGATGAACTGATGGATTTTGTCCGCAAGCGGGTGCAGGAAGTATCCCCTGAGGTCGACTGGTACAGACCCATTACACCGTCCATTCGCGGTTTGTCGGGGGTGAACAACAAGGGGCGCTTCTACTTCCGCTATACACGCCCGCAGCCCCTTGCGTGCGGTGAAACGGATCCGGATACGGGCAGACGCAAGGTCTGTATCCCTCCCTGCGAAGCCGACAGCCCGGTAGCGCCTGCAGGGCCAGCCTTCTCCGATCCCGTTGACGGGGAGGTGGTCGACTGGACCCCGGTGATGGTGCCGCTGGCGACCGGAAGCTATTGCATGGGATCACCCCAGAACGCCGGATTTCCCGCTAAGGAACAGCCCGCTCGCAAGGTCTCGATCGACGCGCCTTTTGCCATCGGCAAGTTTGAAGTGACCGTGGCCCAGTGGCGGGTCTGCATGACGGACGCGGAGCGTTGCAGACCCCTGCAGGGCATCGAAGATGCGGCGGCGGATCTACCGGTGACGAATGTGACCTGGGACGATGCGGTCGCCTTTGCCGCCTGGCTGAGTGAGAAGACCGGTTATCCTTATCGCCTCCCCACGGAGGCCGAATGGGAGTTTGCCGCCCGGGCCGCAACCACGACCCGCTACGCCTGGGGGGATGATGAACCGGCTTGCGAGCCCAGCGATCCGCGGGGAGCGAATTTCAAGCCCTGCAACAGACGCGCTCCGTCTCCCATTGGGCGCTTTCCAGCCAATCCGTTCGGCCTCCATGACATGCACGGCAATGTCTATGAGTGGACGCTGGACTGTTCCCATGGGAACTATTGGTATGCTCCTCCCGATGCGAAGACCCCGTGGCGGAATGAAAACATCGGCAATTGCAATTTCGCCATGGTGCGGGGCGGCTCGTGGAACCGGTTCCCCGATGATCTGAGGTCGGGAGCCCGCTATGAGCACCGTCGCAGCCTGGGGTCCGGCGAATTGGGCTTCCGGCTGGTGCGGGAGCCGGCGCCCTGATTCTGTTTGTTTTCCCATCGATATCCTGAACATGGCAGGCGGGTGGTTGGCCGGTGGGGCGCTCCACACCATGTGCTCGGCTCAGCGGGCCCAGCGTGATTGATCCCGCTGGAGTGGCGTGCCATGCATTCAACCCTTCGCGCCGGGATTTATCCCGGTAGTATGCCGCCCCGATGCTGAGTGCCCGGTGCTGGATGCCTGGTGCTGGATGCCCGGCGCTGGGATGCCCGGCGCTTGAAAACCTGTGCTTCATGCGGGCGTTATGGTGCCGAGCGTGGGATGGCAGGTTCGACGCCAACCGGCGCGCTGTTGACGGGACACTCACAGAGTTCATGTCAAGCAGGCTCCCTCGCTTGACGAGACTGGCTCCCCCCAGCAGACCGGAAAGAGCGGACGAGAAAGCACGGCGGTTGGACGGCTCTTCGCTTTAGGGTCGGCAAACGCTGCTAGAATGAATGAATGACGGTCGGCGCCCTCCTACCCGGCGCCGCCCCACCTCCCGGCCTCTACGGGCGTCTCGGGAGATCCGGAATGCGGGCGGACACCCTCAGGGGTGGATGACGGCGGACGTGAGAGGCTATGGACACTGTTCTGATTACGCTTCCGAGCCTGACGCCGGTGCCCTGGCAGATGTGGGTCACCTTCGGCGGCATCGCCCTGGCCATGCTGGTCTACAGCCTGGACCGTGTCCCCATGGAGGTGACGTCGGCGGGGGTGATCGTCGGCTTCCTGGTATTTTTCGTGCTGTTTCCCTTGCCCGGCCCAAGGGGCGAGAACCTGCTTGCCCCCGATGAGTTGTTGTCCGGCTTTTCCAACCCGGCGCTCCTGTCCATTCTCAGTCTGCTCATCGTCGGTCAGGGGCTCTATCAGGCCGGCGCCCTGGAGCAGCCCACCCGGGTCATCCTCAGGCTCGGGCGCCACAGGCCCCAGGTCACCCTGATGGCCGTGCTCCTGCTGATCGCCTTTACCAGTGCGTTCATGAACAACACCCCCGTGGCGGTGGTGTTCATTCCCATTGTCTCGGCGCTGGCAAACCGGGCGGGATTTCTGCCCAGCCAGGTGATGATGCCGCTGACCTATATGTGCGTGCTCGGGGGGATGACCACGCTGATCGGCTCCTCGACCAATCTGCTGGTGGCCCAGGCGGCGGTGCAGATGGAGGTGGCCGAGATCGGCTTTTTCGATTTCACGGGCATTGGCGTGATCATCGCGGCGGTGGGCGCACTCTATGTGATGTTCGTCCTGCCCCGATTTCTGCCCGCCCATGACTCCCTGCAGGATGCCCTGATGGGCGACAGCAAGCAGTTCATTGCCGAAATCGTCCTGCACCGGGATCATCCCCTGATCGGTGCCACGGCGGTCAACGGCACGTTCAAACAGCTTCCCGACATCAAAGTGCGGCTTGTGCAACGGGGTGAAGCCTCGTTCAGCGCGCCGTTCAAGGATGTGACCCTTCGCGAGAACGACATTGTCGTCATGGTCGCGACCCGAAAGGCCCTGACGAGCCTCCTGGCCTCCAAGCCACAGTTTCTGAAGGGTATGATTGCCCGGGCCTCGGGGGATGAGACCCTTGCGAGCAGCAGCAGCGAGCCCGCCGGCCAGGAAACGCCTCAGATCGCCACGGATCTGATGGTCACTGAGGCGGTGGTGGCGCCTGCCTCCCGGTTTCTGGGCTCATCCATCGGCTATATCGGCTTCCACCAATTGACCAACTGCATTGTGCTGGGCATTCAGCGGCGCAGCCGGATGTACCACACGGACCTTCAGAATGTGCGCTTGGAGGCAGGGGACGTGCTGCTGATCCTGGGGCCCCGCAAGGCGATGAAATCCCTGCGCAGCAACCGGGACCTGCTGTTGATGGAATGGTCCTCAGTGGAAATGCCCAATCCGGGCAAGGCGGTGCCGGCCCGCTGGATCTTTCTGGGCGTGGTCTTGAGCGCGGCCTTCGGCCTGCTGCCAGTGGTGGTGGCGGCGTTTGCCGGTGCTTTGGCCATGGTGATGACCGGCTGTCTGACCGTGCGCCAAGCCGCCCGGGCCATTGACCGGCGCATTTTTCTACTGGTGGGCGCAGCGCTTGCCATGGGGGCGGCCCTGGAACACACGGGCGGTGCGGGCGCGGTGGCCCAGGCCATTGTCGGCGCCCTCGACGGCATGGCCCCGGCGATCGTGTTGTCCGCGTTTTTCCTGCTTGTGGCGCTGGTGACGAACATTCTGTCGAACAACGCCACGGCGATCCTGTTCACGCCGATCGCCATCAGCGCTGCGGACCAGGTGGGTGTTGTGCCATCCGTGTTCTTGTTCGCCACGATCTTTGCCGCGAATTCCTCCTTCGCCACCCCCATGGGCTATCAGACCAACCTGCTGGTGATGGGCCCCGGACAATACAGTTTCATGGATTATGTGCGCGCGGGTCTGCCCCTGACGTTCCTGTTGTGGCTGACGTTTTCCCTGGTCGCGCCCTGGTATTTCGGCCTAGGGTAAAGCGTATCGTGGAGGAGCTGGCGGCGCCGTGACCCAACATCCGGGAAAGACCCTTCCCCCCCTATATCTGACCGCGGAGGCACCCTGCCCCTATCTTCCGGGCCGGTCGGAGAAGAAGATTTTCACCCATCTGCTCGGCCCATCCGCCGAACCCCTGAACGATATGCTGAGCCATGCGGGCTTCCGGCGCAGCCAGACCATCGCCTATCGTCCGGCCTGCGATGACTGTTCCGCCTGTATCTCCGTGCGGATCGTCGCCAGTGACCTGGAATATGGACGCAGCTTCCGGCGCATCCTCAAGACCAATGAGACCGTGACCGGAACGGTCATCCCGCCCCGGGCCAGCCAGGAGCAGTTTTCCCTGCTGCGCCATTATCTCGATGCCCGTCACGCGGACGGCGGCATGGCGGATATGACCATCATGGACTACACGTCCATGGTGCAGGAAACCACCGTCGATACCAGGCTTATTGAGTACCGCCTACCCCCGGAAGGCCCCGCGGATCTGGGCCAGTTGATCGGCGTTGCCCTGACGGACCGGCTCTGCGACGGCCTGTCCATGGTCTACAGCTTCTACGACACAAGCGAACCGGCCCGGAGCCTGGGCACCTTCATGGTCCTGGATCACGTGGAACGGACCTTAAGAGAAGGTCTGGATTACGTTTATCTGGGCTATTGGGTCGATGGTTGCGGGAAGATGCAATATAAGGTGCGCTTTGAACCGCTTGAGGCTCTGGGACCGGATGGCTGGACACGCCTGCACCGTCCCCAAAGCTGAACGCCCAAACGCTCACGGATCCCGTCCATAAAAATGGGCCGCAGGCTCTGCGGGGCTGGTTTGGCCAGGAAGAACGGGGAGGATGACTCAATGGACCGCCGCAAGCTTCTCAAAGGCGCTGGCCTTGCCACCATCGGCGCCACCGCCGCCCTGGTCTCGGGCTGTTCCGAAGAGACCGGCACCACCACCAATGCCAGCGAAGGCACTCCCGCCGCCCCGGCCGTGGCCCGGCGCAAGCGCACCCTGAAAATGGTGACCACGTGGCCCCGGAATTTTCCGGGTCTGGGCACCGGTGCCAACGAAGTGGCCCGGCGCATCACCGAAGCCACCGACGGGGAACTGACCATCGAGGTCCATGCCGCCGGGGAACTCGTGCCTGCCTTCGAGGCCTTCGATGCGGTCTCCAGCGGCGCGGCGGATGCCTATCATGGTGCGGATTATTACTGGCAAGGCAAATCCCCTGCCTACGCGTTTTTCACCAGCATTCCGTTCGGTTTGTCCACCCTGGAGAACATGGCCTGGATCATGACCGGCGGCGGCCAGGAATTGTGGGATGAGCTGGGGGCCGGGTTCAACATCAAGCCCCTGCCCGCCACCAATACCGGTACCCAGATGGGGGGCTGGTTCAACCGCGAGATCAATTCCATCGACGATCTGACGGGGCTGAAAATGCGCATTCCCGGGATCGGCGGCGAAGTGCTGCGCCGGCTGGGCGTCGCGGCGGTGAATCTTCCCGGTTCGGAAATTTTCCAGAGCATGCAGACCGGGGCCATTGACGCGACCGAATGGGTGGGTCCCTGGAACGATCTTGCCTTTGGGTTCCACCGGGTGGCCAAGAACTACTATTACCCGGGCTTCCATGAACCGGGCTCGATCCTGGCCATGGGCTGGAACCTGGATATCTGGACGTCCCTCACCGACGCCCAGCGCCGGATCGCCACGGACGCGGCCCATGCCACGATGATGAGCACCCTGGCGGAGTATCAGCTCCGGGATGCCCAGGCCCTCAAGACACTGATCAATGAGCACGAGGTGGTCTTGCGCCGGATGCCCGACGACGTGCTGACAGCCATTGGGCAGAAATCGGCGGAGGTCGTCCGGGAAATCGGCACCGGCGGTGATGACCTGACCCGGCGGGTCTATGAAAGCTTCCTTGAAGCCCGGCGCCGGGGCATGGATTGGGGCACCTATAACGAGGAGGCGTTCACCACCATGCGCCGCCTTGACGTTGATTTCGGCTGAGCAGGCCTGAGCCGGTCATGGATGTCTGGTCCGTTATTGTCCTGATCCTTACGATCTTGGGCGGGGCTGTCGCCCTGGTGCCTCTCCTTGTGCTGGTCCTGGGCCGCTACCGGCCTGCGCTGGCGGACATCCTGGCCAAGCGCAGTCTTACCCTTGCCGGCGTGATCGGGCTGATCAACACCCGTCTGGGACAGGCGGCGGCCTGGGCCATGATCCTCATGGTGCTGATCCAGGTTATTGTCGTGGTGCAGCGCTATGTCTTTGGAGTGGGGTCGGTCAAGCTCCAGGAGAGTGTGCTTTACGCCCATGCTTTCGTGTTCATGGCGGCGGCGGGTTATGCACTCCTCAACGGCGCCCATGTCCGTGTGGATATCTTCTACCGCCCTGCCCCGCCCCGCACCAAGGCCATGATCGACGCCGCCGGCGCCTATCTGTTCGTCCTGCCCTTCATGGTGTTGATCCTCACCGTAGGCTGGCCCTATGTGGCCCGCTCCTGGGCAGTGTTCGAGGCCTCCAAGGAATCGAGCGGCCTACCGTTCGTCTATATACAGAAATCCTTCCTGATTGTCTTTGCCCTGAGTGTCCTGGCCCAGGGCTGGGCCATGGGTGCGCGGGCGCTGCTCTTTCTGGGCGGGCATGTGGGGCATTATGGAGACACGGACGGGCTGGCCCAGGACCAGAGCCCGGCAGCGCAAGAGGGGGACCCGGGATGAGTGCCGCTGACATCCTGTCTCTGGCCCTGTTTGCGACCGTATGCGCTGCGTTGATGGCGGGCTTCCCCGTGGCCTTCACCCTGGGCGGTGTCGGGCTGGTCTTTGCCCTGGGCGCCTCCGCCTTTGGCATGTTCGACCAGTCCCTGGTGGCTCTGGCGCCCCGGATCAACGGCATCATGAACAATGCGGTGCTCCTGGCGGTGCCTTTGTTCGTGTTCATGGGGGTGATGCTGGAACGCTCCAAGGTGGCGGAAGATCTGCTCGACACCATGGGCCGGCTTTTCATGTCCCTCAGGGGCGGGATCGGCATTTCCGTCGTGATTGTCGGTGCCCTGCTCGCCGCCTCCACGGGGATTGTCGGCGCCACGGTGGTGACCATGGGCCTTTTGTCCCTGCCCACCATGTTGCGCCGGGGCTATGACAAAAAGCTCGCCACGGGAACCATTGCGGCGGCGGGCACTTTGGGCCAGATCATCCCGCCCTCCATCGTCCTCATCCTGCTCGGCGACCAGCTTTCGATTGCCTACCAGGATGCTCAGTTGCGCCAGGGCATTTTCTCGCCGGAGCCCTTGTCCGTGGCGGATCTGTTCGCTGGTGCCCTGATCCCCGGGCTGATCCTGGTGGCCCTTTACGCATTATACGTCGCAGCAACAGCACTGTTCCGCCCGGAAACCGCTCCGGCCGTTCCGCCGGAAACGGAGAGCACGGATCGGTGGGCGACCATTCGCAAGCTGATCGGTGCCCTGGTGCCGCCCCTCATTCTCATCGTCGCCGTTCTGGGCTCCATTCTCACGGGTATTGCCACCGCCACGGAGGCCGCGGCCATCGGGGCGCTTGGGGCGACATTCCTGGCGGGTTACCGGATCTGCGCGCGCACGGTCGGCGCGACCCTGGTGACCCGGATCCTTATTCCGGCAGGGGCGGCCGGTCTTCTCGGTGTGTTCATCCTCGCCAATCTGGTGGATCTGCGCCTTGGGCGGGAGACCATTTCCGGCGGTGAGGGCCTCGCCATCGCATTGGCGCTGATCCTCTGTGCCCTGACGGCGACCAGTGTGGCCTACAGCCTCTACAAGCTGTGGCTCGGCGGAATTCTGTGGCCGGTGATGAAGGGGACCGTGGAAATCACCACCATGGTTTTTGCCATCCTGATCGGGGCGACGCTGTTTTCCCTTACCTTCAAGGGGCTTGGGGGTGAGGAAACCGTCAACGATCTCCTGCACGCCCTGCCCGGGGAGACCTTCGGAGCGGTTCTCGCCGTGATGGTGATCATGTTCATCCTCGGATTTTTTCTGGAGTTCATCGAGATCACCCTGGTGGTGGTGCCGATCGTGGCCCCGATCCTGTTCCTCATGGGGGTGGACCCGGTGTGGCTTGGGGTGATGATGGCGATCAATCTCCAGACCTCGTTCCTCACGCCGCCCTTCGGTTTCGCGCTGTTCTATCTGCGCGGTGTGGCGCCGCCGGAGATCAAGACCAGTGACATTTACCAAGGCGCCCTGCCCTTCGTGGTCATCCAGGTGTTTGCCCTGGCCCTGGTGGCCCTGGTTCCGACCCTCGCCACATCATTGCCGGAATCTATGGCACGCTGATGATACGGAACCGGCGCAAGCGCCGAGCCTTGAGGTTTTGTGAAAGGAACGGCCATGGATAATCCGTCGATCATGTCCCACGTCTCCATCGGCGTCCGGGATCTGGACAAGGCCCTTGCGTTTTATGACAAGGTGCTGGCCACCATCGGCGCCACACGGATCTACGACATTCCCGGCGAGGCGGCCGCCTACGGCAAGATCTATCCGGAATTCTGGGTAGGCCTCCCCTACGACAAGGGCACCCCGTCATCGGGCAACGGCACCCATTTCGCCTTCAATGCAACCGATCCATCCATGGTGCGGGCGTTCTACGAAACCGCCATTTCTGCCGGCGCGACAGATGATGGTCCACCGGGGCCCCGGGAGGAATATGGCGAGGGGTATTACGGCTGTTTCGTACGCGATCCGGAAGGCCACAAGATCGAAGCCACCTTCTTCGATGTGGAAGTGGACGACACCCACACCACCAGTATGACCAGCCCCAGGCCCTGAGCTCTTGGCGAGCCGTGCCGTGGGGCCGATCTGGAAACGGAGACTCCAATACGGCCTCGTAGCGCTCGGGCTGACCGCAGCCCTCCTTTACGGGAACAATGCCTCCTGGCTGGCCCCGAAGCCGTCCGGTGAGTACGGCTTCATTGCCCATCGGGGCGTTCACCAGACTTATGACCGCACCGATCTGGGCCGGGACGATTGCACCGCCACCCGGATTGATCCGCCCTCCCACGGTTATCTGGAAAACACTCTGCCCTCCATCGCCGCTGCATTCCGTCATGGGGCGGAGATCGTGGAAATCGACATTCATTCGACAGCGGATGGAGAGTTCGTGGTCTTCCACGATTGGACCGTGGACTGCCGGACCGAGGGGACCGGCGTGACCCGCACCCTGCCCCTCGCCACCCTGAAGAGCCTTGACATCGGTTACGGCTATACAGCCGATGGGGGGCGGACGTTTCCGTTCCGTGGCAAGGGTGTGGGCCTGATGCCGACCTTGGGCGAAGTGCTGGGCGCGTTCCCGGATAAGGGATTCCTGATCAACATCAAAAGTGACTACACCTGGGAAGCAGAAGCCCTCGCCGCCTATCTCACTGATCTGCCTACGTCTAATATTCCCCGCCTCGCCGTTTATGGCGGGCGGGGCAAGGCCACCACCCGCCTCAAGGCCCTCATTCCCGAGATCCCGGTCTTCTCCCAAAAACGCACCGTCGCGTGTTTGACCCGCTATGTGCTCCTGGGATGGAGTGGCTATGTGCCGGAGGCCTGCCGGGACACTTATGTGCTCGTGCCCATCGATTATGCCTGGCTTGCATGGGGCTTTCCCCGCCGCCTGGAGGCGCGCCTGGCTGACGCCGGCTCCAGGACCGTGATTGCAGGGCCGGTCCACGGGCCAAACGGCCTCGCGGGCATCGACACCCTCGAGCTCCTTGGCCAGGTTCCTCCGGCCTTTGGCGGCCTGATCTGGACAGACAAGATCGAAATCGTGGGACGCGAGCTGGATAATTCTTGACAACCGGTCAGCATGTGCTACATTCGTGGGACAGATAGTGATGGAGGATGTCATGGGAAACAGGCGCCAGGAAAAGAGCGGCAGCACGCCCGGGTTTGCCGAGGCGGCACAAGCCCCGTTCCAGATGGGCAGCGGCGCGGAACCGGCGGGTTCGGAAACGGTCACCGTCCGGGAGGCCAATCAGGGCTTTTCCAGACTGATTGCAGAGGTCGAGGCGGGCAAAAGTTTTATCGTCACCAAGAACAGCAAGCCGGTGGCACGGATCATTTCGGTGGAGGACGACATGAAGACCCGGGAAGCCCGGCGTCTGGCCGCCATGGCCCGGATGGACGCCTTGATGAACGCTGATCACCGCTCCAAGGATGGGCACCGCATGAAGGACGGGGACGGAACATATCCTTATCTGGGCCGCAGGGACGACATTTACGACCGCTCATCCGACCTGGATTGAGGATGGATTGCGCTGGGGGTGAGGTTCAATGTCGGTGCCGCGTCTGACATTTGATGCAAACATATTCTTTTACGCCGTGGAGCACTCTGCCGGGCCGAAGCACGCGCAGTGCGCGGCAATCCTGACAGCGGCCATGCACCAGCAGGCAGGCTTCAGCCTGCTTCAGGCCCTTGGTGAGTTTGCCTATGCCACGGTGCGCAAGGGTGTTTTGACCAGGGACGAAGCGGAGGGCGCCGTGCGGGACTGGGCCTTGACCCTGCCTCTCATGGCAGCGGATGGTACGGTGTTGGACCCGCTGTTTTCCCTGTGGGAGCGGCAGAAACTGTCGTTCTGGGATGCCCATCTGGTGGCCGCCGCGTCCCAGGCTGGCGCCACGGGGCTGGTGTCCGAAGACATGCATGACGGGGCCGTCCATGGCGGTGTGGAGATCATCAATCCGTTTGCAGATAACGCGGCCACACGGCTTGCGATACACGGATTGACCGCCGCTTGGTAATCAGACGCCCTTCCACACGGAACCTGCGGGCCGCAGTCGCGGCCGGAGCATGATCCCCCCGAGCAAGATCTCAAGCGCATGATCCAACAGGGTCGGATCACGCCCTTACACTATAGTTTCGGACGTGCGGGACGGGTCAGTCTCCCAGGACAGCGGCTTTCGGGAAGCCCTTGGGCGGCACCCAGCCCGCATTGCCCCGATTGCCGAGCCATTCGGTCATGTCCGCGAACCGCTTGGTCTTGCCCTGGCCGTCACCGACGGTGAGACCGTCCTCGAAGGCAAAGACCGCCGCGCCGGCGATGCCGCCATCTTTGTAACGCTGAAGCATAACGCCCCGGCCCCGGGCCATGGTCGGGACCTGATCCACCGGGAACACCAACAGTTTGCGGTTCAGGCCCTGGACCGCCACATGGTCGCCCAGCGCCGAGGTACAGATCGCCGCCTTGGCCGGGGGAGAAACATTCAGCACCTGCTTGCCGCCTCGTTTCGTGGCCAGCACGTCGTCTTCCATGACGCGGAAACCATGACCGGTGCTCGCGGCGACCAGAAGCTGGCCGCCGGGCTGGTGCACCCGCAGCCCCACCAGATCCGCGTCTTCCAGGTCGACCATGAGACGCACCGGTTCCCCGTGGCCCCGTCCGCCGGGCAGCTTGTCACAGCCCAGGGTGTAGAATTTGCCGTTGGTGGCGAAGACCAGCAGCTTATCCGTCGTCTGAGCGTGCACGAAGAATTTCGGCCCGTCCCCTTCCTTGAATTTGAGGTCGGTATCGGCCTCCAGGTGGCCCTTGAGGGATCGGATCCAGCCCTGTTCGGAGCAGACCACCGTGATGGGCTCCTTCTCGACGAAGTCCTCGGGCTGAATATCCTCCACTTCCGGTGCATCGGCGAAATCCGTGCGCCGGCGGCCCAGATCCGTCTTGGGACCGAACGCCTGTTTGACCGCCTTGATCTCTTCGGACAGGCGCTCCTTCTGGAGGTCGTCGGATTTGAGCAGGGCGCGGATCTCTTTGGCCTCCTTCTTGAGGGCCTTGTCTTCTTTCTTAATTTCCATCTCTTCGAGTTTGCGCAGGGAACGCAGGCGCATGTTCAGGATGGCTTCCGCCTGCACATCCGTCAGATCGAAGGTGGTCATGAGTTCCGCCTTGGGTTCATCCTCATAGCGGATGATGCGGATCACCTCGTCCAGGTTGAGATAGGCGACCAGCAGGCCCGCCAGCACCTCGAGCCGGTGCTCGATCTTCCCCAGACGGAACTTGGAGCGGCGGACCAGCACTTCCTGGCGGTGGGTGAGGAAGGCAAGGATCACCTCCCGCAGATCCATCACCCGGGGGATCTTGCCCAGATCCAGCACATTCATGTTGAGGGGAATGCGCACTTCCATGTCGGTCTGGCGGAAGACCTGTTCCATGGCCAGGGTCTCGTCCACGGCCCGTGTGCGGGGCTCCAGCACGAGGCGCACATCCTCGGCGCTCTCGTCACGGACATTGGACAGGAGCGAGAGTTTGCGGGACTCGATCAGTTCCGCCAGCCGTTCCGTCAGTTTGGCCTTCTGGACCTGGTAGGGAATTTCCGTAATGACGATACTGTAGCTGCCCCGGTTGCCCTCTTCCTTATGCCACCGGCCCCGGACCCGGAAACTGCCCCGGCCCTTGGAATAGGTCTCCACGATGGAAGCGCGGTCCTCGACAATGATGCCGCCGGTGGGAAAGTCCGGACCGGGAATAAAGCCCACCAGCTTGTCGATGGTGGCGGTGGGGCGCTTCAGGAGATGGAGGGCCGCGTCACAGACTTCCGCCGCATTGTGGGGCGGGATGCTTGTGGCCATACCCACGGCGATCCCGGCGGAACCATTGGCGAGAAGGTTGGGGAAGCCCCCCGGGAGAACCACGGGCTCCTCGTCTTCCTCGTCATAGGTGGGGCGGAAATCGACAGTGTCCTCGTCGATGCCTTCCAGAAGCAGACGGGCGACCTCGGTGAGACGGCTTTCCGTGTAGCGCATGGCGGCCGCGTTATCGCCGTCGATATTGCCGAAATTGCCCTGGCCGTCCACCAGGGGATACCGGGCGGCAAAATCTTGAGCGAGCCGCACCAGGGCCTCGTAGACCGCCTGATCGCCATGGGGATGGAACCGGCCGATCACCTCCCCCACCACCCGGGCGCATTTTTTGAACCCCTGGTCGGGATCAAGGCGCAGCAGGCGCATGGCATGGAGGAGCCGCCGGTGCACGGGCTTGAGGCCGTCGCGCACATCGGGAAGGGCCCGGTGGGTGATGGTTGCCAGGGCATAGGCGAGGTAGCGCTCGCCCAATGCCGGTCCAAGGGCCGCGTCCCGGATTTCGTCCCGGGGCGGCTCGGGGGGTACTTTCGTCTTAGCCATGGCGCTGGCTTAGCACGAATCGCGGCCATGCAAGAGGCTTTGCAATGGGAGGGCGCATTGAGGATCCCCCGTCATGAGACGCAAATCTCAATTCCGATCTCGGCAACGCCAAGAAAATCCGCTATTCTAACGGCAATGATCAAAAATCTTTGACATCATCATTCTAGGAGAAATGTCAGCATTTGACAGTCGCTTGTTCAATACAAAGCGCTCCCCGGATCACCTGGTAGGGGAATCATCCAAGAATAGGCTCTGAACTGAACGAGTGCGATAACTATTCGTATTTTAACGACGCTGAGTTGTCCCCTTCATCTTTATCCTTGACAAAAAGGAAAAGAGCAAAATGAATGCGAATGGAAGCAGATACGAAAAAGAAAGCCAAAGACACTTCATTGTTGCATTGATTGTATGGCTTCTACTTTTATTTGCCTTTGTTTTCTTACTCTCTTGGCACCCCCCTGATGAGGAGGGGGTCTTCTCTCAAATTAGGCAGATTTTGCTTGAAATTTCTGGAACCGCAGTCCTTTTTGGAATTCTGTATAATTTTCTTACAACCGTAAATTACAGGCGAGAGAACTTACAAGCTCTGACTTTACTATTCAACGAGCAACCAGAATTTCTCAGTAGACTTTCGGCGGAAACCCAGAGAGATATTGTAAAAAATACACTTAAGGCTGTTTTAGGTAGTAGCTACGGAAATATCGTCTATGAACAAATAGTCCGGTCTTACCTCGAGCCAAAAGAACCTTTTCGGACTGACTACTCTTACTATCTTACTTGTAATCAAAATAGGACGGGTGGCCTTGTACTAAATGACCATGCTCTGCAATTTCAAAAGACTTTTGAAAAGGAAGCGCAAAAATATATCTGGCTCAGACAGGATATTAGAATTGTGCAGTGCAGGAATAACCCTATTGAACATTTCCACGAAACTCTTTTGGTCGCACTGGTTTTCGATGCTGAAACTTTAAACAAACTAATTCCAAATAGCGATTTCGTATTTACTGATGTTGTACGATTTCCAATCGATATTTTCGAACAGTTTTCAGAGGCTGAATCTGATCAAGCCCTTGAAGCGATCGTCAAAGAGGTTTTTGACTTTCAAGTACGTCAAATTCACGGGGGTAAGGTATCAGCGAATGATACCTTTGACGATAGATCAATCATCAAAGTGAGATGGCAGACTACAGAAGTTAAAAATGTGCCAAAGAAATATATTGAAATACACATAGCCAATCAAGCTAGCGAAAATCAAACTCGAGAGGAAGCAGGTTTCGACAGAGCCTTCGTCGAATTTGCATACCATATCTGTTTCACACTTCCGCAAAGCAGAAGTAATTCAAACTTCAGTGTGTCCTTATCCTACCCGACACAACGACCACTAATTGACTTCAGCGTAAGCGGTACACCGATAAAGAACCTTGAAGCGGTAGAGCACATATCTCAGTTTGGTGTCCGAGAAAGTTGTAACATTATGGACATCAATTCCGATATTGGCACGCGACATATACGGTTCCAGTCGCAGAAGTGGATATTCCCAAATAGCGGGATAATGTTTGTTTGGGAAGACAATAGCTAAACAGAAAGGAACTTCATGAAGACGGATCTTAATTTTCAGATGCTTTTGACATCTAACGCTTATTGAGCGCGTTTACGATTTTTGAGAATACTATACTTCGTATACCTTGAAACTAGATCGATTTAATGTTCACAATTACAATTGCAAACCTAAATCACAAAGTTATAACCCGTTTCTTCGAACAACATTGCACTATCCTGTGGTCTTTGGTCTATCTACCTTGTGAAAAGTGATGGTGAGGCTCGAACACCCATATGTTCGAAGCGCCCCACCCATGCCGTGCCAAATTTGGCTGCAAAAAAGATCAAGATCTAACGAGATCCTAAACGCGCTCAGGCCGTGCGCCAGACGTTGGACTGTTTGCAGCGCCGGCAAATGCGTTCCCCCCGCCATTCGCTCGGAAAGGCTTCCCGGCATCTCAGGCAATGCCGGGTCTTGGGACCATCATTGATCAGCTCCGGAGAGTCGCAGGTCTCCCCGGACTGGTTCTCTTTCTTCACGACCGGATGCATTGGTTTCCCTGTTTGCGGTATGGGCGTTTGCAATCCCACCGGTTTCCGGAATCGCTCAGGTGAGCATGGTCCGGCAGCACGATGGCAACGCAGTCATCACTGCGGCTTTCAAAACCCCGGCTGCATTTCCAGCCGCGGCCATAATCGCTGTCCGTGAGATAGGCGTTTTCGGGGACGACAATCGCGGCACAACCGTCTCCCGAGACCTCAAAACCCCGGTTACAGTTCCAGCCGGTGCCATTGTCCGCGTAGGTTGGATACGCGTTGTCCGGAACGGTGACTGGGACGCACCCGCCGCCGGAGACGTGATAGCCGCGATTGCATTTCCAGTCCGGGCCATAGGGCACATCGGACAGATAGGCATTTTCCGGGACCGAAACAGGGGCGCAGGTCTGGCCGCTGCGTTTGAACCCCCGCTCGCAATCCCAGCTTTCGCCGTTCGCGGTCATGTAGCCATTGGCCGGTACGGCGACCACGACGCATGTGCTTCCCGTCTGCTTGAACCCCCAATCGCAATTCCAGCCCCGCCCCCCATAGGACGAATCCACCGGATAGGCATTGTCGGGGACGGAGACGGCCGCACACTGATCACCGGTACTGCGAAAACCCAGATCGCATTTCCAGCCTCCACCATAGCGGTAGGGTTGGGCGTTGGCGGGCACGCCGTCCGAGGTGACAGCCGGTGAGGTTGCAGCGGCGGGCGCAGCCACGAACCCGGTGGCGGCACTCAATCCAATCAGTAAAGAGAATAAAAAGCTTCGGGTAAGGATTTTTTCGCCTGGTCCATGCCGCGATCCATAAAGTGACATCAACAGTCTTTCCTTGTGCGTACAGCCTTGGGACAAAGGCTGCCCAGGCTCTGGCTGGATTTCAGGATCCTGGCTCCCAGGTCCTGGTCAATCATTTCCAGCGCTTTTCAATCAGGAGAGGCACAAGGAAAAAATCGAACGAAATAAAGGACATGTCGATCCTTAGGGCAGCCTTACAATTGGCGATGAAAAACTTAAATTCAAGACAGGCCTCATCATTTTCATAAAGCCGGGAAATACGCTCGGGTCTATATTTTTGTGACGGTTAAGCCTGACGCGGGCCGTGCATGGGATATGGGAGAGGCAGAATGACCAGAGTAACCGCCGCAGTGGTTCAGACCGGCTCGCCCGTTGGGGATACCCCCGCCGCCCTCGCCGCCATGACCCGCCTCACGGGGGAAGCGGCGGAACGGGGCGCCCGGCTGGTGGTGTTCCCGGAGGCTTACATTGGCGGGTATCCCAAAGGGCTCGATTTCGGCGCCCGGGTCGGCATCCGTACCCCTGAGGGGCGGCGGGCCTTCCAACATTATTTTGATGGCGCCATTGCCTTGGGCGGGCCGGAGACCCAGGCGATTGGGGAGATCGCCCGCCACCATGGGGTGGTTCTGGTCACCGGCGCCATCGAGCGGGATGGGGGCACGCTTTATTGCGTCGTCCTGACCTTTGATACCGACGGCACCCTGGCCGGGGTCCGCCGCAAGCTGATGCCCACGGCCATGGAACGGCTGATCTGGGGCTTCGGTGACGGCTCCACCCTCCAGGCGGCGAAGACGGCCGTCGGTACGGTGTCCGGCGTGATCTGCTGGGAAAATTACATGCCCGCCCTGCGCATGACCATGTATGGCCAGGGCACCGCGTTCTATTGCGCCCCGACAGTGGACGACCGGGACAACTGGGCGCCCGCCATGCAGATGATCGCCACGGAAGGACGGTGTTTCGTCCTGTCCGCCTGCCAGTACATGACCCGCAGACAGCTTGGTGTGCTTGGTGAGGGCACGGATGATCCCGACGAGGTGCTGATCCGGGGCGGCAGCGTGATCGTGGATCCCTTCGGCACGATCCTCGCCGGCCTGGTCTTCAACCAGGAAACCATCCTGACCGCCGACCTGGACACGGACCTGATCACCCAGGGCAAGTACGATCTGGATGTCACCGGCCACTACGCCCGCCCGGATATCTTCCAGCTCCAGGTGAACACACGGGCGGGAGCGGCGATCGTGCTCAACAATCCGCCTGAAGAGCAGTGACGGATCAGCCCGGCAGCCTACGGATTGTAGGTCTGGAGGTGGGCGAGGATGGCGGCCTGTGACCTGTCCGTACCGGGATAGGTTCTGGCCTGATTGAGGTCTATGGGTGTGCCCGTGGCCTGGGCGACGGCGGCGGCGAGCCGGTCCGGGGTTGCGGGACCGTCGAGCATGATGACGCGCATCGAGTCCTCCCCGGTCTCCCCTTCACCGAGCCGGGTGCCGGGCAGATAGATGGCGCCGGTGGCGAAGTCTACAGCGAAGGCTACTGCGCCGGGGATGATGAAAAACAGAAGGCCGATCCCATCCAGAATGGCGACGGCCGGATCGATCCGTCCGCCTTTCTGTCCGCGGCGCTCGGGATACAACAAGGTTCCGCAGCCGGCAGCAGACAGGGCCCCCGCCCCTGCCAGACCAGTGAAGAGATGCCGCCGTGTCATTGAAGCCATGAATGTGATCCCGGATCTTGGGGCCCTGAAGCCGTTGTGCAGACGGCACAATACAGCTTATCGCCCGACACCCAAGACCGGGTCGCAGGCACTCCGCAAATCCCGGGTGGGCAGCCACAGGCCATTCAGCCAGCGCTGCCTGCTTCCGCGCTGTCCCGATTGCGGTGATCGTCATGCTCCCCCTCAGGCCGCGGATCGAACCGGGCGGCGAGGCGCAGGCGGGCATCGGGGAGGGGCAGATTGCGGGCCTCGAACACGTGGCGGGCCAGGAAATGACCCGTCAGGCGCAACCCATGGCGGCGGTCTTCCGGGGTCACCGCCATCTGACGGCTGAGCAGGAACGGGGGCAGCACCAGGAGCTTGTCGATATACGGACCGGCCGCCTCGGCACAAACGGCCCGGCCCGTGCGGGGGGAGACATGGGTGAGATCGTCCTGCTGGCCGGTGACCGCGCAGCGGCTGAGATCGAGACCGAACCCCAGACTCTCCAGAAGGCCCAGTTCCCAGCGGATCAGCAGGGCGGGCCACACCTCATCCCCCTGGGACAGGGTCTCCAGCACCACGTTAAGACCTTCAAAGGCGCCCGGGGCCGCTTCCCGCTCCGGCAGGGCGCCGGCGGCCACGGCACACACCGCATTGAGGGCACACAGGGCCGCGCCGTCATCAAGAATGCCGGAGATGCGCTCCCGGACCAGCTCCACACCGACCGTGCCCAGTTGATCTTCAAGGCGCGCGCGCCAGGAGGCCCGCACCAGATTGCCCGGCTGAAGGGCCGGAGCGATGCGTCGGGACATGCCCCCATGGACCAGCCCCTTCCACACCCCCCGCTCCCCGCTCAGCAGGGTGACAATGGCATGGACCTCACCGTGGCCCCGGGATCCGAGAATGATTGCATCGTCCTGCCACTCAATCATCACGAGAACCTATAGCTTTCCTGTGCCACTCGCGCCATAGTCGGCAGTAGAGACCAGGGACCGGTTTGCAAAACGCCATCCGGCCCCAGCCTCCCCGCTCCGGCTCACGACCCCGATCACCATGATGGTCGCACGATACTGGTCGCACCATGATGATCGCACCATCATGATCGTTGAACCGGAAAGCGGCCACACACCGGCAT
Source organism: uncultured Alphaproteobacteria bacterium (assembly GCA_964561475.1). Taxonomy (GTDB): domain Bacteria; phylum Pseudomonadota; class Alphaproteobacteria; order JAJFIK01; family JAJFIK01; genus CAYUYV01. The sequence goes on from CAZLPU010000002.1 coordinate 110,477, forward strand.
GGTGCGCGGTCCGGTCCGCAAGTCCATACCGGCACAGGGGGACCCCCAAGGATGCCGAACGCCCCCATATCACCCCAAGGCAAAAGCACGGCAGACTGGCCGAGCCTGCTTCACCATATGCGCTTTCAGGCGACATGGTGCGCGCGGATGGGCTCGCCCTTGAACGCGGTCATTCTGGAACGGGCTGCTCTGGATATGGAGCATGGCGGCCCGGTGGCCAGCCTCTTCGAGACCTGGACGGAGGATCCCGCGGCGGCGGTCCCGGGACTGCGGCTGACCGGGGCGCTCCAGGCCCTGGTCATCAGCGGCGCGGCGCCGGTGCTTGTCCCCTATTACGACCCGCCGAAGATCCCGGACAATCTGGCGGCCTTCGACACCGCCCTTCGCGAGACCGTGGCGGGCCATCTGGCGGACATCAAGACCTTCATGACCCGGCCCGTGCAAACCAATGAAGTGGGCCGCTCCGCCTGCCTTCTGGGGGGCTTTCTCTATATTGCCAAGACCTGGGGCAAGCCATTGCGTCTTCTGGAGATCGGGGCCAGCGGCGGGCTCAATCTGCTCTGGGACCGGTTCCATTACGACCTGTCCGGATTGACCTGGGGCGATCCCGCCAGTCCGCTTCACCTGGCGATCCAGTGGCGAGGCGCCGCGCCGCCCATTGATCAGCGCCCGGCCATTGTTTCCAGGCAGGCCTGCGACGTGAACCCGATCAACCTCCATGACGATGGGGACCTGCTGCGGATCCGGTCCTATATCTGGCCCGGCCAGCATGAGCGGCTGGTGCGCTTCCAGGCAGCGGCAACCCTTGCCCGCGAGGAAGCCATAACCGTGGACCGGTCCGATGCGGTTGCCTGGCTCGCCCAGCACCTCGCGGAACCCATGGATGATGTGTGTACGGTGATTTTCCACTCGATCATGTGGCAGTACATGCCCATCGAGACCCAGAAAGCGGTGCGCCAGATCATCGACGGGGCGGGACAGCGCGCCACCCCATCAGCGCCCCAGGCCTGGCTACGGATGGAACCCATGCGCCCGGACGGTGTCCCGGAACTTCGGCTGACCTGCTGGCCCGACAGTCCGGCATCGGAGGGCAATGCGAAGGGGCGGATCCAGGCTGCCGGATCCACCCTGCGACTTGCCTATTGTCACCCCCACGGCAACGATATCGAATGGGGACCGGCCCCGGAGGAATAAGACTGGAGCCGGAGGAATGAGGCCGGGAGCACCGGCCTGCCCTCCCAGAACCTGACAGTCAGAACACCTGATAACAAGAGCACCTGATACTCAGGGGGCTGAGGTCAGATCATGGGCGCCAAGGCCGGCAGCCTTCAGCTTCGACATCAAAAGATCCGCATAGGCCGGACGGGCACACACGAGAACCGTCACGGGGCGTTCCTTGGCCTCGTTCAGGGACAGGATCGGCCGATCCTGCATCCGTCCACCGGCCTTGATATCGTCGATGAAGAACGCCGGGCGCAGATTGGGCATCAGGGTGCAGAGGATATCGGAAAACATCCCCGCGCCGTAAAGCGCCACGGCGTGATCCTCGGCCCGGGCCACCGCCAGGGCATGTTCCGCCCGCTCCACCACGCCGCGCCACCAATCCTGATGGCCTTCGAAAAGTCTGCGGGGCGTCTCAAGATCAATTCCCCCGGTCCCCTCCGGCGCCGCTTCACCGGCGCGCAGGATCAGGTGCCAGGTGGAAATGCAGTCGTGGAGTTCCAGAAGTTCGAACCCCGCCTGGGCCAGCCAGGCGAGAAACTGCTCCTTGGTCGCCATAAAGGGATGATCCCAGACATGGGGCAGTGCCGGAGCGGTTTCCAGGAACATGAGTTCAAGGCTGACCAGGGCCTTATCGGCACAGATGCTCCGGATGCGCTTCAATTCCGGCAGGGGGGCGGAACGGTTCAGGAAGCCGTGGGCCACCACCACGTCGAAACTGCGGCCCGCAAACAGGACCGGATCGAAAAAGCCACGGATGAACCCGGGCCGCCCGCTGGCCGGGGGCCAGTCTTCGGTCAGGGCCGGATTGGGATCCACACCCAGCGCCCACCAGTTCTGGAAGGTGTGGGCAAACCGCCGGGTCAGCGCCCCTTCCCCGCAGGCCACTTCCAAAAAAGCGCCCTTGCCTTCCGGCGTGTGGGCGGAGCGGAGAAAATCCATCAGACGGTTTTCGATGAGGCTGCGCTTGGGCACGGCCTTTCCGTCAACGACCACGAGATTGTTCTGAACGGCGCTTCCCGCATCATAGTGGCGCTCGAAATACCGGCGCAGCACATCCCCGGGCTCATAGACCACCTCGATGACGCCGCAGGCCGGACACAGGACCCGCTCCGCTCTCACAGCCGCCCCGTCCGTGCCAAGAAAGCCACCGTCTGAGGTGACCAGGACCGCGTCTTCAGCGGCCCGGGACAGGACCGGCTTTGCCGCGCCGCTGCCGCAGTTGGTGCAGGTCCAGGCGCGCAGAGCGCCTTCCGGTCCGGAGGAATAAGCTGTTTCACCGGCAGGGAAATCGCGCCCCGTCAGGCCACGTCCCCTGAGCTCTTGTGACTGGGAAAAAGGAACCGTCACTGTACTGATCCTCCGCCTGAAACCTCACGGCGAACCGCGCGCCATGGGCGATTCGTTTCCTTGAGCGCTATCAGGGTTGTCTTAATGCCGGGTTTCCAGACCGTGCCGCGACTCCCATGCCGGGGATCAATGGAGCATCACGGGAGAACCCCCGTCCGCTCATGCCCGTGATGAAAAGCATGAGGGACACGCCTGCGCCCACAGGAGATACCGTCGCCGGCGCGTCCCGGGTGCAAGGCGGGGATCATTTTTGGTTCGAAGGGGACGGGGTTCAATTCCGGCCGGGCACTTCCTCGAAGGCGCCGGTAGAGGGATTGACCATGACGTAAGGCAGCCCGGCCGCCTTCCACGCCGCCATGCCGCCCTCCATGTGGGCCAGGGTCGTGATGCCTGCACCGGCGCACAGTTCGGCAATCATCCGGGAGCGTTTGCCGGACCCGCAGTGGAAAACAATCGGCTTGACCGACTGGTCCGGCAATTTGGCCGGATCGAAAAAGGCCATGGGATACAGGAGCGCTCCGGCAATATGCTCCGAGACATATTCATTGGGGGCGCGGACATCGATCAGGACGATTTCGTTGGCATCGAACCGGGCCTTGATCTCCTCAACGCTCAGAACCAGGAGCTGTGCGCCCGCGATTTGTTCAGTGGTGCTCATGTCAGTGTCTTCTCCAATCCGGCCACGGGTGGTTCCTCACCCAGCTTGGCGCAATAGGCGTTGTAGAGAACCTGCATGATCTCTTCGGCGGTGGAGTCGGAAATCCTGTAGTAGATGGTCTGGGCGTCCCTGCGGGTCTCCACAAGGCAGTCCAGCCGCAGACGGGCAAGGTGCTGGGATACGGTGGCCTGGCGCAGACCCAGTTCCGAGGTCAGTTCCCCAACAGACTTTTCACCCTCCGCGAGCAGACACAGAATCATCAGCCGGTTGGGGCTCGCCATGGCCTTGAGCAGCCGGGAGACCTCTTCCAGCTTATCCTCCATACCGTCAAACTTTGACATGCCGCCCCACCATACATCCGAATATAAAGATATAACACTGCATACTTCTGGTTGCCCCCTCCCTTTTTCTGAGGGTTGGACCGGTTCCGCAACGAAAATCTCGATCTGGAGCATGGCAAAGGTGACTTATCGGCTCTTTGATTACAACCTACACCAAAAAACCTACTGGGAACCGACCGCCACAACCCCAAGAAGGACCCAGAACCATAAGGTGAGCAGGCAAAGCACTGTTGCCCTGCCCGGCTTGCACTGAGAACCGGCAACTTCAATCTCCACACGCTCCATCAGTTCTGCTCCTTTTGCCAACGAGGCCCAGTCCCGGGCTGCCAGGGACCGTGTCCCACGGCTTGGCCGTCTCCGGCATTACCGGGGCATCAGGTTGCCTCATGCTGTCCACCTTCTGTCACAACGAAGCTTGAGGGGATTTTCTGCGCCGTTTCTTTCCTCGGCAGGACTTGCGCGGAGCGGGTTCTCGGTGTCACCCTCCGAACAATTCGAAAACATCAGCCAGAGGTGCACCGTGTTTCGCCGTATATTGATAGGATTGATCGTCCTTGCCGCGCTCGCCTATGGGGCGTCTCAGATTTTCAAAGCCCAGATCGGCATGTGGATCTTCGACCGGGTCACAGATGTAGCCCTGGGCCGGGATGCGCTGGCCGATCTCCCGGACGGCCTCCACGCGGTGATGTGCGGCACCGGTTCGCCCATGGGAGATGTCAGCCGCAATGGTCCGTGCACGGCGATCCTCGCAGGCGACCGGCTGTTCATCGTGGACATCGGTGGCGGCGCGGCCAGGGCGCTGGGTCCCATGGGGATCAGCGCGGGCCGGATCGAGGCCCTGTTCCTCACCCACTTCCACTCCGACCATATTGACGGCATCGGTGAACTGGCCCTCCAACGCTGGGCGACCGTCGGCAATGACCAGCCCATGCCCATTTACGGCGCCCAGGGCGTGGAGCGGATCGTGAACGGCTTCAATGAGGCCTACCGTCTGGACCAGGGTTACCGGGTGGAGCATCACACTCCGGAAATCATGCCCCCGTCCGGCTTCGGCAGCGTTGCCCGTCCCTTCGATATCTATGTGTCGTCAGTGGTGTTGATCGAGGAAGGCGACCTGAAAGTAACGGCCTTTCCGGTGTCCCACAGCCCCGTGGAGCCCGCGGTCGGATACCGTTTCGATTACAAGGGCCGGTCCATCGTCATCAGTGGCGACACGGCCTATTCAGAACGGCTGGTCTCAGAGGCGCAAGGTGCGGATGTTCTGTTCCATGACGTGCTGAATAACGAATGGGTCAAGATGATGGGGGCGAAATTCGAAGAGCGTGGCAACACCCATGCCGCGACGATTTTCGCGGACATCCTGGACTACCATGCCAGCCCCAAACAGGCTGCTCAGGCCGCTGAGAATGCAGGTGTCGATATGCTGGTCATGCACCATATCGTACCGGTGCTGCCGCTGACCTATCTGGAGGCGGCCTATCTGCGCAATGTGGGTGATGTGTATTCCGGCACGATTGTCATGGGCCGGGACGGCATGACGATCAGTCTGCCTGCAAATTCCGATGAGATCATCCGCAAGTAGACCCGGAAAAACCCGTGCATCGGGCATCGCGCCCGATGCACACCTCTCCCCCCGCCTGCCTTCTTCATCACGCTGGACGTGCCCCAAGAAACCTGGGGTCTCGGAATCTCAGAGGCCTGGGATCTAAAATCCGGGGATCTAAAAGTCCGGGGAATGCACTTCGGCGATCAAACGCCGAGGGTGGAGCGAACCCGGTCCGGCCAACCCTCCACCTCGGCGCCGAACTGGCTCATGAGAGCGTAGGTCAGCGGTTCGAGATCGACACTCAGCAGGCCGGAATAGGCCGGGCTGCCGTCTTCCAGGGTGTAATTGAAAATCTTGGAATAGGCATCCAGGTGCAGGGCCAGTTCCATGACCGTGGCCTGCTCTTCGAGATGGGGCAGATCCGCCAGCACCCTGTACTTCAGTTTCGATGCGTGCTGAAAAACCTGCTTCAGAGTGACGTTGTTGCCCATCAGGCTGTCCGGCGCCGTCTCAATCCGGCAGTCGATATCGATATAGGTCAGCAGGTCAACAATATCATCCAGCCAGCGCTCCCGCAGCCGGGTCACATACCGCTCTGAGCCCACCGCCATGATCTCCCGGCGGGTGACAACGGCGGCCTCCCGGATATGCGCACCCCGGGGAGCACCATTGGCGCTGACCTTGCCTTTGGCCGTGTAGACACAATCCTGAACCGCGCCCCGTTCCTGAAAGGCATAGTGGCTGGCCAGACTCAGGGCGGGCTGGAACCCCATCCGGGCATCATCCCAGAAATTCTCCAGGGATACCTCAAGACCGCCCTGTTTCCGAACCCTGGCCTGGCTATAGGCGCCCGCCACCGCCCGCTGGGCCATACGGTCCTGCTTCACATTCGTACACAGAATGATCTTTTCCGGCGTCTCGGCGAACACATTGGTCAGACACAGAAGATCCACCGGCCAGAGGGCGGGCAGTTCGTGTTCGACCGCGCCATAATGCTGGGCGAGTTGTTCAATGATCCGGTCGGCCCCTTGCATCACCTGGAGGAAGGGGCCTTCAATCCGGAACAGGCCGGGACCAAAGCTGAGCAGATCACCGCGCACCGCCAGCACCCGGTCCGGTGAGACGGGCGCTGCCCGGCCCGAGCAGTGGTCGAACACCACGTCATGGTCCAGGCTGCGGGAAACCGCAATCAACCGCTCAAGCTGAGCGGCGAGTTGCTCGTCACTGGGCAGGCCGGGCTCCTGGCGCACGGCCACACTGACCTGCCCGCCCTCGAAGGAGATCGCCTCCGCCGGCATCTCCCCACCAATGGCAGTACGCAGGAAGGATTCCGCATCGGCGTCCACGGGTGCGGACAAATCTGCGGTCACAATACGCGTTTCAAATGTCATACTAATACGGACCCCGGCCATTCCCCAACGGCAGATCCTAACCCTTCACCCCTGCCGGTTAATGCAAGGTTAACGGGCGATTCCGGCTTTAGGGAATGCCAGCGTCAGGAGCGTCGGCGCGGCCCGCGACCCAGCGCCCGGTGTTCCGGGCGTTGTGTGTTGCTTTTATGTGTTTTCGTTGTTGTGAGTTGGCGCGGGGGCGGCGCAGTGGCGGCTTTGGTCGTGTTCAGTGATTTTTTGGTGCCTAGCCGGTGCCGGTATGCAAGGTGAGACCGGTTGTGGCGGGTTCCGGTTCAATGGCGCGGATGGTTCGGGCTTCCATGACCGTGCAACCGGCGGGCAGATCCTGGTGCACCAGGGTTCCCGCCTGGATCCGGCTGCGGGGACCGATGGACAGGCCATCGGTCACGGTGGCATTCAGACCAAGGAACGTGCCCGGACCCAGAACGGTGTTGCCGCCCACAACCGAACCGGCGCTCAAATAGCTTGCCGTACCGACCACGGCGCGTTCGCACACGCACACACCGATATCCACAAAGGCCCCCGCTTCGACCCGTGCCCCGGTATCAATGGCCGCGCCGCCGAGGATCACCGCGCCGCGCTCCACATCCACGTCCATTTCCACATGGGCATTAGGATGGACGAACCCGACCAGGGGCCGACCCGACCGGCGCACCCGTTCCAGGGCGGCACACCGGGCGGCAAGATCCCTGTAACCGATGGCAAACAGGATCGAACGGTCAGCAGGCGCACGGTCTATGCCCCCAAGGGTGGTCAGATTGTCAAGGACCGGCTCGCCAGGAGCCCTTGTATCGTCGTGAAACCCCTCGATGTGGATCGCATCACCGCAATGGCTCAGAACAAGAGCCGCCATCTGCCTGCCCAGAAGACCGGCACCATAAATCGCAATACTCAGCACAAGCCACACCCCTGCCAAAAATACACGGCCTCAAACCACACACCCCGCCGCTGCCTTACGGAGCATCGGCGCCGCCCTCCGCTATGAGCCGGCACCTTGAGCCCAAAAGGTTAAGCGGACCGAAACCCGGAGCACCGACTATGACGCCTGTGTTTCCCGGGATCCCCAAGCGCGACGATTCAAGCCGGAGATGAGCCATGACCAGCGCCACTCTCACCGCAGCCCCTGCGCCCGCCACCGAGCCCCCTGCGCCCGTGACTCCTGCCCCTGGGGTGCCCACCCCTGTGGATCTGGGCGGCCATTACGTGGATGTCTTTGAGGTCCCCCGCACCCCGGGCCGGGGACGGGCCGGGTATCAGGGCGCGCCCCACGATGATGGTGGTATCTCCGCCCTGCCCCGTCAGGCCATTGCCGATCAGGTGGCGCAGAAGGGCTACGCCATCGTGCGGGGCCTCGTGGATCCCGTCCGCCTCCGGAATGCCCGAAGCCAGATCCGGCGGGCGTTCTCACCCATCCATGATACAGCGCCCGTGGGCACACCGCCGGATGCGGCCATGCGCAATTTCCAGAAGGTGGTGCTGGGCGGCGGGTCCCAGACGGGCTATCACGTGCCGCGCTGCGTGCGGGTCATCTACAACCCGCTTTGGGCGGATGATCTCTATGGCATGCGGGAGGTGTTCCGTCCCCTCGCCCGGCTGCGCAATCATCTGCTGGGTTTTGATCTGGATTACGCCGTGGACCGGGTTGAGGACGGGCTGTTCACCGCCGCGAGGCTTCAGCACTATCCGGCGGGGGGCGGCTTCTTCGCAGCCCATGAGGACCGGGTGGTGGAGACCATCAACCGGGAGGCCGGTGTCGCGCGCTTCTTCCAGCTCGTCCTTCTACTGACGGAGAAAGGCAAGGATTTCCGGGATGGCGGTGCCTTCGTGGAAAAGGACGGTGAACGGATCGACCTGGAAACCAGGGCCCGTGCGGGGGATGTACTGATCTATGATGGCCGGTCCCGCCACGGCGTGGGTGACATCGATCCCCACCGGGTGCCGGATCTGAGGGCGCTCGCCGGGCGTCTGGTGGCTCTAGCGTCCCTTTACCGGGACATGACCCACGGGGACGCGGACTACGATTATTATCTGTCGCGGATCTATCCCACGGGGTAGGATCCTATGCAGACCACACGGGGACACCCGGGTCGCGAAGCACGTGACCCGGATCAATGTCCGGCCTATTCGGCCATTTCGTCCGGGCTCGCGTCTTCAGCCATGGCCTGAATATCGATCTTGTCGTTCTGATTGCGGGCAAGGTTCTCCCGGAAGATGATCCGTCGGGGAATGACCGGATCCTCCAGATGGTCCCGCAGGGCACTTTTCAGCATCCTGGCCGCCGCTGCCGACTGATCGCCGCCCATCCCGTGGGCTTCGACGAACGCCGTCAGGGTGCCCTCGACCATGCCGACGGCGCACCCAAGATAACCGCATTTCCGGATGGCTGCCGCCACCTCCTGCAATTCGATCCGGTGGCCCGCGATTTTAACCTGATCGTCCTTCCGGCTCCGGAAGAACAGCTCATCACACAAATATTCCGCCAGATCCCCGGTATAGTAACCCGGTACCTCCACACCATCGACCGTCACAGGCCGGAAGACCTTGGCGGTTCGCTCCGGGTCCTGCCAGTAGCCAGCGGCGAGTTGCGCCCCCGTCACGACGATCTCGCCCCGGAACGGTCCATCGGGACCGGCAAGGACGACACCGCTGCCGGGAAGGGCACCGCCCATGGCGGCTGTAATCCGCAGAACCCGGTCCCGTTCGCCCGGGACAAGCCTGCGCGCGGTGCAGGCAATGGTCGCTTCCGTAGGCCCATAGGTGTTCTGGATCACCGCCTCGGGATAGGCCTGCCACAAGGCTTCCACCGCGTCGGACGCCAAGGCTTCGCCGCAGAAATTGAACAGGCGCACACTGGACAGATGGGCCGCATCCAGATGGCCGGCCGTCATCATCAGGGTCAGGACACTCGGTACGGAGTTCCACACCGTGATACCCAGACGCCGGATCGCCTCGCCGGGCAGCAAACGGTCCGCCTGGGACACAATAGGATACAAAGTTGCACCATTCGCCAGGGCGCCGTAGACATCGGTTCCCGAGATATCAAAAGCCAGACCCGCATGCTGGGCCACCCTGTCTCCCGGTCGCGGCGCAATGGCGTCATCCACCCAGGCGAGATAGGCGCCCAGACCGGACCGGGGCACCATGACCCCTTTGGGAACCCCCGTAGACCCGGAGGTGAACAGCACATAGGCCAGGTTATGGGGTGCTTCCGGCTCGCTCAATCCGCCATCAGGCAGGTCCCGGGGCATCAAGACCCGCCGTGCCCCACTCCACAGGGAAGCCGCTCCATCCTCACACAGAATAAGAGTAGGATCCAGGGCACCCACGATGGCCGCCCGCCGTGACGGCGGTGCCGAGGGAGAGAGTACGGAGTAAAATCCCCCGGCCATGGCGGTGGCGAAAAGGCCCGCATAGGCGAGCAGGCCCTGGGGCGCATCAATCAGGACACAAGGCCCGTCCTTGTGGGAATAATCCGGATCGCCCCCCAACCGTGCCTCATGATCCTGCCGGATCGCGGCGGCCAGGCGGCGTACAAGGGCCGTGAAGGCCCCGTAAGTCACGGTGCCGCTTTCGAGGACCAGGGCCGGATCATCAGGACGGATCCGGCCCTGGTCCAGAAGCCGGATCAAAGGGTCCATGGCGGGAAACCCACTCATGCGCCGCGCCCTGCCAGGGAACCGTCCCGGCGGAAGACGGCGAAATGGACCGGAGTGCCCCAGCACTGGATGAAGGCCGGGTCATGGGCGCAGTACTTTGTCAAGCCGTCGAAATCATCTTCCGACAGAAGCGTGAAGGCCTTCGCCAGACCAGTGAGCAAAGGCGATGCGCCGGTGTCATCGAGACGGCCCACCCACATATTGCAGCCCCGCGAGAGCACATGGAGTGCCCGCAAGGATGCGGCAACCGCCTGGAGATGGGCCTTGTCCGGACAATCCACACAGTCATCCGCCGCCCCCATGGCCGCATCAACCATGGCCGCGATTTCCTGGGCACCGCCGATATGACCGCCGTAATAGATCGGCGCACCGACGGCCTGCCCCAGGGCTGCCCTGGCGAGGTGGTTATCGATCCGGGGCAGCTCCTCAGCAAGGGGACGATCCGCCTTGTACCAGCCCAACCAGAGAGGGTCCCTGTAGCTTGGGGTGCTGGACTGGATCCGGAAGCCGTGATGGGCCGCTTCCCGGATCAGCCGGGAAGGGTCGACGGCCCGGGACAGGCGGGCAACCGGATTGGTGATATGGTCCATGACCCAGGTCTCGAACACCCGGGCCGAGCCCACCCCGTCCCATTTCGCCATCATCAGGGTACGGGCGGCTTCAAGAGGTGTAATGCCCCGGCGCGCGGCAAACCCGGCCACGAGTCCACGGATCATCGTCTCGACAAAGGCACCGCGTCTTGCGAAATAGGAAACATGGAACAGACCCTCCGGCGCCACCAGCCGGTCCATGGCTTCGAGCCAGCCGGACATGGGGTCGATGGACGCGACAAAGCCTTCCGCGTTCACGAAGTCGAAGGGGCCCAGTTCGACGGTCTCAAGACGTTCCGCACCGACCATACGCAGGCTGGATCCAAGTCCGAACCGGTCGAAACAGGCCGGGATCTCGCAGCGGGCCTGCTCCCGGGGTTCAAAGGCACTGACTTTGGCACCCCAGCGGGCAAACACCAGGGCATTCTCGCCGGTGTCCGCGCCCACTTCGGCAATGTCCAGCCCCTTGAAGAACAGGGAAGGCAAACCAAGCTTGTCCGTAAACAGACGGCTACGCTCGGCGACATGACGGGCGAGTGCCGCCTCGTCCATCAGGGCACGGTGGGAGGGGTTGATCTGGCGGTCTTCGTAATAGGCGTCCAGGCGGAACCCCTTGACGGAGACGGGCCGGCGGTCATCCTTGCCGCCCCGTTGTCCCTCCGTCCCGGGACTGTTCTGGGCCTCTGCCTCGGCAGAGGGCGTCGATTGCTGTGAATGTTGCATAGTGGCGGAGCGTGCTATCATTGAGAGGTACGCCAAAATGGCGCTCCAAGCTGAGCATGAGGGAAAGATGGGCGAAGCTGTCCCAGACGGGGGAGCTGTCACGGGACAGGCCTGGACCGACTTCCGAAGGCGGAAGGTTGAGAGCCTCACTGAGCAGGGTAACGGCATCCATCCTCTCACGCCTCCCAGACGGGAGCCCACGAGCGCGGAGACTGATGTCGCATTCCCCAGTGCCCATGCCGGCCCTCATGAGTCGGTCACAGGTATCAGGGTCACGCCACCGCATTAACAAGGTGTGAACGGACGACTTTCAACCAGGCTCCCGCCCCTGCCTGCCGCCCCCTGAAATGCCGCCCCTTAAATACAGAGGCTCACAGGGATCCGGACCAAGCCTCGGGCCTTAGAGCATGAGGCGTTTAATCCGCATCATGCTCAAGGCCGCGACTGCGGTCCGGCGCCACTGCGCCGCCCTCGCGGAGGCGCCTCGCGCCGTGAGCGAAAAAAACGAGAGCAGCGGCCACCCTGTTTGAAGGTGATCGTGATTTTGCGCCCGCTGCTCTAGCCGGCCATGCGGGCGGACACCGGCTCCAGAAAGCCGTTCCCGCTTTGGGCCGTGTGCAGATGACGGCAGGCATCGGCACCGGTCATCATCAGCAGATCCAGGGCGGATACCCGGTCCGAGGGCTCCCCCCCAAGGCGAGGATAAGCCGGATAGGCGGGATAGCGTGCGATCCGCACTTCAATTCCATGTTCCAGAAAGACATCAGGGCGCAAATAGACCAGGGCGGCGGGACCGGTCACGTAGCGCCGTGCGCCCACCGCCTGGCACAAAGCCACAAGCCGCAGATTGCGGGCCAGATCCCGGCAGGGCACCTCATGCCCTTCATCGGGCACGCAGATATCGTCCACATGGATCAACGGCGCCTGAATACCCAGATGACTGGCGATAAACCTCAGAGTTCGGGCGTTCACGGCACTCAGAAACCGTTCTCCAGCCAGATCCTGGTAGAGGGCCTCCAGTTCATCCGCATACCGGCGAAAATGGGGGGCGCGGCCATAACTGAGGGCAATGGAGCGCCAATGCTCCTGGGCCCACGCCGGATCCGCCACTTCCACATCGCACACTCTCTGGTGAAACCGGCCCTTGGTACGCACGGGAATGGTCAGCCAGAAGGGACCGGCCCTAGAGACGATCCGGTTGCGGTTGCGCCAGTCCCGTTTTGTATACTGAACAGTATCATAGAGGACGAACACGTCCGCGCTGTTCATCTGATCGAAATAGCCGATCCAGGGCAGATAGCTCGACTGGAGAATGACGGCGGTGCGGGGCCTCGCGGACCCTTGGCCGCGGATTGGGCCCCATTCCATTACGCACCCCTCGTTGAATGGCGGACCTCGAACGCCGCCTCAAAACCCGGTCCATCGACCAGGGGCAAAGCCCCCGCTCCGCCACACCCGTTCTCACAATGCCGCTTCGTGAGCGGCGCCTGCGTTTGGTATCTGGAGAGCTAACATGGAGGCGCTTGCAGCCCGGTTAAGCCCGGCCCACAGTGCGCCCGGTCATGGCATCCGCCTGATCAGACCAACCAGCAATGGGACATGCCATGGATGCATTCCTTGAGCCCCTGACGGATCTGTTGCGCCGGCCACCAGGGCCTGTGGACCGCACGGTGATCCTGGCTGCCGCACCGTTCATCGGCAGTTTTCTGGGCCTTCTGGCCAGCCGTTTGCCGGAGGGGCGGCCTGTGCTCTGGGGGCGTTCGGAATGCGAGTCCTGCGGGCGGACCCTGGGGCCTTTGGATCTGGTGCCCCTGATCAGCTACCTGGCCTTACGGGGCCGGTGCCGGACCTGCAAGGCGAGGATTCCCGTTGCCCTGCCCGCCATGGAGGTGGCTGCATTGGGGATCGCGGCATGGGCACTGCTGGCCCTGGGGCCCGCGGCGTCCCTTGGTCTTGTGTTGGTCACACTGGGTCTCGGTGCGGTGCTGCTGGTGCTCAGCGCCATCGACCTGGAGCATTTTCTTCTGCCCGATGTCCTGACCCTGCCCCTGGTGGCCGCCGGTCTTGCCGCGACGGCCCTTTTTGCACCTGAAGCCTTCTGGTTCCACGGCATGGCCGCCCTGGCGGGTTACGGCGCTCTATGGCTCATCGCGTGGGGATACCGGCAATGGCGGGGCCGGGACGGTCTGGGCATGGGGGATGCCAAGCTGTTTGCCGCCGCCGGGGCCTGGATCGGCCCCCTCGCCCTGCCGTCGGTGCTTTATCTCGGCGCGTTCTCGGGTCTTCTGGCCGCCCTCGGGTTGCGGCTTGCGGGACGGGAACTGGGTCCGGCCACGGCCATTCCCTTCGGCCCTTTTTTGGCGCTCGGGCTATGGCTCACTTGGCTCTACGGACCGCTTCAGCTTGCACTGGCCTGACCATTCAGCGGTTGGCGAACCGCGCTTGCCCTGTTTGGGCCGCAGATCGATCAAGGTTGCGCCATGGACCTCACCGACCATTGGTGCTTCTGCGAGAAAAGTTGCAGCCCAGGGCCAACACCTGTGTAGAAAAACCGGATTTTCTGTGGATAACTTTTGAGGGGTCATGCATAGGCGTTGAGGTGCTATGCGTGGAACATGCATTAAACCGCTTGTGGAACGTCGTGTTGCTCGCGCCTCGTTAAGCACAGTCCGAATTCATCTTGTTTTTTGCTACGAATCAAGAACTTCCAACCTGGGGATTAGAGCGCCGGGCGATTAATCTGCACCATATCCTGCCTCGTTGAAGTAGTTGCG
>CAZLPU010000003.1:0-119683 GCA_964561475.1 uncultured Alphaproteobacteria bacterium
GCTTCATCTTCCTGTTCACCGTGGGTGGTGTGACCGGTGTGGTCCTGGCCAATGCCGGCGTGGATAAGGCTCTGCACGACACCTACTACGTGGTGGCCCACTTCCATTACGTGCTGTCCATGGGTGCTGTGTTCGCGATTTTTGCGGGCTGGTATTACTGGTTCGGCAAGATGTTTGGTGTCGCCTATAACGAGTTCCTCGCCGGGCTCCACTTCTGGGTGACCTTTATCGGTGTGAACATCCTGTTCTTCCCGCACCACTTCCTCGGCCTTGCCGGTATGCCGCGCCGCTATGTGGACTACCCGGACGCCTATGCGGGCTGGAACGAGATTTCCTCCTACGGGTCCTATCTGACGACCTTCGGCGTGCTGATCTTCATCATCGTGCTGATCGAAGCGGCTGTGCGCCGGCGTCCCGTCGCGGACAATCCGTGGGGCGAAGGGGCGACGACCCTGGAATGGACCCTGTCCTCTCCGCCGCCCTTCCACCAGTTCAGCGAACTGCCACGTATCAAATAAAGGCGTGATGCCCGCCTCCGGACCGGTCCTTTCAGGCCGTGCCGGAGCGGGCGGGTCTAACGGAGATCGAGGTGGCTTCAAGCGCGATCGGACACGGGTCCGCAACACAAGATCAACTCTCCACCGGCGCCATGTTCGGCGGGTCGTTCGGCCAGGGATCCCTGGCCGGCGGCGAAGTCTCGACCACCAGCGGGTCCGAGGGTGTGGTCCTGTCGACCGCCCACTGGAGCGACTATGTGATCCTGCTGAAGCCCAGGGTCATGTCGCTTGTGGTCTTCACGGGATTTGCAGGCTTGATCGCAGCTCCCGGTGACATTCACCCGGTGATCGCCTTCACCACTTTGCTTTGCATGGCCGTGGGCGCGGGAGCGTCCGGCGCGTTGAACATGTGGTACGACGCTGACATCGACCGGCTCATGCAGCGCACCCGGCGCCGCCCCATCCCACGAGGTGTGATCGAGCCGTCCGAGGCCTTGGCGTTCGGGGTCTTCCTGTCCGGTGCGTCCGTTGCGGCCATGGGGCTGTTGGTCAATGTTCCGGCTGCCATTCTGCTGGCGGTGACCATCGGGTTCTACCTGTTCATCTACACCATGTGGTTGAAGCGGCGCACGCCCCAGAACATCGTCATCGGCGGTGCTGCCGGTGCCTTTCCTCCCATGATCGGTTGGGCCGCAGTGACAGGCACGGTTTCCATCGAAGCCGTGGTCCTGTTCATGATCATTTTCATGTGGACCCCGCCCCATTTCTGGGCGCTGGCCCTCACCCGCATGGGGGATTACGAGAAAGCCCAGGTTCCCATGCTGCCGGTGGTCGCTGGTGAGGCCAATACCCGCCTCCAGATCCTTGTCTATTCGGTCCTGCTCTATGTGGTGACTCTGCTTCCCGGTGGGCTGGCCATGGCCGGGCCGCTCTACATGACCTGTGCGGTGGTGCTTGGCGGTTATTTCCTGTGGCTGGCCGCGCGGATCTGGTGGCTTGGGCGGATGGAGCAGGGGCAGGCCGGACAGGGGGCGCAGATCAAGGATCTCGCGCGGAGACTGTTCTCTTTCTCCATTTTCTATCTTTTCGTCCTGTTCCTCATGCTCGTGGTGGAGCGGCTGATCGGACTGCCGGTGTTCGAGCCGGTCCTGTTGAGCCTGATCAATGCGATCTGAGGTGTGAGAGGGCCGTAGCCGTCGGCGGTTCCTGGCCCAGAGACGGGGCCATGCTAATTCTATGGATCTGCGAAGACCGATGGCCCAGACGTGGCCGGAAGGTTTGCATTGATGACGCGGGCGCCTGGGAAGCACCTTTGGGATTTCGGTCCCCGTTGGCCTTCCAGTCCCTCATGGTCTTTCAGACGTCGAGAAGCCAGTCATCGGAAAGTCAGCCCTTGGGAGGTCAGCCATGACGACCATCAGTCCGGAAATGACAACAAACGAGACCAGCACCCAGGATACCGGTTCCGATGCTGAAGCCCCTTCGGCCGGGACCAGCCAGGACCCGAACACGGAGGCGTTTCTCAAGGCCCGCAAGAGCCGCAACGCAGCCATCGCCCTCGCCCTGTTCGGGTTCGTGGTCCTGCTGTTCGCGGTCACGGTCGTGAAAATGGGGCCTGAGGTTCTCAGCCGGCCCCTCTAACTTCGACAAACAGGGCTTCTGAAACACAAGCAGTGCCCGAACCATAGACGGCCAAAATCAGAGACAGATCGACCATGAACCCGGAAAAACCAACCCCGGAACCCAAAACAGCAAACACCTCCGCCGCCAACTCAGCGAACAAGCGGGTTGCCTTGATTTGCGCCGGGGTGGCCGGTGGCATGGTCGGCCTCGCTTATGCGGCGGTGCCCCTCTATGACGCTTTTTGCCGGGTGACCGGGTTTGGGGGAACCACCCAGACCGCCGTCGTGGCCCCAGCCGAGATCCTCGATCAGGAAATCACCGTCCGTTTCGACGCCAATGTGTCCCGGGGCCTTGCCTGGGAGTTCGAACCTGTGCAGACCGCCCAGACCATGCGTCTGGGCGAGCAGATGCTGGCCTTCTACAAGGTCACCAACCACAGCGACAAACCGGTCACGGGAACGGCGACCTATAATGTGACGCCCCAGAAGGTCGGGTACTATTTCGCCAAGATCGAGTGCTTCTGCTTTACCGAACAGACACTGCAACCGGGGCAGACCATGACCATGCCCGTGTCCTATTTCGTGGACCCCCGGCTGGTGGAAGACGGCAATGCGGCGGAGGTCAAGGAAATCACCCTGTCCTACACCTTCTTCCCGGTGGAAAAGACGGCGGCTCTCCAGACCAACTGACCGGCTGATCCGGCGGGTCAGGGAGGCCAGTCACCAGGACCCGCCCTGAGGGCAACCCCGCCCGGGCGCTGGGGCACGGAATGATATCAAAGCGCAACATCGCGGCGCTAAGCTGGTTTTATGGAAACGGCGCCGTTGCATTGCCGGCGGGCTTGAGGCAAACCGAAGCCGTTATTGCAGCGGCGAAAAGGTCCGCGCGAAACCCGGTGCGTCCGGTGGCGGCTTGAGAACGGAAAGAGGTTGAGGCATGGCGGGGCAAGTTAATCACGACTACCACCTGGTGGAGCCGAGCCCATGGCCCCTCGTCGCATCGGTCAGTGCCTTTATTATGGCCATCGGTGCGGTCATCTGGATGAGGCCTGACGGGTTGTTCGGCGTTCCCCAGAGCCCCTGGGTGTTCGCCATCGGTGCTGCCGGCGTTGTCTATGTGATGATCGGCTGGTGGGGCGACGTGATCAAGGAACACGAAGAGGGCGGCCACCACACGCCGGTGGTTCAGCTCCACCACCGCTACGGCATGGTGTTGTTCATCGCCTCCGAGATCATGTTCTTCGTGGCGTGGTTCTGGGCCTATTTCAACGTCTCCCTGTTCCCGACCCAGCATGGCTTCGAGCAGTGGCCGCCAGAGGGCATCGAGACCTTCGATCCCTGGCACCTGCCGTTCCTGAACACTCTTATTCTGCTGACCTCCGGCACCACGGTGACCTGGGCCCACCACGCCCTGGAGACCGGCGACCGCAAGGGCTACATCCAGGCTCTCTGGCTGACGGTCCTGCTGGGGCTGAGCTTCACCGGCGTACAGGCCTATGAATACGCCGAAGCGACCTTCTCTTTCTCCGGCAACATCTACGGCGCGACCTTCTTCATGGCCACGGGCTTCCACGGCGCTCACGTGATCATCGGGACGATCTTCCTGATCGTGTGTCTGATCCGGGGATATGCGGGCCACTTCAAGGACGGCAACATTTTCGGCTTCGAAGCGGCGGCCTGGTACTGGCACTTCGTCGACGTGGTCTGGCTGTTCCTGTTTGCCGTGATCTATGTCTGGGGTCAGGGCACGCCGGCCCACTAACGGCGCCGGCCCATTGATAGCTCTGGCTAACGGTGCCGGGTGGGGCCGGGCGGGGATGAGGGAAGCGCCATGACGCCTCCAGACGGCATGTCGCCTCAAGACGGATCGGTGAGGGCCTCGTCCCTCACGGTCCTTGGCAGGACCTTCCGGGGGCGCTGTCCCCGGTGCGGTCAAGGTGCCCTCTTCCGGAATCCGGTTTCCCTGGCTCATTCCTGTTCCGCCTGCGGGTTGGATTTTCAGCCTTATGAACAGGGGGACGGGCCCACGGTCTTCACCTTGATGATTGTGGGTTTCGTGGTCATGGGCGGGGCGATGGTCCTGGAGCTGCGCTACCAGGCCCCCTATTGGCTTCAGGCGGTCATCTGGTTGCCGGCCACGGCATTCCTCACCATCGCATCCCTGCGGCTTTTCAAGGCATGGCTCGTTGGAGAGCAGTTCCGCCATGATGCAGCGGAAGGGCGCCTCTCGGACGACCAGTGGCGATCATGACGAGGACCGGTGACCGCGAGGACCGGTGACCATGGGGGTCGGTGACGGCCAGGGTTGGGGGCAGGTAGGGCCATTGATGAACGGGTTCGTTTTCAAACCATTGCCGTTTCTCACCCTGTGCACGGTGGGCGCCTTTGCGGTGCTTCTCACCTTGGGCTTCTGGCAACTGGACCGCCGGGCCTGGAAGAATGATCTGATCGCCCAACTCGATGCCCGCGCCGCCGCCGAGCCGGTGCCCCTCGAAACCGCGCTGGAGCGGTTCGGGACGGAGATCGAAGCGCTGGAGTTCCGGAAAGTCACGGTCAGGGGCACATTCACCGCCAAGGGCGAAGCTGCGGTCTATGCCCATGCGGGCTATGGCCGGCCAGGGCACATCGTGGTCACCCCCCTGATCCGGGACGGGCAGGCATCGGTGTTCGTGAATCGCGGTTTTGCCCCCATGACCGAATGGGCTCCCCGGACGGCTGCCCAGGCGCAAGCCACTAGCGATGCCGCACTGGGTAGCGGTGATGCGCCGCGGGGCAAGAATCAATGGGCGCGGCCTGAAGGGCCGGTCACTGTGACCGGCGTCATCCGCAGGCCGGAGCGGGCCAATCCGTTCACGCCTGTGAACGAACCCGAAGCCGGCAACTGGTACTGGATGGAACTGGAGGCCTTGACCCGCCATGCGGATCTATCCCGGCCTCCCTTGCCGCTGATCATCGAAGCGGATCCGGCCCTGTCGCCGGAGGTGGTTCCGGTGCCTGGGGCGCAGTGGCGCAGCAAAAGCACCATGCCCTCGCTCCACACCAAGCATCTGGGGTATGCGGTGACCTGGTTCAGCCTTGCGGCGGGACTTTTGGTGATCTGGGCCGCCTATCACCGGGCGCTGGGCCGTCTGGGGCCGCCATCCGGATCCTGACGTGGCCGATCCGAGGAGTTCGGCCCGCGAATGGCCCCCGTACCCGGCTGGACCTTGCCCCCCGCCGGTAACATTTGCGCCTCTTCCCATAGTGATCCGGTGGATTTGTTTTTCGTGTTCCTATATGGCCTAGCCTTTGGGGGAGGCCACCCGAAGCGGGTGGTCCGCATGGCACCATGCTCAAAAACAGAAAGGATCGGCGCCGATGGCGATGAGTGTAGCCACACTCGCGAACGGGTTGCGCATCGTGACAGACCCCATGCCAGGTCTGGAAAGCGTCGCGTTGGGAGTCTGGATTGGTGCGGGGGGCCGTGACGAGCGGCCCGAGGAATTGGGTCTCGCGCACTTCCTGGAGCACATGGCGTTCAAGGGCACCGAAAGCCGGTCCGCCCGAGACATTGCTGAGACCGTGGAGGCCGTGGGCGGCTACATCAACGCCTATACCAGCCGGACCCAGACCGCCTATCACCTGCGGCTGTTGAAGGACGACCTGGCTTTGGGTGTCGACATTCTTGCCGACATTCTGCGCCGGCCCCGCTTCGATCCGGTGGAGATCGAGCGGGAACGCTCGGTCATCCTCCAGGAGATCGCCCGGTCTGCGGATGCCCCTGACGATATGGTCTTTGACCTCCTTCAGGGGGTGGCATATGCGGACCAGCCCCTTGGCAATCCTATTCTGGGCACCACGGAATCGGTCAATGCCCTCTGCCGGGAGCAGATGCAGGCTTATCTGGACCGGGAATATCACCCGGGCGCCATGGTGGTGGGGGCCGCGGGAGCCGTGGATCCCGACCGTTTCGTGGATCAGGTTGCCGGCGTATTCGGCGACATGACACGGTCGTCGACGCCGCCGGTGCGCTCCGGGCCAGCCCGATTCGCAGGGGGCGATGTCCGCCGGGTCACCGCCCATGAACAGACCCATCTGACCATCGCCTTTGAAAGCGTGCCCCTTGAGGATCCGCGGTTCTTCGCGTCCTGGGTGACCTCTGAGATCCTGGGCGGGGGGATGTCCTCCCGGCTGTTCCAGTCGGTCCGGGAGGAACGGGGGCTGGCCTACGCGGTCTACAGCATGGCCCGGTCCTATACGGACACGGGCAAGTTGACGGTGTATGCGGGCACGGCCCCGGATCAGACCGGCGCGGCGGCGGCGGCCATTGCCGGGGAAATGCGCGATCTTTCCGAGAGGGTTACCGACCAGGAACTGGGCCGGGCAAAGGCTTCTCTGCGCTCGGCGGTCTTGATGGCCCTGGAGTCCCCCTCGTCCAGAGCGGACAGCGCGGCCACGGATCTGCTCTTTGAGGGCCGGGTTGTCGGCACACCAGAGATTCTGGAGAAGATCGCCTCCGTGGACAACGCGGCCGTCAAGGACTTCGCGGGCTCCCTGCTCACCCGGTCCGCTCCGGCGGTGGCCCTGGTGGGACCGCCCAGCGATTTGCCCGATTATGCTAGCCTGAGTGCCGCTTTCGCGCTCTGACCAGGGGCCTTTGGGACCGGTGCGCCGATCCGGACGGACCAACGCCCGGGATCTCCATCAGGGCGTCGGGCCGGACAGACACACACGGAGAAGGTGGATGCTGGGCAGCCGGGCACAGGTTGAGCCGGCGGTTCTGCTCAAGGGCGAGACCGTCTATCTGCGTTATCCCCTCGAAGAGGATTTCGAGGCCTGGGCGGGCCTGCGTGCCCAAAGCCGGGCCCATCTCGAGCCCTGGGAGCCGGTCTGGCCCCAGGATGACCTGACCCGAACCGCCTACCGGCGCCGGATGCGCCGCTATCAGCGGGAAGTCCGGGACGATCTGGCCCATCCCCTGTTCATTTTTGCCGCCCACGATGATGCGCTTCTGGGGGCCTGCACCCTGTCCAATGTGCGCCGCGGGGTGTCCCAGGCCTGTTCCATGGGCTACTGGATCGGTGCCCGGTATGCGGGACGGGGCTTCATGACGGCGGCGGTGCGCCGGGTCATCCCCTTTGTGTTCGATGATCTGCGCCTCCACCGGATCGAGGCGGCCTGTATTCCCGCCAATTTGTCTTCCCAGGCGGTCCTGCGCCGATGCGGGTTCACGGAGGAGGGCCGGGCGCGGCGCTATCTCAAAATCGCGGGTGAATGGCAGGACCACATCCTGTTCGGCCTCGTGGAGGACGATCCGCGCTTGTGATTTTTTTGGTCAGTTCCGGTTATCTCCAAGAGCTCAGCAGGCCGACGCCTGCCGGCGCTGTGAAACCTGGATGCTTCAGCCATCTTGGGTACACTCACTGCGGCGACGGGGACGATTCGGTTCACGCGTGATGGATACCGCTGATTGGCACGGCGGGCGCGCATGGCTTAACGGGAACGCCGGGCGGTTGGTGTTGGATGGGCAAAGCCTGCCCATGAGCACCACGAACCCCGGAACAGGGGTAAGAGGCAGGGTATGGGTTCGCAGACATGTCTGTGGACGGATGGACTTGATGCGCCGGCACGGCGTGACCGGTCCCCCCGTGCGGATGATTGGGGTGCTGCGCGGTGCGGGCAGGCAGGACATGCAGCCCGCCTGGGCCGGATCGCGGCCCTGTGCCTGCCGACCCTGTTCGTTGCTGTCCTCCTCATTCTTACCACCGTGTCGGCCCTAGCACAGGCGGGGAACGGCGGCGGACTGCCGCCCTTGAGCCAGGTGACCGTTTCCCCCACGGACTCGGTCATTGATGTTCGCCCTTCCGTGCGGGAAATCATCATCCGGCCCGATGTGCCCGGACTTGAGAACGAACCGGGATCCGGGGAGCGTCCATCGGATCTTGCCGCCGGGCGCTGGCTGATGATCTCCCTGACCAACCCCTCCCGGGCACCCCAGACCCGGATCATGGTCCTCCAGACCCCCACTCTCGCGGGGTCCGGGCCGTTCGGGGCCGGGGCATCGGGCTTTCCGGTGAAGACGGCTGTTCAGTGGGCGGAAGGGGCTCCGGCCCAGCCCCTGATCTGGGTAAATACCAGAGACGGCGCCAAGGCCTACGAGGTGCGTCTTGCGCCGGGGCAGAACACCACCGTTGCCCTTTCTGTCGGCCTGCGCGAAGCCCCTTATTCCCTCGCCCTTTGGCAGCCGGCCGCCTATCAGCGGCTGGAGCGGTGGATCGCGGCGGGCAAGGGGATTGCTTTTGGTGTGCTGATGGTTCTGGTCGCCTTGAGCGCAGGGCGCTGGGTGCTCCATGGGGATGCGGAGGATTTCGCCACCACCGGCCTCGCGGCGGCGGGATTTTTGTTCGTAGCCGCCGGATTCGGCGTTCAGTACAGCGTGGTGCCGCCGGAATACAGCCTGTCCGGCGGTTTCCGCGCGGCGGCCTTGGCGGCTCTCGCTGCGGCGGGGCTTCAGGTCATGCGCCGGCGGCTGATGCTTGAACGGCTCAACCGCCACATGCCGCTCTATTTCGATCAGGCCTCGGGCCTGCTCGCGGGCCTTGCCCTTTTATCCATACCGGGGATCGGGCCGGATGTGATGGCGGGGCCTGCGGTGATGATCACGGCCTTTTCCTCGGCGGCCATCATTATTCTGCTGTCCAGGCGGCGGGACCGTCAGGCTGCGGCCCTTTTGCCGGGAGCGGCCCTGTTCTGCCTGTGCGCGGTTGCGGGTGCCATGGTGTCGGTCACGGGCCCTGGGCCATTTGCCGGGCTTCAGGCCCTGCTGCTCACCGGCGCGGTTGCGGCGGGCGTTTCCCTGAGTGCCCTTGCCTCGATTCTGGCCCGGCCTGCCGCTTTTCCGGCGGATCACGGCCATGGCCATGATCACCCCATGGGTCACGACGATAACCCCGCCCGTTACGATCCGGCCCGTTACGATCCAGCCCGGCATGGGACGACCGGGTTTGTCCCCGGATCCCAGCTCTGGCGCGGTCCGTTGCCCTACGATTCCCAGGACGGTTTCGGGAATGACACCCCCGTGGTGCAGGTGGGCAACAAGGTCCAGGACCAGGCAATCGCTGAACCATCCGCACAGGGCGGTTTTCCTGAGGGGGAAGGCGGCCGACCGGGTCTGGCGCTGGAGGCCGCCCAGGAAGGGGTCTGGGATTATGATGTGGGTACGGACAGACTGATCGTCTCCCCCATGGTCGAGGCCGTGCTTGGTCTTCAGGTGGGCCGGCTCGGACGCAGCCTGAAAGCCTGGCTTGAACGGATCCATCCCGATGACGGGGATATGATCCGCAGCGCGGTGGAGTCCTACATCGCCCGGGGCAATATCGCCTTCGAACTTGAGTTCCGCATTTTCCACGAAGACCAGACCTATCGCTGGGTCAGCCTGCGCGGCTCCGCCATGCCGGGCAATGACCGCAAGGCGCGGCGTCTGATCGGTGTGGTGGCGGATGTTTCCTCCCGCAAAAACGATGAGATGCGGGCGATCGAAGATGTGATGCGCGACAGCCTCACGGGGCTCGCCAACCGGGGGCTGCTGCTGGACCGGCTCGCTCACCTTCTGGAGGGCGCCGCCCGTGATCAGGCCCGGGATCAAGCCCGGGATCTGGCCCGTGATCAGGGCCGGGGTCAGATTGTCCCGGCGGTGATCGTCATCGACGTGGACCGGTTCAAGACCATCAATGAAGGGCTGGGCCAGGGGGAAGGGGATGCCATGCTGGTCACCCTTGCCCGGCGTCTGGAAGGGCTGGTGTCCAGGGACGACACGGTGGCGCGGATCGGCGGTGACGAGTTCGCCGTGCTGCTGCCCCGGGGTCTGGGGATGAAAGACGCCAGGGCCCGGCTGCGGGCGGTGGCGGACAGTCTCGGTGCACCGATCGTTCTGGATGAGCAGGAAGTGTTCCCCTCCGTGAGCATCGGCGCGGCCCGGGCCGATCTGGGGCAGGACACACCCCAGGATGTTCTGCGCAATGCGGAGATTGCTCTCTTCCGGGCCAAGGCCAAGGGCTATGGGGAGATCATGGAATTCACCCCGGCCATGCGCCAGCAATCCGGCGGCCGGTTGAGCCTGGAGGCTGCCCTTCAGCGGGCGGCGGAGCGCGGCGAGCTTGAGGTGTTCTACCAGCCCGTGATGGATCTGCGGCCCCCAAGGCTCGCCGGTTTCGAGGCGGTGATCCGGTGGAACCATCCGGAACTGGGCCTTGTGCCCCACGACCAGTTCATCTCCATCGCCGAGGAAATGGGGGCGATGCGGGATATCGGCCATAGCGCCCTTGCCCTGGTGGCGGCCCGGCTGCGGGACTGGCAACGGCGCTGGCCAAGCGATCCGCCCCTGTTCATCAATTTCGGTCTTTCCAGCGGACAGTTTCTGGGCGGAGAATTTGCCGACCTGGTCCGGGGTGTGCTGCCCCGGGAGGGTCTGCCCCGTGGGAGCCTGCGCCTTGGGGTGCGGGAATCCCTGATCATGGCCAATCCGGAATTGAGCGCCCAGGCCCTGCGGATGCTGAGCGACGGGGGGGCCGGTCTCGTGCTCGAAGGGTTCGGCACGGGCTTCTCCGCTTTCACCTATCTCCAGCGCCTGCCCTTCGAGACCGTCAAAATGGACCGCAGCTTCGTGGCGGCGTTGCATTCCGGGGGCGGGGCGGAGGCCGCCAAGGTCACGAAGGCCCTGGTGACCCTGGCCCATGATCTCTCCCTCACCGTGATCGCCGAGGGACCGGAAAATGACGAGGACGTCCGCCGTCTGAGGGAGTTTGGCTGCGATTATGCCCAGGGTCTGGTGTTCGGCGGCCCCCTGCGCCCGGAAGCTGCTGAATCGCTCCTGACCCACACCCTTGGTCCGGAACGCGGCGCCCGCGAGAGCCTCAACGCGGCGCAATAGCCACTGCCCGGATCCGCTGCGCTTGATCCGGGCTACACCGGGAGTCCGGAGCCGTAGCCCCGGTCAAGGCGAAGCCGGACCGGGGGAGGATGTCTGCATGCCGTTCGTGCCTTTGCACGGGGGCGGGGTCAGGCGGTGCCTTGGACGGGGGAGAGGAGGCCGGGTTGGATGCCCATGGCGTCCAGTGTGCGGTGCCATTTGGTGAGGGGGGATGGGGCGAAGATCAGGTCCGGATCGCCCGGGGCAATGAGCCAGCCATTGGCCTTGATTTCCGCCTCGACCTGGCCCGGCCCCCACCCGGCATAGCCAAGAGCTAACAGCGCTTTCGCGGGACCGTCACCGCAGGCAAGCGCCTTGACCATCTCCACACTGGCGGTGAGGCCAATCTCGTCAGTCACCTTGAGGGTCGCGTCCCCGCAGTCATGATCGCTGGAATGGAGCACAAAGCCCCGGCCGATTTCCACGGGGCCGCCGGAAAGGATGTCCACTGAGGGGGCTTGCGATGACCCTGCGGTGCTTTCGGGCTTGGGGATGTTCAACTGCTTCAAGAGTTCGCTGAATGTGATCTGGGTGCTGGGCTTGTTGATGATCAGACCCATGGCGCCGTCGGCGGAGTGGGCGCACACGAAAATCACGCTTTGCTCGAACCGGGGATCGCCCATGGCAGGAGAGGGCATGGCCACGAGAAGCTGACCTGCCAGGCCAATCTCCTGGGCGCCGGAGTCCGCGTCGGTTTCCCGGGCCGCCGTGTCCAGGGTTTGCCTGCCGTCTGGGCTATCCGGTTCTGTTTCGCTTTCAAGTCCTGATCCGCTGTTCTGATCACGGCGGTTATCATCCGATCCCACGTTAGAACGCCTCCGAAATGGTGCTGGTCTCTCTATAGCTCAGCATAAGGCACAATTTGTCGGTCTCAAGGTCATGACCTGGGGCATTGGCAAGTTCCGCTGCACGTGCCGGGCGAGCAGGCCATGGGGCGGAGTTGTGAACGGTCCCTGGGGGCAGCGGGCTGGATTCGTGGCCGAAACTTGGTAAGGAACGGGCGTGCTGTCGCTCCATAGGGGGGACGGTCTCTTTTTTTCCCAGTGAGGAATGATCCCCATGACCATTGCAGTTGGCGACAAGGTGCCTTCCGTCGGTTTGATGCAGTCCACGGACGGCGGTCCCCAGAAGACCACCACTGATGAACTTTTCGCGGGCAAGAAAGTGGTTCTGTTCGCAGTCCCAGGGCCCTTCACCCCGACCTGCGACGCCCAGCATCTGCCGGGTTTCGTCAAACATGCCGATGCCATCAAGGCCAAGGGCGTGGACATGCTGGCCTGCGTGTCCGTCAATGACGTTTTCGTGATGGGTGCCTGGGGCAAGTCCCAGAATGTGGGCAGCAATATCGTCATGCTGGCGGACGGCAACGGCGATTTCGCGCGGGCCCTCGGCCTGGAGCTGGACCTGTCGAATTTCGGCATGGGCCAGCGTTCCCGCCGGTTCTCCATGATCGTGGATAACGGTGTGGTGAAGTCTCTGAATGTGGAAGAGGGCGGTCAGCTGGACCTGTCCTCCGCTGAGAAGATCCTGGAACAGCTCTGAAGCCGCCCACGGTGCGC
This sequence comes from uncultured Alphaproteobacteria bacterium, assembly GCA_964561475.1. Taxonomy (GTDB): domain Bacteria; phylum Pseudomonadota; class Alphaproteobacteria; order JAJFIK01; family JAJFIK01; genus CAYUYV01. The sequence continues at coordinate 12,626 of CAZLPU010000003.1, forward strand.
AGCACCCTCCAAGGGCTGGCGCAGCACCCTCGAGGTGCTGGCGTAGCCTGGGGCGGCGGCGGCCCGCCGGGCTACAGTCGTGACCAGAGCGTGATCCGACCGAGTTGGATCACGCTCGCAGCGTCCGGGCGAAGAGCCGCTGTGGCCGGGCCTGTCCCGGTCACACGCGGTTCGGGCCTGTTCTTTGCCGGTGTGTGCTTTCTCAGGAAGTGATCACGCAGGCTCTCATTTGAAAGGCGCCATGCCGGCCCGGGCGAGGGCGTCGGCCCGTTCATTGTCCGGCTCGCCCGCATGGCCCTTCACCCAGTGCCAGTCGATGGTGTGGCGGGCTATGGCCTCATCGAGGCGCTTCCAGAGGTCGTCGTTCTTGACCGGTTTCTTCGCGGCGGTCTTCCAGCCGTTTCTCTTCCAGTTGGCCAGCCACTGGGTGACCCCGTCGCGCACGTATTTCGAGTCCGTGTAAAGATCGACCTGACAGGGCCGTTTGAGGGCCTCCAGGCCCATGATGGCCCCCATCAATTCCATCCGGTTGTTGGTGGTTTCACCCTCGCCGCCTTGCAATTCTTTTTCATGGCTGCCAGAGCGCAGCACCACGCCCCAGCCGCCGGGGCCCGGATTACCGGAGCAGGCCCCGTCGGTGTAGATGATCACATGTGTCATGGACGATGGCCGGTTCCCGATAAAGGCGGCGGTCAAGGGCGGGCGGTCAAGGGCAGGCAGTCAGGCGCGCGCGGTCGCGGGTGGCGGCTCAGGCGTCGCCCAGGGCCCGGGGGAGCTTGAAGCGCACGTCTTCCCGGCAGGTCTCGTCTTCCTCCAGGCTGACGTCGAAGCGCTCGCCCAGTGCATCGATCACCTCGCGCACGAGCACTTCCGGAGCGGAGGCACCAGCGGTGATGCCCAGACAGCCCACACCTTCCAGCCAGTCCCAGTCGATGTCCGCCGCCCGCTGGACCAGTTTGGCCTTGGGGGTACCGGCGCGGGTGGCGACTTCCACGAGGCGCATGGAATTGGAGGAATTCGGCGCACCCACCACCAGCATGGCATCGCAGCGCCCGGCAATCGCCTTCACCGCTTCCTGGCGGTTGGTGGTCGCGTAGCAGATGTCTTCCTTGTGGGGGGCGGCGATGGCCGGAAAGCGTTCCTTGAGAACGGAGATGATCTCGGCGGTGTCGTCCACGGACAGGGTGGTCTGGGTGATGAAGGCAAGCTGTTCCGGATTGCGGGGCTCGAGCTTGCGCACATCGTCCGGTGTTTCCACGAGGGTGATGGCACCTTCGGGCAACTGACCCATGGTGCCTTCCACTTCCGGATGGCCCGCATGGCCGATGAGGATAATTTCCTTGCCCTGAGCGAAATGCCGTTCGGCTTCCACATGGACCTTGGAGACCAGGGGGCAGGTGGCGTCGAGGTAGAACAGTTTGCGGGCTTCGGCGGCCGCCGGGACGGATTTGGGCACCCCGTGGGCGGAAAAGATGACCGGCACATCGTCGGGCACTTCCGTGAGTTCCTCCACGAAGACGGCCCCTTTGGCCTCCAGCTCTTCCACAACGTAGCGGTTGTGCACGATTTCATGGCGCACATACACCGGGGCGCCGTAACGCTCCAGGGCGAGTTCCACAATCTGGATCGCCCGGTCCACGCCGGCGCAGAAGCCCCGGGGGGCCGTGAGCACGATTTTCATGGCAGGCCGTGGGGCTGCATCGGTACTCGAGGGGCCTGCACCGGACTGAACGGCGGTTGAGGCTGCCTGGCTGGCGGATGGGGAGGCGGACTGTGTCACGGTCGGGCCTTTCTTCCTGATAAGGGCCCCCAGGTGGGGGAGCCGGGCATTCGGGCGTCCCAGCCGTGGGACGCGGTGCGCTCTGTGTCAAACACGGTTAACCGGAAAAACGGTCAACCCAAAATACAGGCACCCGGATATCGGTCTTTTCGCACCGAACGGATCCGGCCTGCACCGATCACTTCAAATTTCCAACCCACAAATGCCGCCCCGCAATTGCCGTTTCCCAATATTGCTGGGAATGCGGGGCTTGGCTACAGTCCGCCCCGGTCCGGGCGGCGCGGCATGGCGTCTTTGCTGCGCGTGCAGGGGGACCCCAGCTGCAGAGTGCATCAGTGCCATTATTACCTGCGTGCAGATCGTTGGCATTCAGGCGGCATTCAGCAAACCGAAATCTCAGCGCCTTCCGGCTGAAGGTCATCCTTATTTCAGCCTCCATGGCCCTAAAGATATGGGCACCGAAAGTATCGGTGGCTTAGATATGGGCCGATTTTCGGGGAGTGGCCAGGGGGAGCTGCCGGGGGGATGGGCCGGGAACCTGGACCGTTGGCCGTGAATCGGGCCCATGGCGTCGTCCATGACGGATGGATCCCCAGCGCCTTGGTAACAGGACAGATTGTGAGAATGGCCTGGCGCCTTGAAGGCCGCCAGGATCGCGCCGTCCGACGGACACACGTGCGCGTAAATGCAGGGAGAGCACGGCCTTGACCACACACACGACAGGTCCGGCGGGGGACCTTGGGTCGATGAATACAGCGACGGATAATGCAGGCACGGGTGCGCCGGTGCCCGCCGGATCGGTCTGGAACCGGGCCGCAGGTTCACTGCGCCTTGCCGGGGCAACAGCCGGCCTTGGTCTGCTGATGCTTCTGGGCGCATGTGGGACATCGATCCCTGAGATGGGCGCCGCCGATGGGTGCCCCCGGGTCGGCGTGCTTGCAGAAGCCTCCCGCCGGGTGACCTTTCTTGAAGGCTATAGCCAGGATGTAACGGACGTTCTCTACGAGGCGGAAGTGAACCGGGTGGCCATGGGCTGCAAAGCCCGCAAGGACCGGGTGGACATGGATTTCGATGTGGACCTCTCCATGCGCCAGGGCCCCGCTGGGCTCGGCACCGTGAGCCCGCCCCAGCCCCTGCGGTATTTCATTGCCGTCACCCACAAAAAGCGGGTCCTGCTGAAAAATGTTTATGAGACCACGGTGACCTTCGAAGGGCTGGGCCGGGTCGCGGTGGTGGAAGAATCCATTAACGATCTGAAGGTGTCCCTGCCTGAGGGGGCGGCGGTGACCGATCTCGACGTGCTCGTGGGCTTTGACTTGACCCGGGATCAGGTGGAATACAACCGCCAGAACCTGAGGCCGTAAGGTCCGGCTGCCCCTTGCCAGCGATTGGATCCGATCATGAGCACCCTGCCCGAGCTTCTCACCGAGATGACCGCCCGCGCCTTTGAACAGGCGGGGGTGGACGCCTCCTACGGCACCGTTGCCCTGTCGGACCGGCCGGATCTGGGGCAGTTCCAATGCTCGGGTGCCCTGCCCGCGGCCAAGATCGCCAAGAAGCCCCCCCGGGAAATTGCCCAGGCCGTGGTCGATGTCCTGAAGGACCAGGACATGTTCCGGGAAGTCTCCCTGGCAGGGCCCGGTTTCATCAATCTAACATTGACGGATGAATTCCTGGCGAAGCGGGTGGACGGCGTGCTCGCTGACGGTCGCCTGGGCACCGGAGATCTGGGCCGTGCACGGATGACGGTGGTGGATTTCGGCGGACCCAATATCGCCAAGCCCATGCATGTGGGGCATCTGCGCTCGACCATCATCGGTGACAGTCTCCAGAGGATCTTCGCCTTCGCCGGTTACAAGACGGTCAGCGATGTGCATATGGGCGACTGGGGCCTGCCCATGGGCATGCTGATTTCCGAGATCGCGGAGCGCCAGCCGGATCTGCCCTATTTCGATGAAGCCTTTAGCGGTCCCTACCCGGATGAATCGCCCGTCACCATGGCGGATCTGGAGGAGTTGTATCCCGCCGCTTCCAGGGCCTGTAAGGCGGATGAGGAGCGGGCGGCCCGGGCACGGGCGGCCACGGCGGCGTTGCAGAAAGGCCGGCCCGGATACCTCGCCCTGTGGCGCCATTTCATGGATGTGTCCATTGCCGGTATGCGCCGGGAGTTCTCCAGCCTGGGCGTTACCTTCGACCTGTGGAAGGGCGAAGCGGATGTGGACAGCCTCATCCCCGCCATGGTCGAGGACCTCAAAGCCCGGGAAATCACCCAGCAAAGCGAGGGGGCCTTTGTGGTCGATGTGGCGAAAGCGGACGACAAGACGGAAGTTCCGCCGCTTCTCCTGGTGAAGTCAGACGGCAGCGCCCTTTATTCGACCACGGATCTGGCGACGATCATCGACCGGGTGAAAAGCCATGATCCGGACCTGATGCTCTATGTGGTGGACCAGCGCCAGCATCTGCATTTCGAGCAGGTGTTCAGGGCCGCGCGCAAGGCGGGGCTGACCGGCAAGGCGGCGTTGGAGCATATCGGCTTCGGGACCATGAACGGTCCGGACGGCAAGCCTTTCAAGACCCGGGCCGGGGGCGTTCTGAAACTCCACGATCTCATCACCATGGCCACGGAGAAAGCCCAGGCCAGGCTGGACGAGGCAGGCATCGGCACCGATTATCCGGAAGCGGAGCGGGCTGATATCGCCCACAAGGTGGCCGTCGCCGCGATCAAATTCGCGGACCTGTCGAATTATCGTCTGTCCAACTACATTTTCGACCTGGACCGGTTCACCAGTTTCGAGGGCAAGACCGGGCCTTATCTGCTTTATGCGGCTGTGCGGATCAAATCCATCCTGCGCCGGGCGGAAGCCGAAAAGGGTATTGCCCCGGACAGCCTGACCGGGCCGATTGCCATTCATTCCGATGCGGAACGGGAATTGGCACTGGCCATCACCGGGTTTGCCGGTGCGGTGGAAGCGGCTGTGGAGCGGCGGGCTCCCAATGTGCTGTGCGATTATGTTTTCTCCGTCGCCCAGGGGTTCAGCCGGTTCTATTCCGAACACCACATTCTTTCGGAAGAAGACGAGGCCCTGCGCCAGTCCCGGTTGTCCTTGTGTGCCGTCACGTTGAAGGTGCTGGAGCGCGGTCTCGAGCTTACGGGGATCGAGGTTCCGGAACGGATGTAGGGGTGATCAGCGCCACGAGCGGACGGCGTGTCTGACCGGACAAATCGCGACCGTGGGAAGTGTGGGCTGGAGAAGCGGGGGACGTTCGAATGAAATTCCTGGTCCGGATGACCATGCTGGCCCTTGGCCTTTTCCTGGCCTGGCTTTTGTTCTGGCCTGCGCCGTTTGACCCTCAGCCCTGGTCGCCTCCGCCCAACCCGGGCAAGACGGGGGTGTTTGCGCCCAATGACCGTCTGGGCAATGCCGAAGTTATCGAACTGGGCAATGATGCGATCGGTCCGGAGGATGTGGCCCTGGGGCCAGATGGGGCCCTCTATACCGGGATCGAGGACGGGCGGATCCTGCGGATCAGCGCGGACCAGCGGGATATCTCTCTTTATGCGGACACGGGCGGGCGGCCCTTGGGGCTGCAATTCGACGCCCAGGGCACGCTGATCGTGGCCGATGGGCTCAAGGGGCTCCTGGCGGTCTCACCGGAAGGGGAGGTGCGCACCCTCGTGCCCCAGGGGGGCGCGGACCGGATCAATTTTGCCGACGATCTGGATATCGGCTCTGACGGGGTGATCTGGTTTTCCGACGCTTCCCAGCGGTTCGGCTATCATGAGGCCGGTCTTGCGCCCTGGGAGCATTCACAGACGGGGCGGCTACTGCGCCATGACCCGGCGACCGGGGAGACCCAGGTGGTGCTCACCGGTCTTTCCTTTGCCAACGGGGTGGCCCTCGCCCACGACGAGTCTTTTGTTCTGGTGAACGAGACCAACGCCTACCGTGTGACCCGTTACTGGCTCAAGGGACCGGATGCGGGCACCCGGGATGTTTTCATGGATGGTCTGCCGGGGTTCCCCGATAATCTGTCCAGTGATGGAAACGGGTCCTTCTGGATCGCCCTGGCCGGGGTCCGGGTGGATATTCTTGACGAGCTTGGCCCTCAGCCCTTTTTCCGGTCGGCCCTGTACCGGCTGTCGCTGCTTCTGCCGCCGCCCCCGGGGCATGGCTGGGTCATTCGGGCCGACGGGCAGGGGCGGGTGACCGGCAATCACCAGGATGCGGGGCCCCGGGCCTTCATGACCACCAGCGTCAATCTTTATGACGGCCGGTTGGTTGTGGGGGGATTGGGATCGAACCGGATCCTGCGCCTGCCCCTGAACGATTAGGACACCGCCCCTTCGCGGGCCTCGTCGTGAATGGCCGGGTTCCAGCATTCAGACCCTGTGCAGGTGCCCCGGACCGGGGCTTTGGAGTTTCCTCTATCCACCCCTCTGGATTGACATCCAGGTACCGCGGCCTATGGTCATCATAACCGAGCGTTGGGAAACGCCCGGGATTGTTCAATACACATGAACCTTGCGGGAGAGCCTGGCTGCACCACGATGGTCGCGCCAGCGCCGAAGGAGCAACCGCCCGGAAACTCTCAGGTCCCAAGGACCGCAAGGGGATGACACTCTGGAAAGCAGGCTTGCCTGACCCGTTGACCGGGCCGGGCTTTGGCCTCGCCGACGGGGTCAAGCCGAGACAGGCATGGCAGGGTTGCCATTTCCGTCTCCGCGAAATCTCTCAGGCACCATGACAGAGGGGCACGCCCGGTGAGGCTCACCGGCAGCGTCCCTGTCCGTGCATCCGGTCCCTGTCCGGCGGCATTGGAATTGAAGCCCGTTCCGCCACTTTCCGTGGTGGTTGGGCGTTGTTGTGGAGCATGTGTCCGCCCCGGAACCCTGGGCAGACCGACCATTGGGAGAGATCATGGCGGCCCCGAAACCAGCATCGAGCGCAGCGGAAGCAGGCGCGGCGGACACCCTGAAACTCACCCCTCTGCACAGTCTCCACCAAAGTCTGGGCGCCAAGATGGTGCCTTTCGCGGGCTATGACATGCCTGTGCAATACGCCATGGGGGTGATGGGTGAACACAAGCAGACCCGCACCGCTGCCGGTCTGTTCGATGTCTCCCATATGGGTCAGGTGGTGCTGGAGGGGCCAGACCATGGGACGGTCGCCGCGGCCCTCGAAAAGCTCGTCCCCGGAGATATCGCGGCCCTGAAACCGGGGCGCATGCGCTATTCCCTCCTTCTGAAGGACGATGGCGGCATTCTGGACGACACCATGATCACCCGCCTGGCGAAGGATGGTCAGGTGTTCCTGGTGCTGAATGCCTCCCGGAAGGATGTGGATCTGGCCCATCTCCGGGCGCACCTGCCCGACGGCATTACGGTGGATTATCGCGACACGGCCGCTCTCCTTGCGCTCCAGGGGCCCAAAGCGGCGGCGGTTCTTGCGTCTTTGTGCCCTGAGATTGAGGCTCTGCGTTTTCTCCAGGCGGTGGAGGCGAAGGTTGATGGGGTTCCGGCTCTCATCACACGTTCGGGCTATACCGGCGAGGACGGGTTTGAGATTTCGGTGCCGGGAGACGCGGCGGAACAGGTGGCCCGAAAGCTGCTGGACGCCCCCGACGTGGAGCCGATCGGCCTTGGGGCGCGGGATTCCTTGCGTCTTGAAGCGGGGCTGTGCCTCTACGGCAACGACATCGATGAGACCACCACACCGGTGGCGGCGGACCTGACCTTCACCATCGGCAAGCGCCGCCGGAGCGAAGGCGGCTTTCCCGGTGCGGATCGGATTCTGGCGGAACTGGACAAAGGCACGGCGCGGCGCCGGGTGGGTCTGCTGCCAGAAGGCAAGGTGGTCGCCCGGGCCGGGTCTGAATTTGCCGACAAGGACGGCAAGGTCATCGGTACGGTGACGAGCGGATCCTTCGGCCCGACCCTGGAAGGCCCCGTGGCCATGGGCTATGTGGATGCAGCCTACGCGGAGCCGGGCACGGACATCGCTTTCCTCGTCCGGGGCCAGCCCCGTCCGGGACGGGTGGCCGCGACACCGTTCGTGCCCCACAACTATGTCCGTTGAGACGCCCACTGAAAAATGTTCTCAGAATATCGTGTACTGAAGATCAACAACCGTCGGGCTGGGGCAGGGGGCGCCCCCGATAACGCCAGCCAATCCCATGAGGAAGCCCATCGCGCAGAGATGAGCGACAGGCCGTCAAAAAAGGAGCAGGTCAAGCGATGAGCGAAATTAAATATACCGACCAGCATGAATGGGTCCGGATTGAAGGCGACACGGGCACCGTCGGCATCACACCCTATGCCGCCGACCAATTGGGCGATGTGGTGTATGTGGAGCTTCCCTCCGTCGGCAAGACGGTGAAACAGTTCGAAGAAGTCGCAGTGGTCGAGTCTGTCAAAGCGGCCAGCGAGATCTACTCTCCCTTGAGTGGGGAAGTGGTGGCGGTGAATGATCCGATCACGGACGAGCCCGCCAAGGTGAACGAGGATCCCGCTGGCGACGGCTGGTTCGTCAAGATCCGCATCGGCGATGCGAGCGAAGCCGGCAAGCTCATGGATCAGGACAAGTACAAATCTTATGTGGAAGGATTAGGGTGAGCATGCGTTACCTTCCTTTGACCGACGCGGACCGGCGGTCCATGCTGGCCACCATCGGCACGGCTGGCATTGACGGTCTGTTCGTGGATGTGCCCGAGGCGGCCCGCAACGGCCAGCCCCTCGACCTGCCCCATCATAAGGGTGAGTTCGAGGTGGAACGGGAGCTCTCGGCTCTGGCCGCCAACAATATGGCCGCCGGCTCGGTGCCCTTTTTCCTGGGTGCAGGTGCCTACCGGCATCATGTGCCCTCGTCCGTGGATCACCTCATTCAGCGGTCTGAATTTCTAACCGCATACACGCCCTACCAGCCCGAGATCAGCCAGGGCACCACCCAGACCCTGTTCGAGTTCCAGACCCAGGTTGCGCGGATGACCGGCATGGATGTGGCCAACGCCTCCATGTATGACGGCTCCACGGCGGCGGCGGAAGCGGTGCTCATGGCCCGCCGGGTAACCAAGCGGTCCAAGGCGGTGCTTTCGGGCGGTCTGCATCCCCAATACAGGGACGTGATTCAGACCCTGTCCGATCTGAACGAAGCGCCTGTGGTCTCCCAGGATCCGGATGTGGGCGGTACGGAAGATCTCATTGCCAGCATTGACGATGAGACCGCCTGTGTCGTGGTCCAAAACCCGTCCGTGTTCGGCCACCTGACCGACCTCACCCCGATTGCCGAGGCCGCCCATGCCCATGGTGCCCTGCTGATTGCCGTGGTGACGGAAGTGGTTTCCCTGGGCGCCATCACCTCCCCCGGTGCCATGGGGGCGGATATCGTGGCGGCGGAAGGCCAGAGCATCGGCAACAGCCTGAATTTCGGCGGACCCTATGTGGGTCTGTTCGCCACCCGCGAAAAGTTCGTGCGCCAAATGCCGGGCCGCCTCTCGGGCCAGACCGTTGACGCGGAAGGTCGCCGAGGTTTCGTGCTCACCCTATCCACCCGGGAACAGCATATCCGCCGGGACAAGGCCACGAGCAATATCTGCACCAATTCGGGTCTGTGTGCGCTGGCGTTCACCATCCACATGTCGCTCCTTGGTGAGGCGGGTCTGACACGGCTGGCGGCCCTGAACCATCAGGCGGCGGTACGTCTGGCGGATATGTTGTCCGATGTGCCCGGGGTCAGTCTGCTCACCCCCGCATTCTTCAATGAGTTCACCTTGTCCGTCCCCGGACGGGCGGAGGACGTGGTTGAGGCCTTGGCGGCAAAGGGCGTTCTGGGCGGTGTTCCCGCGTCGCGCCTTTGGCGGGGAGAGAGCGGGCTTGAGAACCTGCTGATTGTTGCGGCCACGGAAATCAATACCGATGACCACCGGGCCCAGTACGCAACTGCACTTCGGGAGGTGCTGTCATGATGAACCGTCAGGGACGGCCCACCGCACCGGGCAATGCCGAAGGGGCGCAATTCCAGACCACATCCGGCCACCGGGGTCTTGAGCAGGACGAACCGCTTCTGTTCGAGATCGGGTCCCGGGAGCGTTGCGGCGTTGATCTTCCGGCGCCGGACAAAACCGTGGAAAGCCGGCTCGGCAACCATGCCCGCAAGGATCCGCTGAACCTGCCGGGTCTGTCAGAGCCCGAGGCTGTGCGCCATTATGTACGCCTGTCCCAGAAGAACTACGCCATTGATCTGGGGCTTTACCCGCTCGGCTCCTGCACCATGAAGCATAATCCGCGTCTGAACGAAAAGATGGCGCGGCTGCCGGGCTTTGCCGATGTGCATCCCTTCCAGCCGGAAAGCACGGTTCAGGGTGCCCTTGAGCTGGTTGACCGGCTGGCCCATTGGCTGAAGACCCTGACAGGCATGCCCGGCGTGGCCATGCCGCCCCGGGCCGGTGCCCATGGGGAGCTGTGCGGCATGATGGCCATTCGCGCCGCGATCGAGGCTCGCGGCGAACGCAGGACCAGGGTGCTGGTTCCTGAATCCGCCCACGGCACCAATCCGGCAACGGCGGTGCAGTGCGGCTACAAGGTCGAGCCGATTCCGACGAGTGCGGACGGCCGGGTGGCCCTGGAGCAGTTCAAGGATCTGCTGGACACGGATGTGGCCGGGATCATGGTCACCAATCCCAACACCTGCGGCCTGTTCGAGCGGGACATCATCAAGATTGCCGATGCGCTCCACGATGTGGGCGGGTTCTTCTATTGCGACGGTGCCAACTTCAATGCCATCGCCGGCCGGGTGCGCCCGGGGGACCTGGGCGTCGATGCCATGCACATCAATCTGCACAAGACCTTTTCGACCCCCCATGGGGGCGGCGGGCCCGGGTCCGGACCTGTGGTCTTGTCGGAGGCCCTCGCGCCGTTCGCGCCGCTTCCTTATGTGATCGAAAAGGACGGGCGCTTCCACATGGTGGAGCACGAGGAAGACAGCGACCTGCAGCCTTTCGGCCGCATGGCCGCCTTCCACGGCCAGATGGGCATGTTCGTGCGGGCCATTGCCTACATGATGAGCCATGGTGCTGACGGTATCCGCCAGGCTGCGGAAGATGCGGTTCTCAGCGCCAACTATGTCATGGCCAGCCTGAAGGATGTGATGACGCCCTCCTTCGAAGGGCCGTGCATGCACGAAGCCCTGTTCGACGATCGTTTCCTGAAGGGCACCGGTGTCTCCACGCTGGATTTTGCCAAGGCGATGATCGATGAAGGCTACCATCCGATGACCATGTATTTCCCTTTGGTCGTCCAGGGTGCCATGCTCATCGAGCCGACGGAAAGTGAAAGCAAGCGCAGCCTGGATCAGTTCATTTCCTCCCTGCGTGCCCTTGCCATGGACGCTAAGGACGGGCGCACCGAGCGTTTCGAAGGCGCGCCCTTCCTGGCACCCCGCCGGCGCCTTGATGAAACCGGGGCCGCGCGCAAGCCGGTTCTGACCTACAAGGAAGAAGTCCGGGCGGAAGTCGAGGCGGCGGAGTAAACGATCCGCCCCGATGCATGACTGGCCATGATGAAGCCGCTTCCGGTGATCTGGGAGCGGCTTCATTTTTGTGCATAGTGGAGCAGGGGGGGCACCGTCGGTCAGGAGACAAGGTCATGGCGAACATCGGCCCGGATGGAACAAGCCAGGATGCAACTGGCCCGAATGGAATGAGCCAGGACGCGCCGGGCCAGGATACGCCGGGGCCGGCCTCACTGGTGCGCACGGTTGATCGGGATCTTGCCGATTGCCCCAAGGGACCCCGGGAGATTTTCGGGCGCTTCCCCGGTGACCGGTCGCTCCATACGGATTGTCTGCGCAATCTGCCCCTGTTTCGCATGGTCGAGCATGGGCTCGAGCCCTCCAGAACCGACAAGCCGGAGCGGCTTCGGATCGGTGCATGGAATCTGGAACGCTGCGCCCATGCCTCCCGGTCGGCGGCGCTTCTGGCCAGATCCCATGTGGATGTGGCCCTGCTCACGGAGATGGATGTGGGCATGGCCCGGACGGGACAGATCCACACCCCCCGGGAAATCGCGCAGACCCTTGGGCACACTTGCATCTACGGCGTCGAATTTCTGGAACTCAGCCTGGGGAGCGCCCGGGAGGAGGGGCTTTTTGCGGGCCAGACCAATGACCGGGGCTTTCACGGCAATGCTCTGACCGCAGCCTATCCGCTCCAGGATCCGGTGTTGATCCGCTTCGACGAACGGCCGACCTGGTTTCCCGTGGACTGCGACGAGCGCCGGATCGGCAGCCGCATGGCCGTGGCCGGACGGCTTGCCATGGCGGGAGGCGATCTGGTGATTGTCTGTGCCCATCTGGAAATAAGGGTGAGTGCGGAGGACCGGGCGGCCCAGACCCGGGCCCTGCTTCAGGCGGTCTCCGACTATGCCGGAGAGGATCCGGTGATCGTGGGGGGAGATTTCAATACGGACTCTGATGTCTGGAGCCTGGGCAAACAGGGGAAGGCGGATCCGGCGCGGATCGAGGCCCTCAAGGCCAGAACCCTGGAGCCGGAGCGCCATGAGCCCCTGTTCCAGGTTTTCTCAGACCAGGGGTATGGCTGGCAGGAGGCCAACAAGCCCGGGCGCACGACCCGGGCCACGCCCCAATCCGGGCCGCGCCGGTATCCGGATCTGCGGCTCGACTGGTTTTTCACCAAGGGCGTGAACTGCAGCGGGCCCGATACGGTGCCTGCTGTTGATCTGGATGGAAATGGTTCGGAAATCGCTTTGTCCGACCACGATCTGATCGTGGTGGACATTACCTTGTGACCTGATCGGTGAAGACGGTTTCGACCCGCCTGGATCACATCAGATTTGGGTAGTCGGGATCTGCAACCTGTTCATCAGGCCCAAGCTCATCAGGCGCGCAGGCGGTCGGCGAGGTCATCGATACCGCTCTTGATCAGGTGGGCATCGGCATCGCTGTCGATCTTGTCCTTGAGCACCCGCTGGGCTGCGTCGATGGCCACCTCGGCGGCGATGGCGCGCACTTCGGCGATGGCGCGGGCTTCCGCCTGGGCGATCCGCTGTTCGGCCAAGGTCTGGCGGCGCTTGAGTTGGGCGTCGATGGCGGCGTTGCTTTCTTCCGCATACCGCTTGGCTTCGGCTTCCGCCGCCGCGATGATCTTGTCGGCTTCTTCCTCGGCTTCCCGCTGCTTGCGCTGGTACTCGGCGAGCAGGGTCTGGGCATCGTCCCGAAGCTGCTTGGCCTCTTCAAGCTGAGCGGAAATCTTGCGGGAGCGCTCATCCAGGGCGTCGGTCACCATGCGGGGCACACGCAGATAGATCAGCAGACCGAAAAACATCAGCAGGGAGACGGTCACCCAAAACTTGGAATCTTCGAGCACGGTCGTGTCCTCTCTCTCACCCGGCGGCCCGTCCCAGGCCCTGCCATTGAGTGGTGTGCGGCCTCAGGCCCAAACGGTCTCGTGTCCGCGCAGACCCGGATCTTTCCGGCGTCAGGCCATGCCCCGGTTGGACAGTTCAGCGGCTATCGCATCGTCGATATTCTTGCCGGAGTTCTTGTCGTCAGAGCCGGCGCCGCCAACCTTGGCCACGATGTCCTGGGTCAGGGCGGCCGCCACGCCACGGACATGAGTCAGAGCCTTGTCCTTGCTGACGGTCAGGTTCGCTTCGGCGGCGCGCAGTTGCTGCTCGATGCGGGCATCTGATTCCTTGCGGCGGGCTTCCAGATCGGCGCTGACCCGGCGCTTGGTCTCATCGATGGTCTTGTGGGCCCGGGAACGGGCATTGGCCAGGGCGGTCTCGTAGGCCTCAATGGCTTCCTGGGTGCGCTCCTTGAACTGCTCCGCACGCTCCAGGTCGAGGGCGATCCGATCTTCCCGGTCCTTCAGGACATTGGCGATCTTGGGCAGTGCCACCCGGGACATCATGAAGTAAAGAAAGCCGAAAGTGACGAAGAGCCAAAACAGCTGACTGACGAAATAGCTGCCTTCCGGATCAAGCTGGGGCAGGCCCACACCCTCATCACCTTTGCCGTCGACGGTGGTCTCGGCAAAGGTGGCCACGGAGGCGATCATGGTGCCGTCCGCACCCAGAACCTGCCCATCCTGTCCTGCCGGTTGAGACACGGCGGACGCAAGGTCCTCAGCAGTCTGTTGATCAAGTTGTTGGCGGGCGGTTGTCGCGTCGCCAGTGCGGGTATCGGCCATGGGATATGTTTCCTGTGCCAACGGTTCCGCCAATATTCGACATCACGGCCCAGGAACACCGGGTCACGACGGCGATGGAACGGAACGGGCAAAACGACCTGTCACGGCCGTTCTCGGGATCAGTGTCTATTCCGAATGCCCTGCACAATCCCAGAAGTCTGTTGGCGAGACGGTGCAGTGACCCAAACGAGAACTGGCGGTGTTGTCCCTTTTGATCGGATGAGCCATCCGTATCGGACAAACCGCCACTGTGTCTCGGCGTCCTGGCACGGAACAGCCAGAGGTCTCAGGCTGTCCGTCAGGCACACGGCAGTTCCGGAACGCGATCACATCCGCGTTCCGTGCCCTGCCTAATGATCCTCAGGTGAAGATCAGGATGAAGGCCACCACTAGGCCGAACAGGCCCGTTGCTTCGGCCAGTGCGAAGCCGATGTACACCATGGTGCGTTCCTGGGCCGCTGCCGACGGGTTGCGCAGGGCGCCCTGCAGGTAGCTGGCGAAGATGTTACCGATAGCCAGGGCGGCACCCATCAGGGCAAAAGCGTAAAAGCCGGCGGCAAGAAGGCGGGCTGCATCAGCTTCCATGGGAAGAACTCCTCTCGAGCATCGTTTGAGTACAGGTCTTTAGTTCACTCAGGTCTGTCCTGCAAAGACGAAATTGCCGCCTTTGCGATGGATTGGTCGAAACGGGAAGGGGCTGGTCCGGACCAAGCCGGGACAGCCGATCAGCACTCCCGCCGGTCAGTGGCTCGGATGCAGAGCATCATTCAGATAGATGCTCGTCAGCATGGCGAAGATGAACGCCTGCAGAAAAGCCACCAGGAATTCAAGGGCTGTGATCGCGACGGACGCAAACAGTGGCACCACCGCGGAGAAGGATCCCAGACCGCCCAGGGAAACCATGCTCACCACGAATGTCGCGAACACCTTCAGCATGGTGTGGCCCGCAAGCATGTTGGCAAACAGACGCACGGCGAGGCTGACCGGGCGGGTCAGGAAGGAGATGACCTCGATCACGATGATCAGCGGCAGCAGGAACAGCGGCACGCCGGATGGTGCGAACAGTCGCAGGAACCCGAGACCGTTCTTTGCGAAGCCGACGATCAGAACCGTGAGAATGGAGATCAGCGCGAGGCCGAAAGTGACGACGATATGGCTCGTCACCGTGAAGGAGTAGGGCATCATGCCCAGCAGATTGCAGAACAGGATGTACATGAAGAGGGAGAACACGATGGGGAAGTAGCGCATTCCCTCAGTGCCCGTCGTACTCTTCACCATGTCGGCGACGAACTCGTAGCTCATCTCGGCCACGTTCTGCCACCGCCCGGGCACCACAGCGCCCCGTGACATGGACATGGTCATGAACGCCGTGATGCCGAGCACGGCCAGAACCATGAAAATAGTGGAATTGGTGATGGACAGGTCATAACCGGCCACTTCGAGTTCCACGAAGGGCTTGATCAGGAACTGTTCCATAGGGCTGTGGGACTCGGCCACCGCGCTTTTCCTTCACTTGCCGGACCCGGATGATTCCCGGTGCCCAATCTACTCTTCACCGGCGGTCCGCTTTGGCCGCCCCTTCATTCAACTACCGCTTCCCAGGCTCGAAACCCCTGTCCGTCCTCTGTGCCGTTGACCCATCAGTGCGGTCACTGCTTGTCGGCGGGATCGGACGGATCCGGATTGAGCCTGTTGGCGAGACGGATAACATTGCGAAAACCCGTCGCGGCGCCCAGCATAAAGAAAATCAGGAACAGAACCGGCCAGGTGCCGAGCCACTGATCCAGGAACCAGCCCATGCCGGCGCCGACCACGACCGCCGCGACAAGTTCGGTCCCCATCCGCAAAGCGATGTTGAGCCCCCGGCCCGATTGACCGCCGCCGAAGCCGCTTGGTCCCCCATCCCTAGGGTCCGGTTCGCCGCGCGCCTGGCGCAGACGGGCTTCGATATCGTCAAGGGAAGGACGTGGCCTGCCATGTGACTCGTGGTCATCACGGTCAGGGTCCATCGGTGCCGCATTGCCAGTAAACGGATCGTTTCCGGGCTGTTCCGGCATGTCTGGATGTCGATTGGTCATGCCGGGGCGTCCGTGGTGTGAAAGTGCCCATCCCCTTTGGAACACACACGCATTCGCGAGATCGCGCGCACCCTACCCACCGGCCATGTTTTCGTCAAGTATGCCTGAAACAGATGTAACTTATTGTTTTTAAATGGATTAGGCGTTTTCGCGGCCCTGCGGGCACGGACCTGGGGTGGAGGAATGGCGCCCTTTTCAGGTCTTTGCCAAATCCCGGTCCCCGTGAGTGGGCAGGTCCTCCTGGGTGTGAAGGGGGGCGTCCGCGAAGAGGGGGCCGTCTCCGGCGGTCATGACGTCGGCCACCTTACGCATGACCGTCGGCAGACCAAGGGCCGCGAGGGCGTCCGGGTCCATCCAGCGGCCGTCGAGCCGGTGCGCCAGATCCTCCGCCCTGTCGGCGGCAATTCTGGTCTCGGCAATCTGAAGCCGCAGATGGAAGTGGGTGAAGGTGTGACGCACCTCGCCTGAGCGAAGGGTCCAGGGGCCCGGGCAGGGGGCATCCCGGTCCAGATCTGGGGCGGGGGTGTCCTTGGTCGCCCAGCCGGCGGAGGGGAATTCGGGCATTTTTGCCAGAAGGCCCTTGGGCGGACGGGTGCGCACCAGGACCGCGCCGCAGGGCCGGGTGATCCAGAAAACGAGACCGGTCCGTGTGGGTTTTTCCGCCTTGGGCCGTTTCGCGGGCAAGGTTGCGGCGATGCCCTTGGCCAGGGCCACACATGCGCCGGACAGGGGGCAGCGGGTACAGTCCGGGGAACGGGGTGTGCATATGGTCGCACCCAGATCCATCAGCCCCTGGACATAATCCCCGCACCGGTGGGCAGGCGTCAGACCGGCTGCAAGTCGTTTCAATTCGGGCTTGGCGTCCGGGAGCGGCGTGGCAACCCCGTGAAGCCGGGCCATGACCCGTTCCACATTGCCGTCCACCACAACCGCCCGGGCACCGAAGGCGATTGCTGCTATGGCGGCTGCGGTGTAGGCGCCGATGCCGGGCAAGGCGCGGAGAGCATCTTCCGCATCCGGAAATTGCCCGCCACAGGTGTCGCGGACCGTCCCGGCGCAGGCATGGAGATTGCGGGCTCTGGCGTAATAGCCCAGGCCCGCCCAGGCGCTCAACACATCCTCGAGGGGGGCGCCGGCAAGGTCCTCGACCCGGGGCCAGCGTTGCGTGAAGGCGGTGAAATAGGGGATGACCGCGGCCACGGTGGTCTGCTGGAGCATGATCTCGCTCAGCCAGATCCGATAGGGATCGGGCCTGGAGCGGCTGCCGGGGGGCATCCGCCAGGGCAGGACCCGGGCGTTGGCGTCGTACCAGTCAAGAACAAGGCGGGAGATATCGGTCATGGCGCCAGTATGGAGAGTCGCTTGCGTCTTGCCAGGGGCGTCCTGTCTCGGGCAGGTTTTGCTGGTTGAACCCACCCGCGATGCGGTTTCCCCCGACGAAAACCCTGAAGGCCGCGCCCCCATCTCCACGCCCTAGCCAGGATCATCAAGGCCATGACCGACAAGAGGTCCAGTCTTCTCGGCACATTCTACATGACCCGCTCCGCCCTTCACCGGGACCGGGCCCTGCCGAGGACCCGTCCGGTGGCCCGGGGCGCGCGTCCCCTGGCGGGGGCGGTCCAGAAGGCGGCGGCTCCCGTCTACAAGGCGGGCGGACGCATCGGCGGCGGCACGACCAAAGGGACTTCGGCGACGGATCTGACTCGGGTATGGCCGGATATCGTGGGGGACACGCTCGCGCACATGACCCGGCCGGAGCATTATCAGCCCGGGCGGGGGGCCGCCGATAACGGGGTTTTGACTGTCCGGGTTGCCGGCGCGTTCGGTCTCGATCTCCAGCATCTGAGCCCGCAGATCATCGAGCGGGTGAACGCCCATTTCGGCTACCGGGCCGTGGCCAAGATCAAGGTGATTCAAGGCCCTATTCCCAAGGCGGATGCGCCCCTGTCCGGGCGTTCGGCTGAACTGTCCGATGGGGATCGCAGTCTTCTGGAAGCGGCGGTGGCGCCGGTCAGTGAACCGGGGCTGAAAAACGCGCTCACCCGCTTGGGGGCCAAAATCCTTCAAAGGAGGGAGTGAGACAGCCCCTTTCGGGCGGCGGGAGACAGGCGAAAAGGCCTAATCTGAACGCATTTTCCGCGTTATTGTGCAGCCAAAGTCATTCTTGAAGAGGGTTTGGGCACTCTTGCCGCCCAAATCCGACGATCGACCAAAGCCGCAGATCCACCAAATCTGCCGGTCCAATTGAGGGGTTCGCCATGCTGAATCGTTTCGTTCTTGCCGCCGGGGCCGTTGCCGCCCTTGCCGCCGTGCCATTTCTGTCGGGCTCCCTGGTGCGGGCTGAAACCGCCAAGGCGACGGCGGAGGATGTGAAGGCCAGCACGGAAATCGGCCGTCCCGGCGATATCGTGCTGGGCGAGGCGGATGCGCCGGTGACCTTCATCGAATATGCCTCGATGACCTGCCCCCACTGCGCCTATTTCAAGCTGATGGTTTTCCCCCAGCTCAAGGAAGCGTTCATCGACACCGGACTGGCCCGTTATGCGTTTCGGGAATTTTCCACCCCGCCGGTGGTGCTCTCGGACACGGCCTTCATGCTGGCCCGCTGCGTCCCCGAAGACCGGTACTACCAGGTGATCAACGTGCTCTTCCGGACCCAGCGCCAGTGGACCAATGTGAACACCATGAATGAGGCCCGGGACAAGCTGAAGGCTCTGGCCCGTCAGATGGGCATCAACAGTGCCGAATTTGACACCTGTCTTCAGGATGAGCGGGAACTCAAGCGGATCCGGGCCGTGCAGGAGCAGGCCTCCGAAGAACTGAATGTCACCGGCACCCCGTCGCTCTTTATCAATGGTGAGAAATACACCGGCCCATTGACCATTGAAGGGGTGACCGAAGCCCTGAGCGGCATCCTTTCCGAAGAACAGTTGGCTACGGCCCGGGAAGCAATCGCCGCGTCGGAAGAAGAGGTTGAGGTGGTCGAATAATCGACCGTCTGCGTCCACCGCCGGGACCCCTCCCGGCGGGCGGGCATGGAGCAGGGGCCAGAATCAGCCCATTTTGACGCTGATATCTGGACCGTGGCGGGGAATCCGGGGAGTGCACACAGGCACTCTCCATTCCCCGGGATGCCGCCGGCGGAGCATTTCAGTCCCGCCGCTGCTTTAGGAAGATTCAATCCCGTGAAGTTCACCCGGCTGCGTCTTACCGGCTTCAAGTCCTTCGTCGAACCGACCGAGCTCCAGATCGAGCCCGGCATGACCGGTGTCGTGGGACCCAATGGGTGCGGAAAATCCAATCTCGTGGAAGCCCTGCGCTGGGTGATGGGGGAGACCTCCGCCAAGAGCCTGCGGGGCTCCGGGATGGAAGACGTGATCTTCGCGGGCACATCCGGGCGCCCGGCCCGGAACATGGCGGAAGTGGTGCTCAGCATCGACAATGCCGAGCGGGATGCCCCCTCCGCCTTCAACGAACACGACATGCTGGAAATCACCCGGCGGATTGAAAAAGACGCGGGCTCCGCCTACCGGGTCAACGGAAAGGATGTGCGCGCCAAGGATGTGCAGCTTCTTTTTGCGGATCTGTCCTCCGGCGCCCACTCCCCTTCCCTGGTGCGCCAGGGTCAGATCAGCATGCTGGTCAACGCCAAACCCCAGAACCGGCGGATGATCCTGGAAGAGGCGGCGGGAATTTCCGGTCTTCACAGCCGCCGCCACGAAGCGGAACTGCGGTTGCGGGCCGCCGAAACCAATCTCACTCGCCTCGACGACGTGCTCCAGGAGCTTGAAGCCCAGCTTGGCACCCTGAAGAAGCAGGCCCGGCAAGCCACCCGCTACCGCAATCTCCAATCCAATGTGCGTAAATCCGAAGCCATGGTGCTGTTCCTGCGCTGGCATGAGGCAAGCCAGGCGGTGATGGAGGCGGAGGCCGCGTTCCGGGACCTTGAAGCCCGTGTGGCCGATCTGGCCAAGGACAGTGCGGGCGCGTCCAAATCCCAGACCGATGCCAGCGAAGGTCTCCCGGCTCTGCGGGAAGAGGAAGCAGCGGCGGCGGCGGCCCTTCACCGGCTGACGGTGGAACGGGATGGTCTTGACCGGGAAGAAGAGCGTGCGGTCCAGGAGGCTGAAAAACTCAAAGCCCAACTCAGCCAGATCGCGGCGGATATTGCCCGGGAAGAGGCGGGCTTGAGCGATGGTGAACAAGAACTGGCCCAACTCATCGAAGAGGAGGCCTCTTTGCGGGCCGCCGATGAGGGGCAGGATGAACGGGTCGAGGCGGCCGAAGAGGCGGTCAGCGAACGCCAGCATGCCTTGAGCGAGGCGGAAAGCGCCCTGGATGCCGCCAACCGGGAAGCGGCGGATCACCAGGCCCAGCTGGGTGCCCTCAAGCGGCGCAAGGCGGATCTGGAAAGCCGCCATGGGCGTCTGGCCCGGGATCTGGAAAAGGTCGTTCTGGAACAGGAAGGTCTCCAGGCGGAGGCGGGCGAGGGGTCGGATGTGGATGCCGCCCGGGCCGCCCTTGAGGAAGCCGAGGCTGCCCTTGCCATGGCCGAGGAGCGGGCCGGGGAAGCGGAACAGGCCCGCCTCGATGCTCAGGCCAGGGAGCAGTCCTCCCGGGATCCGCTCCAGGATGCGGACCGTGCCGTCAGCACCCTGAAGACAGAGGCTGAAACCCTTGCCAAGGTCCTGAATACGGCGGATGCGGATCTATGGCCGCCCCTGGTGGACGCGGTGCGGGTGGACCCGGGCTATGAGGCTGCCCTGGGTGCAGCCCTCGGCGATGATCTGGAACTGCCCACGGACGAAGCCGCGCCCATGCACTGGGCGACCCTGGAGCCCCTGGAAGACGTGCCCGCCCTGCCGGCGGAAGCCCGCCCCTTGAGCGAGGTGGTGACCGGACCTCCGGCTCTCACCCGGCGCCTCTCCCAGATTGGTGTGGTGGACGACCGGGAAGGCCCCGGCCTCCAGGCCCAATTGAAACCCGGGCAGCGGCTGGTGAGCCGGGACGGAGATTTGTGGCGCTGGGACGGTGTGCGTGTGGCCGCCGATGCCCCGACGCCAGCCGCTGTCCGGCTTGCCCAACGCAATCGCCTGTCGGATCTGGATCAGGAAATCGCATCCGCTCAAGCTGCGGCCCAGGCGGCCAGGGACGCCTATCACGATGCGCGAACCGCTTCAGAACAGGCGGGTGCGGAGGAACGGGAAGCCCGTCAGGCCGTGAAAGTCGCGCAAAGTGCTCTGGGCACGGCCCGTTCCCGGCTGGCGGACCAGGAAAAGGCGGCCTCCAGGCACTCATCCCGTCTTGCGGCATTGGCCGAAGCCAGGCAACGCCTTGAGTCCGAAGCTCAGGAAACGGCGGAAGGGCTAGAGGAAGCCGCCGGCGCCCTGGAAGTCTCGGAGGATCGTCCGGATCTCACCGAAACCGTAAGCACCCTGAAGGATCAGGTTGCCGATCTGCGTTTGGCCCTGTCCGAGGCCCGCGCCGCGCTTGACACGCTCCGGCGGGAAGTGGACAGCCGCAAGGCCCGTCTTGCCCAGATCGAGCAGACCCGTGGGGGCTGGGAATCCCGGAAGAACAATGCCGCCCGCCAGCTCAGTCAGTTGGCCGAGCGCCGGGCCAAGGCGGAACAGGACCTTGAGACCGCCACCGCGATCCCCGCTGAGATCGAGACCAAGCGGGGGGGGCTGATGGAAGCCCTCGAGGCGGCGGAAAGCCGCCGGCGCCTGTTCGGGAACCGGCTTCAGGAGGCGGAAAACCTGTTGCGGGAAGCCGATGGCGCGGCCAAGAAACTGGCCGCCGATCTGGCCGCCGCCCGGGAAGACCGGGCTCGCCAGGAAGCCACCCTCCAGGGCCTTGCCGCCCGGCTCGAAGATGGTGCCGCGCGGATCCAGGAAGCCTTCGACTGTGCCCCGGAACAGGTGCTTGAATCAGGCGGTGTGGAAGAGAACGAGGAGCTTCCGCCCCTTGAGGAAATCGAGCGCAAGCTCGACCGTCTCAAGCGGGAACGGGACAATATGGGCGCGGTCAATCTGCGTGCAGACGAAGAAGCCCAGGAATATACCGAACGCCTGGATGCCATGACCGCCGAACGGGAAGACCTGCTCCAGGCCATTGCCCGGCTGCGCCAGGGCATCGCGAGCCTGAACAAGGAAGGGCGGGAACGGCTTTTGTCTGCGTTCAATGTGGTGAACGGACATTTCACCCGTCTGTTCACGGATCTGTTCGGTGGGGGCACCGCCCATCTGGAACTGGTGGAAAGCGACGATCCCCTGGAGGCGGGTCTGGAGATTTTCGCCCGGCCCCCGGGTAAGAAGCTTCAGTCCCTTTCCCTTCTGTCCGGCGGCGAGCAGGCGCTCACGGCCCTGTCCCTGATCTTCGCGGTGTTTATCGCCAATCCCGCGCCGATCTGCGTGCTCGATGAGGTGGACGCGCCCCTCGATGACGCCAATGTGGAGCGGTTCTGCAATCTGGTGCAGCAGATTTCCACCCAGACCGCGACCCGGTTCCTGGTGATCACCCACCATGCCCTGACCATGTCCCGCATGGACCGGCTTTACGGGGTCACCATGGCGGAACGGGGCGTGAGCCAGCTTGTCTCCGTGGACCTGCGCGAGGCCGAAGAGGTGATTGCGGCCCAGTAGAGGGGCCGCTCCATCAGAGCCGACCCTTGGCAGCCGTCAGCATTGGATATTCGGGTTTCGACCGGCCTTCGGTTCTGTATTCAAAAACCAAATTCAACAATCCTACGGCACACAACACTATGCTTGTGGCTTCTTGCAGTCCAATATCCTGACTTGAGAATGACGCACATGGGATGCACAGCTCAGATCTGCGCGACAAGGTGCGGATCCGGTGACTATAGGCGAGGCAGAAAAGGAGAGGGTGCCATGAGTGGAGATGATGGGAACAGACCGGAAAACGCGTTTCCGGAAGGCTCCGAAGGCGGGGAAAACGATGCCACTTCCTATGAGGAACTGGATGCGATGTTTGCCTCGTCAAACCGCCGGTCCGGTTTCTCCGGGTTCAAGGGCATGGTCGACATGAAGACCTTCGATGCCTTTGAGGTTTATTTCAATACTATTGGCGCGCAATTCTTCACCGCCGAGGAATTCCTGTTTACCGGTGGCGATAACAACACGGCGGGCCACAAATGCTATGGCCTCAACGGAATGCCACCTACGGAGTTATGGGAGAATGTCCGGCCCCTGGTGGTGGCCATGGATGAAATCCGGCGCCGTCTCGGCGTGCCGGTCCGCCTGACGAACATCTACCGTAACGAGCCCTACAACAAATGCGTCGGTGGGGTCAAAAACAGTCAGCATGCCCTCTTCAAGGCCGCGGATTTCAGGGCCAAGTCCGGCACGGCGGTGGATTGGTGGGAAGCGGCCAAATCAGTGCGTGAAGACAATATCTTTTCGGGCGGCATCGGCCTTTATATCGGAAAAAACTTCGTCCATGTGGACGTGCGCGGCTATGAGGCCAACTGGTCAATCTAAGCGCGGTGCGCCGCCCAAGGACGGGCATTTCGGTGGTGCATTCATGGTGGTGTCGCCTTGATGGGGATCAAGGCGGTGTCTGGTCCGAAGGGATAGGAAAGGCAACCGGGAGAGGGACGACGCGCCCGGTACAGCGCTTCAGATGAGGCAGGCCCGTCTCACCCGACGCCTTTTGTTCCCATTGGTTTCCAGAAAGAAGGATCCGGCCATGAGCCATACCCCCCATGAACTGGCGGAAGAGTTTCCCGATCATCACGACAAGCTCCATGAGCTGAAGACCGGGAACAACCATTTTGCCAAGCTTGCCGATGACTACCATGACCTGAACCGGACCATTCACCGGATCGAGACCGATGTGGAACCGGCTTCCGATGCCCGGCTTGAGGATCTGAAAAAGCAACGTCTGGCCCTGAAAGACGAAATTGCCACTCTTTTGGGCGCCGCCTGATGGATCCATTCTGACGCTCGGGTCCCGCCTTGAGGTGTTCCCGGCCCGAGCGTCAGAGCCATGAAGGCAGGCCAATCAGTGTGGTGATCGCGGGCGTACCTTCCCTGTGTGAACGGATGGTCTGTCACCGCACCGTGTCGATGGATTGATCATCGGCTGCTGGTGCTTGCCCCACAAATCAGGGGGACGATCCCAAGCACGGTGCCGCAATAGTCTATAGCTGCCTATACATTGACCATTCCGTCGTCGATTTTTGCATTTTGCCTATACTCTCGGGGGAAATGATGTCCTTCGGCATGGGTGTATCCTATGCCCAGAGTGCCTGAAGTCTTTGTTTTCAGGTCAAGATCACGCCGCGCTGTCTTGGAGTGGCCAGTCGGTTTGCCGACAATTTTGACCCTCAGACAAACCTGACTGTTTGGCAAGACCGCTCTCATGCATTCATTATTTTCTGAATGGGGCATAGAATAATTTTATAATCGAGATTAATTGTTACGGTATATTTCGATTTGATCATTCGATCTGACTTCACTTGTGGAACTGTTTGTCATTAAACTCAGAGTGCATTGACCTTGAGCGCCAATGCTTTTGCTCAGCTTTACCAGAACGGGTCTTGGGTTGGTATTTCTGACCCGGATAGAAAATGCTCCTGCCAAGACCGGTGATCGAAACCGTCATGGTCCTTTGGAAGGCCTGGTGCTGGCCGGAGGGCAGGCGCCGCCAGGAGGGCGCGCACCGGGCAGGCGGCAGTCATCAGACTTGAGTTGTGTACTGATGGTTTAGGCCTTGTCCTCGACCAGATGATGATTGCGGCCAGCCGGCAGGGAGCACGCCCACGAAATGGGCGCACTGAAATGCATTGAATGGAGGGTGCTGTGAGGAAGGAACCGGATCCAATCGATATTCATGTCGGAAGCAGGATGCGATTCCGCCGTATGCTGATTGGTATGAGCCAGGAAAAACTTGGTGAACTGCTGGGCGTGACCTTTCAGCAGATCCAGAAATATGAAAAGGGAACCAACCGGGTCAGCGCCAGCCGGTTGCATCAAATGTCCCGCATTCTCGGTGTCTCGGTCCAGTTCTTTTTCGATGAAATTCCCAACGCCCAAACCCCCAATGCGCAAACCTCCCATGCTGGAGCGGGCACCCTTGGGCAAGCCGCTTCTCATGGTGGCAGGCGTCCGGGCGGTCATCCCCGGTCTGAAGCCGGCCCGGTCAACGGGGCGGGTGATAACGGCTCCGGCGGTCACCAGTCTGGACCGGAAACACTGGCCTTTCTTTCCAACGTCCAGGGTCTCCAGCTCAATCGCTGCTACACGAACATTGCCAGCCCGAAAGTGCGCCAGTGCTTTCTCGATCTCGTCATGTCCCTGGGTGAGGAGGCAGAGGAGCAGTCCGGGTCCCGACGCTGAATCCAGCGGTCCAATGGCTCCACCCGAGGGCGGTTGAGGCCGACGGTCGGTTCAATGCTTGCTCTCCCCTGACTTGTGCCATACGATCTATATCCAGCCTGTAGCTAAAGGTCCACTGTGCCGCCGAAGCCCGGCGCGCCATGGCATAAATTCAATGTGTGCAGGCGGTAAGCGGTCTCTCGCGAAACGAGGGGGCGCAGGTGTGGGGTCAAAAGGGGCGATGAAGGGGGCTGGGCAGCAACCGTTCGTTTAAGGACGGTGATGCTGGAAACGATCTACGCTGGACGGGCCTCCGTGGTCTCCCCGGCGAACCAGGATCAAACCCTCTGAATTGTTCAGTGCACTCCACGTTAGGGCAAACGACCAATTCATGGGGTGTATTCAAGTGGTTGCAACTCTTTCCTCCGATCTGATCCAGGCCGCCGGCAGTTTCGTTCTGTCCAATCCGAAACTCGATGGTATCACCGACATCCAGACCGTCAGCCTTGATGGCGTGGGTCTTGGCGGTGTCGATACCATGACCATCGACGGCGCCGAATACATCACCATTGATGCCATCTCCACAATTGACGGTGTCGATACCCTGATGGCCGACCTCATGGATCTGGGCTTGATTGCCGCAAGCCAGTTCGGTCGCGTCGTGTCCGGCCTGTTGCCGACGGACGGCATCGCCGACCTGCTCGGCATCGGCTCCCTTCAGAGCGCATCCGCCGGTCTGGCCCAGGCCAATATCGGTTCCGTGACCTCCCAATCCGACGCTGCTCTGCGCGCTGACGTGTCCCGGGATACGTTCAATGTGGACGGGGAAGGGGTGACTGTCGGGGTGCTGTCCGACTCCTTTAACACGTCGCCTTTCTTCGCCATCACGGCGGAAGACGATGTGGCCAGCGGTGACCTGCCCGACGATGTGCTTGTTCTGGAGGATTTCGACTCCGGCGGTACGATCGACGAAGGCCGGGCGATGCTCCAGCTGATTCACGACATCGCTCCGGGTGCTGACCTGCAATTCGCCACCGCCTTCACCGGACAGGCGGGTTTCGCCAACAATATCCTGGCTCTGGCGGCTGCCGGTTCCGACGTGATCGTAGACGACATCATCTACTTCGCTGAGCCGGCCTTCGCGGACGGTATCATTGCCCAGGCCGCAGCCCAGGTGGTTGAAGACGGCGTTCCCTATTTCTCCTCCGCAGGCAACAACGCCAATGCAGGGTACGAATCCGCTTTTGTCGACAGCGGCGTGGCCGGGTTCTTCGGCAGCCTGGGTGTAGCTCCGGTGGGCACCACCCATGACTGGGACCCGGGCGAAGGCGTCGATCCCGTCCTTGATTTCGTGCTTGATTCCGGCACCACCCGGTTCATTCTCCAGTGGGATGACCCCTATGCCAGCACCGGCTTTGCGAGCCCCGGCGCCTCCACCGATCTGGACATCTTCCTGACCCTTCCGGGTACGGACCCATCCCCGGCGGCGACATTCTTTGGCGCAAACACCGTCAATATCGGCGGCGATCCCGTGGAAGTGTTCAGCATCACCAACAATGGTGGCCCGGTTGAGCTGGGTCTTTCGATCGAGCTGTTTTCCGGTCCCGCGCCCGAGAACATGCGGATCATCGCCTTCGATCCCAATGATTTTGTCGATGCGGAATATGACTTCTTCGCCCCGACCGTCTACGGCCATGCCGCGGCCAAGGGTGCGCTCGGTGTGGGTGCCGCCGACTGGGATGAAACCCCGGAATTCGGCGTGAACCCGCCGCTGCTGGAAAGCTTCTCCTCCAACGGACCCGTCGAGATCCTGTTCGACACGGACGGCAACCGGCTGGCGACCCCGGAAATCCGGGATGCGGTCGACTTCGTTGCGTCCCAGGGGGACAACAACACCTTCTTCATCAACGACTCTCCTGACGATGATGATCTCTTCCCGAACTTTTTCGGTACATCCGCGTCCGCACCGAATGCAGCTGCGGTGGCGGCCCTGCTTCTCCAGATGGACCCGACCCTGACCCCGGCTGAAATCGAGGCCCTTCTGGAAGAGTCCGCCATCGACATGGACGATCCCTACACCGAAGGTTTTGATTTCGGTGAGGACGACGGCACCGGAGCCGGTCTCATCCAGGCCGATGTCGCTCTCCAGAACCTGTTCGACAGCGCCGTCGAAGTGGTGCGGGTCAACGACTGGTACAATGCGGAACGGGACAGCGGCGGCTTCAACGCCACCTTCAAGCTGACCCTCGAGGACTACATGATCGACGGCGGCTTCGTGGAGAAGCTCGAACTCGACGTGGATCACCGGGACGTGGAGGCGGGCGAGGCCTCCTTCAGCACCGGCTGGTTCACCGGCTTCAAAGGTCCGATTGCGTTCAACACGGGCGAAGGCCTCTTCACCAATGCCGATGCAGGCTCCCAGCCGACCCTGGAAGCCGGTGACATGATCACCTTCTCCGTGCAGGTCCAGGGTGCCGGGTTCGATTTCGAGGACTTCGACTTCCAGTTCACCGATGTGGATCCCGTGCCCGCCGTGCCCTCCGAGGCCGAGCCCCTCGACGTGGTGGCCGAAGTGCCCGGCGCCAATTTCTGGGGCGCCGGTGCGGTTCAGGACGTCAAGGTGGTCAACAATGGCAGTGAAGCCATCGATACCTGGGCGGCTCTGCTGACCCTGGACGAAGGCGAAGGCGATCTGATCACCGACATCCGGTCTTGGCGCGCTGATGTGTTTGAAAGCGATGACGGGGACAGCTTCCTGTTCGTGGCCGAGGATTACAACGCGATGATCGAGGCGGGTGAGATGGAAAGCTTCGGCTTCCGGGCCAGCTTCGACGGCCGCCTGGACGCCCTGCCCTGGGACGCCGACGACTTCCAGATCGTCTCCGTGGAAGACGTGACCGGGTTCACCTTCGACATGTCCTGAGGCTGAACGCGTCTGCGACCGGCCCGCAGGCTTCTACGGGCCGTGATCATGGAAAACCGTTTCGGGAGAGACCTCTAGAGGTCTCTCCCATTTCATTTCCGCTCCAGGATTGCTCTCCCGCCCCTTGCTTCGTCTCTTTGCGCAATTCCCGGCCCGCAATTCTCGGCGCAGCTTGCCTTACCCTGTCCCAAAACCCATGGTGTGGTATCAGCCCGGCGTCAGCGTCGGACTGTTTCACCATAATCATGGCCATGGTCTCTCATGTGCGGTTCTTGTTTGCGGGGGTGATATGGCAACGCTCTCTCGATTTTTTCTCCCGGGGCTGACGGTTTTTCTGCTCTGGGCCGGTGCGGCTTTCGCGTCCCAAAGCGGACTTGAGCACACGAACCAGTCCAGGGTCTGCACCGGTGCGTCCGTGGATCATGGGCGCGGGCATAACTGGGGTGGCATTGATCCCAATTACTACCGCACGTCCGCCTATGGAGGCCGGGCCCGGCCCACGGAGGCCAGCGGAACGGGGCCGGTTCTGGAGATTGAACCCGGGACGCCGGTGAACAAGATCAACCGCACGATAAAGCGGGCGCCCATGGGGGCTGTGGTGGTCCTGAGGGCCGGCCGGCACAGGCTCGACCAGTCAATCCTGATCGAGCGCGGCGACATCACCCTGCGCGGCGAGGGGGAGGGGCTCACGGTTCTGGAGCCCCGGTTCAGCGGTGCCGTGGATCATGTCATCACAATTTCTCCGACCTGGGACGGTTACAAGAAACCCTGGGCCACCATTGAGGATCAGGATGCCGAAGCGGTCACCCGGCTCACAAAGGCCTCGGGCAAAGGGGCCACCACCATCCAGGTCGCTTCCACCAGAGGCATCCGTCCCGGGCTTTTCGTGGAGGTCTCCCAGGACTACGATCAGTATGTGACCGAACACGACGACTACATCGGCGCCATGGCGGAGATCATCGCCGTCAATTCGCGTACGAAGGAAGTGCACCTGACCCACAAGATCGGATTTGATGCCCGCCGGGGCGCCACCGTGCGGGCGGTCAGACTGATGAATAATGTCACCGTGTCCGACTTCACCATCGATTACGGGCAGCCCGAACAGTCCGTGGCCGTCCACCGGCATTTCAACAACAATCCCCGATTCACGGATTTTACGGGAAGCTGGGGAACCCGGGCGGTTTTCGTCAGTTTCACCCATGAAGCCAATCTTGCGAACATCACGGTCAGGAACGCGGGGTCCAACGGTTTCCTGTTTGCCACCAATCTGGAAACCTACGCCCGGGACCTGACCATTGACGGTGTGCAGAATCTCGGCGGTGGCGGCAATGGTTACGGCATGGATATTCAGCGTACCTATTACAGTACCTTTGAACATCTGACCATTGCCGGGCCGGTGCGCCACGCGGTGGTGTTCAACAGAAACGGTTCCAGCGGCTTCAATCTTGTTCATATTCAATGCACGACCGC
Organism: uncultured Alphaproteobacteria bacterium; assembly: GCA_964561475.1. GTDB lineage: Bacteria > Pseudomonadota > Alphaproteobacteria > JAJFIK01 > JAJFIK01 > CAYUYV01. The sequence continues at coordinate 42,419 of CAZLPU010000003.1, forward strand.
CAATGTGGATTTCCACGGCGGTCCGGATTACGCGAACATCTATTATGTGGAGCGGATGGTCCTGAGCCAGAAGGACGACTATGTGTTTCCGGCGGTGGAGTTCCGCGATCCGAACAATGACGAAGAAAACATGGCCGTGTTCGATTCCGTGACCACCGCCCGGGAAGGTTCGATCCCCGGCTATACGCCCCGCAATCTGACCGGCCGGGACAAGGACTATGAGACCAACGGCAACGGAGCCTCGGCCCGGGACGTGATCCATCTGGGGCACAATGGCGGGGAGGTGTTCACCTTCGGTGATGCGGACGTGATCTTCAGCGGGCGGGGCGATGACGTGATCCACACCGGCAGCCACCGGTCCAGGAAGGACAGTATTCCGTCCGGAGACGAGATCTATTTCTTCGCGGAGAATGGCCGGGACCGGATCATGGATTTCACCCCGGGGGCCGACCGGATCTATCTTGAAATGGGGGCGAACGGCAATGGCTATGTCACCGGCGCCGATGTGATTGCGGCGGTGAGCGCCGGGGCGAACGGGGACGCGCTCATCCCCCTTGGTGCGGGCAACACCGTGACCCTGGCCGGGGTGGCGCCCAGGCAATTGCGGGCCTCCGACATCATCCTGTTCGCCAGCCCACGGAGCATTCCCGGCGCCCTGCCCCCGGGCAGGGTCCGGTGACGGGGTCCGCGTAGCAGACAAGCGGGCAGGGGGGCAGCGCGAGCTTGAGGATCAGCGGGGTGGTCACCAGCAGGATGGTGATCAGAACCCTCTGAGGATCCGCGCGACACCTGCCGGGTCCCGTTCGACGATCCAGTCTTGCGCGCCAGCGTCCCGGAAGCGTTCTTCCCAGCTTTTAACCCGGTCGAAATAAGTCTGGGGATCGGCGTTGCCCCGGGTGATCACATTGGCGGCGATCACGGTGATGCCGCTCATATCCGGCAGGTCCCGGCGACCGGCCCGGCAGTTGGGTGCCAGATCCTGTACAAGATCCGTATACATCACCAGATAGCGTCTGCGGGCGGAGGAGCTGCCGAGCTCGGCGGCGGCCTGATAGACCGCGCCGACAATGTCCGTGTAGTTGGTCATCTGCTCCCGACGCGCGATCCCGTCCAGGTCGCTGGCGATGGTGCGCTTGGCCTGGGCCGCGGCGGTGGGCCGGTCTGGCAGCCGGAAACGCAGCAGGATCGACCGGTCACTGAAACTACAGGTGCCAATCCGTGCAAGGACCATGGCATCCAAGGGATTGAGAGCGCCCACGAGACGCTTGATGCCGTCGATGCACTGGTTCAGTTCACGGAAATAGGTGCCGGATACATCCAGCAGCACATAGATTGTCCGGCTTGCAGCGGCGCCGCTTTCGCAGCCGGCCGTCAACAGGGGGGTCGCTGCCAGCATGGGCAGAACCGCGCGGCGGTCATAAAGGGTCATGATTTCCGGTTCCCGATTGTTCCCGTCCTGTGTCCCGATCCGTTTGCCCGCATTTTCCGCCCCACTCATGAGACCTGCTGCTGGCCGACTTCCGGACTGGCGGTCCGGGGGCGGAACACGGCCTTGAAGAACTTGTGGAGGCTTTCGGGAATGAAGATGGCGATCCGATAGATCGCGAGCAGCAGTTCCCCGAAGCCCTTCAGCAAAGCCGCGAAAATGGCGCTGATGATGATGAAAAGGGGCAGGATTAGGTTGGCCACGACGATGGCCGTCACCGTGCTGATGGTCGTGAGTACCATTTCCAGCGGGATGGCAACGCAAGCCAGCACGAAGGGAATAATGAAGCCGAATGTGGCCTGAACGATGGTGCGCAGGGTTCCGGAAATGGCATCGGCTTCCTCCCCTTCCGGCTGGGACCCGGAGGACAGGAATGTTGACGCCTCGCCGGTGGCCTCAAGGACGTAATCCCGCAAGACCGCGAGGGCCGCTTCCGCCGTGGCCAGGATGACCAGGATGGAGCCGAAAAAGATCGCGAGGTTGCGCCGGGTCTTGCGGTCCAGCCCGTCGAACAGACCGAGCAGATGGGTGATCCGCATGGCCTCAAAAAACAGGATGCCGGCGGTCGCTTCCAGCAGGATCACGATCAGGGCCGCGGCCTGGTGGATCGGATACCCCGCCACCAGGGTGGAACTGCCGACGATTTCCAGCATGGGCAGGGCGATAAGCTGGTAGTTGAGCACCGCGCCGCCGGCGACCACGGGCAGGAACAGAATGCCGATAATGAATGTGGTCAGCACGGAGCCGTATTTGATGATCTCACGGCCTTCTTTGCTTTCCAGCAGTTCCTTGTACTGGCGCAGCAGGTCGTTGAAGGAGGTCCAGCGGCGGCTGTTGTCGTCAAGCTTTGTATCCAGGCGCTTGAGCACCCGGTCCATGGAGCGGAACAGGCCCGCCAGCCGGCGGAACCAGGTGCGGCGGTTGCGCACGTCTTCCTTGAGGGATTCCTCGTGGTCGTGGGTGACCCGGGTGATCAGTTCGCCAACCTTGAGGTTGGTTTCCTGCATTTCCGTGGCGGTATCCTCCAGGTCATCCCGGATGGAGGCCTGAATATTCTGGATGCGCCGGGCGAGGTGGCGCTCATGGTGGGCGATGATCTGTTGATCGGCGGTTTCCTTGACCCGGGCCCTGGTGTTTTCCAGGGCTTCCGTCAAGCGGCCCACCGCCTCGGCGGCATTGATGAACACCGTCGAAATCAATTGCTTGAATGCGTCCGCGCCCATGTAGAGCAGGATCTGCACTGCAACGATAAACAGGACCAGAAGGACCGGATTACCGAGCAGCATGTTCCAGAACGAGACCAGGGCCTCCATTGACATATCTCCCCACATCCCAAGGCAGCGCCGGGTTCATCGCGGATCCAGCCCGCCCCCGGCCTGAACCCCGATCCTTCCAACCAGAGGGCCGACCCTGATGCCTTTTATCCGGTTCCTGAAATTGACCCGCTGGTGAAATCGATCAGCTGTGCGGACCGGCCCGATTGCCGCTTTCGGCGGCCCCGTCCGGTGTGTGCCCCCATTCTTTCAGGCTGTGCCAGGCAGGAGAACGCCTCGTGCGCTGTCGCGGGAGCATAACCAGCCATGACCAGACCTTAACACAAGGGTAGTCCGAGCGCCTATGTCTCATCACGGCTGTATGGCGGGGAAAGGGCGGGAATTGGGTCGGCAGCCGGGCTTACTGACCGGCGGGGTAGAGGCTCGCGCGCAATTTCTGGCGGAACAGGTCGATGGGCACGAGCCGGTCCCTTTGGGGAACGTGCCAGAAGGTCCAGCCGTTGCAGGCCTCGATCCCCTGAACATGGGCGGCGATCTTGTGGATCGAGCCGGTGGCGTCCCGGCACACCAGGGACCCGTCCGCCCGCACTTTCGCCGCATGGTGTTTCCGTGGGCAGAAGATGCGTGTGCCAGGGCGGATCAGGCCCTGTTCCACCACCATGCCGAAGGGAATGCGTGGGGCGTCCCGTTTTCCCTTGACCAGTTCGGTGGCCTCTTCGCTCAGGGGGCGGATGCTTTTGATCCGGCGCCGGGCCACCTCCACATAGGTTTCATCCCGCTCGATGCCGATGTAGTGGCGTCCGAGCATGCGGGCGACGGCGCCGGTGGTGCCGGTTCCGAAAAACGGATCCAGGATGACATCGCCCCGGGCGGTGGAGGAGAGGATGACCCGGTGGAGCAGGGCTTCGGGTTTCTGGGTCGGGTGGGCCTTGGCGCCGGTGCCGTCCTTGAGGCGTTCCTCGCCGGTGCAGAGGGGAATGAACCAGTCCGAGCGCATCTGCACATCGTCGTTGGCGGTCTTCAGGGCATCGTAGTTGAAGGTGTAGCCGGTGGGGCCGGAGTCCTTTGCGGCCCAGATCAGGGTTTCGTGGGCATTGGTGAAACGCCGTCCCCGGAAATTCGGCATGGGATTGGTCTTGCGCCAGATGATGTCGTTGAGGATCCAGAAGCCCAGATCCTGGAGGCTCGCCCCCACGCGGAAGATATTGTGATAGCTGCCGATTACCCACAGGGTGCCTGAGGGCTTGAGCACCCGGCGGGCGGCGCTGAGCCAGTCATGGGTGAAACGGTCATAGTCGGCGAAGCTGGAGAACTGGTCCCAGGCCTGATCCACTCCGTCGACGCGGGAATTGTTGGGCCGGCGCAGTTCCCCCTCAAGCTGGAGATTGTAAGGGGGATCGGCGAAGACCATGTCCACGCTTTCCGGCGCCATGGCCTCCATGGCGGCTATGCAGTCGCCGAGAATGACCGTATCGATGCGTTTTGACTTCGCCATCCTGTCCCACCGGATCCCATTGACCAGCCACTGGCCTTCCCCCTGCTGACGGTCGGAAAGGCCCGCTGTTTTCCTGCTAGAGCGGCGGGCGCAAAATCACGATCACCTTTAGACAGGGTGGCCGCCGCTCTCGTTTTTTCGCTCACGGCGCGAGGCGCCTCCGCGAGGGCGGCGCAGTGGCGCCGGACCGCAGTCGCGGCCTTGAGCATGATGCGGATTAAATGCCTCATGCTCTATCCCGCTGTCTTACCGGTAGAATGGTCGAGGGGGAGCGGGCTGGTCAATGCGGCGGAAGGCGAAGGAACTGACTCATGGGAGGTAGGCGGACCATTGAAGGTTCCCGGCTGATGGGGCCCGGCTGATGGGGGCATGCGACGGGGCCAGGTTTGTGCGGCCTGCGGGCAGGTCCGGCTGTGGGTGTCGCGGGATCAGGCCGCCCCATGCCGGGCGTCTTCGGTGGACGCTTCCATGTCCGCCAGGTATGCGGCAACGGGCTTGAAACTGCGCCGGTGATGGGGGGTGGGGCCGAGCCGGTCCAGCCCAAGTCTATGGGCTTTGGTGCCATAGCCCATATTGGTGTCCCAGCCATAGCCGGGGTAGTCCCTGGCCAGATCCATCATGATCCGGTCCCTGGTGACCTTGGCCATGATCGACGCGGCGGCGATGGCCGGGCACAGGCCGTCGCCCTTGATGATGCAGGAGACCGGGCAGGGCAGGCTCGGCGGGCGGTTGCCGTCCACCAGGGCCAGGACCGGGGCGGGGCCGGATGTGGCTGAAAGCTGGGCGAGCGCATCGGCCATGGCTTTGAGCGTGGCGCCCAGAATGTTCAGCCGGTCGATGGCATTCACATCCACAATGCCGAGCCCAACCCGGGCGCGGGTCTGAATGGCGGTGAAAAGGGTCTCCCGCTCGGCGGCGGTCAGCTTCTTGGAGTCGTTCAGGCCATTGGGGACGCCGTCGGGATCGAGGATCACGGCTGCGGCCACCACCGGTCCGGCCCAGGGCCCGCGGCCCGCCTCGTCGATACCGGCAATGGGTCCGGCGGGCGGCGCGGCTGCAAGCCGGTCCAGAAGAGGATGGGCCCCGGGGGTGAAATGAAGCGTGGAGGACATGGCCATGGGCGCAAAATCCGCTGCGCCGGTGGGTTGTGTCAATCGGGCCGGCGGCGGGGCTCTCCCATCGCTGTTCAGAACAGGCTGAGTTGGGCACCGGCGGGCTCCTCCTCCGGCCCGGCGCCGAAAAGGCGTCTGGGGGGCACCTTGAACCGGGTCAGATCGGCGGGCTCGAAGGCGCCTGTCAGGCCGAGACGGGCCTTGGCCTTCTTGAACCGTTCGGCGATCAGGGCAGCAAGGGGGCCGGTGCCGGTCATGCGGGTGCGCCATTCCGGATCGTAATCCCGGCCGCCGCGCATCTGCCGCATCAGGGCGATCACCCGGTCTGCCCGGTCCGGCACCGCCTGTTCGAGCCATTCCCGGAACAGGGTCTTGATCTCCAGGGGCATGCGCAACAGGACATAATCTGCGCTGAGGGCACCCCTTTGTGCCGCGAGGTCGAGTATTGCCTCGATCTCGTGGTCGTTCAGAGCCGGGATGACCGGGGCCACCATCACCCGCACGGGCACTCCGGCTGTACTCAGGATTTCCACTGCCTCCAGCCGCCGCTGGGGCGTGGAGGCCCGGGGTTCCATGGTCCGGGCCAGTTTCCTGTCCAGGGTCGTGATGGAGAGCGCCACTCTTGCCAGACCCTCCCGGGCCATGGGGGCCAGAATGTCCACGTCCCGGGCCACCCGGGCCGATTTGGTGACAATGGTGACCGGATGCCCATAGGCCTGGAGCACCTCAAGGATCGACCGGGTCAGGCGCAGTGTCTCCTCTATGGGTTGATAGGGGTCGGTGTTACTGCCCAAAGCGATGGGTTGGGGCCGATAATTTTTGCGTCTGAGCGCAGTTTCCAGGAGCCTTGCCGCGTCCCTCTTGGTATAAAGAATGCTTTCGAATTCGAGACCCGGGGAATGTCCCAGAAAAGCGTGGCTCGGACGCGCAAAGCAGTAGGGGCAGCCATGCTCGCAGCCCCTATAGGGATTGATCGACCGGTCAAAGGGCACATCCGGAGACCGATTGGTCGCAATGATTGTGCGGGACTTGTCCTCCCGGATTTCCGTTCGGATCGCATCCGCCCGGCATTCCGACCCAGGCAACCCGTCTCCGGCGTCCTGGCTTCCCCAGCCATCATCGAATGCCCCCCGGCGTTCGGTCTCGAACCTGCCGCTTTCATTGCTTCCCGCTCCTCTGCCGCGCGGCAGGCCATTCCTCATGGCCACCCCGACGCGCGCCCATTCCCCCTTTCTGATCTTATTTCGTTCACTTTGGTTAGTTTCATTTGCCATTCTGGTCACGATCACAAAAAACTGCCTGATCATATGCAGAATATAAATAGAACATACAGAGAATATCCACGTCAAGGCGATGTTCTTGTTACCGTGATGGCACAATCCCAAACAGGTTTGATAACCAAGACCGGACCAAAGCCAACCACAGGAGACACGCCATGGCCGCCCCGGTGACCGTCGTGATCCCGGTTCTCAATGCCGAACGCAGCCTTGCCAAAACCCTCACGGCCCTCGTGCCGGCGGTGGTGAGCGGTCTCGTGCGGGATGTGGTGGTGGTGGATGGGGGCTCCACCGACGCCACGGGACGCATTGCCGGTGAGGCCGGAGCGCAGTTCATCGAGGCACCCAAGGGCCGCGGGCTTCAGCTTCACACGGGCGCACAGGCGGCCCGCGGAGACTGGCTCCTTTTTCTCCATGGTGACACGGTGCTGGAAGAGAGTTGGGCGGATGAAGCGGGCCGGTTCATTGAGAGTGTGGAGCGCACGGGCCGGCCCATGGCCGCGTCCTTCACCTTTGCCCTCGATGACTTCTCTCCCCAGGCCCGACGGGTGGAGCGCATGGTGTCCTGGCGCTGCCGGGTCCTCGGGCTGCCCTATGGGGACCAGGGGCTTCTGGTGCCCAGGACATTTTACGACAGCCTGGGTGGCTTTGAGCCCATTCCGCTGATGGAAGACGTGGATCTGGTGCGCAAGATCGGCAAACGGCGCCTTGCCATCCTGAAAGCCCGGGCGGTGACCAGCGCGGAACGGTTCCAGAGGGACGGTTATTGGCTGCGGCCGGCCCGCAATCTGGCCCTGGTGACCTTGTTCATGTTGAAAGTCCCCCCCAAAACCCTTGCAAAGCTCTATGGCTAGATCCCATGCGCCCAACAGTGACCGTCTTTTTGAAAGCACCCCTGATGGGGCGGGCCAAGACCCGGCTGGCCCGGGATCTGGGCCCGGTGGAAGCAGCCCGGATCGCCCGGTTTCTTGCGGTCCGCACACTGAGGGCCATTGGACAGGACCCTCGCTGGCGGGTGCGGGTGGCCGTGGCGCCGGACCCGATGGTGACTCGGGTACCCGCCATGTTCGCCCCCTGGATGACGGGCGTTGACTGCGTTCCCCAGGGGGCCGGTGGGCTGGGCGGCCGAATGGAAAGAGCCTTGCGCGCGGTGGATCCGGGCCCGTCGGTCATCATCGGCACGGATTGTCCGGACCTGACCGGGGCGCATATCGCGCGAGCCTTCGCGGCGCTGGGCCGCCATGACGCGGTGTTCGGACCTGCCGAAGACGGAGGGTTCTGGCTTGTGGGACTGGCGAGGCCGGTCCTTGCGGGGGGGATTTGCGGGCGCGGCCTCTTCGACGGCGTGCCCATGTCGCGCCCGGATACGCTGTCCCGCAGCCTTGCCCGTCTCAAGGGCCGGGCCAGCACCGCATTGATTGATGAACTGACGGATATCGATACGGGGGCTGATTGGGACCGCTGGCGCAGAGCCGCACGTTAGCCCGGCAGAAGGCTTGACCTTGACCCGGGCAGCGCGGGCGGCAACGGTCATTTCGAGCGGCAGGCGCAAAATCACGATCACCTTCAAACAGGGTGGCCGCCGCTCTCGTTTTTTCGCTCACGGCGCAAGGCGCCTCCGCGAGGGCGGCGCAGTGGCGCCGGACCGCAGTCGCGGCCTTGAGCATGATGCGGATTAAACGCCTCATGCTCTAAACGCCTCATGCTCTGGCTTTTCAGAACAACGGCCTGGACCACAGGCCCGCAATACGCAGTTGATGGCGTCATGCAGGAGATCGTGGAGGCCCGATAGGGATCAGGCCACCCGTTCGTGTTCGCGCAGGCGAGGCTGGATCTCGGCGAGATTGCAGGGGCGGTGACGGCTGTCGAGTTGGTGGGACAGGATCCCGCTCCAGGCGTCCTTCACCGCACCGGTGGAGCCTGGCAGAGCGAAAATATAGGTGCCGCCCGCAACGCCCGCACAGGCCCGGGACTGGATCGTGGATGTGCCCACGGTGGTAAAGCTGATCTGGTGGAACAGGGCGCTGAAGCCGTCGATTTCCTTATCGAACAGGGGACGGACCGCCTCCACGGTCACGTCCCGGCCCGTAAGCCCCGTGCCCCCGGTCGAAATGGCCACATCCACGCCCGGGTCAGCGATCCAGGCACTCATCTGGTGGCGGATCGCGCCGATATCATCGGGCACCAGCGCCCGGTCGGCGAGCCGGTGGCCCGCCTCCTGGACCATGGAGACCAGTGTGTCGCCGGAGCTGTCCGTGTCCAGACTGCGTGTATCTGAGATGGTCAGAATGGCAATCTGCATCGGGTTGAAGTCCAGAGCCTTGTCGATCCCAGCCATGGGCCACCAACTCTTTCTTTATCTGGATGCAAACCGTTGGGACGGTGCATCGATGGACCGGTAGACCGGCCAGTCCCCGCCAGCCAGGGCATCCAGGGAGGGGGTGGGCTGTCCGAGCACGGAACGGTAGATCCAGAAGGATGCCAGGACATGCTCGACATAGGTCCGGGTCTCCCGTACGGGAATGCTTTCCACGAACAGGAGCGGGTCGCCGTCATACTTCACGGAACTGAGCCAGCGGTTGAGGTTGCCCGGTCCGGCATTGTAGGCGCACAGGAACTTCATCAGGTTGCCGGCGGGATCCATCCGGCCCATCAGGGCATTCGTGTAGTTCTGGGCGAGGTCCAGATTGAGCCCCGGCTGGAACAGCGCATCCCGGCCCGCGCCCCGGAAGCGTGAGTCGCCGCTGATATGAAGGGCCGTGGCGGGCATGATCTGCATGAGGCCCCTGGCGCCCGCATGGCTTTGGGCATGGGCCTGGAACTTGCTCTCCCGGCGCATCATGGCATAGATCAGTGCACGGTCCACCTGCCAGCCGCTGTCCGGTTCATAGACCGGCACCGGGTAGAGGCCCGCTTCCAGGCCTTCGGCATTGCTGTTGGTGGCGACCTTCCATTCCACATGGGCCAGCCGCAGGGCCCGGGCGAGGCCCAGCAGGGCATAGTCGTTTTCGGCATCGAAACGGCCATGGGCCCAGGCCAGTTCCTGGGTCGCATCCTCGATCCGGCCGACCTGGGTCAGGGCCACGGCCCGGGAGACGCCCTTGTCCGCCTTCAACTGTTCGAAGGCGGATGGTGTCAGGAGCGGTGCGCGGCGGCGGGGCAGGGCGGACTTGCCGAGCTGGCGGCGGGCAAGCTGGCCATAAAACGTATCCGGATGATCCGAGGCCAGACGCAGCATGGGGACCACCTGCTCTGGTTCCCGGATTGCCAGGAACGCCCGGGCGGCCCAGTAGGCTCCGGCGGCGCGGGAATCCGCATCCAGGTGACGGGCCTTGGCCACGGCCTCGAAATGGTCGGCGGACAGACGGTGATACCCCTGACGCCAAGCGGCAAGGCCTGCGGTCCAGTCGGCCATGGGCACCGCGTCCCGGGCCTCATTGGCCACTTCCTTGGCCAGGAGCAGGGCTTTGTCGTCCACCTGCTCCATGTAATAGGACCGGGCGATCCAGCTGCGAATGCGGTTGTATTCCACGGAGGTCAGTTTGGCGCGGATGTCCGGACGCTCGATATAGGCGATGGACTGGCTGGGCCGTTCCCGGCGCAGGAAGGAACTGACCTGGCGCTCGATGTCGCGCACTGCGTCCCGCTGGCTGGCGGAGCGGGCGGGATTGTGGACTTCAAAGGCCGTGCGGTCCCGGCGGGCGTGGCGCCATTTCTTGCGGTGGGCGGAGCGGGGGGAAGCGGCGCTGTCCGGGCGTTTGCGCTGGGCGAGGTTGTAGATGCGGTCCGCTTCCGGATGGTCCGCATAGCGTTGCATCCACTCGGCGAGTTCGGCGTAGCTGGAACGGTAGGCAGTGGGGTGCATGTACCGTTGAAACTGGACATAGCCCATGAGCACCGGGTTGCTGATCTTGTTGATCAGCTTGTCGGCCCGGTTCCAGTTGCCGCTCTCCTGGAGGCGGAAAATCTGCTGATACCGGGTCACATCCGCGCGCTTGAGGACCTTGATGAAGTCCTCGGGCAGCGCGAGGTCCTGGGGGTTGGATCCCAGGCGCGCGCTCTGGATGCTGTCCTGGGCGGCGGCTGGTGCCGGGCTCACGGCGGAGACCACGCCGACAATGCCGGTGAGGACGAGGCCCGAGAGGGCGAGCATGGTCAGCGCAACCCGGACGGCCCGCGCGGCGCCAGCGCCCGCTTTGGAGGGGGACTGGGAGGACCGGGATGGGCCGCACCAAAGACGGAGTCGCCCGGCCCGGGGCCGCGCGTATCCAGAAACACCTGACATGATCACCCCAAAAAGGCTCAACGAAACTGGTACTGATCCATCGGTGCGGTGGCCCGACCCCCTAACGCCCCTGCACGCGACCTGTCGATACTTACCCCCTGACCCGTTAGCCAGCAAGTCGCGGACCGTTTGAGGGGCTGAGCGGGTGGAAAAGGCGGGCGGCATGGTCGGAGCACAGGGAGTGTGCTATCGCAGGTCCTAAACATTTTCACAGCTTCCTTTGGAGACAGTCATGGGATCCAAGAACGGCATTCGGGCCGTCGCTTTTGCAGTCACGGTCACCCTCGTTGCCGGTGCGGGACTCGGCATGGCCCCCGGTTTGAGCCGGGCGGCGGCTATGGAACGCACCGTGGATCTGGACGGCAATGGTGACGGCAAGGTTCACCTGGAAGAAGTACTGGCCACCCAACAGGCTGCCTTTCAGCGCATGGACACGGACGCGAGCGGCACTGTGGATCGGGAAGAATACACCGTGGAGAAGGGCGGCTCCCTGCGCCTGCTCGACCGCTCGATTTTCCGGAGTTTCGATGGCAACCGGGACGGGCTCATCTCCGCGGTGGAGTGGGACGGCTACTACACCAAGGCCTTCGAGGCGATCGACCAGGATGGGGATCGGCTTGTGACCATCGAGGATTCCGGCCGGCTCTACCCCCTTTATTGATCGAAAGTGATGGGCTGGCTGAGGGGTGAGCCTGGCGCGAGCGTGCAAGGCCAACGGCGTTCTAACCCGCCGTTTCCTCCAGTCGGGCCTTGAGGGTCAGCAGGTCTGCCCAGGCCATGCGTTTGGCGATGGGCGTGCGCAGCAGATAGGCCGGGTGGTAAGTGGCGATCACCGGCACCTGGAGGGCGCCATAGGTGCGCTCATGCCACTGGCCGCGCAGGCGTCCCATGGGATCTTCCCGGCCGAGCAGATGCTGGGCCGCCGTTCCGCCCAAGGCCATCACCGCTTTGGGGGCCAGCAATTCGATATGCCGCTCGAGAAAGGGCAGGCACATCTGGATTTCGGTCAATTCCGGCTTGCGGTTCAGGGGCGGGCGCCAGGGCAGGATATTGGCAATCCGGGTTGTGCTCCGGTCCCGCCCGATGGCCTCCAGCATCCGGTCCAGAAGCTTGCCGCTACGGCCCACAAAGGGCAGCCCGATCCGGTCCTCTTCCTGGCCGGGGGCCTCCCCGACGATCATCAGATCCGCATCCGCCGCACCGTCGGCGAACACGAGATTGCGCGCCCGGGCCTTGAGGGGGCATTGCTCAAAGCCGTCCAGGGCCGCGCGCAGGGCGTCCAGGGATTGAGCGGACGCGGCCAGCCCCCGGGCGGTGCCCACAAGGTCGGGCGAGGCCTCCTCGATCAGCCCCCGCCCCTTGGGCAGGGGCGCGGCCTTGCTGCCGGGCTGGGCTTTTCCCTCTTGCCCCGTTCCCGTTGGTGAGGGCGGGCGTGCGCTCAGGTGCCGCAGACCGACCGGGTCCGGGCCGGTGATTTCATCCACGCCCATGGCCCGGTACCAGGCCAAAAGCGCCCGCAACGCCTCGTCCTGACCGGATGGATCCGAGGGATTGGCGCCGGAGGGCTGGGATGGGGGAGGCGTGGTCATGGATCGGTGTGCCGGAGCTTTTGTTTGTCGGGTGGCCGGGGTGTGACGGGTGGATGAGGAGCATCACATGAATGGTGTGCAGGCTGCTGGCGGAGCACCCGTCCCGGCCTGGAACACCCGCCCGCCGGGAGGGCGTCGGCCACAAGAGAGACATCTCCTCCCGAGGCTCTATTATAGGGTCTTTCAGGCCTGGACGGCTATGACTGCGCAGGCCTGATGCTGGTCGAGTGCGTCCCAAACGTCCAGGGCAACGCCTGGGAGACCCTTGGTTCTGCCGAAGGTCCCTATCTTTGGGACCATGACCGGTCTTTAGAATTTGTCAGAATGGGAGACCATCGGGCACATTGACCCCAAACGCGGGCTGGTTTCGGCTTTGAGGATCTGGAGCGGGTCTGGCTGGGCTGCAGGATGGTTGGACAGTACGGGGAGACGGGAATGGAACGCGAAGCGATGGAATATGATGTTGTGATCGTTGGCGGGGGTCCGGCGGGCCTGTCAGCAGCGATCCAGCTCAAGAAGCTCTGCGCCGAAGCGGGCGTGGACTATTCCGTGGCGGTTCTGGAGAAGGGCTCGGAAGTGGGCGCCCACATTCTCTCCGGCGTGGTGATGGACCCGATCGCCCTCAACGAACTGATCCCGGACTGGAAGGATAAGGGCTGTCCCCTCACCGTGCCCGTGACCGAGGACCAGTTCCTGCTGCTGACGGAAAAAGGCGGGTTCAAGTTCCCCAATTTCCTGTTCCCGCCCTTCATGCACAACCACGGCAATTACACCGGCTCCCTGGCCAATGTGACCCGCTGGCTGGGCACCCAGGCCGAGGAAATGGGCGTGGAGATCTATCCGGGCTTTGCCTGTTCGGAAGTGGTCTACCACGATGACGGCTCGGTCAAAGGCGTGGCCACAGGGGATTTCGGTGTCTCGGCCGACGGCAGCCACAAGGACGGCTACACTCCGGGCATTGAGCTGCACGCCAAATACACCCTGTTCGCCGAAGGGGCCCACGGCTCCCTCACCAAAGGGCTGAAGCGACAGTTCGGCCTGGATAATGACAGTGAGCCCCAGAAATACGGCCTGGGCGTGAAGGAAGTCTGGGAAATCGATCCGGCAAAGCACAAGCCGGGTCTGGTGGTGCACACCCTGGGCTGGCCCCTGGATGACGAGACCGGTGGCGGCTCCTGGATGTATCATATCGAGGACAACCAGGTGTCCATTGGGTTCGTGGTGCACCTGAACTACAAAAATCCCTACCTCTCCCCCTTCGAGGAATTCCAGCGGTTCAAGACCCACCCCAAAGTCCGCCACTATCTGGAGGGCGGCAAGCGGATCGCCTATGGCGGACGGGCCCTCACCGAGGGGGGCTTCCAGTCGGTGCCGAAACTGACCTTCCCGGGCGGAGCCCTGATCGGCTGTTCGGCGGGCTTCGTGAACGTGCCCCGGATCAAGGGCAGCCATAACGCCATGAAGACCGGAATGCTCGGCGCCGAGGCCGTGTTCGAGGCGCTCCAGGAAGGCCGGGCCAGTGACGAACTGGTGGCGTATACTGAGAAATACAAGAAGAGCCACGTCTACAAGGATCTGAAGCTTGTGCGCAACGTCAAGCCGCTTCTGTCGAAGCTGGGCCTGACCCTGGGCATGCCCTTCTACGGTCTCGATATGTGGACGAACTATCTGTTCGGTTTTTCCTTCTTCGGCACCCTGGGCCATGGCAAGCCCGACCACGCCACCCTGCGCAAGGCCTCCGAAAGCAAGCCCATCGAATACCCCAAGCCCGACGGGGTCATCTCCTTCGACCGTCTGTCCTCGGTGTTTTTGTCCAACACCTACCACGAGGAAAATCAGCCGGTGCACCTGACCCTGAAGAACGTGGAGATTCCCGTCGGCACGAACCTGCCGGAGTATGCAGGCCCCTCCCAGCGGTACTGCCCGGCTGCCGTCTACGAATTCGTCTACGACAATGAGGGCAAGAACCCGAAATTCGTCATCAATTCCCAGAATTGCGTTCACTGCAAAACCTGCGATATCAAGGACCCAAGTCAGAACATTCACTGGGTGGTGCCTGAGGGGGGCGGTGGTCCCAACTATCCCAATATGTGACACTGCTCCTGTACATCCGTGACAGGGCCGGTCCGATCATCCGGGCCGCCCTGGGCCGGATCCGACCCACGGCATGGACGTCCGGCTTTGTTTCAGGTCCATGCCTCACTCTTTTCCTGAGTGCATTGGAGGCCGCGTGAAACGCTTCCCGCAGACCTGGCGCCTGACGCGGCTTCGGCGCGCAATCGACCAATTCATCCGTCGTCCGCAGATCCCGGGTCGGCCCATGATCGTGGCCGCCGTCGGCCTGTTCGCCCTGGGGCTTCAGGCCTGCACCAGCGTCGCACCGCAAGGCGGGCTCACGGGCACCGCCGGCCTCTTCGGGTCCTCGGATACGTTGTCCGGAAACTATCTGGCGGCCCGCCAGGCCGGGCGCAGCCAGGATACGGTGGCGGCGGCCCAGTATTACGCCCGGGCCCTGACCAAGCGCCCCCATGACCGGGACATTCTGGAGCGGGCGTTTCTCCTGGATCTCAGCAGCGGACGGATCGACAGCGCCGTGTCCCTTGCGCGGCGGATTGTCGGCGTGCGTCCTGACGACCGGCTGGCGCGGCTGACCCTGGCGGTCAATGCCCTTGAGGCCGGGGCAAACCGGGAAGCCCGCACCCATGTGGACAAGGCCGGTGACGGTCCGTTGACGGATCTCGTCAATCTGCTGATTGCCTCCTGGTCCTATGCGGGGGACGGGCGCACGGATCTGGCCATTGCCCGGCTCAGCGGTTTGGGTCAGGGCAGCGGTCTCAGCCTCTATCGCACTTACAACGCCGCCTTGATCTACGACATGATGGGCCAGCGGGCGAAGGCCCGGGCCCATTATGAGATGGCGATGGATCTGTCCGGCGGATCGAGCCTGCGGGTGGTCCAGGCCTATGGCGGGTTCCTGGAACGGGCAGGCGAGGGGCGCCGGGCGGCCGCTCTCTACCGGGCTTTCCTGGACGAAATCGGCGGGCATCCCTCCATCGCGGCGGCATTCTTCCGGGCCCAGTCCGGCGGCGTTGCCCCCCGGCTCCTGGCGGAAACCGCCCAGGACGGGGCGGCGGAGGCGATTTACGGTCTCGCGGGGGCTTTGGCGCGGGAGGAAGAGCGCGCCCTGGATCTGCCGATTGTCTATCTCCACCTGGTCCTTCATCTGCGGGACGACTTTCCCATCGCCCATTCCCTGCTGGCGGACATTCTCGATAGTGCAGGGCGCCATGCGCTGGCGACCGAGGCCTATGGCAAGGTTCCCCGGTCCTCGCCCCTTTGGGCCAATGCCCGGATCCGGATTGCCCAGAACCTGAACCGGGACGAGCGCACCGCGGAGGCCATCGACATCCTCAAGGAAGTGATCGAGATCGCGCCTCAGAATGTGGACGTGATGGCCTCGATCGGCGACCTGTTTCAGTCCAATGAGAATTTCAGTGCGGCGGCGGAGTATTATGGTCGCGCCATCGCCCAGGTGGGGGACGAGCCGGCGCCGGGCCAGTGGATCCTGTTCTACCACTACGGGATCGCCCTTGAGCGCTCGGGCCGATGGAGCGATGCGGAAAAGGCCTTGAAGAAGGCCCTGGACCTCCATCCGGACGAACCGTTCGTGCTCAACTATCTCGGATATTCCTGGATCGACCGGGGGGAAAACCTGGAAGAGGCCATGGCCATGATCCGCCGGGCCGTGAGCATCGAACCGGACAACGGCTTCATCGTGGACAGCCTTGGCTGGGGCCTTTACCAGCTTGGCCGTTATGAAGACGCGGTGGGCTATCTGGAGCGTGCGGTTTCCCTGGAACCGTCGGACCCGGTGATCAACGATCATCTGGGTGATGCCTATTGGCGCACGGGACGGCGGATCGAGGCCCGGTTCCAATGGAACCACGCCCTGGACCGGGATCCGGAAGAGGACCTGGAGGCCCAGTTGCAGATCAAGCTGCTGGACGGTCCCGATGGACTGCCCTCCAGCGACAAGGATGATGGGGCGGGTTCGGATGGCCGTGGCGCCCAGGTCGCGGAGAATGGGTTATGAGCCTGTCCCTGTTTGCGCCCGCCAAGGTCAATCTGTTTCTGCATGTCATCAGCCGCCGGAGTGACGGCTATCACGAACTGGAAAGCCTGATCGTCTTTGTCGATGTCGGCGACCGGCTGTCGATCGTGCCCGGTGGCGCTTTCGATGTGGTGATCGACGGACCCTTCGCGGACACCCTGGCCGATGAGCCCGTGAGCGACAATCTTGTGCACCGCGCGGGCCGTCTCCTGATGGCCAGAAGCGGCCACGCCAGAGTGGATGGGGTCGGCGGCTCCGGTTCGAAAACCGCTGCGCTGCCCGGCGGGGTCCTCAGGCTGGAGAAGAATCTGCCGGTGGCGGCGGGTCTGGGTGGCGGCTCGGCCGATGCGGCCGCTGCCCTCCGGCTTTTGAAGGACCACTGGTCGATCAGTCTTCCGGAGAAGGACCTTCACGAGATGGGTCTGTCCCTTGGGGCGGACATTCCGGTCTGCCTGGAATCCCGCCCGGCCTTTGTCACGGGGATTGGCGAGACCATCGAACCTGCCCCGGCACTGCCGGAGATCTGGGCGGTGCTGGTGAATTCAGGCACCCCGGTCCCCACGGGAAAGGTGTTCAAAGGCCTGGACCCGGAGCGGCTCGCGGGCAAGCCCGGGCCGGGGGTCGCGCCGGAAGCGTTCCGGGAGACCGGTGATCTGGTGAAGGCCCTGGCGCACACCCGCAATGATCTTGAAGCATCCGCCCTGAAGGTGGCCCCGGATATCGCCGACGTGCTGGCCCTGATCGCGCGCCAGTCCGGGTGTGCCCTGGCCCGGATGTCCGGCAGCGGCGGAACCTGCTTCGGGCTGTTTCCCACCCAAACGGAGGCCCTGGCGGCGGTGGAGGGGATCACCCAGACCCAGCCCGGCTGGTGGGCGAAAGCGGGCCGGATCCTGAACGGGGCGCCGCAGATCACGAAGACCGCCTGAGGGGTCTTGCCGACATCAAGCATGGGTCCGGATCATGAGAGTGATGCCAGGGCAGACACGACAAACAGCAAACAACAGGCAGGGATGAACGGTCATGGCCCTTGAAGTGATTGGCGCCGGTTTCGGGCGGACGGGAACAACGTCTCTCAAACTTGCTCTGGAACGGCTGGGGTTTGCTCCGTGCCACCACATGGGGGAGGTGATGGCGCACCCGGAGCAACTGCCCCACTGGCAGGCCCTGGTTGACGGCAAGCCGGTGGATTGGGAGGTGGTGTTTCAGGGGTACCGGGCCAGTTGCGACTGGCCGTCCGCCTTCTTCTGGCGGGAGCTTGCCGAGGCTTATCCCGATGCGCCGGTGATCCTGAGTGTCCGCCCCATTGACAGCTGGTGGCAGAGCTTTTCCAACACCATCATGCAGCTTGTGAAGACCGTGGACGAGGTGCCCGATCCCCATATTCGGGCCACGGTGGCCATGGGCGGGACGATTGTGGCCGAGCGGACATTCGCCAGTGCCATTGATGACGAGGCCGCAGCCCGCGCCGCCTTTCAGCGTCACATCGAGACCGTGAAGGCCGAGATCCCGCCGCAGCGGCTGCTTGTCTTTGATGTTGCGGAAGGGTGGGGGCCCCTTTGTGCTTTCCTGGGCAAGCCGGTGCCGGAAGAAGACTTTCCGCGTACTAATAGTACAGGCGAATTCTGGGCCATGATTGACTGACACCCGGTCTTTTCTCAATCGCTTCTTGCGTTTGCTTCACAATTGTGATTTGGCATGGTGTACTCGCCGAAAGGTGCGGTGTGTACTGCTGATTTCACGATTTGGGTGTTGGAGACCTATAATGACCTTCAGGGGATTGTTCGCCGCTTTGAGCCTCGCGCTCGGGCTTGGATTTGTCTTGCCTGTCGATGGGGCCCGGGCGGACTGGGAACGCGTCGGGGATGTGCGCATCGAACGGGGCATGGGGCGTGATGTGGCGAGCCCCGCCTTGAGCCAGCCGGTCCAGGCGATCCGCTTTCGTGCAAAGCACAACAGCGTGGAATGCCGTCAGATCCGGGTTCAGTTCCGCAACGGCCAGCAGCGGGTGGTCCATTCCGGGCGGATCCGCGAGGGCGAGGCGAAGAAAGTGCGCTTCAACAAGCGCCGCAATGTCTCCCGGGTGCTGTTCGATTGTGCATCCGTGGGCGGACGGTCACGGCTGATCATCCAGGCCGACTATGGCACCGGCCAGAACCGCTATTACGGTGATAACCAGTACAGTTCCTGGGATCATGGGCGTTACAGCCGCGGACGTGCCGGTTATCAGCGGCCTAGCACCCTTGTCGGTCTGGGCACCAGCAACTTCCACCAGCGCGGCCTGAACGAACAGATCGTCTTTGTGCGCAACAATCAGCTGTTCGACTCCGTCGATCTCGTCGCCCGGGGCGATGCGGAATGCAGCCGGGCCACGGTGGTTTTCGGCAATGGTCAGACCCGCCCGCTGTTCCGGGGCTATATGGAATCCGGCCGCCGCTACACCACCCAGTTCAGCGCGCCGCGCCGGATCAGTGAAGTGTCCATGGTGTGCCAGTCCGTGGACTACCGGTCCTCGTCCATTGCAGTGCAGGCCAACACCTCCCGGCGCTACTGAGCACCGTCTTCCGGGTCCTGAGTTTGTCCGGTTTCAGCCCATGGCTGAGACCGGTGTGAGGCGGGCGGGCAGCCCAAGCGCCCTGCCCCCTCGATAGGGACCCGGAAACCGCAATCCATCATCGGGGAGAGCCCATTGGATCAACCCCATGGGTCATCACCCGGATCACCGAACGCGAATTGGGGAAAATCATGTCCATGTTCAAATCCATCACCCTGGCCGCCGCATTGCTGGCTCTGCCCGCTCTGGCGCTCCCGAACCTTGCCCAGGCGGATGACGGCGCCATGAGCCAGTCGGACAAGGATGCACTGTTCCGGGAACTGAGCTCCATCGAGCTGGAGGCCTGGGAGGCCTGGAAAAGCGGCGACAAGAAAACCTACGAGACCCTCATCGACGAGCCTGCGGTTCTGATCAACGGCACCGGTGTTTTTGCCGGCAAGCAGAGCTTCCTGGACGTGGATATCACTGAGGGATGCGAGGGCCGCGAGTACGACATCGGGGACATGGAATTGCACCCGGTGACCGCGACCACGGCGGTGCTGACCTTTGCCGCCATATTCAGCCAGACCTGCGATAATACCCGGACGGACAATTCCATCATTGTCTCGTCTCTCTATGCCAAGCGGGCTGACGGCTGGAAAAACGTTCTCTATACGGAGTCGGTCGCCCAGGAAGACTTCGGCACCTTCTCCGGCGCGATCCTGGAATAGGCCTTCTTCAGTACCGGGGGCCAAGCCGGGGATCATTCGACACAGATCATTCGATGCCGGTAAAATGAGGGGCGGCAGGACCACGGGACGGCCGCCCCGCAAAACAACGCCCTGGCATTCCATTTTCATGGCGTGAGAAAGACCGGCGGATCGCCTGGTCAGTGGGCCCGCGAGATGGAGAATTCCACCACGTCCAGGAGGGCCTGACGGTGGGCATTGTCGGGAAAGATTGACAGGGCGGATTTCGCAGCAGCGCCGTAATCTCTGGCCCGGTCGATGGTGGCCTCGATCGTGCCGTGTTGCTCAATAAGGGCGATGGCCCGGGTCAGGTCTTCGGGGCCGGCTTCGCCGTCTTCTTCCAGACACCGCTTCCAGAAGGCCCGTTCCTCCGGATCGCCATGGCGATAGGCCAGAACCACGGGGAGGGTGATTTTCCCATCGCGGAAATCGTCACCGACCGCCTTGCCGAGCTTTTCTTCGTGACCGGAATAATCGAGGGCATCGTCCACAAGCTGGAATGCGATGCCGAGATTGCGCCCGAAGCTGTCCAGGGCTTCTTCCTGGGGTCCGGTGCGCCCGGCAATGACCGCGCCCACCCGGGAGGCGGCAGCGAACAGTTCGGCGGTCTTGGCCGCGATCACCGCCAGATAGGTCTCTTCCGTGGTGTTCACATCATGGGTGGCCGCGAGCTGCATCACTTCCCCCTCCGCGATCACCGCCGAGGCGTTGGACAGGATGTCGAGCACCCGGAGGTTTTCCGCCTCCACCATAAGTTGGAAAGACCGGCTGAAGAGAAAATCCCCAACGAGCACGCTGGCTTGATTGCCGAAAACGGTGTTGGCCGTCGGGCGGCCCCGGCGCAACCCGCTCTCATCCACCACATCATCGTGGAGAAGGGTTGCCGTGTGGATGAACTCCACCGCCGCCGCAAGCCGGAGATGATGATCGCCGGTGTAATCGCATAGCCGTGCCGCGGCCAGGGTCAGCATGGGCCGCAGGCGTTTGCCGCCGGATGCCACAAGATAGCCCGCCAGTTCCGGGATCATCGGTACGGAGGATGTCATGCGCTGGAGGATCAGGGCGTTGACCCGTTCCATGTCCGATTGCACCAGGCTGGTCAATCGCTGGACCGCATTGGCTCCGTTCCCCACACCATGACCTGCCTCGTTGAGGCTGGCGCCATTGGTCGCTGATACGGACCCTGGGTTGTCCTCGGGCTCGCCGTGAGGGGGGACGTCCGCCGCTGTTTCGCGGCCGGCCGTCTCCGGGATCGGGACACCGACGTCCATTGGCTTGCCTTCGGCTGACACGGGGGCCTACTCCTTATGTCTCGGGAATACGATACTGGGGCATCCAGCGAAAGAGATGAAGTGCCGCACCTCCGGCGCGCATTGGATCGGAAACATGCTCGGCAGTGCTGCCACCGTCCCGGGTGTCACATATTGGGTGGCCTTGGCCCGATTACAGGAACTGTCCCGTTTACAGGAACCAGACATGAAAGATCTTCTGCAAACGAATGACATCGTCTTTCTGTCCTTTGTCCAGTCCCTGTTGCGGGACGCGGGCATCCCTTCGGAAATTCTCGACACTCATACCAGCATTCTGGAGGGATCCCTGGGGATTTTGCCCCGGCGCCTGATCGTGGCCGACGAGGATGAAGGAAGGGCCCGGGGAATACTCGCCGAGGCTGAACACGATCGCGTCAACGGACCGGCGTTCGGAACAGATGCCGATGACGACTGACCGACCGCCGGAAGCACCGGGGCACCGGGATGAGGCCTCGCCCCTGGCGCCGTCCACTGGCGCCCCGTCCACTGGAGCACCGTCTACTGGCGCACCGTCCACTGGAGCACCGGCGGAAACCGTGACCGACGATATTTTTCTGGGCGGACACCTGAACATTCTCCAGCCGCGCACGGGCTTCAGGGCAGGGCTCGATTCCGTGATCCTGGCCTCCTGCCTGGAAGCGCGCCGGGGGGAGCGGTTGTTCGAGCCGGGCATGGGCGTGGGGACCGCGACCTTGTGTGCTGCCTGGCGGCTCCGGGACGCCCGGTTCGTGGGCGTGGAAATCGACCAGGACATGGCGGCTCTCGCCCAAGAAAATGTCATCCGCAATGGCCTGGAGGAGCGGATCACAGCGGTGGAGGGGGATGTGGCGGCGCTGCCCCAGCCTCTCCTGGCGGAGACCTTCGATCAGGTCTTTTTCAATCCCCCCTACGCGGCACCGGAGGAGGGCAATCGGGCCAGGGATCCGGCCAGGGCCCGGGCGCTGGCGGGGGATTTGGACGGGCCGGATTTCGCAACCTGGGTGGATCTGGCCATTCGCCGTCTCAAACCACGGGGCACGCTTTCCCTTATTCACCGCGCCGAGAAACTCGACGGGATCCTGGGCCTGCTCTGGGGCCGGGTGGGGGCCGTGACGGTGGTGCCCCTCTGGCCCATGGCAGGGCGAAGCGCCAAGCGGGTCCTGGTGCGTGGGCGACGGCAGATCCAGGGGGGGCTGACCCTTCATCCCGGCCTCGTGCTCCATGAGGCGGACGGCACGCCGACACCGGAGCTGGAAGCCATTGCCCGGGAGGGCGCCGGTCTTTGGGATGTCCTGTCCCGCCCGTCGGCCCAAACCCGCCAGCCTGCGTAAGGGATCCTGCGCCTGGGAGCCTGCGCCCGACAGCCTGCTCCCCGCTCCAGTGAGACAGTCTTGCAATGGGGGCCGATTCGCCTTGAGGAGAGGGGCTGGCGGGCTTATCTCTCACCCATGATGAAATCCATGTCCGAGCCCCTGTCTTCTCTGGTGAAACCCGGCCCGCCCGTGGTTCCCGTGGTGCGTTTGTCCGGTGTCATCGCCTCCGGCGGCGGCCTGCAGCAGACCCTGTCCCTGGCCGGGGTTGCGGGCGCCCTGGAGACCGCGTTCGGGATCAAGAAGGCACCGGCGGTGGCTTTGGTTATCAATTCCCCGGGGGGATCGCCGACCCAAAGCGCCTTGATCCACCGGCGGATCCGGTTTCTGGCGGAGGAAAAGGAAAAGCCAGTCCTGGCCTTTGTCGAGGATGCAGCGGCCTCCGGCGGCTATATGATCGCCACCGCCGCCGACGAGATCATCGCCGATCCTTTCTCCATTGTCGGGTCCATCGGCGTGATCCGGCCCGGTTTCGGGTTCGACAAAGCCCTCGACCGGCTGGGGATTGACCGGCGGGTCTACACGGCAGGTGTATCCAAATCGACCCTGGATCCTTTCAAGCCGGAAAATCCCGAGGAAGTCGCCGTGGTTAAGGAGCGCCTTGAGGATATCCACCGGGCCTTTATCGCCATGGTGCAGTCCCGCCGGGGCGACAAGCTCGCCCATGCGGACCCGGACGAGATCTACTCCGGCCTGTTCTGGACCGGAGAGCCTGCGCTGGAACGGGGCCTGATCGATGGTCTCGGGGAGTTGCGGTCGGTCTTGCGGGACCGGTTCGGAGACAAGGTAAAAACCAAGGTGATCGCCCCTGGCCGCTCCATGATGGCCCGGCTGCGTCCCGGGCGGACCGAGGTTGCCGGCGCACCCATCGCCCCTGGCGGGCTGATTGATCCGGAGCAGTGGATCAGTACTCTCGAGGCCCGGGCACTCTGGGCCCGGTTGGGTCTTTAAAAGCGCGCGTCTGTCCTGTCGGGGAACGCGCACAAAATATGGGGCCGGTGGTCAGCGGGATTTGGGCATGTTGATGAAACTGTTGCTTCCGGTCGCGATCGCGATCGCTGTGATCCTCTTCTACCGCTCCCTGGATGCCAGACGGCAGCGTGAGGAGGAAAAGGTGCGTGGCGGTGGGGCCAAGGCCTCGGGCACGGTCGAAGACATGCGCGCCTGCCGGGTCTGCGGCACGTTTCGCCCGGAAACCCTCGACTCAAGTTGCGGGCGCACCGATTGCCCCTTTGAGTCCCGGCGGTGAAGTCCTGTTGCACTCCCGATAATGAGCCTCCATTCCGGACCGCCTGCACCTGCCCCTTGAGCGGCAATTGACCCTGTAGGGGCCCATGGCTAGGGTCCATCCGCTCGTCGGCGGGCCGGTTGTGCCCGGTTCTTGCCGGTATCCCCATGACACTTTATCAGTAGGCTTGCCTGCCATGGCCTCATCTTCTGCCGACCGCCAACGCCCGGACACCTCGTTCCAGGGCCTGATCCTGACATTGCAGCGCTTCTGGGCGCAGCAGGGCTGTGTGATCCTCCAGCCCTATGACATGGAAATGGGCGCGGGGACCTTCCATCCGGCAACCACCCTGCGCTCCTTGGGCCCCAAGCCCTGGCGGGCGACCTATGTGCAACCCTGCCGCCGCCCCACCGACGGGCGGTATGGGGAAAACCCGAACCGGTTTCAGCTCCACTACCAGTTCCAGGTCATTTTGAAGCCTTCGCCCGCGGACATTCAGGATCTCTACCTCCAGAGTCTCGCCGCCATCGGCATCGATTCCGCCTGCCATGACATCCGCTTCGTGGAAGACGACTGGGAAAGCCCGACACTGGGGGCCTGGGGGCTTGGCTGGGAGGTCTGGTGCGACGGCATGGAAATTACTCAGTTCACCTATTTTCAGCAGGTGGGCGGTTTCGACTGTGATCCGGTATCTGGGGAACTGACCTACGGTCTGGAGCGCCTCGCCATGTATGTTCAGGGCGTGGACAATGGTTATGACCTGGATTTCAACGGTGCAGGTGTGACCTACGGGGATGTGTTCCACCAGTCGGAACGGGAGTTTTCAGCCTATAATTTTGAACATGCGGACACGGAGGTTCTGTTCCGCCAGTTCAGCGAGGCGGAAGCGGCCTGTGCGCGCCTTCTGGAGAATGCCCTGTCCCTGCCGGCCTACGAGCAGTGCATCAAGGCCAGCCATCTGTTCAATCTGCTCGATGCAAGGGGCGTGATCTCGGTGACCGAACGCCAGGCCTATATCGGCCGGGTGCGGGCCCTCGCGAAAGGCTGCGCCGGGGCATGGCTCGAAAGCCCCCAGGGGCGCACTCCAGGTGCGGGATTGGGCGGCGCAACGGAACAAGACCAGGGCCGGAAGCAGGCGGACCACCCATCCGCCCAGGCCCCTTCGGCTTAAGCCCGTCCGCATCGTGAGGAGAGGGCCATGCCCGAATTTTTCCTGGAACTGTTTTCCGAAGAGATCCCTGCACGGATGCAGGATGGCGCCCGTGCGGAACTGGCCCGGCGTCTTGGGGATTTGCTCAAGGACGCGGGCTACGGCGCCCTGGAACTCGAGACCTACGCCACCCCCCGGCGCCTTGTGGCCGCGATTTCCGACCTGCCCGCAGCCCAACCGGATCTGCGCGAGGAGCGCAAGGGGCCAAAGGTCGGGGCCCCTGAAAAGGCCATTGACGGCTTCCTGAAATCCGTCGGCATGACCCTGGATCAGGTGGAAAAGCGCGATACGGGCAAGGGTGAGGTCTATTTCGCCGTCGTAGAGCGCAAGGGCCGTCCGACCACGGAGGTTCTGGGTGAGATTATCCCTTCAGCGATCAGTGCCTTTCACTGGCCCAAATCCATGCGGTGGGGGACAGGGCGGTTGCGCTGGGTGCGGCCCCTGCACCGGGTGGTCTGCCTGCTTGGCGGTATACCGGTGCCCCTGGACCTTGAGGGGATTGTGAGCGGCGGAGAGACCACCGGCCACCGGTTCATGGCTCCCGATCCTTTCCCCGTGAAGGGACTGGAGAGCTACCGGAAGGATCTGGAAAAGGCGTTCGTGGTGCTTGACGGGGCCGACCGGAAGGCGCGTATCGACACCGATGCCCGGAAGCTGTGCGCCGATGACGGATTTGAACTGGTCGAGGATGCGGGCCTTCTGGAGGAAGTGAAGGGGCTGGTGGAATGGCCCGTGGCGCTCATGGGCCGGTTCGATGACATGTTCCTGGATCTGCCGGATGAAGTGCTCACCAGCGTGATGCGCGGACATCAGAAATATTTCTCCGTCCACGATCCGAAGACCGGACGGCTGGCGCCGCGCTTCGTGACCGTTTCCAATCTGGCGGCCAGTGACGGCGGTGTGCGGATCATCGAGGGGAACCAGCGGGTCCTGCGGGCCCGGCTCTCGGATGCCCGTTTTTTCTGGGACCAGGATCGGAAAGTGAGCCTGGAAAGCCGTCTGCCCCGGCTGGAGGATATTGTCTTCCACGCAAAGCTCGGCACGGTTGCGGGCAAGGTCAAGCGGGTGGAAGCCCTGGCCGGCGGGCTGGCAGAGCCGTTGAAGGCGGATGGAGATCTGGCCCGCCAGGCGGCCCGTCTCGCCAAATGCGATCTGGTCGCCGACATGGTGTTCGAGTTCCCGGAACTTCAGGGCATCATGGGCCGGTATTATGCGCTCCATGACGGGGTGCCGGAAACTGTCGCCGATGCCGTGCGGGACCATTATGCGCCCCTTGGGCCCGGTGATGCCTGCCCCTCCACACCCATCGGTCAGGCGGTTTCCCTGGCGGACAAGATCGACACCCTCACCGGGTTCTGGCTCATCGGGGAAAAGCCCACCGGGTCAAAGGATCCGTTTGCCCTGCGCCGGGCGGCCCTGGGCGTCATCCGGATCATTCTGGAACATGATCTGCGTCTCAACCTCACGGACTGGTTTGCCCAGGCCCTGGCCGGTCATCGGGCCGCCGGGAACGAGGAGGCCAAGAAAGGCGCCGAGGCCGGCAGCAAGACCCTGGAACAGGATCTGCTCGCATTTTTCGCCGACCGGATGAAGGTGCACCTGCGGGAGCAGGGGGTGCGTCATGACCTGATCGATGCGGTCTTCGCCCTGGAAAACCAGGACGATCTCACCTTGATTGTTGCCCGGGTTGACGCCCTGAAAGGTTTTCTCGATACGGAAGACGGGGCCAATCTGCTCGCCGGAGGCAAGCGGGCGGGTAACATCCTGCGGATCGAAGAGAAAAAAGACGGCGAAAGCTATGGCGGCCAGGCGGACGAGGCGCTTCTGGCCGAGGAGGCGGAAAAATCCCTCCACAAGGCTCTGCTGGCGGCGGAAACCGAGGTTGGAACCGCTCTGGACGAGGAAGATTTCGCTGCCGCCATGGCCGCCCTTGCCCGGCTGCGGGGGCCGGTGGATGCCTTTTTCGAAACAGTGACCGTGAACGCCGATGACCCGGCCCTCCGGCGCAACCGCCTCTTGTTGCTGAGTCAGATTCGCGCCAATCTGGGGTTTGTTGCGGATTTTACCAGAATAGAAGGGTAGGAGAGACAGGGTCATTTCGGTGGACAGGCAGGACCCGGTTCAGGGGGATACGGGTCGTTCAGCTTACGGAGAGAGGCCATGACCCAATGGGTCTATCGTTTTGGAGCGGGCCAGGCGGAAGGCTCCGCCGCAATGCGCAACCTTCTGGGCGGGAAGGGGGCCAATCTCGCCGAAATGGCCAATCTGGGGCTTCCCGTACCCCCGGGGTTCACGATCACCACCGAGGTCTGCAACGCCTATTACGCCAATGACCGGACCTACCCGGATGGGCTGAAATCCCAGGTCGAAACCGCCCTTTCGGACATGGGCGGGCAGGTGGGCCGCCGGTTCGGCGATGCCCAGGCGCCCCTGCTCGTGTCCGTGCGTTCGGGCGCCCGTGCCTCCATGCCGGGCATGATGGATACGGTTCTCAATCTCGGTCTGAACGACGAGACCGTGGCGGGACTGGCCGCCCTTTCGGGCAATCCCCGTTTTGCCTATGACAGCTACCGCCGTTTCATCCAGATGTATGGCGACGTGGTGCTTGGCGTCGACCACCATGCCTTCGAGGATGTCCTCGACGATCTGAAGGCGGACAAGGGCGTTTCTCTCGATACGGAGTTGACCGCCGAGGATCTGTCCGCCCTCGTTACATCCTACAAGCATCTGGTCGAACGCTATATCGGCCAGCCCTTTCCCCAGGACCCGGAAGAACAGCTCTGGGGCGCCGTCAGCGCCGTATTCGGATCCTGGATGAATACAAGGGCCATCACCTACCGCACCCTTCACGGCATCCCCCAGGAATGGGGCACGGCGGTCAATGTCCAGGCCATGGTGTTCGGCAATATGGGGGACGACAGCGCCACCGGTGTCGCCTTCACCCGCAATCCGTCCACCGGCGAGAACCGTCTTTATGGAGAGTTTCTCCTGAACGCCCAGGGGGAAGACGTGGTGGCGGGGATCCGCACGCCCCAGAGCCTGTCCAGGGTGGAGCGGGAGGAAAGCGGTTCCCATCTGCCGTCCCTTGAGGAGACCATGCCGGACGTGTTCGGCCAGCTTGTGGAAGTCAACAACCGGCTGGAGCGCCACTACCGGGATATGCAGGACATCGAGTTCACCGTGGAAAAGGGCACCCTTTGGATGCTCCAGACCCGGTCCGGCAAGCGTACCGCCAAGGCGGCCCTGCGCATCGCCGTTGATCTGTGCCAGGAGGGCTTGATCGGTGAGCGCGAGGCGGTGTTGCGCATCGATCCCGCCTCCCTCAACCAGTTGCTCCACCCGAGCCTTGATCCGGCGGCGGACCGGGACATTTTGACCACGGGGCTGCCTGCCTCGCCGGGGGCCGCGAGCGGCCCTGTGGCGTTCTCGGCTGAGGATGCGGAAGCCATGGCGGAAGCGGGCACGCCGGCCATTCTCCTGCGCAATGAGACAAGTCCGGAAGATATTCACGGCATGCATGTGGCCCGGGGCATCCTCACCGCCCGCGGCGGCATGACCAGCCACGCCGCCGTGGTCGCCCGGGGCATGGGCCGGGCCTGTGTGACCGGTGCCGGAGCCCTGCGCATCAATGAACAGGCCCAGACCGCCACCATCGGGCCGGTGACCCTGCACAAGGGGGATGTGATCACCATCGACGGTTCCACCGGTCAGGTGATGAAAGGGGCGGTGCAGACGATCCAGCCGGAACTCTCCGGCGATTTCGCCACCATCATGACCTGGGCGGACAATATGCGCCGCCTGCGGGTGCGGGCCAATGCGGAAACGCCGGAAGATGCCCAGGCGGCCCGGGATTTCGGCGCCGAGGGTATCGGCCTGTGCCGGACCGAGCATATGTTCTTCGACGCCAATCGGATCCAGTGGGTCCGGGAGATGATTTTGTCGGAGGACGAAGAGGGGCGGTTCGCGGCCCTGGCCAAACTCCTGCCAGTTCAGCGTCAGGATTTTATCGAACTGTTCCGGATCATGGCGGGACTTCCGGTCACGATCCGTCTTCTGGACCCGCCCCTGCACGAGTTTCTCCCCCACGATCCGGCGGATGTGGCCGCCGTTGCAACGGCCATGGGCATTTCCGAGCAGCGTCTCCATGCCCGTCTGGTGGAATTGCGGGAAGTGAACCCAATGCTGGGCCACCGGGGCTGCCGTCTCGGGGTCTCCTATCCGGAAATCTACGACATGCAGGTGCGCGCCATTCTGGAAGCCGCCCTGGAAGCGGCCAAGGCCGACGGGCGCAGCGTGACGCCGGAAATCATGGTGCCCCTCGTGGCCACCCAGGCGGAACTGGATTTCATCAAGGACCGGATCGATTCGGTCGCCGATGCGGTCGAGGCGGAACGGGGTGAACCGGTGCCCCGGCTTGTGGGCACCATGATCGAACTGCCCCGGGCGGCCCTGTGCGCGGATGAGATTGCGGGCACCGCAGAATTCTTCAGTTTCGGGACCAACGACCTCACCCAGACCACTTTCGGCATCAGCCGGGATGACGCGGGCCGGTTCATGAACGATTACTTGTCCAAGAAAATCCTGGAGGTGGATCCCTTCGTGTCCATCGACCGGGATGGGGTCGGCGCCCTTGTGCGCATGGGCTGCGAGGGGGGGCGGAGCGCGCGCCCGGATCTCAAACTTGGTCTGTGTGGTGAACATGGCGGCGACCCGGCCTCAATCGCCTTCTGCGAGGATGTGGGGCTCGATTATGTGTCCTGTTCTCCGTTCCGGGTGCCAATTGCGCGGCTGGCGGCAGCCCAGTCCGCGGCCCATGCGGCGGCCAGCAAGGAGGCTGCCGAGTGACCCGATCCGTGAGCGTTCCGCCCGCCGTCCCGGCCTTCGAAGATCTGCGCACGGGAGGCAAGGCCGTGGTGGCCCGGGCCCTGGCCGCCATTGAGACCCACAAGGATGATCCGGCCATGGTCGCCCTGCTGGATGCGGCCTGGGAGACCCCCCAGGGGCATGTGACCGGCATCACCGGGCCTCCCGGTGTGGGCAAGTCCAGCTTGATCAACGCCCTGATCGGTCTGTGGCGCAGCCGGAACCTCCGGGTCGCGGTGCTGGCCGTTGACCCTTCATCCCGGCGCACGGGCGGGGCCCTGCTGGGAGACCGGACCCGCATCACGGCAGACCCCGAGGATCCGGACATTTTCATCCGGTCCATGGCGGCCCGGGACCGGCTTGGAGGCCTCGCGGACATCACCTTCGCCGCAATGGTCATCATGCGCAGTATTTTCGACCGGGTGATTGTCGAGACCGTGGGCGTGGGCCAGTCGGAAACGGAAATCGCGGATCTGGCGGACACGGTGCTGTTCTGCGTCCAGCCCGCGTCCGGGGATGCGCTCCAGTTCATGAAGGCAGGCATCATCGAAGTGCCCCATGTGGCGGTGATCACCAAGGCGGACATGGGGCAGGTGGCGGAACGGGCGAAGTCTGACCTGGAAGGCGCTCTCGGCCTCGTGGCTCTGCCTGATGATGGCTGGGATGTGGAAACGGTGCTCGCGTCCGTACAGACCGGTCAGGGGCTGGAAGATGTGGTCGCGGCCATTGACCGTCACGGGGCATGGCTTGACCAGAACGGGCGTCGGGCCCGCCAAAGGGAGGCCCAGGCCAGGGTCTATCTGCGCCAGACCATCCGGGATCGGTTCGGACGGGAGGGGCTTGCCTGGGCCGAGCGCATGGCCGCTGAAAGTCTTGCCCTGCCCCGCGACCAGTCCCCCTTCGAGACCGGGCGGGACGTGGCCCGCCGGCTTCTGGCCTCCTGGGGCTGACCCGGATCTTGAGGGGAGTGGCGTCAGTTAAAGTCGTCAGGATGGCGATGGGTCGAAATCGAGCCCGATATCCAGCACCTGGACACTGTGGGTGAGCGCGCCGCTTGAGATGTAATCCACCCCCGTCGCCGCAATGGCGGGGATGCGCTCCAGGGTGACACCGCCGGAGGCTTCCGTGACCGCCCGCCCGGCCACCAGGGCCACGGCCTCGCGCAGTTGATCCGGGCTCATATTGTCCAGGAGCACGATATCCGCCCCGGCCCGCACCGCCTCGCCGACCTGATCCAGGGTGTCCGTTTCCACTTCCACCCGCAGCATGTGACCGGCATGGCGCCGGGCGGCGTCCACGGCGGCGGTGATGCCGCCGGCAGCGACGATGTGATTGTCCTTGATCAGAATGCCGTCATCGAGACCGTAACGGTGGTTGATCCCGCCACCGCAGCGCACGGCGAACTTCTGCACACTGCGCAAACCGGGCAGGGTCTTCCGGGTGCAGGTGATCCTGGCCTTGGTGCCCTGTGTTTTCTCCACATAGGCCCTGGTCTGGCTTGCAATGCCGCTGAGATGGCCCAGAAGATTGAGCGCGACCCGTTCGGCGGTCAGGATCGACCGGGCCCGCCCTCGCACCGTGAGAATGGCACCCATGGCCGGGCAGTCGCTTGCATCATCCTGGTGGACCGTCACCTCGAGGCCGAGGTCGATATGGTGGAAGGCCCTGGCGGCGATCCGGGCACCGGCGATCCGCCCCGGCTGGCGGGCCACGGCCCGCGCCGTTGCCTGGGCCGTCTCCGGAACCGTGAAATCCGTCGTGACATCTCCGGCCCGGCCCAGGTCCTCTTCAAAAGCCCGCTGGAGGAGCGGGTCGATCAGCACGGTGGACAGGGGCGGAACGGACGGGCTGTCGGAGCCGTTCACCGGAGCCGTCCTCCATGGTTCGCAGGCGCAGTAAGCAGTCCGCCGCTCGCCCCGCCATCGGCGAGGTCATGGATCACCCCGCGTGCCTGATCCAGGGTGATCACCGTGCGCCTCGCCCAAGCGGGATCACTGGTGGGGGCGTCGCTGCGGAAATGACCGCCTCGGCTTTCCGTGCGCTGAGCAGCCCCGGCCACGATCAGGCTTGCGCAGGCCACGGCATTGGCAAGTTGAACATGGAGCAGATGGGCCGCACCGGGACGGTGGGCACCCGGATTGTCGGGCAGGGCCGCGGCAAGGCGCGCGATCTGCTCCGCTGCCCTGGTGAGGGACGCGCCGTCCCGGATCAGGCCCACATCCCGGTTCATAATCTGGCGCAATCGCGAGAGTGCGGGATTGCGGGACAGGGGAAGGGCAGGGCGTGCACCCTTGGCGGATCCGTTTCCGGTCAAATGATCCGGCAGGGGCGCGAGGGCGGGACAGGCGGCACTCTCTGCACCGATGGCCTCGCCGATCCTGCCGCCGAAAACAATGGCTTCAGCCAGGGAATTGCTGGCCAGGCGATTTGCGCCATGAAGGCCGGTGCAGGCCACCTCACCACAGGCCCAAAGGCCCGGGATACTCGTTCGGCCCCGGTCGTCGGTCAGGATGCCGCCCATGTGGTAGTGGGCAGCGGGGGCCACGGGAATGGGCTCGCGCACCGGGTCGATGCCAGCCTCCCGGCACAGGGCATTGACCGTGGGAAACGCATCCGGGAACCGGGCGCCGATGGCCTCGCGGCAATCGAGAAACACCTTGTCCCCTGCACTGATACGGGCATGGATGGCCCGGGCCACCACATCCCGGGGGGCCAGTTCCGCATCGTCATGGATGCCGGGCATGAAGCGGTGGCCGGTCTGGGTCACCAGAATGGCCCCTTCACCGCGCAGGGCCTCCGTTGCCAATGGCACCGGATCCCGGTTCAGGACCATGCCCGTGGGGTGGAACTGCACAAATTCGGGATCACCGATTGTAGCACCCGCCCGGGCGGCGAGACCCACGCCGGTCCCCATGAGACCCAGGGGCGTTGTCGTGATGCCGTAGAGCCCACCGGCGCTGCCCGTGGCGAGTACGACATGGGGTGCACGGATGAGCAGGCGTGTCCCGGAGACATGGACTGCCTCCACTCCGGCGGCGGCGCCCTTTTCCATCACAAGCCCGTGGACGGCGCAGTAGGGCAGGATCCGCAGCGCGTCCATCTGCTCCGCCACCCGGGCCAGGGTGCTGGTGACGACCGCCCCCGCCCGGTCGCCGGTAACCTTGACGATCCGGTTCCGGCTGTGGGCCGCTTCCCGCCCGAGGGAGAAAGATCCGTCAGCGAACCGGTCGAAGGGAATGCCGAGGTCCACAAGGTCCATGATGCGCCGGGGCGCTTCTTCCGCGACGAGCCGGGCAATGGCCGGGTCCACGGTGCCCGCACCGGCGCTGACCGTGTCCCGGGCATGGAGCAAAGGCATGTCATCGCTGCCCATGGCTGCCGCGATACCGCCCTGGGCCCAGGCACTGGAGGCTTCCGTGCCCGGCCGGTCCAGGGTGATCAAGGTGACCGGGCGGTCATGGTGCCGGACGAGGGTGAGGGCCGTGAACAGGCCAGCAAGACCCGCGCCGACAACCACCGCTGCACCGCCGTCAATCTCGGTGAGAGTCTGGGCGGCGGGGGCATCCGGAGTGTTCTGAAAATCTGTCATATAACGTCCGTGTTCCCACGGCCCTCAGCGGGCCGCGGCTGTGGTCGAAACATTCGCCTTGGCGGACAGGGTGATCATCCGTTCCACTGCATTCCGGGCCCGTTCGGCCACGGACGGATCCACGGTGACTTCTGTGGTCATGGTCTTCAGGGACTGGAGGATATTGCCCAGGGTGATCCGCTTCATGTGGGGGCACAGATTGCAGGGGCGGACAAACTCCACCTCCGGCACTTCAGCCGCCACATTGTCGCCCATGGAACATTCCGTCACCATGATGACCT
Source organism: uncultured Alphaproteobacteria bacterium (assembly GCA_964561475.1). Lineage (GTDB taxonomy): Bacteria > Pseudomonadota > Alphaproteobacteria > JAJFIK01 > JAJFIK01 > CAYUYV01. The sequence goes on from CAZLPU010000003.1 coordinate 76,157, forward strand.
TTTCCGGCCGTTTCGATTTCACGAACCCGATCATGGCAGCGGTTGACCCGGAGAAGTCGGCTTCTTCCACGACCTCGGGCGGGCATTCCGGGTGGGCCAGAACCACGACACCCGGGGTTGCGTTCCGCACGGACCGGATTTCCTCGGCGCTGAACCGTTCGTGGACTTCACACCGGCCCTGCCAGGTGAGAACCTCGACACTGGTCTGGGCGGCCACATTGAGGGCGAGGTATTCGTCCGGGATCAGCAGGACCCGGTCCACCCCGAGGGATTCGACAATCTGTACCGCATTGGATGACGTGCAGCAGACGTCGGATTCGGCTTTTACATCCGCCGAGGTGTTCACATAAGTCACCACGGGCACGCCCGGGTGATCGGCCTTCAGACGCCGGACATCTTCACCGGTGATGGAGGCCGCGAGGGAACAGCCCGCGCGCATGTCAGGAATGAGGACGGTCTTGTCCGGGCTCATCAGCTTGGAGGTCTCGGCCATGAAATGCACGCCGGCCTGGACGATCACGTCTGCTTCGGTCTCGGCGGCCTGCCGGGCCAGTTGCAGGGAGTCGCCCACGAAGTCCGCCACGCAGTAGTAGATTTCCGGCGTCATGTAGTTGTGGGCAAGGATCACCGCGTTCCGGCGTTCTTTCCAGGCCAGAATTTCATCGATCACCGGGGCGTGGGCGGGCCACTCGATCGCGGGCATGATGTGGGCCACGCGCTCATAGAGGGGTGCCATCCGTTGGGCGACATCGTCCGTGTAGGCGAGAGGGGCTGGCGCGGCGGCGCTGCCTGTCCCCGTCGCTTCAATTCCCGATGCGCCAACTCCCGGCGCTCCAAACTCATGGGGTCCCGCCCCATGGACCGTCTGGTCTGCTTTCGCTTCGATGTCTCTCGCCTCGTTTTCTCTCAGATTGGTTTCAGCGATATCGAGCATTCGGCCCTCCTTATACTCAAAGTGAGCATATATAGGGTTGAAAAAAGATCCTGCAGATGAGCAGGAGACCCATAATGCTAACTCTGAGCATTAGGAAGTCAATGGCTGAGGGGTCATTTTGGGTGAGTTATCCACCGGCTTTTGAACCGGCTGAACTGAGAATCGGTTATTATTCAATGTTTTCCGCCCGGGATCGGGGCAGGCCAATGCCGGTGGCGGCCCGCTCCCTCAGGACGGCCCGACGGAACCGGAACTGCTCGGCGGGGCGTCCGCCGGTTTGCAGGAATTTGCCTGTGCCTTCCACAAGACCGCTGCGCTCCACTAGGCGGCGGAAATTCTGCTTGTGGACGCAGATCCCGGCAATGGCTTCCACGGTGCGCTGCAATTCCAGCAATGTAAAATCCGGCGGCATGAGTTCAAACACGATGGGGCGGTATTTGAGTTTCCCCCGCAACCGGCCCATGGCCGTGGCCAGGATCCGCCGGTGATCGAACTGCATGGCATCCCCGAGCATGAGGGTGTTGACCGGCTCCTCATCCTGTTCCAGGGGGGGCAGGTTCGGGGGAGGCATCATGCCCGGGGACTGAACCACGCTGGGGGAGGTGTGGCGCTCCGCCCGGTCGCGCACGGCCTCGGTGATCAGGCCCGCTTCATAGAGCAATTCGTACCGGTCCAGGACCTTTTCCTCATCCCATTCCAGCCCGTCGAAACCGAAACACAAACGCACCCGGTCCGCGCGCCGGGCCCGCAGGGCGTCGCCCTGGGCCTTCCCGGCCCAGCGTTCGAGGAAGGGCTTGATGGTCTCCCGGATGATCACGGGCGCGCCGCCTCGCCAGTCTTCCCAGGGGAAATAGCGGTACCAGCTCTCCCAGGTGCCGTCGGAATGGGCGTCCGTCTGACCGCTGCGGCTGAGGGCGATATAGCCCACGGAAATGACCCGGGGCAGACCGCTCGTGCTCAAGACACGGCCCCGGTCTCCGAAGGTGTAGAGCTGTTCGACATAGTCCACGCGGAGCTGGGTATGTTCTTCCACCCAGGAGCGCAGGCCGATTTCCAGGGTCCGGTGGAGGGCCGGGTCGAAGGGGCCGAAGGGCAGGCCGAAATTCTCGGTCTCGCCGCTTTCCTCCTGGAACCGGTGCTCATCGGCGGCACCACTCAACAACGGCGCATAGGGACGGCGCACGACCAGAACTTCCGGCGTGTCACCGGGCACGGCGATCACCACCGCGTTGAGCCCGATGACAACGGTATGGAGGGCCGTGTCCATCGTTCTTCCGTGCCGTGATCAGGTCAGAATGTCAGGGTGGGATCCGCCCGGCGGGACCAGTTCCACCCATTCGCTGAGATTATAGCCCGTGCCCCGGCCCATGGCGTCGATCGCATCGGCCATGCGTCCGTCCCGGCCCAGAATTTCATCGGCGATCTGCACGATCAGGGCATTGGGCTGGAGATGGGGACCAAGCTCGCGCATTCGCTTGGCGATGGCCTCCTCACGGCCGGGACCGCACAGAATGCAGGTGGCAATGAAGGCCGCCGCGCCGGAGCGGGAAATCCCCATCCGGCAGTGGACCACCAGTTTGGGCTCTTCGAGCTTCGCGTCCACCGCTGCCCGCCAGTCCTCCAGGAAGCTGATCAGTTCGGCCACATGGGTCTGGTTCGGGGCCACGAGACCGGGGATTTCCTCGGTGATGTCGTGGATTGCCACGGTGAGATGGCGCTCCGGCGCCATGCCCTCGGGCGTGGTGACCGGTTCGTCCTCAGGCAGAAGAGTGATCAGCCGCGCCGGGCGCACCGCCGCGATGGTCTTGTCCAGATGGTCCAGGGAGGTGATGTAAATCATAACCTGCTCGCCGTAGAGAAAACGGTGGCATGGCTCCGAATTCACTGAATGTAGCTCTGCGCCGACAGGCAGAAAGCCTTGTGTGATCCGGTTGACGCCCCAATCGGTCGTGTCTTGTTGTTGTACCCTGTTTCGAAGAGGCGGCAAACCGCCCCGACTCTTCGGTTTCAATAGGAACCTCTTCGGTTTCCACGGGAACCGGGTCTTGTGTGGAAGGGTTACTTCGCGGCTGTCCGCGCGCCTTCAAAGGCCTCAAGGCAGGACTGGAACCGGTCCAGAAACGCAGTCTGGGCCTGGGCGGCAGGGATCGGCGTGATTTCCGGTGCCGCATCCGGATGGGGGGCGCCGAAGAATTTCTCCGCCTCCGCTTCCGTGAAGCCCGCCAGATGGATTGCCTCGAAATAGGCACACAGCCTGTCCGCTTTTTTCACCAGCGCCGTGGTGGCCTCGGGCGGGTCCGCGGGCAGGCCGAAGCGCAGATGGATCGCCACCTGAAGGCGATGCTCGAAAGTCTTGTAATCTAGGCCGACGGCGGCCTTGAAGGGGCTGATCAGGTCGCCGATCACATATTCCGGTGCATCATGGAGGAGGGCGAACAGGGCATCCGCCGGGCTCAGGCGCGGGCGCAGCAGGGCGCACAGATCCAGGACGACAACGGAATGCTGAGCCACGGAAAAGGCGAATGGCCCGGCGGTCTGACCATTCCACCGCGCCAGGCGCGCCAGACCCTGGGCAATATCCTCGATCTCGATGTCCAGGGGTGAGGGGTCGAGAAGGTCCAGGCGGCGGCCGCTCAACATGCGCTGCCAGGCCCGGGGGGGCGGGGTGGCCGGATGGCGCTTTGATGGCTTGCCTGCCATGGTTCTGCTTTCCCTCTCTGCTAACAGCGTTCACCGAGAGCTTTGGCATAATCCAAATCCGTCGGTTGCGCATGGGAGGAAGCCCCGTTTTTGGGAAAACTTTGCGCGTCCGGCACCGGCACGGCGAGGGAGTAGGATGGTTCAGGATTGCACGACCGGTTCCACGAATTTGAACAGCGGATCTTCTCAGCGGCGCAGATTTTCAGGGCGCCTGCTCACAGCCGCTGCCGCCTGTGCCCTGCTGACCGCGCCGTCCCAAGGGGCTCTGGCGCAGGAGGACGGCGAAGGGCGGGTCACCGACGGGCTTGTGGCCCTTTACGATTTCAGCGCCGGCACCGATCCCGCCACGGTCTATGACCGGGCCGGAACGGAACTCGGTGCTGAGGTCGGAACTGGGGCCGGAACTGGGGTCGCCATGGACCTCACCATTGCGGATCCGGGACATGTGACCTGGCTCGATGGTCAGTTACGGGTGACCAGCCCGACGGTCATCCGCAGCACTCTGCCAGCGGGGGCCTTCAACAAAGCTCTTTCCGGACAAGACGCCCTGACCCTGGAGGCATGGGTGCGCCCGGAAGGGCTTTATCAATCGGGGCCGGCGCGGATCATCTCCCTGTCGGCGGATGCCTACAATCGCAATGTCACGTTGGGACAGGATGGCACAGCTCTGAAGGTCCGCCTGCGGACGACAGAGAACAATCTGAACGGCACCAGCCCGTCCCTGGACAGTCCCGCCTGTGTTGTAAGAGATGGTCTTCAGCACATCACCTATGTGATCGGGGATGGAGCAGCCAAACTCTATGTGAACGGGGTGTTGCGGGTGGAAGGAGCCATGCCCGGCAGGCTGGACAACTGGAACCCGGCCTATCCCCTGATCCTGGCCAACGAAAAAACCGGCGCGCGTCCCTGGCTTGGGGATCTGGATCTGGTGGCTCTTTATGGGCGGGCCCTGGGAGAAGAAGAAGTCGCGCGTAATTTTCAGGCCGGGCCCGACGGATCCGGTTCCCTGGAAGGGGTTGCCCTGGCCGAACCGGAGCCTGCCCCGGCCCCAACCCCGCAGACACAGGACGAAATGGCGCCGCGGACGCCGTTGCAGGTGACCGATGGGTCCTGGGTTCACCTCACCTCCAAGACCGGGGCATTGCCTGCGCCGGACTATGCCGAGGCGACCATGGCCCTGGTGGGTGATCTGGACGGGGACGGTCTGGATGATTTCGTTCTGGGCGGGCGCAACGCCCCTGCTGTCGTGGCTTATCTGAACGAGGGTGATGCGGCCTTCCGTAAAGTGACAATCCACCGGGAGATGCGGGAAATCGAGGCGGGCGGCGCCCTCCATGATGTGGACCGGGACGGGGACCTTGACGTGGTGGCGGGGGGCGACTTCCGCTCCAACAAGATCTGGTGGTGGGCCAATCCGGGTGCTGAGGGCCTGAAAGCCGGACAGCCATGGTCGGAGTACATCATCAAGGAGACCGGCGGCAACGTCCACCACGACATGGCCTTTGGTGATTTCGACGGGGACGGAACACCGGAGTTCGCGACATGGAACCAGAACACGTTCAACCATAACGATCCCGCGTCCCGGCTGCTGATCGGTGAGATCCCGGAAGACCCGACAGCGGGACCGTGGACCTTTGCCACCGCCCTGCCTATCTGGGGGGAAGGCATGGACGTGGCCGATGTGGACGGAGACGGTGTCGTTGACATCATTGCCGGGGGGCGGTGGATCTCCTTCGAGGAGGGCCAGGGCTATACGGTCCATGAGATCGACGTCGCGCGCCAGGGCGGTCAGGTTGCCGGGGGGGATGTGGACGGCGACGGGGACACGGATGTGATCTTCAACAGCGGCGACGGGGTCGGCCCAGTCGCTCTTTATACGAATGACGGGACGCCGAAGGACGGGGGCTGGACTGCCAAGGCCCTTCTGGACGGGTTCAACATGCAGCAGGGCCACAGCCTGGATCTGGGGGATCTGAACGGGGATGGCCATCTGGATATTTTTGCTGCCGAGATGCGCCTCAATGGCGGCAATGACGATGCCCGCACCTGGGTGCTGATCAATGACGGCACCGGCGGCTTCAGGACCACCCAACCCGCCAAAGGTGTGGGGCACCACGAAAGCGCCCTTGGAGATTTTGACGGGGACGGGGACCTGGACATTCTGGGCAAGCCCTTCAACTGGGACACGCCCCGGATCGATCTGTGGCTCAACAATATGCATGCGGAGAATGTCGCGCCGGTCCTGGTCGGCCCCTGGGCGCGCCATGCGATCGACAGTGACCGGCCCTGGCGGGCGGTCTTTGCCGTGCCCGCCGATCTGGACGGGGACGGGCTGACGGACATTGTTACCGGCGCCTGGTGGTACCGCAATCCCGGCACCCTGGGCGGTTCATGGACCCGCAATGCCATCGGCCTTGAGGGTCCCAAACCCCTGAACAACATGGCGCTGGTGGCGGATTTTGACGGGGACGGAGATCTGGATGTTCTGGGCACCGGCGGCAAGGGCGCGGATGCCAATGCCGCCCTGGTCTGGGCCAGCAATGACGGCACGGGCACCTTCACCCTTCATGATGTGATTCCCCCCGCCCAGGGCGATTTCCTCCAGGGCGCGACGGCGGCCCGCTTCGCTCCGGGTGGGCCGTTGACCGTGGTCCTGTCCTGGCATAACGGCGTGGGCGGACTGCAATTTCTCACGGTGCCCGCCGAGCCGGCCACCACCCCATGGACCCTGGAAATGATCTCCACCGCCTCCCAGGACGAGGAAGTCTCCACCGGTGATATCGATGGTGATGGGGACACGGACATTCTCCAAGGCTCCCAATGGCAGCGCAACAATGGGGACGGCACCTGGACCGTGGTCTCCCTGTTCGAGGACCCGGGCTGGCTGCCGGACCGCAACCGGCTTGCGGATATGGACGGGGACGGCGACCTGGACGCGGTGATTGCCTATGAGGCTCACCCGGACAATCTCGTGGCCTGGTACGAACAGCCGGACGGCAATCCGGAAGGGGTGTGGACGGAACATGTCATCGCATCCATGCCCCGCCAGGTGTTGAGCCTGGATGTGACGGACATGGACGGAGACGGGGACATGGATGTGGTAGCCGGTGAACATGTGCCCGCCGGGCCGGCCCATGGTCTCACCCTGTCAATTTTCGCCAATCGCGACGGCGAGGGCGGAACCTGGCGGGCGGTCGGCGTGTGGACCGGCGACGAGCACCATGACGGCACCCAGACCGCCGATCTCGATAATGACGGAGACCAGGACATCCTGTCCATCGGCTGGACCCACGGGGAAGTGCTCATCTACGAAAACACCAGCGCCCCTGCCGCCGATCTATGAGTGAGTAGGCCGTAGGCCGGGTCAAGGCGAAGCCGGACCCGGCGCCATGGGTCCCCTATGGTTCTCCTCGCCTGAGGTAGGAAGATGGGGAAGACGGGGGGTATGTGCGGGGTCCGCCTGCGGCGTGACCCGGCCTCCTGGCCCGTGGCGGGAAATCCCCCGTTCAATTTCCCTTTACCCAGGGACTGTCTGACGCTTAAGGGCGGGTATACGGCCCGGATGCGGGTGCTATACTCTGACGGTGTGGGGGGCCTTGGACGTGCCATTGCTTCATTGGCCGTTACTTTTGTGGCCCCGTTTGATCGGGTCCGGAAGAGCGAGGCGGTTTAAGTATGGCGGTTTCTCCTTTGTCCCCAGACGCCCTGTTGCGCCGGTGCGATCCCTCGGCGCTTCCCTTCGAGACCACCGAGGATCTGACCCCGGTGAACGGTCTCATGGGCCAGGAACGGGCAATCGAGGCGATCCGGTTCGGTACCCGGATCAGCCACCGGGGGTACAACCTCTTCATCCTCGGCCCCAACCGGTCCGGCCATGACCGGGCCGTGCGCCGCCTCCTGGGCCAGATTGCCGCTGAAGAGCCGGTGCCGTCGGACTGGGTCTATGTGAACAACTTCGCTTCCACCAATGAGCCCCAGGCCCTGCGCCTGAAGACCGGGGAAGGGCGCCACCTGCGCGACCGGGTGAAAAGCGTCATTGACGATCTCAGCAATGCCCTTCCGGCCATTTTTCAGAGTGATGAATATCTCCACCGGCGCAAGGCCATAGAGGATGCCCTGGAGCGCAAGCACCGGGACGCCCTGGGCACGCTCCAGCAGGAGGCGGAGAGCCAGGGTATCGCCCTCCTCAGTACACCGAACGGTCTCCACGTGGCTCCCATCAAGGATGGGGATGTCATGCCGGCGGAGGATTTCGCCGCCCTTCCCGAAGAAGAGCGGGACCGGATCACCGGACTGATCGACTCGATCGAGGATCAGGTGGAGGAGGTGTTCCGCCTCATCCCCCGCTGGGAAGCGGAGCGGGTGGAAAAACTGCGCCACCTGAACCAGGAATTCGCCAATTTCGCCGTGGGCCATTCCATCAACGATCTCCGGGACGAGTTCCAGGGTGACGAGGATGTGTTGGCCTGGTTCGATGCCCTTGCCGATGACATCGTCGAGCATGTGAGCCTGTTTGCGCCGGAAGCCGATCATTCCGATGAGGAAAGTCCGTCGACGCGGCCCGGCCAGCCGGAAAAAAGCCTGGAGCGGTATGAGGTCAATCTCTTCGTCAACCACTCCGGCGCCACCGGGGCGCCCGTGGTCACCCTGGACCATCCGACCCTGGGCAATTTGGTGGGGCGGGTCGAGCACCGCACCCAGATGGGCGCTCTGGTCACCGATCCGGGCCTGATCCGGCCCGGTGCTTTGCATCTGGCCAATGGGGGCTACCTCCTGATCGACGCCTTGCGCATGTTGCGCGAACCCCTGGCCTGGGACGCGCTCAAGCGGGCGCTGACCAACATGGAAGCGATTATTGAATCGCCCACGGAACATTACGCCGCGATCCAGACGGTCACCCTGAAGCCCGAGCCCATTCCCCTGGACGTGAAGGTGGTGCTGTTCGGCCCGCCCAATCTCTATTACATGCTGGCGGGGCGGGAGCCGGACTTCCCACGGCTGTTCAAGGTGCAGGTTGATTTTTCCGACCGGATCGACCGGAGCGATGAACTCGATCTGCGGTTTGCCCGGCTTGTCGCCACCCTGGTGCGGGAGGAAGGGCTCAAGCCCGTGGACGCAAGTGGTGTGGCCCGGGTGATTGAACGCAGCGCCCGGCTTGCGGGGGATGGCGGGCGTCTGTCCATCCTGTCCGATCCCCTGGTGGAGTTGTTGTCCGAGGCGGATTACTGCGCCCGAGAAACCGGCGCGGAGATCATCACCGCCGAGCATGTGGACGAGGCCCTCAGTGCCCAGATCGCTCGTGCGGACCGGCTTCGGGAGCGGGCACAGGAATCCATCACCAGCGAAATGATGCTGGTGGATACGGAAGGGGAGCGGGCAGGGCAGATCAATTCCCTTCTGGTCCGCAGTCTGCCCAATTTCCAGTTCGGTCTGCCCTCAAGGGTGACCGCCCGGGTACGGCCCGGCGGGAATGGTGTGCTGAACATTGACCGCACCGTGGGCTTCGGGCGCTCGGTCTACAACAAGGGCGTGGAAATCCTCTCCGCCTGGTTTCTTTCCCAGTTCGCGACAGACAGGCCGATCCAGTTCACGGCCACCATCGTTCACGAGCAGAGCTACGGCCTCATCGACGGGGACAGTGCGTCCTCTACGGAGCTTTATGCGCTTCTGTCGGCCTTGAGCGAAACCCCCATCACCCAGACCCTGGCGGTGACCGGTTCGGTCAACCAGTTCGGTGAAGTCCAGGTGGTCGGCGGGGTCAACGAGAAGATCGAAGGATTTTATGACATCTGCGCGGCCCGGGGGCTGACCGGCGAGCAGGGGGTGATGATCCCCGCCGGGAATGTCCGCAATTTGATGTTGCGCCGGGATATTGTCGGTGCGGCGGAACAGGGCCTGTTCCACATCTACCCGGTGCAGACCATTGAAGAGGGCATTGAACTTTTGACCGGTGTCCCCGCCGGGGAGCCCAACGACGAGGGCCATTATCCGGAAGGGACGATCTACAATCTGGTGGCCCGGCGGATCAAGGACCTGGCACCCGGTCGCGGCAATGGTCCTGTTGAGCCGCCCCGTCCGGCGCCGGCGCTCCGGCGCTGGTGGTGGCCGTTCTGACCGGTTTTCAAAATCTCACAATTTGATCTGCCTCAAGGGCGCCCAAGATCATGGATCTATGGTCGTGAGCCATGACCGATGGGATTGGGGCTGCCCCCTGTCTATGCCCGTCAATGGCGTCTATACTCATCGCCGTTACCCTCAAGGATTTCATCCGGGGCTGCTTCAGGGCGGGGCCAATTTAGGGAGCTGTCGTCTTGGGGCTTTGCCCGGACACTGGCTTAAGGAGAACCAGCCATGGCTATCCGCAAAATTCTTGTGCCCCTGACGGGTATGAAGCGGGACATCACCGCTTTACAGGCCGCGGCCGTAGTGGCCTTACGCCTTCAGGCCCATATCGAGGCCTTTTTCGTTCGTCCCGATCCGAGCGAGACGCTCCCCTTTCTGGGAGAAGGCGTCGCGGGCCCGGTGATCCAGGACATTCTGGTGGCGGCCAAGGAAGCGGCGGATGCCGCGGCCCAACGGTCCTGGGAAGCGGTGTCCAATCTGTCCCAGGCGGCCGGCATTCCCATCGTCGACACCGTGACCGGCCCCGGCCATGCCACCATGGCCTATGGGGAGGATACCGGCCCCTTTGGCGAAGTGATCTCCGCCCGGGCGCTGCTTTCGGATCTTGTGGTGTTCCTCTCGCCGGATCAGGACGAAGGCATGGGGATCAGTGATGCCCTCCAGGAATGCCTGATGAATGCGGGCCGGCCCATCTTCCTGGCGCCGGAACAGCCGATTGCCACCGTGGGTGAGGCCGCCACCGTGGGGTGGGACGGCAGCGCCGAGGCGGCCCATGCGGTCCGCGCGGCCATGCCGTTTCTGCGCCAGGCGTCCCGCATCGATATTCTGAATGTCACCAGCGGCGCCAAGGACACGTCCCTGACCGACCGTCTGGCCGACTATCTGGCCTATCATGGGCTGGCCAGCATTGAGCATGTGGTCCATCCCCAGGGTCGACCGATTGGCGAAGTGCTGATCAACGAAGCCCGGCGCATGGGCTCCGACGTGCTGGTGATGGGCGGCTACGGCCACAGCCGGCTGCGGGAAATGTTCGTGGGCGGTGCGACCCGGCAGATTCTCCGGGGTGCCCCCATCCCCGTGCTGCTCGCCCACTGACCTTGCCCCTTGCCCTCGCCCTTGGCCCAGACCGCCAGAGGCCCAGAGGTACTGGCGGTCCGAGAGGGCCGGTCAAAGGCGGGTGACGATCACGTTGCCCGCCGAATAGCCTGCGCCGAAGGAACAGATGATGCCCTTGTCTCCGGGGGCAAAATCGCTGCTGTATTTATGAAAGCAGATGATCGAGCCGGCGGAACTGGTGTTGGCGTAGGTGTCCAGGATCACCGGCGCATCGGCGGCCGTGGCTTCCCGGCCCAGAACCCGCTTGGCCACCAGCTCGTTCATGTTGATATTGGCCTGGTGGAGCCATAGCCGGCGCAGCATCTCCGGCTGGATGGCATGTTCCGTGAGGTGATTGATAATCAGGTCGGCCACCCAGGGCACCACTTCCCGGAACACCCTGCGTCCTTCCTGGACGAAAAGCTTGTCCGGCAGACCGATCCCTTCCGGAGCCGCCCGGTTGAGGAAGCCGAAATTGTTCCGGATATTGTTCGAGAACTGAGTGGCCAGCCGTGTGCCGATGATCTTGAAGGCCGGGCCGGCGTTATGGAACCGCTCGTTCTCCAAAAGGATAGCCGTGGCCGCGTCCCCGAAAATGAAATGGCTGTCCCTGTCCCGGAAATTCAGGTGACCGGAACAGATTTCCGGATTGACCACCAGCACGGACCGGGCGTTGCCGTTGCGGATCATGTCCGCGGCCGTCTGTATGCCGAAGGTTGCCGAAGAACAGGCCACGTTCAGGTCGAAGGCAAAGCCGGTGATGCCCAGGGCCTGTTGAACCTCGATGGCCACGGCAGGGTAGGGACGCTGAAGATTGGAGCAGGCGCACAGAACCGCGTCGATATCCTCGGGCCTTTTGCCCGCATTGGCCATGGCTTCCCGGGCAGCATCGACCGCCATCTGCGCGAGGATCGACAGCTCGTCATTGGAGCGTTCCGGCAGGCGGGGGCACATCACCTCGATGTCGAGGATGCTGTCCTTTTCCATCACATAGCGGCTTTTGATCCCTGAGGCCTTGAGGATGAATTCCGCGCTGGAGGGCTGGAGCGCCTCCACGGTGCCCGCTGCGATGGCATCGGCGTTGCGGGTGTTGAAGGCTTCCACATAGGCGTTGAAGGAGGCGACGAGTTCTTCGTTGCTGATGGCATTGGGGGGCGTGAAAAGCCCGGTGCCGCTGATCAGGATGCCGGTCACGAATGTGCCTCCTCTTTTCTCTTTGGGGCTGTTTTCATTGGTCTGAGCCCGTTCCGTTATAAGGGCGTCGCCGGGGGGCGGCAAATCACGCCATGTCCCGGCAGACCCGGTGGCGGGGGCAGGTGGTCAGATGGTCGTTCACCATGCCCACGGCCTGGGCGAAGGCATAGACGATGGTGGGTCCGCAAAAGGTAAATCCCCGGGCTTTCAGGGCCTTTGAGAGGGCCTTGCTCATGTCCGTCTGGGCGGGGACCTGATCCAGGGTCTGCCATTGGTTCTGGAGGGGCTTGCCGTCGACAAAGCTCCAGAGGAAATCCGAGAACCCTTCGCCCGCGTCCATCATGGCAAGCCAGGCCCGGGCATTGCCGATGGTGCCTTCGATCTTGCCCCGGTGACGCACAATGCCCGCATCCTGAAGCAGGGCCGCGACCTTCCTGTCGTCGTAGCGGGCAATGCGCTCGGGCTCGAAGCCGTCAAAGGCCGCCCGGAACGCCTCGCGTTTGCGCAGAATGGTGATCCAGGACAGACCCGCCTGGAACCCGTCCAGGATCAGCTTTTCGAAGAGCGCCCGGTCATCCCACTCGGGCACGCCCCATTCCGTGTCGTGATAATCAATGTAGAGCGGGTCGGCGCCCACCCAGCCGCAACGGTCTCCGGTGGCGGGTTTCGTGTCGGCCATGATCTCATCCTTGTGCGTAACAGACCGCCTCGATCTTGTTTCCGTCCGGATCGAACAGGAAGGCGGCAAAACAAGTGGGCGCCATGTCGCCGCGTAATCCCGGCGGTCCAGCATCGGATCCCCCGGCAGCAAGCCCCGCCGCGTGAAAGGCACAGACCGCAGCCCGGCTCGGGGCGCGGAAACTCACATGGGTGCCGATGCCCGGGCAGGGATCCACATCGTCAAAGGGCCTTGTGATCCAGAATACAGGGCTTGTGTCTCCGAATGCGATGGCCGGGGTGAAAACATGGAGAATACGGAAGCCTACGGTTCCCAGTACCGGCTCATAAAACGCACGGGCCCGGGCGATGTCGGCAACGCCGAGGGAGACATGATCAAGACAGGGTTGGGGATGGTACATGGCTGGTGTCCTTCGTGTCCGCCCGGGTGCTTGCGGTTCTCCATGCTTCCCGCCCCCTTTCCCCAAGCAGGGGACTGTTGGGTGCAGAGTACTTTTGGGTGCAGAGTTTGGCGCCCATTGGGGGGCTTTGCCGCATCTGGCCTGGCGGGTTGGAGGCGGGCAGGGCACGGAGAAGATCATAGCCAGCATGAACAAATCAAGAACATTTATTCCGTGTGAATAGGAGACCAGCGCGGGTCCCGGCGGCAATGCGAGCCCTTATGGGGTGGCAGGCCCTCACTACTCTGCCTCAGGAAAATATGCGTGCATGAAGGGCTGCCTGCCACCGCCGGGCATTTCGTGGAGAGTTTCGGGCGGGCGAGACTTCGGAAAAAGCTGTGCACGGATTACCGGATCCGGATCAGAACCGGACGCAAACGGGCGCATCCGTGCGCAGGACCGATTGCTGGCTGAACTGGTCCTTGTACGTCTCGATCAGCGTATCAATCGCGTTATTGTCCGCACCATCGTGGAGGCGCACCAGCACGCGGGAAGGCTCCCGGCCATCCTGGCCGGTTTCCCGATTGCGCCAGTGCCCGGAGGCTTCCACGAGTGTGAAGCCCTGGGGAAACCGCGTTGCAATCTCCCGTGTCCGGAATGCTTCCCAGGCTTCATCGGCAATCGGCACGCCGCCGGGGTCATGGAGACCAAAATAAAGGGTGGTTTCGGTCATGGGCATCCCCCCAACCAGGCCTGCACAGGGGTCGATGGCGGTGCACGCGCCAAGGCCAGTCAGACCACTGACGGCAAGCATGGCCCTCAACAGATAGGGGGAGGGGCGCGAGATGGTCTGGCCTGCCGGCATCGTGCGGGACCGGCGGTCAGTACCGCAACCGGTTCTTGTCCCGCTCCGCCTTGTGGGCGGCGGTCACATCCTGGGTGTCCTCCGGTCCCCACCAGAAGGCGCCGGTCTGGACCCATTGGTTGGGAACCGTGTGTCCTTCATCATCAATGCGGGTAAAGGTATCCTCGTCGCCACCGTTACGGCCTGGATCCCGGCGCATGGACGCGAAGGCGTTTTCCTGGGGCGTGTTTTCGATCACCCAGGCGGAATTGATGATGTGGGAGCCATTGGCGGTGACATCGAGCACGTCGACCGCATCATAATTCTGCTGCCAGACATCATAGCGGATCCAGCACACGAAGCCCTCATCGGCCAGGGCCTTGCGGCGCTTGACTTCCCGGGAAATGGTGCCCGCGTGGCTGGTCCAGCCCCAGATGACCATCAACACATAGGACAGGCCCAGGGACACGAAGTAGCCATAGCCCAGAAGCCGTGGCGACAGATCCTGCCCGTAATTCGCCCGGACCAGAGCCACGGCGATCAGCAGCAGCACCGCCAGGGGAAAAATCGAAAAGAAGCTGAACTTCAGAAAACTCCGGGACCGGCGGATCCTTGTCGACGTTCTCAGCAAACGATTGCGTTCAGCTTTGTCCATGATCTCTTCCCCCGTTTGGATTTCATGCCCTGCGCGGATCCGATACCCCGTGCGGACCCGATGATCCTGGTTTCGGTGTTCCAGGGCCCGCGTGCTGCCGATCCGGTGGCGCGCTCACGCCATGATGCGGTCATCTGACTACGCTGTTTCCGGCAAAACAACCCAATCCGGAATGTGGATGATGGCGGGCTGGCCGCCGATGCTCAAGTCCTGGCCCGCCGCCTGGGCATCCCGGAGCCGGTCCACCCGGATCAGGGCCAGCACCCGGACCCGCTCCCCATCCAGAGCAAGACCACTGGTCACCGTGCCGATATCCTTGCCCCCTGCCTGGACCGGGGTGCCCTGATCCGGCACTCCGGCACCAATTGCCAGATCCAGGGGCAGGATGCGCTTGCGCACGGATCCACGGTGTTTGGTGCGGGCGGTCAGTTCCTGGCCCACATAACAGCCTTTGCGGAAATCCACCCCGTGGAGTTCCTCCACATTGCTTTCCAGCAGGAAGGAGACCTCAGGCAGAATATCCCGGCCGCCCACGGGCACCCCGAGGGTCAGGCAGTGGCGGGTGTAATCCTCAAGGCTGCCCTCAGGGGCGCTGGCCGCGGTGGAGGGCAGGGGGCGTCCTTCGGGGACCAGCAGACGTTGTCCCAGGGCCGCCAGTCTGGGGTCCGTCAACCGCAGACACTCCTGGTCCCGCTCCACCCGGCCTGGTTCGAGGGCTTCCGCCGGAAAAAGGGCGTAGGCAGACCATTTGTCCGTGACATCCGTGATCGTCACCGCAGCGCGCATCTTGTACATGGTCAGGCGCTTGCGCAGGGTCTCCGCCCGGGCGGCTTCACAATCGAACAAAAGGGCATCCGCGTCCTGAAGGATCAGGAAATCGAACAGGAACTTGCCCTGGGGGGTGAGCAGGGCGGCATAAATGGCCGTCTCCTCCGTCACCTTGTCGATGTCATTGCTGATCAGGCCCTGGATAAAGCTCCTTGCCTCCGGCCCTTCAAGGCGCAAAAAGGCCCGGTCAGTCAGTTTCACCCGCATCTGGTCCCTCGACGCCGTCTGATCCATGGCGTATCACCCTGCTCATCTGAACGTTGTCACTGCACCTTCATATGGGCACCGTCTACCGGAGGCATACCCCCTTACCGGCGGCCCGCCCATCCAAATCATTCCCTTGCTTTGAAAAGAGGCCCTTTCCATGCCCGAGACCTTCGATCTGATCCTGAAAAACGGCACCCTGGTCAATCACGACGGCACCGGCTCCGGTGATGTGGGGATCACGGCGGGGCGGATTGCGGCGATCGGTGATCTCTACGGCGCGTCGGCCAAGGACATCAAGGATGTGAAGGGTCTTCACGTTCTGCCCGGTGTCATCGACACCCAGGTTCATTTCCGGGAACCGGGTCTGGAGCACAAGGAGGATTTGCAAACCGGCAGCCTTTCCGCAGTCATGGGCGGTGTCACGGCCGTGTTCGAAATGCCCAACACCAAGCCCGAGACCACCACCCGGGAGGCCCTGGAGGACAAGATCGCCCGGGCCACGGGCCGGATGCATTGTGATTTCGCCTTTTTTGTCGGCGGCACGGCGGAAAACGCCGATGAGCTGCCGGAGATGGAACGCCTGCCCGGCTGCTGCGGGGTGAAGGTGTTCATGGGCTCCTCGACGGGCACCCTGCTGCTTCCGGATGATGACGGGGTGCGCAAGGTTCTCTCCCTGATCCGGCGCCGGGCGGCGTTCCACAGCGAGGACGAGTTCCGTCTGCGCGAGCGCCGGGAAGTGGCGGAATTGGGGAAGGTGGAAACTCATCCCGAATGGCGGGATGCGGAAGCGGCCATCAAATGCACAACGCGGCTGGTGCAGCTTGCCCGGGAAACGGGCGCGCGCATCCATGTGCTCCATATCTCCACCGCCGAGGAAATGCTGCTTTTGGCCGACTACAAGGATGTGGCCACGGTGGAGACCACCCCGCAGCACCTGACCTTGAGCGCGCCGGATGCCTACAAGGATCTGGGCACCAGGGCCCAGATGAACCCGCCGGTGCGGGACGAGCGCCACAGGCTCGGGGTCTGGCACGGGGTGGAGCAGGGCATCGTGGATGTGCTGGGCTCCGACCACGCTCCCCATACCCTGGACGAAAAGGCCGATCCCTATCCCAAGTCCCCGTCAGGCATGCCCGGTGTGCAAACCCTGGTGCCGGTGATGCTTGACCATGTGGCCGCCGGGCGTCTGAGCCTGGAGCGGTTCGTGGACCTGACGGCCCATGGCCCCCAACGCATCTTCAACATCGACCGCAAAGGGCGCATGGCGGTGGGTTATGACGGGGATCTGACCGTGGTGGACCTGAAGGAAAGCCGCACGATCACCGATGAGTGGATCGCCAGCAAATGCGGCTGGACCCCCTATGCGGGCAAGACCGTCACCGGTTGGCCCAAGGGCACCATTGTCCGGGGGCAGACGGTCATGTGGGAAGGGGAACTCGTGGAAGCCGCCAAGGGCGCGCCGGTATCCTTCCAGGAAACCCTGCCCGCCGGAGTCCGCCAGGACCCACCGGCCCCCAAACGCCCGGCGGATGCGCCTCGCCCGTAATGTATCTGTGTAAGGATGGAATGTGTCCGTACAAGGGTGGGTCGGGCCCACGCTGAATGACAGCCCGACTGTTCCGAAGGGCCGTGAAACCCGTCATCCGCCGCCATGCCCAGCCAGCGCTATGCCCAGCTATCGGGAAGGCGGCGGTTGACCCTGGACCCATCTTGCGCACCGTGGCCCGACCACCTTCCCTTTGGCACTCGCCCATTGGGCCCCTTGGCACCCACCCATTGGGGCGGGTGCCGGGAGCACTGCCAGACTGTTCGCGTTCAGCCGCTTTGTGTGGTCTCCGGGCGGTCCGTCAGTGCAAGGTCAGGAGGGCGTCTGCGTGGCTTGTCTCGCTGGCGCCAATGATGCTTTTTGAGGCCACGCGCACGGAATGGACCTTGCCATCCAGGTTCTGGTCCCAGAAATCCAGGAACCGTTTGAGCACCGGAAAACGCGGAGCCATGTCCAGGTCCTGCCAGGTATAGCTTTGCAGAAGCTCCGGGAAATCCGGCAGGTGGTAGAGAATTTCCGCCGTGGTCAGACGATAGCCGTCAAGCTGCTCCTTCATCATACGCATCACTGTCACCCATTTCTGTTGAACTCATCCGCCTCAGGACCACTCCGGAAAGCGCCCGGAAGGTCATGGCATGCGGTGATACCGGCCTGCCCGTGCAGGTCTGTATCGAGGGCCAATGGTGACGGCGTTCCAACCCGCTCCAGCGGATTTTGTTTCAGCCCTGCCAGCCCCACCAGGGGTGGGATGGCAAGTGGGACAAAAGCGTCACCATGCTGCCTTTCTCAAAGCATGAGGCGGCCCGTTCTTATTGTCCATGGGAATTCGCAATATTTGTGCGTAAATGCGGGCAAAATTGAAATATTACTGGCAGCCTGAGGCGGTGAGTGCTAACGAAACTGCGTCTGGATTGTCCCGGCCTGGTCTGTCCGCCCGCAGCGGCGGGTGGTGCCGCCGATCCGGTGTGGCGCTTCAGCGTTGGTCCGCTAGGCGGCCTATGCTAGGCAAGCCGATTAAGCGGTCGCGTTCAACGCTTCGCGCCAAAAGTGAAAACAACAAGGATGACGCCAGTGACGACCCAGTTCCGTGCTCTTCTCGTCACCAGACCGGACCAGCCCGAAGGCGGTGATGCCTCTGGGGCGCAGCAGTCCGTGGCGGTGACCCAGGTCCCGGTTGAGACCCTCATGCCCGGTGATGTCACGGTGCGGGTGCACTATTCCTCCTTGAACTACAAAGACGGGCTTGCCCTGACCGGCCGTGCTCCCGTGGTGCGTCACTGGCCCATGATCCCGGGGATCGATCTGGCGGGGGTCGTGGAAACCTCCAGCCATCCGGGCATCGCGCCGGGGGATCCGGTGGTGGTCAATGGCTGGGGACTGGGGGAGACCCATTGGGGCGGTTACGGTGAACTTGCGCGCCTCAAAGGCGAGTGGATTGTGCCATTGCCGCCGGAGCTCACCCCCCATCAGGCCATGGCCATCGGCACGGCGGGCTACACGTCCATGCTCTGCGTTCTGGGGCTGGAGGATCACGGCATCACACCGGACAAGGGGCCGGTGCTGGTGACCGGAGCGGCGGGCGGGGTCGGCAGCGTGGCCGTCGCCATTCTGGCCAAGCTCGGCTATGAGGTGATCGCCTCCACGGGCCGGGCGGAAGAAGAAGGGGCCTATCTGCGCCAGCTCGGTGCGGCCGAAATCCTCCCCCGGGCGGAACTGGAGGGCAAACCCCGGGCTTTGGGCAAGGAACGGTGGGCCGGTGTGGTCGATGCGGTCGGCTCGACGGTCCTGGTCAACGCCATTGCCCAGACCCGCTATGGGGGCGCGGTGGCGGCGTGCGGACTGGCCGGGGGCATGGACCTGCCGGGCAGCGTGGCGCCCTTCATTTTGCGAGGGGTCAATCTGCTGGGTATCGATTCCGTCTATGCACCGAAAGCCCGGCGCATGACCGCCTGGCAGCGGCTTGACCGGGATCTGGATCCGGCCCTTCTGGAAGCGATGACGCAGACCGTCACCCTTGAGGAGTGTCCCGCCCTGGGCGATAGGATACTCTCCGGGCAGATTCGTGGACGGGTTGTCGTGCGCGTCGGTGCCTGAATGGCGCGTTTAACGGATCGCTGAAAGGCAGCCCGGGCATGGACCTTCTGCTTCTAGCACTTGGTGGGATGGTGATCGGAGTCATGGTCGCCGCCCCGGTGGGACCGGTGAACCTGATCTGCATCAGGCGGACCCTGGCTTTCGGCCGGCTGAACGGCTTCCTGTCGGGGACCGGGGCCGCGTTGGGCGACGGGGTGTTCGCCATTGTGGTGGCCTTCGGGCTCACGGCGGCCTCGTCCCTCATCCAGGGGTACTTCCCGCTGCTCAAGACCCTGGGCGGCATCCTGCTTCTGGGCATCGGCTGGCAGATCTACTTTTCCAACCCCCAGCCTTTCGTCAATGCCCCGGACAGCAGCCTGCCCGATCGGCGCTATGGGGGAGGGCTCGTCTCCGCCGTGGTGTCCACTTTCCTGCTGACCGTGACCAATCCGGCGACCATGGGCGGCTTCATGGCTCTGTTCGCGGCGCTGTTCTCCTGGCTCGGCAGCGGGTTCACGGAAAATCTGTCCTATGGCACGGCGGCAATCCTGGCGGTTTCCGTGATCGTGGGCTCGTCCTTGTGGTGGGCGATGCTGGCCGGGGTCATGGGCATGTTCAAGGATAGGTTCAGTTTCCGCCAGCTCCAGCTCCTGAATCGGGGGTCCGGCCTGCTGATTGGCCTGATCGGAGTCGCGGCCCTCGTCCATGTGGTCGTAAGCTGGCTGTGATAGCCGGACCCGTGCGCCGTCCAAGGTTTTGGAGCGCGCATGACCGGATGAGCGACACTCAGACTGAGGGAGAGGGCCAGTGAACGGCGCGGAAGCTTTAGTTCGAACTCTTGTACGCAGCGGTGTGGAGGTGTGCTTCACCAACCCCGGCACCTCTGAAATGCACCTGGTGGCCGCCATCGACCGGGTGGAAGGCATGCGCGCCGTCCTCGGTCTTTTCGAAGGCGTGGTGACAGGAGCCGCCGACGGCTATGCCCGCATGACCGACAAGCCCGCCTGCACTCTGCTCCACCTTGGGCCGGGCATGGGCAATGGCATCGCCAATCTCCACAACGCCCGGCGGGCCCGGTCCGCCATGGTCAACATTGTGGGCGACCATGCCACCTATCACCGGCACCTGGACGCGCCCTTGACCAGTGACCTGGAGGGCATCGCCAGACCGGTCTCCGCCTGGTACCGGGCCGCAGCCAGTGCTGCCATCCTGCCCGCCCTGGGGGCGGAGGCCGTTGCCGCCTCACTCGCTTATCCCGGTCGTATCGCAACCCTGGCCGTGCCGGCGGACAGCGCCTGGGACGAAGGCAGCGCCGAGGCCGAACCCGTGACCGTGCCCGGCGTCTCCCAGGTGCCCGGCACGCGGATCGACCAGGTGGCCCAAGCCCTGCGCAAGGCCCGGTCGCCGGCCATGATCGTTGGCGGCCGCGCCAGCCGGGCGGATGCGCTGGATGCGGCGGGCCGGATCGCCGAAAGCGTGGGCGCCACCCTCTACACAGAGACCTTCAATCAGCGCCTTGAGCGGGGTGCCGGGCGGGTGCTGGCCATGCCGGTTCCATATTTCGGGGAAATGGCCCTGGACCGGTTTGCCGAGCATGATCTGCTGGTTTTCGCGGGCACCCCACGGCCGGTGGCGTTTTTCGCCTATCCGGGCAAGCCCAGTGTTCTGGTGCCCGATGGCTGTCCCACGGAAACCCTGGCCATGCCGGAAGAAGATGCCCTCGCGGCTCTGCTTGGCCTGTGCGATGCCCTGGGTGCCGCCCCGCGTCCCCAGGCGGTCCAGCAACTGGGTCGCCCGGACCTGCCGGGACCCGGTCCTCTCACTCCGGATACGGTGGGGCAGACCATTGCGGCCCTCATGCCCGAAGGGGCGATTGTGGCCGATGAAGGGGTGACCGGAGGGATGTATACCTTCATCCACAGCCTCGGTGCTCCCGCTCATGACTGGCTCACCACGACCGGGGGGGCCATTGGTCAGGGTCTGCCCGTGGCCACGGGGGCGGCGGTGGCCTGCCCGGACCGAAAGGTCATCTGCCTCGCCGGAGACGGATCGGCCATGTACACGGTCCAGGCCCTTTGGACCATGGCCCGTGAGAACCTCGATGTGGTCACGGTGATCTACGACAACCGCACCTATGCGATCCTCAATATCGAGTTGGCAAGGGTGGGCGCCGAGAACCCGGGGCCCAAGGCCATGTCCATGCTCAATATCGGTCAGCCGGATCTGGACTGGGTGCGTCTGGCGGAGGGCATGGGCGTGCCGGCTTTGCGGGCGTCGACCACGGAGGATTTCAACGCGGCGTTCCAGCGGGGCATGAGCGAACGCGGACCTCTGCTGATCGCGGCATCCCTCTGAAGCCGTTTCCGTTCGGAAGGAAGCGGCACCGCCGTCCTGCCGCTTCCGCCGACTTGTCTCTCCCGCCATCTTGTCTCTTAGGGTGCGTGGCACCTCAGTCGTGGCAGGGCTGAGACCCAGTCATCGGTCTGCAAACCATTCCGCTGAGATCCGGTCCGTATGCGGATCTCAGCGGTTGGACAGGGTCCTGGCCTTGCTGGTGAGTCTGGGCTGGTGAGCCTAGGCTGGTTGACCACGGCTGGCTGACCGGGGGATTGGTTAGCCGGAGCTTGCTGGCTGGGGCCGATTAGAGCATGAGGCGTTTAATCCGCATCATGCTCAAGGCCGCGACTGCGGTCCGGCGCCACTGCGCCGCCCTCGCGGAGGCGCCTCGCGCCGTGAGCGAAAAAACGAGAGCGGCGGCAACCCTGTTTAAAGGTGATCGTGATTTTGCGCCCGCCGCTCTAGTCGAGACAAATTGGACGTGGCAGGCGGGCCGAGACCGGCAAACGAGCCTCTTATCGGGGCGTGTCGTCGTCCTCTTCGTCGCCGTCCTCGTCGTCGTATTCGTCGATGTCTTCGTCATCGTCGTCGCCGTGATATTCATCGTCGGCGTCATCCCCGTCCTCTTCTTCGTCGTCCTCATCGTCGAAGGAGAATTCCCCCTCGCGGATGCGCGAAGGCAGGGTTTCGGCCATTTGGGCGACGGGCTCGATGCCGAACTGGTCCACCATGTCGGTGAAGGCGGCAAAGATCGCCGTCGAGGCCAGCAATTCCGCGGCGACACCCTTTTCCAGGGCGTCGTCCCAGGCATCGAGGAGCAGTTCCAGGGCCAGGGCCTTCTGCTTGTCCTCGGGCAGATCCGGCGGCATGTCGTCATTGACCATGGTTGAATACTCCGAAGGATCGAAGAAAAGGGGGATCGGCGTGGTCAGTTCATTTCCGCAATCAGCGACTCGGTAATGACTGCTGCGTTAACCGCTTTTAGCCGTGCTTCCCGTTCCGTGTCGACAGTGCATCGCGGAAAACGATCCTGGGCGGCGTAATAGGCATCGTTAAAGTGGCGTGTCATGGCGCTGGCCTGGCGCCGGGATGGCTTCTCCCGGTCGATGAGTTCTTTCATCGCCTCCCGCCAAACGGTGGCCTCGTTGCGTCGGCAATGGCCCCGCAAGTGATGCAGGGCGCCAAGGGCTGCCGATAAATCAAGCAGTTGCTGCTCAAAGCTGTTCAGAGCCTGGGCCCGCGCCGGGGTGGACGAGCCCCCTGGCAACACGATCCCCATGCCCAAAATGAGGAGCGCCAGACAGAGGGAAGCGAGGGTACGGGGAGCAAGCATGGGC
This sequence comes from uncultured Alphaproteobacteria bacterium, assembly GCA_964561475.1. Classification (GTDB taxonomy): domain Bacteria; phylum Pseudomonadota; class Alphaproteobacteria; order JAJFIK01; family JAJFIK01; genus CAYUYV01. Next base: position 99,088 of record CAZLPU010000003.1, read on the forward strand.
CGCCTTTTTCATCCGGGATGGGTTCGATTGTCCAGCATGGGCCGACTCTCCGGCCATAGGACTGCGGATCAATGGGCTGACTTGAAGCGGCGAAATTGGGGCATGAACGGATCCCTTTCGCGCTCCTTCCCTGTCGTTTGCGTCTTCCCGGGACTCCTTGTGCAAGCGCGGCCAATCCGGTCCAGACCCGGTTGCGGCTGTTCCACCTAAATTTTAGGGCTGGTTCCGGGAAATTTGCATGGAAAACCTATCCCCAGTTGCCAATGTTGTTAGGGTGTGTGCGCTGCGCAGCCTATGGCGAGGATGGGGTCATGACGGCAATCGGGAATGGAAACGCCCAAGGCGAGGGGACCGATCAGGTGTCCAATGTCCCAGCATCAGGGACCAAGTCATCCAAATCCTCAAAGTCGTTGTCGGCAGCGGCCATGACCGCCGCGTCCAATGGGGCCTCTGATCGGCGCGCCGACACCCGGACGGGCAAACGCCAAAGACAGGGTCTTCCGCTTCATATCGTAGTGCCTGTGCTTGTGGGCATGGCCAGCCTGACGATTTTCGCCATGGATTGGCGGACGGTTCAGGTGGAGCGGGATGCCTGGTCCACGGGCGAAACAGCGGTCTACAACAAGGATGTGACATTGCGCGCCCAGAGCGGGCCGGCGGAAATCCTGAGCGAGGCCATCGGCATTGCCATCTGCCGGGGCGCCCAATTCAAGCAGCGTCCCATGACCGCTTTTGTGGGCCGGTCCGCAAGTCTGCGCCTAACGGTCCAGGATGTGGGGCCTGAGCGGGTTGGCGCCATCCTTACCCATCTGGCCACGGCCGTGAGGGAAGGCCAGCCCAGCACTTGGCCCGGTGTGACCTGGTCCACGGTGCCCCAGGAGGCCGCCGGTGCCATCGAACGCACCATCGCCCTGGTGGAGGCGGGTGCTTTCACGCCGCCGGATGCGGTGGGAGCCCGGTTCCTGCCGGCCCATTGGGAGCCCACACCGAACGCGCTCGAGACCCGGACCGTGGGGGACGGCTTTACCGCCGAATGGGTCTGGTCCCTTGGCTCCGTTGCGGATGAAGGGACCCGGGAGCCGGAATTGCCGGTGGATCTGGCCTTCCAGTTTGCCCTTGAGGGCAAGACCTATGACAGCCGCCAACAGGTCGCCGCCACCATGGAAACGGCAACCCTTGCCTCGGATACCATCGACGGCCTTTTCGCCCGCCTGTCCCAGGTGCAGCTCCTGGTGGTCGGCCTGATCCTCCCCCTGGTGAGCTTCGTCTGGGCGCGCAAATCGAAAAAGGCCTAACGCAGGGCGGCCATCCGGTCGATGGTGGCCTGGGCCTCTTCCATGGTGCGCCGGATAATCTCCGCACACGGAAGGACCTCCCGAACGGTGCCAGCACCCTGGCCCATGGGCAGGCAGTCCTTGCTGGGATCGAGAGGATCCAGCACCCCGCCGATCCCGCCGATCACGCCACGCTGGACTGACAGCACCGCCTGCTCTGGAAAGGCCTTGATGGCGCCGGGCGTGGCTTCCTGTTCCTGGACGTAATCATTGTTCAGAACCCGCATGGTCTTGCCGGAATAGGCCCTGGTGACATGGGTATCCTCAATGCCCGCATCCACGATCGCCTGTTTGTAGACGGGTCCCGCATGGGCCTCGACCGAGGCGATGAAACGGGTGCCCATCCACACACCCTGGGCGCCGAAAGCCAGGGCCGCTGCCAATCCCCGACCGTCCATGATCGACCCGGCGGCGATCACGGGGATGTCCACCGCGTCCACCACCTGGGGGATCAGGGCCATGCCCGCGATCTTGCCCGTGTGGCCGCCGGCTTCCGTGCCCTGGGCAATCACCGCGTCACAGCCCGCTTCCGCTGCCTTGACCGCATGGCGGACTGTTCCGCACACGGTCATCACCAGGACACCGGCCTCTTTCAACCGGCCCATGATCGGCGTGGGTACGCCGAGCCCGGCCACGAAACAGGTGGCGCCCTCCTCGATAATGGCGTCGCAGGCGGCATGGAGGGAGTCGGGCACGGCGGTGAGCAGGTCCACGCCGAAGGGCCTGTTGGTCAGCTCACGGACATGGCGCATCTGGGCGCGGATATCGTCCGGCCCCGCGCTCGCCATGCCCAGGCAGCCGAAACCACCGGCCTCGGAAACCGCTGCCGTGACCTCGGAGTAGGACACCCCTCCCATGCCCGCCAGAAGAATGGGTACGTCTATGCCCAGCATGTCGCAAATTGGTGTGCGGATCGTCATGTCTGCCTCCCTCTCATCTTTATCCGTGCTCGTTTTTTGGCATGACGAGCTTTCAGGTCTCGACGGGGTCTTTCCGCCCCATGTCCGTGCTCAGAATATCGCGTAGCCTCCATCGATGATCAGGGTGTCGCCGGAGTGATAGGCGGAGGCATCGGAGGTCAGGTAGACGGCGATGCCGCCGAAATCCGCTGGCTCGCCCCACCGCCGGGACGGCACCCGGGGGATGACCTTGTCGGCGAAGGCCGCATTGTCCTGGGCGGCTGAGGTCATGTCCGTTGCGATCCAGCCGGGCAGGATGGCGTTGGCGCGGACACCGTAGCGGGCCAGTTCCACCGCGCAGCCTTTCATCATGGAAATCAGCGCGCCCTTGGTGGCCGCGTAGTGCTGGTTGCGGGCCGCCCCTTCGATGGCGGCGAGACTGGCCACACCCACCAGGGAACCGCCAGGGTCGCCCGCCTTGGCCCGCTCCACCATGTGCCTGGAGACCGCCCGGAGGGTGAAAAAGGCCCCGTCCAGATTGACGCTCAGCACCTTGCGGTAGACCTCGGTGTTCATCTCCTGGAACGGGCCTGCCGCCTGGCCGATCCCCGCATTGGCGAACACGGAATCGATCCGGCCCATGCGCTCGGCCGCTTCCGCAACCGCCGCGTCCACCGCCGCTTCATCGGCCACATTGACCTGCTGCACCAGGACCGGCACCCCATGGGCGGACAGCGCTTCCCCCGCTTCCCGGTTCTTCTCAGCGTTGGTACCCCAAATGACCACCGAGGCGCCGGACAGGGCCAGGGCTTCGGCCATGCCGTAGCCAATACCCCGGTTGCCGCCGGTCACAAGAGCCACTTTTCCAGTCAGATTGAATGGTGTGTAGGTCATCGCCGCATCACTCCCTTGGTGCGTTTCTGTCTAAGCCTTCGTCTCGAGGGAGCGCTGGTACCCGCTCCCGGGCCTGTGGCCTTTCCCGTGCTGGCCGTTCTGGCCCGTTCTGGCCCGTTTTGGCCTTGTGACTTGCATTCCTGCCGCAACTATTGCATTGCCCAAAGTCTGCGCTCATGAAGCGCACGGGGTATCCAGTACGAGGCTCACCCAGCGCCGGTGAGCCGTCCAGCATTTTTACGCAAAGCCCCGTCTGCGAATACCAGACCGTGACCGAGACCCGGGGGTTTCGCCCCGTGCCCAATCCTGGAGCACTCAAGGCGAAGGGCAATTGACTGGAGCGGCGCTGTGCAGGGGCACACGGACGGGAAGACGGGTCCGGGCGCATCACCAACCGCGCCATTGCTGGGCTGAAAGAGGAGGGGATGGTTCATGACGATGGGGTTTGACCGGATTTTCCTTAAGAACAGATGCACCGGCTCTTCCCTGAAGAGAGCGGGGGTAGTCGGGGCCGACCTCTTGGCCGCCTGGACGGTTTTAGGGACGGTGCTGGCCTTGGGCATGCTTACCGCGCCGGTCCCGGGAATGGCCACCCCGGCCTTCGCCCAGGAAAGGTCACAGGCGCGGCTGAATGTGCCGGTCCTGGATCAGGAGGATGCAAACTGGGCCTGGGTCGCCGTGGCGGAAATGGTGATGCGTCACTACAAAATCCGGTTGGCTGAAACCACGATGACCAGTTCCTTCCAATGTCAGATCGCCGCCTCCGCCGCGACGGACATGTGGGCCAGACGGTGTGCCGAGGATTGTCTTCAAGCGGAATGCGATCCGGAGAACGGCTCCGCGGAGACCTTCCGCAAAGCGATTTCCCTTTATTCCCTGAAAGCCTCCCGGCTCGACACCCGGGTCCAGCCCCGATTGCGCACCCGGATGATGGGGGTGCCCATGACCCCCAGTCAGGTCACGAACGAGATCGACGGCGGGCATCCCCTGGTGGCGGTGCTGGAAAAACGGCGCTTGGAGGGGGCCGGCGACGGCAGCACGGCCGGTGCGCCCCATTTCGTGATGATTATCGGCTACCGCCAGGGCGGGCGGGTTCTGGTGGTCAATGACCCATACCCGTTCCTCGATAATGGAGCGGACCGGTACACCCATTTCGGGGCGGCGGAAGACCTTCGGGGCAGTTATCTCGTGCCCTATCAAACCATGCGGAACATCCTGCGGTGGCGCCGAACGATCCGCTTCGTGCCCATGGGGCCGCCGGCGGAGCGTCCGGCCAGCACCGTGCCCATGTCCTCGGCGCAAATGGATGACCTGCCCCGGTATTGCTGCACGGATTTCGGCAAGGTGGGGCCGATTCCGAATCCCGGGCTGGATGGTCAGCCCCTGACTCGGGGGGATGACTGTGCATTCGAGGATGTCGTGTATGGCTTCGTGAAGGGAAAAGTCTGCAAATAGCCGGATTTGTCTCATCTTCTTTACAAGAGATAATCATGGTTAGCGGGGCCAAAACACGCTATATTCGGGGTAAGTGCCGGTCTGTTTACGCCGGCGGTTTCCTGGTGAGTGTCTGTTCAGGCGCAAATCTGAAGCGTGTGGCGGCTCCGGGAAGCCTGTTTCCTTGTGAAGGAGGACAATCATGGCTCGCAAACGGATCAGCTTACCGGCCAATCCTCTCGCCGGTGGCATGCTGGGCGGCATGGGCTCAAGGCCCCGGGTGAAAAGCACCGGCGGTCAGACCAAGCGGGTGAAAGTGGTGCGTGCCGATGCACCGGTTCAGGCGAGCGCGGAAGCCACTCCCGTCGAGCCCTACACGAAGCGCAACAAGCTCGTGCGGGTGAACGATGTCGAGGCAAGCCGGTCCGCGATCCCGCCCAAGGCGGAGCAGCGCAACACCCGCCGGGTGGAACGTCAAACCAAAGTGACCGTTGAGGCTCCGGCCGCTCCCGCGGAGGACAAGCCGCTCCCAAAGCCCGTAAGCGCGGCGCCTAAGCCTCTGCCCCTGGAGCGCGCCGCGCAACCGGTCCGCTCCGGCGACACGGATTTGCCGGTCCGCCCTGTCCGGGCAACACGACCCCTGCCCACGGCTGAGGGCGCCAGCCGCGCGTTCGGTCTGCGTCCTGCTTCCGACGGTGGCGCCGTGCCCGTGCGTCCGACCCGTCCCCAACGGACGACCATTGCCAAGTCGAAGGCGAAAAGGCCGAAACTCGACTGGACCTGATCACCTGAATGCTCCATAGCCCGGGTCCTGGCTGAGCTGGGACCCGGACTGTTTGAAAAGACGAAACCAATCAGGCGGCGGATGCCGCTTTCGCCTGCGCCTCGATCCGGTCGATTACAACCCTCGTGACATCATCCGTCCCTGCCGTGCCGCCCAGATCCCGGGTGACGTTCCCGTCGTCCAGGCTGGCATCCACGGCCGCGCGCACCACGTCCGCCTCTTTCCCCAGACCGAAACTCAGTTCAAGCATCATCGCCACACTGAGGATCATGGCCGCTGGATTGGCGACGCCCTGGCCCGCAATGTCCGGCGCTGAGCCGTGAATGGGTTCGTAGAGGCCGGGACCGTCCGTACCCAGACTTGCGGAGGGAAGGAGCCCCATGGAACCTGCGAGCATCGAGGCTTCGTCGGTGAGAATGTCCCCGAACATGTTCTCGGTCACGATCACGTCGAAGCTGGCGGGGCGGCTCAGGAGATGCATGGCGGCGGCGTCCACCAGCACATGCTCCAACTCCACATCCGGAAACTCCTCGGCCATCACCTCACTGGTCACCGCCCGCCACAGGCGGCTGGTTTCCAACACATTGGCCTTGTCCACGGAGGTGAGCCTGCCATTGCGGGCCCTGGCCAATCCGGCGGCCTTGCGCACCACCCGTTCGATCTCAGGCCGGGTGTAGACGCACAGATCCGAAGCGCGGTTGTCGTCCCGGGACTTGTCCCCGAAATAAAGCCCTCCGGTCAGTTCCCGGACAACCATCAGATCGACGCCCTTCAGCAGTTCTTCCTTGAGGGGAGAGACGGGAATGGTCCGGGCATGGGGTTTGACCGGGCGCAGATTTGCGAAAAGGCCCAGCGCCTTGCGCAGGCCCAGAAGCCCTGCTTCCGGGCGCACCGGCGCGCTGTCCCATTTGGGGCCGCCCACGGCCCCCAGCATGATGGCCCCATGGCGCGAGGCGGCCTCTTTCGTGGCGTCGGGCAGGGGCGTGCCGTCCGCATCGATGGCCGCACCGCCGATCAAGCCTTCTTCCACCTCGACCCTATGCCCAAAACCGGCGCAGACGGATTTCAGGACCTTGAGGCCGGCTCCGGCCACTTCCGGCCCGATCCCGTCGCCGGGAAGATAAAGAACGGAGACCGTGGTCATGCCCGCGCTCCTTCATATACGGTGATCGTGTCGGCCTGGGAGAGAAGATAGCCCATCTGGTCCAGGCCGTTCATCAGACAATAGCGGGCAAAGGCCTCGATTTCGAACCGTTCCGTAGGGCCGTCCTGGACCCGTACGGTCTGGTGTTCCAGATTGACCGTAATCTCCGCATCCGGATGAGCGGTGATATGGCTGTAGAGCCCCTGGGAAATCTGCACGGGCACAAGGCCGTTCTTGGTGGCGTTGTTCCGGAAAATATCAGCGATTTCCGTACTGAGGACGGCTCGGAAGCCGAAATCGGTCAAAGCCCAGGGGGCATGTTCCCGGGAAGAGCCACAGCCGAAATTATGCCCGCCCACCAGAACGGACCGTCCGGCCATGACCGGATCATTCAGGGCGAAGTCCGGCTTGGGACGGTTGATGTCGGAGTCCTCATAGCGCCAATCGTGGAAGAGATTGACGCCCAGTCCCTCGCGGCTCGTGGTGGTCAGGAACCGTGCCGGGATGATCTGGTCCGTGTCGATATTCTCGAAGGGCAGAACGACGGGTCTGGATGAGAGAACGGTCACTCGCTCCGTTTGCAGATCATGCGACATGGGCAGCCTCCGTCAGATAGGGCCGGGGATCCGTGACGACACCGGCCACGGCACTGGCGGCGGCGGTTGCGGGGCCGGCGAGCACCGTGCGGGCACCCTTGCCCTGGCGTCCGGCAAAGTTGCGGTTCGATGTGGAGACCGCAAGCTCTCCAGGGGCGACCATGTCGCCGTTCATGGCGATGCACATGGAGCAGCCTGGCTGGCGCCATTCGGCTCCGGCGGCGAGAAACACTTCATGCAGGCCCTTGGCCTCCGCCGCGAGGCGAACCTGCTCGGATCCTGGAACGATCAGGGTGCGGACCCCTTCGCTGACCTTGCGGCCACGGAGCACTTGAGCGGCCTCCTCCAGGTCCGAGAGCCGGGAATTGGTGCAGCTTCCCACAAAGACCACATTCACCGGCTGGCCCGCCATGGGCTTGCCTGCCTCCACCTGCATATAGTCATAGGCCTTCCGGTCCGCCGCGCTTTTGGGTGCGGGGATGACATCATCAATGCCGATGCCCTGGGCCGGATTGGTGCCGAAGGTGACCATGGGTTTGATCTTGGCACCGTCCAGGGTGACGCGCTTGTCAAAGGACGCACCGGGATCACTGGTGAACTGTCGCCAGCCCTCCACGGCCCTGTCCCAGTCCGCGCCCTGGGGTGCCCGGCTGCGGCCCTTGAGCCAGTCGAAGGTGGTTTCGTCCGGGGCCACCATACCGGCCCGGGCCCCCGCCTCGATGGACATGTTGCACAGGGTCATCCGGCCTTCCATGGTCAGTACCCGGATGGCACTGCCCTGATACTCGATCACGTGACCGGTGCCGCCATCGACACCGATCTCGGCAATGATCGCGAGGATCACATCCTTTGCGCCGACCCCGGGCGCCAGGTCCCCGGTCACCTCGATGGCCATGGTTTTCGGCTTGCGCTGGAGCAGGCACTGGGTCGCGAGCACATGGCCCACTTCCGTCGTCCCGATACCGAAAGCCAGAGCACCAAAAGCCCCGTGGGTGCTTGTGTGGCTGTCGCCGCAAACAATGGTCATGCCCGGGCGGGTCAGTCCGAGTTCCGGTCCGATGACATGAACAATGCCCCGGTTCGGACTGTCCCAGCCATGGAGTTCGATACCGAAATCGGCGCAGTTCTTTTCAAGCTGCGAGACCTGGGCGGCGGCGGCCTCGGTGACGTAGGGCCTCGTGCCATCGGCCCGGGGGGGCAGGGTGGGGATGGAATGGTCCATGGTGGCCACAGTGCGTTCGGGCCTGCGAGCCTTGATGCCCCGGTTTCTGAGCACATCGAACGCCTGGGGAGAGGTCACTTCATGGATCAGGTGAAGGTCGATATAGAGCGTTGCCGGATGATCCGGTGCCTCCGGCGCCACCACATGGGCATCCCATATCTTGTCGAACAGTGAACGGGCGGTCACGGTCTGGTTCCTTGTCAAAAGCCTTCAGTCAGGCATTGTCAGCATGCACGCCTTCCGGGCCGCACCGGAATGGCGCGGCCTCGGCGAGATGGCATGGGGCGTTGGGACGGGTTCAGGCCATCACGGCCTCTGAGCGGGCAGGGGCCTGTTGAAAGGACGATGGTCCGCTTGCGACGCGGTCGCGTCTGACCATCTGGTTGGCAGCGGTCACAAAGGCCTGGGCGCAGGCCTCAAGCATGTTGCCGCCCTGTCCGCACACCTCAATAATCCGGCCGCGATGGGCCAACTCCGCCTTTGCCGTGCATTGTGACGCCTCGCCCAAGCCGTCGGACTGGAGGGCCAGGGCGTTGAGCATCATGGAGTAGCCCGTGGCATTGCAGATCGCGTGGAAGACCGCTTCTTCGGGACGGGCGGAGATGGCCGCCTCCCGGTGTTCAGAGCCGTCCGTACCGGTCATTTTGACTACCGCGTGACACTGGGCATCGGATCCCATGCCGGAATTGACGTGGATGTCCGCCACGCTCCAGAAGGGCGTGTCGGTTTCCTCGGTCCCGCAGATCAGCTCCTCCAGATCCGCGTCGGTCACTTCCTTTTTGGTGTCCGCCAGGGTCTTGAATGCAACGAAAACGGATTTGAGCTGATTGTCTCCGAGGGGATAACCAAGGGCTTCGGCCCGGGCCTTGAGGGCATGTTTGCCGGAATGCTTGCCCAGCACGAGGCTTGAGTCAGGGATGCCCACATCCGCCGGGCGCATGATTTCATAGGTTTCCTTGTTGGCCAGAACCCCATGCTGGTGGATGCCCGCCTCATGGGCGAAGGCATTCTGTCCGACCACGGGCTTGTTGCGGGCGATGGCATTGCCGGTCAGGGTGCAGAGCAGTTTGCTTGCGTTGTAAAGCCTGGTGGTATCGACGCCGGTCTTGAAGTGGAAGTAACTCTCCCGGACCTTCAGGGCCATGACCGCTTCTTCAAGGGAGCAGTTGCCCGCACGCTCACCGATACCGTTGATGGTGCACTCGATCTGACGGGCGCCGCCCTCCAGGGCCGCCAGGCTGTTGGCCACGGCCATGCCCAGATCGTTGTGGCAGTGGGTGGACAGGATCACCCGGTGGATGTTCGGCACATGGGTGCTCAGATGGGTGAAGAGGTCGCGGATTTCCGTGGGAGTGGTGTAGCCGACCGTGTCCGGAATATTGACAGTGGTGGCACCGGCCTCGACCACGGCGGCGATCACTTCCGTGAGGAAGTCGCGCTCGGTGCGGATGGCGTCCTCGGCGGAGAACTCCACATCATCGGTCCACTGACGCGCCTCATGAATGCTCTTGACGGCTGCTTCCAGGACCTGTTCCCGGTTCATGCGCAGCTTGAATTCCCGGTGCACCGGGCTGGTGGCAAGGAAAACGTGAATCCGTTTCCGGGCCGCCGGTTCGATCGCCTGTCCGGCAGCGGCGATATCGCCTGCGCTTGCGCGCGCCAGAGAACAGATCACCGGCCCCTGAATTTCACGGGCCACCTGCTGGACGGAAGCGAAGTCGCCGGGGGAGGCGGCGGCAAAACCCGCTTCGATGATGTCCACATTCAGATCCGCAAGGGCCCGGGCCATTTGCAGTTTCTGCTGGGGGTTCAGGGAATACCCCGGCGACTGCTCGCCGTCGCGCAGGGTCGTGTCGAAGACCAATACATGATCATTGTCGGTGGTGTTCATGGCTGCTGTCCTACTGCTACGGTTTCAGGGTCGGCGGCGGCGGCATGGACGCCGATGATGCGCATGATCTGCGCGGTGAGCACTTCGATCCGACGGCTGGCGTCCCGGGCGGCAACCCGGATCTCGACCTGGGCGGGACCGGTGGAGCCAGAGGGCATGGCGATCGCTTCGACCGCATAGCCCCGGCGTTCGATCAGGCCAATCAGGCGCTGCAGGAAACCTTCGGTCCGGTCGATGGTAATTCGCAGGGTGTTGTTCATGGTCAGTGCTCCATCATGTCAGCGTTGGATTTGCCCGGCGGCACCAGCGGCCAGACGTTTTCACGGGGATTGATCCGGACGTGCATCATCACGGCCGTCTCGGCGTTCAGCAGGCGGTCAATTGCACCGGGCACCTCGTCGCGCCGGGTGATGGTGGAGGCCTCAAGCCCGAAGGCTTCCGCCACGACCCGGAAATCCGGATTGCAGGACAGGTCGACCTCGGAATAATTCTCCTCGAAGAACAGTTCCTGCCACTGACGGACCATGCCCAGGGCGGAGTTGTCGAGAAGGACGATCTTCAGGGGAATGCCGTAGCGCTTGAGGGTGGCGAGTTCCTGGATGTTCATCATGATGGAACCGTCGCCGGTGACCGTGACCACGCAGGCATCGGGCTCGGCCAGCTTCGCACCGATCCCGGCGGGAATGCCGTAGCCCATCGTGCCCAGGCCGCCGCTGGTCAGATGGGCCTGGGGGCGCACGAAGCGGCAGTGCTGGGCGACCCACATCTGGTGCTGTCCCACGTCGCAGGTGGCGATGAACTTGTCTCCGGCGGCCTCGGACAATTGCTTCAGCAGCAGGGGTGCGTAGATCCCCTCGCCGGGGGCGTCGTAGCGCCAGGCATGTTCCGCTTTCCACTGATCGATGCGCTCATTCCACCGGCCCAGGTGAATGCCGTGGGGCCGGGCGGCGGCCATACCGTCCAGGGCCTCGCCGAGATCACCGGTGACACCCACATGGGCGTGCCGCAGCTTGCCGATTTCCGCGCCGTCCGCATCCAGATGGATGACCTTGGCATGGGGGGCGAATGTATCGAGCTTGCCCGTGGCCCGGTCGTCGAAGCGGGCGCCGCAGACAATCAGCAGATCACAATCCTGCACGGCCATGTTGGCGCCGCGCAGACCATGCATGCCCAGGAGACCGGCAAATCGCGGATGATCCGTGGGCAGGGCACCGAGACCCTTGAGGGTGGCGACCGCAGGAATATCCGTCCGGGCCACGAAATTGCGCAGGGCCTCTTCCGCCCCGGCGATCCCCACACCGCCACCCACATAAAGCAGGGGCCGTTCGGCCTCCTCGATCATGGTCCGGGCCCGGGCGATTGCGTCGGGCTCCGGTGCGCGAGCCGGCGGCATGACCGGCTGGTACCGGCTGGTCTGACCAACCAGGGCCACGGCCATGTCCTTGGGCAGATCGATCAGGACCGGACCCGGACGACCGCTTGCCGCGATTTCAAAGGCCTCGGCCACAATGCGGGGAATGTCGGCGGCATCCCGGATGATGAAGCTGTGCTTCACCACGGGAAGGGTGATGCCGAAAATGTCCACCTCCTGAAAGGCGTCGGTGCCCATCAAGGGGGTGGCGACCTGCCCTGTGATCGCAACCACAGGCACGGAGTCCAGATAGGCGTTGGCGAGCCCGGTCACGAGATTGGTGGCGCCGGGCCCGGAGGTGGCAAGGCAGACACCCACCTTGCCGCTCACCCGGGCATAGCCATCCGCAGACAGAGCGGCGGCCTGTTCATGGCGGGCCAGGATATGGCGCAGGTTTGAGCCCACGAGAGCATCATAGACCGGCATGATCGCGCCGCCGGGGTAGCCGAAAATTGTATCGGTCCCCTGATCTTCCAGGGCCTGAATAAGCAGACGGGCGCCGGAGATCCGGTTACTGGGTTCGCACTGGGAGGCAATGGCAGGGCTGGTCATTTTCGTTCACGCCGTGTTGGACCCCGGCTTCAGCCAGGGCATGCGTTCGCGCAGATCCGCGCCAATGGTCTCGATGGGATGGGCCTTGTCCTGATCCAGGAGCCGGTTGTAGCGGGCCATGCCAGCCTGGTTCTCCAGGATCCAGTCCCGGGCGAAACTGCCGTCCTGGATGTCCTTGAGCACGTCCCGCATCCGGTCCTTGGTCTCGTCGTTGATGACCCGGGGGCCGCTGACCAGATCGCCGTATTTTGCGGTATGGCTGATGAATTCGTGCATCTTGGAGATGCCGCCTTCATAGAGCAGATCCACGATCAGCTTGAGCTCGTGCATGCATTCGAAATAGGCGACTTCGGGCTTGTAGCCTGCCTCCACCAGGGTCTCGAACCCCTTCTGGACAAGCTCGGTCACGCCGCCGCACAGAACCGCCTGTTCGCCGAACAGATCCGTTTCCGTTTCTTCCGCAAACGTCGTGTCAATCACGCCCGCGCGGGTGCCCCCAAGCCCATGGGCATAGGCGAGCGCCCGGGCCGCGCCCTGACCCGTTGGATCCTGATGAACCGCCCGCAGGCACGGCACGCCCCGGCCACGGGCATACTCCCGGCGCACCAGATCGCCAGGACCCTTCGGCGCGATCAGTACCACATCCACGCCCTCGGGCGGGGTGATCCGGCCGTAATAGATGGTGAAGCCGTGGGCGAAGAGCAGGGTGTTGCCGGGCTCGACCCCATCCCGGACATGCTCCTTGTACAGCTCTTCCTGGGCCATGTCGGGCACCAGAAAGGCGATCAGATCACCGGCCTTGGCGGCCTCGGCGGGGGAGGCGGTCCGCAGACCGTCGCCCCGGGCTTTCGCCTCGCTGGGGCCGCCGGGGCGCACACCGACAATGACGTTCAGGCCCGAGTCGTGGAGGTTCAGGGCATGGGCCCGCCCCTGGCTGCCATAGCCCAGGATGGCGATGGTCTTATCCTTCAGGGCGCTCGTATCGACATCCAGATCCGTGAGGACCTTTAGGGTGGAGGGAGCAGGGGTGGCGGTCATCGGGAAACCTCTTGAGCCGGTGCGGACGCTGCCGCGGTGGGTGCTGATGTTCTGGGAGTGAGGGAGGGCCGGCTCGTCACCGCGCCTTCCGAGGCGGATCCAACGAGGGCGGCATATTTCGCGAAAACGCCGTGGGTGTAGCGGGGCGCAGGTGCGGTCCAGCCGCTGCGGCGGGCCGCAAGATCCGCGTCCACATCAATGCGCTGGCTTTCCACGTCGATGGTGATCGGGTCGCCGTCACGGACAAAGGCGATGGGCCCGCCGTCCACCGCTTCCGGTGAGACATGACCGACCATGAAGCCATGGGTGGCGCCGGAAAAGCGCCCGTCGGTAACCAAGGCGACACTGTCGGACAGGCCCTTGCCCACCAGGGCCGCGGTCACGGCCAGCATTTCCCGCATGCCCGGACCGCCTCTCGGGCCTTCATAGCGGATGACCACGACCGTGCCCGGCCCGATCTCGCCCGCCTGGACAGCGGCGAAGGCGGCATCCTCGCCGTCGAAAACCCTGGCCTTGCCTTCAAAGGCCAGTTGTCCGTGCCCGGCCAGTTTCACCACACAGCCTTCCGGGGCCATGGAGCCGTAGAGCACGCCGAACCCGCCCCGGGGCTTGAGGGGATCGGCCACGGTGCGGACCACATCCTGGCCCGGGCGTTCCTGGTGCTGGGCGATCTCTTCGAACAGGCTGGCTCCGGTGACGGTCGGTGTGTCCTCGATCAGGCCCGCGTCTCGAAGCCGCTGGGCGACCAGGGCCGTGCCCCCGGCCCGGTACAGATCCGGCGCCATATAGCGCCCGCCCGGCTTCAGGTCCGCGATCACGGGGGTGCGCCGGGAGGCATCGTCGAATGCGTCGATGGCCAGGGGAATGTCCGCCTCCCGCGCAATGGCGAGCATGTGCAGAACCGCATTGGTGGAGCCGGCGGTAGCACTTACTCCGCGTGCCGCATTGCGCAGGGAGGTTTCCGTAATGAAGGTCCGTGCAGTGGTTCCGGCCCGGATCAGGTCCATCACCAGGGTGCCGCAGCGCCGGGCCTCACCGGTCTTGTCCGGATGAACGGCGGGCACGTCATTGGCCCCCACGGGAGACAGGCCCAGCAGGGTCAGGACCATGGCCATGGTGTTGGCGGTGAACTGGCCGCCGCAGGCCCCGGCGCCGGGACAGGCCTTGCGCTCCACTTCCCCCAATTCATCCTCCGAGATCGTCCCGGCGGCACAGGCGCCCACCGCTTCGAACACGTCCTGGATGGTGATGTCCTTGCCATTGATGTTCCCGGGCATGATGGAGCCGCCGTAGAGGATCACCCCGGGACAATCCAGACGCGCCAGGGCCATGGCCGCCGCCGGGATGGTCTTGTCGCAGCCGACAATGATCACCAGACCGTCCAGGCTGTGGCCCCGGGTCACCAGTTCAATGGAATCGGCCACGCATTCCCGGGACATGAGGGACGCGCGCATCCCTTCCGTGCCCATGGAAATGCCGTCGCTCACAACGATGGTGTTGAAATCCACCGGTGTGCCGCCCGCAGCCCGGATACCGTCCCGGATGGGCGGTGCAAGGGCGTCCAGATGCATGTTGCAGGGGGTGACCGTGGTCCAGGTGTTCACCACGCCGACAATCGGCTTGGCCATGGCTTCGTCATCCAGCCCGGTGGCGCGGAGCATGGCTCGGGCCGGCGCCCGCGCGGGGCCCTGAATGATGGCCCGGCTGGTCAAATCTTTCGTCATCGTCCCTCTCTCGGCGGCCGCTGATTGTCCTGGTGCGGCTCAGATCGTCTGGTTCGTTGTTGTTGTTCTTGGTGTTGTTTCTGGTGTCGCGTTCGGTGATGCAGGCATAAAAAAACCCCGCGTCCGGATCTCCGGAGCGGGGGCTGGCTGGTGCCTGGTGATTGTCAGATCACCTCATGGCGTGCCGCCCCCGTCCCTAAGGAGGAGTACGAGGCTAATAATCGGAAGAAGTACGCTTACAGCCAGGAGCGGCAGCGCGGGGAGAACCGGCAGGGGAGCTGGCAGGTGCACGGATCCGCAAGCGGCGGAGGTGCCGCCGGAAGATCCGACCATCACGAAGACAGGTGCAAGAACCTGTTCCGGGGCCTGACTGAGTCCGATCTGTGTCATGGCTCAAGCATCCATGGCTTCGGGGCCGAACACAACCGTGGAGCCCACGAAAATGTTCAGCGAAGCGTGTTTGCTGACAGGCGCTCTGTGCGCTCGCACATCTCACCGTATGTTTCTTTTAATACCAACTACCCCGCATTTCGTAAAGTGCTAAATCGGGCCGAAGGTTGAAATTTTCTTTCCCACGTGTCGCGCGATTCCATGCTGCGCTGCAACCTTGCTCACCCCCATCCCGAGGGCCTGCGCCCAAGGGCGAGCCTGCACCACATCCAATGAAAGGACCGTTTCGATCTTGCGCTGGCCCGCCAGCCCGGCCCGCCATGCGGGCTTTTGGCATTCGGCGAACCGGTCAGGGTCACGGACCATGGGGGCGCGGCGCCCTCATTTCGCGGATCTGCTCTTTCCTTGTAGGATAGACCGCCTTAATGGCTTCCATGGCAGCGCTGGCCTATCGGATTTTTGGTCAGGCGGACGTCAACTCTGCCAATCGGTGGCTAGGGGCGTTGCCGACCAGGGAACAAGGGGCGCCCAGGGAATAAGGGATTGTCATGAGCGGACATATCATCGTCCACGGCCTGGACCTTTCTTACTTCACCGGCAAGATCGAGGCCTATCTGCGGGCGAAGGGGCTTGCCTACGAGTTGCGGCCCATGACCGTGGCCTCCATGCGGTCCATGGCCCGGCAGACCGGCGTGGCCCAGATGCCCCAGCTTGAGTTGCCCAGCGGCGACTGGCTGACGGACACCCCACGGATCATTGATCATTTCGAGGCCTCCCTGCCTGAGCCGTCCATCAGCCCCGCGGATCCCGCAGCCTTGTTTATCAGTCATCTGATGGAAGACTATGGGGATGAATGGCTCTGGCGTCCGGCGCTATATTATCGGTGGGCGTTTTCCGATGACATGAAGCTGATGGGCAAGCGTATCGCCGAGGACATGCTGCGCACTGTTCCGCTGCCCCTTGCCCTCAAGGCCAGTTTCATCCGGGATCGGCAGAAGCGGGTCTATATGCGCCAGGACGGGATCACCAAGGAAACCGCCCCCGCCGTCGAGGCGCTTTATCTTGAAACGCTCGATGACTGCGAAGGGGTGTTCACCGCACGGCCTTATCTGCTTGGTGAGCGTCCGACCCGGGCGGATTTCGGCCTGTTCGGTTCCCTGTTTCGCCACTTCTTCAGCGACCCCACGCCGTCGCGGATCATGCGCGCCCGTGCTCCGGCTACGGTGGAATGGGTAGCAAGAATGTGGGCAACCACACCGGCCCGGTTCGAGCAGGCGGCCCAGCCACAGGGCATTCCCGACCGGCTAGGCGGATTTGCCGAGAAGGTTTCCACGGCCTTTCTGCCCTATTGCCAGGTGAATGCCGCAAGTTATGCCCTTGGGGAAAAGATGGTGTCCTGGCGGGATCGGGAGGTGTCGTTCTCCACCCCTGTAAACGGATACCGGGTCTGGCGTCTTGCCCGGCTTCAGAATTTATGGCGGACCCTGACCGACGAGACCCGTGCCCAGGTGGCGGAATGGCTGGGCCCCCGGGGCACGGCCATCCTGGATGGCCCCGCACCGGAGCGGGTGCCGGACCTGCCCCGTGCAGGAACAGTCCGGGACCGGACATTGACCACCCAACTGTTCCGATAACATGCAGCCCGGATCCGGCGTAACCTGAAACCCGGGCCGTGCCTGGTCTTCTTACGCCTGGAAGCTGGGGCGCTCGTTCATGGCGGCGCGCCAGCGGGCGATGTTGATGTGCTCGTCCTTGGGCTGAACACGAATGAACTGGGCGAAATCCACGACCACCAGAGCCGTGATGTCTGCCAGGGAGAAGCTGTCGATGGCGACAAAATTCCGGCCTTCAAGGCGTTCTTCCAGGGTGTCGAAGAAGATTTCCGTCCGCTTGAGCCCGCGCTCGGCCAGGTCCGGGATCTGTGCCCAGTTCACCGGGCCGGTCAGAGCCCGGTCCTTCATGCGGGGATTGGCATTGCGCAGGGCTTCGGCAATCGCCATCAGACCTTCGAGCTCCACCCGGGCGTTCCAGTCCGCCACCAGACCCTTTTCCACCGCACTCACGCCAAGAAGGGGCGGTTGGGGAAAGGCCGCTTCCAGATAGGCGGCAATGCCCGCATTGTCCGTAAGCACCGTGCCGTCCTCGAGTTTCAGGGCGGGCACCGTGCAGGTGGGATTGATGGCCCGGTATTCGTCCGAAAGCTGTTCTGCCTTGGCCAGATCGACAACCACCACTTCATGGGGCACGTTCTTCTCGGCCAGGATGATCCGGGCACGGCGGGGACTGGGAGCGGCGGGGAAATCGTAGAAGGTCAGGGTCATTGGTTTTTCCTCTCTCGGTTTTGATGGATCTGGGCGGGCGGATTGCCGGCTCCGGTCATGGCAGGGTTGATCCGTGCACCGCCCAGGATTTGGCAATGGCCTCCCGTGTCGGGGTCCAGAGGTTCAGCCCGGTCAGCCGTTCCGGAGAGACCCAGGCTGCCTCTTTCTCCTCGCTCCCGGCCTTGGGCGTCCCGGACAGCCAGCGGGCGGAATAGTCGATCAGGGTGTAATGGTGGCGCACCTGCCCCTGATCGTCGCGGAAGATCCCGTCCACCGCAGTGATCAGTCCAAGGATCTCGATGGTGACGCCGGTCTCCTCCATCGCTTCCCGGTGGAGGGCCGTTTCGAGGGGTTCACCCAGATGCTGGGCGCCGCCGGGAATGCTCCATTCATTCTCCCGGGGCGGCTTGGCCCTGCGGATCATCAAGACCTCCGTACCCTTCCAGATGATCGCGCCCACGGCAGCGATGGGCCGGTCCGGATAGTCCCGCTTGATCACCGGTTCGTCTCGCGCCGCGGCATCTGTCATGGTGCGCTCCCTTCAGTGAACCCGGGTCATGTGAGGTCAGGAGCGTTGACACCGAAAATGCCCAAAAGCCGGCTGACCGCCCTTGTCGGGGTCATGGATCCCTCGGCAACCTGGGACTCGATGGCGGGCAGGTCCCGGCGCACATCCGGGTGATCGGTCAAGGTGCGGAAGAGCCGTTCCTCCAGCATGGACCACATCCAGCGGGTCTGCTGGCGCCGGCGCTTTTCGGCAAATTCTCCGGTGGCGGACAGAAGCTCCCGGTGGCGCTTGATCTGTCCCCAGATGTCTTCAAGGCCGTCCTGCTTCAGGCCGCTACAGGCGATGACCGGTGGAGACCATGTGGGGCTCGCGGGCTTCATGATGTGAAGGGCGGCCTGGTAGTCCTGCACCGCCGACTGGGCCCGGAGCTTGTTGTCTCCATCGGCCTTGTTGACGGCGATCATGTCCGCCAGTTCCAGAATGCCCTTCTTGATGCCCTGAAGCTCGTCCCCGGCACCGGGTAGCATCAGCACAAGGAAGAAATCCACCATGTCCGCGACCACGGTTTCCGACTGGCCCACACCAACCGTCTCCACCAGGATCACATCATGGCCGGCGGCCTCACAAAGAGCCATGGTCTCCCGGGTCTTGCGGGTTACGCCGCCCAGGGTGCCGGCGGTGGGGGAGGGGCGGATGAAGGCGTTGGGGTCGTTGCCCAGACGGGTCATCCGGGTCTTGTCTCCGAGAATGGAGCCGCCGGTGCGCGATGAGGTCGGATCAACGGCCAGAACTGCCACCTTGTGGCCCTGGCCCGTCAGCATGCTGCCGAAGCCTTCGATGAAGGTGCTCTTGCCCACCCCGGGAACGCCGGTGATGCCCACACGGACCGCGCCGCCGGTGCGGGGCCACAGGCGCTCCACCAGTGCCTCGGCCTGGGTCATGTGATCGGTGCGGGTGGATTCGACCAAAGTGATGGCCCGGGCCAGGAGAGCCCGGTTCCCCTTCAGAATGGCCTCTTCGAAGGCATTGATATTGATGGTCCGCGCATTCATTAAGGCCTACTTGTCCTTCTTTCCGCAAGGCGCCGGCTTTCCGACAGGCGCCGGCTTTCCGCGAGGCGCCGGTCCCATGGTCCGGACACGGTGTTCATGATCGCAAGCGCCGCTGGAACCGTTCCCGTTCAAACGCAATCCGCTCCGCTGTCCTGTCGCTCCCATGGGCATCCTCTCCGCGCGGGCGGTACAGGGGATCCGGCCCCTATCCTGCTCTGCGTTATCCCGAACGCCACGTGGTCAGGCCTCATGCTCTCAGGACCGCTGCGGCGCTTCGGGATGGCCAAGCCGATCCCCCAGCTTGTCCAGCAAATCAAGGGCGGCCTCACCGATCACCGTGCCCGGGGGGAAGATGGCGCTGGCACCCACCTCAAGCAGAGCGTCATAATCCTGGGGCGGAATGACCCCGCCCACCACGATCATGATGTCGTCCCGGCCCTGGGCGGCGAGGGCCTCGCGCAGCTGGGGCACCAGGGTCAGGTGACCGGCCGCAAGGGAACTGACGCCGACAATGTGAACGTCGTTCTCGACGGCTTGGCGGGCCGCCTCATCGGCGGTCTGGAACAGGGGGCCGATATCCACATCGAAGCCCAGATCGGCGAAGGCGGTGGCGATCACCTTCTGGCCCCGGTCATGGCCGTCCTGGCCGAGCTTGGCGACAAGGATTCGCGGGCGTCGGCCCTCGTCCTCGATGAATTTCTCAACACGTTCCCGGATGCCGCTCACGTTCTTCGTGTCCTCACCCACTTCGCTGGAATAGACGCCGGAGATGGTGCGGATCTCCGCCGTGTGACGGCCGAACACCGCCTCCATGGCATCGGAAATCTCGCCCACGGTGGCCTTGGCCCGGGCGGCATCCACCGCCAGGGCGAGGAGGTTGCCGCTGCCTTCACCGGCGGCGGTGGTAATGGCCTTGAGAGCGGTCTGCACCGTGCTCTCGTCCCGTTCCGTGCGCAGAGCTTTGAGCTTCTCGATCTGCTCATGGCGCACGGCGGAATTGTCGACCTTCAGGACGTCAACGGATTCAGGTTCGTCCAGCCGGTAGCGGTTCACACCCACAATGGTCTGGCGGCCGGAGTCGATGCGGGCCTGGGTCCGGGCGGCGGCCTCCTCGATGCGCATTTTCGGGATGCCCGCCTCGATGGCCTTGGCCATGCCGCCGTTTTGCTCCACTTCCTCAATGTGGCCCCATGCCCGTTTGGCCAGATCATGGGTCAAGCGCTCCACATAGTAGCTGCCGCCCCAGGGATCGATGATCCGTGTGGTGCCGGTTTCCTGCTGGATGAGAAGCTGGGTGTTCCGGGCGATCCGGGCGGAGAAGTCCGTCGGCAGTGCCAGGGCCTCATCGAAGGAATTGGTGTGCAGGGACTGGGTGTGGCCGTTGGTGGCGGCAAGCGCTTCC
>CAZLPU010000004.1:0-101602 GCA_964561475.1 uncultured Alphaproteobacteria bacterium
ATTGGCGATCTGGTCGATGGTGCCGCCGCGCCCGTCCGGCCAGGAGCGCCACTGCTTGCCGTAGACCGGGCCGAGTTCGCCGTCCTCGTCCGCCCAGAGGTCCCAGATGCTCACGCCTGCTTCCCTGAGGCTCTTCACATTGGTCTCGCCCCGCAGGAACCACAGCAGTTCGTGGATGATGGAACGCAGGTGGAGCTTCTTGGTGGTCAGGACCGGAAAGCCCTCCGCGAGGTCAAAGCGCATTTGATGGCCGAAAACGCTGCGCACGCCGGTGCCTGTCCGGTCGGGCTTATCGGTTCCCGTGTCAAGAATGCGGTCCATCAACTCATGATATTGGCGCATTGGCGGCTCCTTGGGATCGGGGCGGTGTTGGGGGAGTGTCACCGTGCCTTGATTCGCACGCGCCCGATTCGTCGATCCGGTTTCCCTTTTGTTTTAACCGAACGGTCTTATATTAGAGGGTGCCGGCTTGCCGGCTATGGCGATAAATGGACGTGTAATAAGCGTATCGGACCCGGGTGCGATTCCCGGCGCCTCCACCAAGGAGCCTTGCGGGCCTGTTTCGCGGTAAGCGGCGAGGCTCTCTGTTGGGGGCGATCAGGATCGACGAGCGTGTAAAGACGTATCTTTCGCCCGGCATGGTATCCACCGACATCGGGCCATCTCTACAAGTGCCAATGACAACGAAATGGCGCTCGCTGCCTAATATAGACAGGTAAGCGGGGTTCGGAGGGCACCTGGCAACAGAAGCCCTCCACTACTTTCCTCTCCCAAAAACAACCTTCATCCAGCCCGCGTACTGCCTGAGCCGGGAACCTGAGAGCCGGGGACCTGAGCCGGGCCGGCAGTCACAGGGTCCGGTTGACGATCCAATGCACCGCGAACACCGCTGCGGCGGCAAGGGCGATGGGTTCGAAAATCATGAAGGGCAGGGGAATGATCAGAAACGGGTTGAAGAGCACGGCCATCACACCGAAGACGATGGACCAGAGGCCGAAGCCTTTCTCCCGGCGATAATCCCTGACCGCCAGGAACAGCGCCGCCGCGCACACGACAAACCGCACGAGATAGAAATAGCTGAACGGCAGCAAGGGCAGGGTGGCGATCACCAGCATGATGGCCGGACCGAACCAGACCAGCCAGTGCAGCCGCCTCGCGCGAATTCCCTCAGATTTACGAGCGGCCATGGTGCCGTCCCCCATGTCCATGATGTCCGGCCCCGACATATCGGGTGTTGGGGCGCTGCGCCGCCGCCTTGCGCGGGCAATGGCCCGGGCCCTGCGCGCTAAAATCCTCATGAGCCTGTGTCCCTGGCTGGCGTGGTCCTGTATAGGGTGAGCCCATCAGGAGAGCAGACCCAGTTACAAGGCGCGAATTTACCATGTTCGATGTGAAAATGATCCGCGAGGATCCCCAAGCCTTCGATGACGGCCTCAAATTGCGGGGCCTGGAGCCTTTGTCCGCCCAAGTGCTGGACATCGACAAGCGTCTGCGGGCCGTCATTTCCGAGACCCAGGAAGCCCAGACCGCCCGCAATGAGGCCTCCAAGAAGATCGGCAAGGCCAAGGCCGGCGGCAACGACGCGGAAGCCGAAAAGCTCATGGCGGAAGTGGCCCGGCTGAAGGCCAAGCTCCAGGAAGGGGAAGAACTGGAGCGGCGCATCGGCGAGGAAATGCGTGACCTGCTTGCGGGCATTCCGAACATTCCCGCCCCTGACGTGCCCGTCGGCGAGGACGAAAGCGGTAATGTGGAACGCCACAAATGGGGTGAGCCCGGGGACTATCCCTTTACCGCCAAGGAACACTGGGACCTCTTCGACAAGAGCCCCCTGATGGATTTCGAAACGGCGGCCAAGATCTCAGGTTCGCGCTTCGCGCTCCTGCGCGGTCCCCTGGCCCGGCTGGAGCGGGCCCTGGCCAGCTTCATGCTTGATCTGCATACGATGGAATTCGGTTACATGGAGGTGGTGCCCCCCTTCATGGTGCGGGACGAGGCCCTGTTCGGCACGGGCAATCTGCCCAAGTTCGAGGAAGACCTGTTCCGGACCCGGGAGGGTTTCGGCCTGATCCCCACCTCCGAAGTGCCCCTGACCAACACGGTGATGGACACGATCCTCAAGGAAGAGGACCTGCCCCTGCGCCTGACCGCCCATACCCCCTGCTTCCGTTCTGAAGCCGGTTCGGCGGGCCGGGATGTGCGCGGACTGATCCGCCTGCACCAGTTCTCCAAGGTGGAACTTGTCAGCATCACCACGCCGGACATGGCGGATGCGGAACATGAACGGATGCTGGGCTGTGCCGAGGAAGTGCTCAAGCGCCTGGAGATCCCGTACCGGGTGATGACGTTGTGCACGGGCGACATGGGTTTCCAATCCCGGCGCACCTATGACATCGAGGTCTGGCTGCCCGGGCAGAACACCTACCGGGAAGTGTCGAGCTGTTCCGTATGCGGTGATTTCCAGGCCCGGCGCATGAACGCCCGCTACCGTCCGGCGGAAGGCCCGGACAACCCCAAGGGCAAGGGCACCCGCTTTGTGCACACCCTGAACGGCTCGGGTCTTGCGATCGGGCGCACCATGGTGGCGTTGATCGAAAACTGGCAGAACGCGGATGCCAGTGTCACCATTCCTGAAGTGCTTCGGCCCTATATGGGCGGACTGGAAAGGATCGAGCCCCATGGCTGACACGTCCAAGATGCGCATTCTGCTCACCAATGATGACGGCATTCACGCGCCGGGCTTGCAGTCCCTGGAGCGGATTGCCCGGCAACTGACCGATGACGTCTGGATCGTCGCCCCGGAGACCGAGCAGAGCGGCTCCTCCCATTCCCTGACCCTCCATGAGCCCCTGCGCCTCAGGGAACTCTCACACCACCGGTTCGCCGTGACCGGGACGCCTACGGACTGTGTCGGCATGGCCATCCGCTATGTGCTCAAGGACCGTCAGCCGGACCTGATCCTTTCCGGCGTCAACCGGGGGGTCAATATCGCCGAGGATGTCACTTATTCCGGCACCGTGGCGGGCGCCATGGAAGGCACGGCCCTGAAGATCCGCTCCATGGCCCTGTCCCAGGCCGTGAACATGAGAATTATCGACGGGGAACTGCCCCGTTGGGACTACGGTCAGGCGCCCTGGGGGGTGGCGGAGACCCACGGCGCGCGTGTGGTCCGGGCCCTGCTCGACGTACCGTGGCCGGAAGGTGTCCTCTGGAACGTGAATTTTCCGGATGCGGAACCTGAGGATGTGACCCATTTCGAAATCACCCGGCAGGGGCAACGAGACGTTAACAACTTGTTTATAGATGCCCGCCACGATGCCCGTGGGAGGCCTTATTTCTGGCTGGGGTTCAATCGTCAGCTTTCCAACCCTCCGGAAGGGACGGATTTGCGGGCGATCTATGATGGCCGGATCTGCGCGACGCCTCTGCATATGGATCTGACGTACACGGCGTTGATCGACGAGGCCGCGCGTCTTTTCTCCGGCGGACTGCCCTGATGACCTGCTGACTTTCTGCCCCTTTCAGGACCAGCCGTCTGCGGAGAGAATGCCGTCCCGGCCGCCGCCGTAAGAATACGGTCGAGTAGAGTACAATGCGGTTCTGGAGTACGCTTAAGGAAGGGGCCGCTGGCGGGTGGCCCTGGACCCGGCAGGGGAGCAATCCCATGGATCCTGAAGAGCCGGAGGACACAGGCGATCAGGACGACAACGGCCCTTTCCGTGATGGGGCCGGACAGGGCTCCCGTGCCCGGAAGCCTCATGCCCGGAAGCCTCATGCCCGGAAGCCTCATGGCCGCAAGTCTGATGACCCGGATCCAATTGACCTGAATTCTGATGAGTTGGATCCCGAGGATTGGGATGACGTGATCGACGGGGATGATCTCGCCGGCGCCCTGCGGTCCGATGCCATCAAGCTCCTGATGACCATCCGGGGCATGGGCCTGTCGAACACGGATATTCTGTCGGCCCTGGAACGGGTTCCCCGCCACGATTTCGTCTCGGATGTCTTTGACGGCCAGGCCTACAGCGACCGTCCCCTGCCCATTGCCTGCGGCCAGACCATTTCCCAACCCTCCCTCGTGGCGTCCATGACCGAGGCCCTTGATGTGCGCTACGAGCACAAGGTGCTCGAAGTGGGCACGGGCTCGGGCTATCAGGCCGCGGTTCTCAGTCTCCTGGTGCGCCGGGTCTACACCCTGGAACGCTACCGGTCCTTGGCCCGGGAGGCTGAACGCCGCCTTAACCACTTAGGCTTCAACAATGTCACCGTGCGTCCCGGAGACGGGTACCGGGGCTGGCCGGAACTTGCACCCTTCGACCGGATCATCGTGACGGCGGCGGCGGAGAAGGTGCCCCAGACCCTGGTTGATCAGTTGACGGTCGGCGGGGTCATGGTGGTTCCCGTGGGTCCGGAATTCGGTGATCAGTCCCTTCTGCGCATTGTGCGCGGTGAGGACGGCGTCGAGGCCGTGGGCCTGGGAACCGTGCGCTTTGTGCCCATGGTGACGGGCATGGCGGACGAGACCTGACGGCAAGCCGACTTTCCCGATCCTTCGACCCGGCCCGCACACCGGATTGATTCCGCTTAGGGATCATTCGTGTTGGGATCTTTTGGGGTGACGGGATCGCCGGTATGATGTCAGAGTTTCGGGCAAGGGGTGTTTGGCCGCCCTCCCAATATTTCCCCGATCAAGTCTTGCGCCCGCACCGTTTTCCGGTCCGCCCGGGCATGGGAGCGGGAATAGGCCCGGGCATGGGCGCAGGGAGGCGTGTCCGGCAAGGGGCGGTTTTTGCCCTGACTGTCTTCCCCGTGTTGGTTCTGAGCCTGGGGATGCTCACGGGCTGTGTGTCCTGGTGGGATCCGCCCTATCCCGGGGACCGGGCGGGGCGGGGATACACCGTGACCGTCCGGCCCGGGGACACCTTTTTTGGCATTGCCCGCCGGATGAACCTCTCCGTCGATGAACTGATCCTGCTCAACCGGGCAAAGCCGCCTTTTACCCTCTATCCCGGCGACACGCTCCTGCTGCCGGAGCCGTCCTTTCATGTGGTGCGCACCAACGAAACCCTGGTGGGCATTGCCCGGCTTTACGGGGTCCCGTACCGGCGTCTGGCCCGTCTGAACGGCATCGAAAATCCCGGACAGGTGCGCCCGGGGGTGCGTCTGCGCATTCCCGACTCCAGCGGCGCGGTGCCCCGCCCGGCGCGCCACCCGGACCGGGCTCAGGTCAGCCAGGGGGACGGCGGCACCCGTGTTGTGGGCAGCGCCCGGCGTGCGCCCGCGCCGGTCCCGTTCTATCGCTCCGGATCCGGCAGCGGGGGGAGCACGCCCCAGAAAGTGGCCAGCGCCATGGTTCCCCGTCTGGATTGGCCCGTCCGGGGCCGGGTGATTTCCAGCTACGGCAGCAAGGGCAAGGGCGCCTATAACGACGGTATCAACATTGCCGTGGCCACGGGCACGCCGGTGCGGGCCGCCGCCGGGGGTACGGTGATCTATCGGGGGCATCTGGTGCCCGGGTTCGGCCGATTGCTGCTTTTGCGCCATGAAGGCGGACTGGTCACCGCCTATGCCCATCTCCTCCGGTTCGAGGTCCAGGAAGGGGCCAAGGTCTCCCGGGGGCAAATGATCGGGCGGGTAGGCAGTTCCGGCAGTGTCACCACGCCGCAGCTTCATTTCGAGGTCCGGCGGGGAACCCGGGCGGTCGATCCGCTGCCCTTCCTCACCGCACCCCGTTCGACATGACCGCCGACCGGCTTGAGCCAGGGCCACGAAAGGCAAGTGCTCAGGGCTGAGCAGATCCCAGCGCGCCCGGTTTCCCTTTCCCGGCGAAGCCCACTAAGATACCGTCCCATCTCTTGAATATTGAACGGCCATACCCCTTGTAAACGAGGCGGGTTTTTTGGGCGTATGCGGCTGGCGCGGGAGACTTTGCGCCGCTACGGTCTGCGGGATTACGGTCTGAGAAAGACTGGAGTTCGGCGGTCGGGGCGGCTCTTTCGTGATGCCTTGCCGGATGTGCCTCCCAGCGTTGACCCGTTGGAGCTTCGACAAACCGGGAATGGCCGCCTTAACGGGCCACGCGATCAGGACGGAAGGTTACCCATGGACCAGAATGCCCTCGGAATGTTTGTGCCGATGATCCTTATTTTCGGCATTTTCTATTTCCTGCTTATCCGCCCCCAGCAGCAGCGCATCAAGAAGCACCAGGAGATGGTCGCGGCCGTGCGCCGTGGCGATACGGTGGTGACCTCCGGCGGCGTGATCGGTAAGGTGGCCAAGGTGCTGGATGACCGGGAAGCTCTGGTGGAAATTGCCGATGGTGTGAAGGTCAAGGTCCTCAAGCAGACCCTTTCGGACGTGGTGGCCAAGGGTGAGCCCGCGGACGCCAAGGGCGGCGAGGCATCCTGATTTCTGCTTGATCCGGGCCGGGCGCAGTTTTCACGGATGCGCTGGCCCGTTTTCCGATTTTCGGAGTCCGGCCCTGGGCGGCCGGGCATTCCGCGTTCTTCGCCCAGATCAGCGTTCGGACTGACCGATGGTATATTTCTCTCCCTGGAAAATCGCAGTCG
Source organism: uncultured Alphaproteobacteria bacterium (assembly GCA_964561475.1). Classification (GTDB taxonomy): domain Bacteria; phylum Pseudomonadota; class Alphaproteobacteria; order JAJFIK01; family JAJFIK01; genus CAYUYV01. The sequence goes on from CAZLPU010000004.1 coordinate 6,567, forward strand.
TCATTTCGGTGATCCTGCTCGGCATCTTCTTTGCGCTGCCCAATATGGTGCCCCGCACATCGGGCCTGGCGGATTTGCTGCCGGACAGCCGGATTACCCTTGGCCTCGACCTCCAGGGGGGCGCTCACCTGGCCTTCCAGGTGGAGGCCGATGCGGTGGTCGTGGAACGCCTCGATTCCCTTGAGGACGAAATCCGCACGGCTCTGCGGGGTGAGCGCATCGGTTACACGGGCCTGGGTGTCAGGGATAACGAGGTGACCGTCCGGGTGCGCGATCTGGCGGATCTCGGTCAGGCCACCAAACTGATCCGGGATCTGGGCAATCCGGTGGGCGGTCTTGGAAGCCTGGGCGGCGGAACGGATATCCAGGTGGAAAGCGGCGAGGGCGGTCAGGTGTCCGTGCGCCTTACGGAACCGGCCATCCGGGCGCTGAAAGAATCCGCCCTGCGCCAGTCCATCGAGATCATCCGCATTCGTATCGACGAGTTCGGCACCCTGGACCCGACCATCCAGCGTGAAGGCCAGGACCGGATCATCGTGCAGGTGCCCGGTGAGTCCAATCCGGGCCGGATCATCGACCTGATCGGGCGGACCGCCGAAATGAACTTCCACATGCACGACACCTCCGTGCCCGTGCAGGAAGCCCTTGAAGGCCGGGTGCCCCCCGGTTCCCAGCTTTTCCCCACCGATGATCCCCTCGAGCCCCAGATCCTGCTGAAACGCCGGGCCCTCGTGTCCGGGGAGCATCTGGTGGATGCCTCTCCCTCCTTCGATTCCCGCCGGGCCGAACCGGTGGTGAGCTTCCGGTTCGACTCCTCCGGTGCCCGCCGTTTCGCTGAAGCAACCCAGAAGAATGTGGGCCGGCGCTTTGCTATCGTGCTCGACGGCAAGGTGATCAGCGCGCCGGTGATCCAGGAAGCCATCCTCAGCGGTTCCGGTCAGATTTCCGGCAGCTTCACCGTTGAGTCCGCCAATGATCTCGCGATCCTGCTGCGGGCAGGTGCTCTGCCCGCGCCCCTGACGGCGGTCGAACAGAGGACCGTGGGTCCGGACCTGGGGGCTGACTCCGTTGCGGCGGGCGAGGCGGCGGCGGTGATCGGCTTTGTCGGCGTGATCATCTTCATGCTGCTGGCTTACGGTCTCTTCGGCCTCTTTGCCAATATCGCCTTGATCATCAATCTGGTGCTCATTGCTGCGGTGCTTTCCGTGATCGGCTCGACCCTCACCTTGCCGGGCATTGCAGGGATTGTGCTCACCATCGGTATGGCGGTGGATGCCAATGTGCTGATCTTTGAGCGGATCCGGGAGGAGATGCGGGCGGGCAAAGGGCCGGTTTCCGCGGTGGAAGCGGGCTATCAGCGGGCCCAGGGCACCATTCTGGATGCCAACATCACCACCTTCATTGCGGCTTTCATTCTGTTCCAGCTTGGGTCAGGGCCTGTGCGCGGGTTCTCGGTGACGCTTGCCATCGGGATCATCACCTCCGTGTTCACCGCCTTCACCTTAACCCGGCTGATGGTTTCGACCTGGCTGCGCATGGCGCGCCCCAAGGCACTGCCGATTTGACCGGCGGAGCCCTGAAGCTGACGGGTCTCAGGACCCTGCGGCGCCCCTGCTGCCTGGATTGAATGTAAAAGGACCTGACCGATGAAACTGCTCCGCCTGGTGCCGACCCAGACCAAGATCCCCTTCCTGGCCTTCCGCAATCTGGCCTTCGGTTTGTCCATGGTCCTGATCGTGGTCTCCATCGGCCTGTTCTTCACCAGGGGGCTGAATTTCGGCATCGACTTCCGGGGCGGGACCCTGGTGGAAATCGGTACGGAAGGCCCGGCGGATATCGGCAAGATCCGGGACATTGTCGGCGGGCTTGGCCTTGGGGATGTGCAGATCCAGGAATTCGGCACGCCCAATGACGTGCTGATCCGTGTGGAAACCCAGAAGGTGGACGGGGACGGCCGGGAACAGGAAATGGCCCAGAACAAGGCCGCCGAGACCGTCCGGGAAGCGCTCGACCAGAACTATCCGGAAACGGTGAGTTACCGCCGGGTGGAAGTGGTGGGACCGAAAGTCTCCGGCGAGTTGACCCGTCAGGGCACCATTGCGGTGATCGTCGCCGTGGGCCTGATGCTGGTTTACATCTGGTTTCGGTTCGAGTGGCAGTTCAGTCTCGGCGCCGTTCTGGCCCTCGTGCACGACGTGGTGCTCACCATCGGGGTTTTCGCGCTCCTGCAATTCGAGTTCACCCTGTCGATCATCGCGGCCCTGCTGACCATTGTCGGTTACTCGATGAATGACACGGTGGTGGTCTATGACCGGGTGCGGGAGAACCTGCGCAAATTCAAGAAAATGGACTTGGGCGAATTGATCGATATGTCGATCAACGAGACCCTGGCCCGGACGACCATGACGTCCGTGACCACCATGATCGCCCTGGCGGCTCTCTATATCCTGGGCGGTGAGGTGATTGCCGGCTTCACCTTCGCCATGATGTGGGGCGTGGTTGTCGGGACCTATTCCTCGATCTTCATCGCAGCGCCCCTCCTGCTCATCACCGGTGTGAAGCGGGACTGGAGCGGGATCGAGGGCGCCACCGCCAAACCGATCACAGGGTGATCCGGCCCCAGCCGCCAGTTTGGGCGCCAATCCGCTGACGGGCTCGCGGCGACACCTTGGGGCTGCGCCGCGGACCGATGTCGCGGGCAGCCGGCCCTCCGTTCATTCCCATCAATGTGTTCCCACCAATGGGTTCTGGGGCCTGCGTGATCGGTCCCATGATCCCGTGGCGGTGTCGCATCCAGGGCGGCGTGTTCTGGCTCGGCCGGGGCCCTGCCATGCCGGTGCCATGACCGGCTTTCATCGTGACAAAACAAAGGGGAGAGGGGCCTGGAAAGAGGCCCGGAAAGCGGGGAGGCCTCCTGGTCTCCCAAGCTCGTTGGGCCTGGGGACCATGGCAGCTCAAGGATATCGGGTCAGCGCCATTGTCTCGGCCATGTCAGGAGACTTTCCTGGGAGGCGCCTGTCCCGACAGTTTTTCAATTCAGGTGAATGCCTGCCATGACAGTCACTTTGAACAGTGGTCCCCTGAGAGGCGCCGGGGATCTTCGCGGGGCGGCACAGACCGTTTCAAGCCAGGGGCTGGACACCGAAAGCCGCCGCCACGTGCGGTCCGATCCTCATTTCCAGGATCCGGACCGGGACGATGCCCTCGACCTTCTGGAAGTTCTCCCCACGGACCACCTCCCGGAGCCTGGGACCTGTCCTGGCCCGTTTCTGTGCCCTCATCCAGGCAACGCGCCCCTGGCCGGACGCACCGGTGATCTCATGGCCATGGCCGCGATCCTGAAGGATCTGGACAGGGAAGGGGACGGTCCCGCCGTGGTGACCGCCGGTCTGGGGGGCGTGGGCAAGACCCGGCTGGCCCTGGAATTCGCCCGCCGATACGGCCGCTGGTTTGCGGGGGGCGTGTTCTACGTCAATTGTGCCGACCCGGATGCCGTGGAGGCCCAGGTTGCCCGCTTCGCTCCGGCCCTGGGCTTTCAGGGTGAAGACAATGAGGCAGCCCAGGCGGCCCATGTGGCGGCCCTTTGGGACGGCTTTGTGCCCCGGCTGCTGATCTTTGACAATTGCGAGGATGAGGCCCTGGTCCGGCGCTGGCGTCCGCGCACGGGTGCGGCCCGGGTCCTGCTGACCGCCCGGCGCAGCCAATGGTCCGATGAGCTTGGCCTGACCGTTCATCCGGTCAATGTTCTGTCCCAGGAAGACAGTGTCGGTCTGCTTCTTGAGTATCGTCCGGATCTGGAGGACCGGCGGGACATACTGTCCGAGATCGCCATATTCCTTGGAGGTCTGCCCCTGGCGCTGACCCTGGCCGGAGGGTATCTGCGGGCCGGCGCCGATGGTACTGGTGGCCCTCCGGCACAAGACGGGTCCGGCGATCCGGTGCGGTATCTGAGAGTGCTGCGGGCCAAGGCCCTCGAGCACCGGTCCATGACCATGGGCTGTGAGCGCACCAGCCCGGCGGGCCATGAACGCCATGTGGCCCATGCCTTCGCCACCAGTCTCAACAGGCTGACGCCGGAGGATGCGGAGGATCGTCTGCCTCACGATCGTTTGGCCCAGGATCGTCAGTCTTGGGATCGCTTGGTAAGGGAATTGCTGGTCCGGGCGGCCTGTTTTGCCCCGGACGAGCCCATCAGCCCTGAACTGATCAAGCTCTGCGCACCCGGACCCAATGACCTCGGGGTTGACCAGACGACCGCCGGGACCATGGCTGCCCGTGCCCTGCGCAGGTTGACCCAACTTGGCCTCGTGAGGCAGGACGACGGGGGCGGGCTCACCGTTCATCCTCTCGTGGCCACCCTGAGTCTTGGCCATGAGGACATCCGTACACGGTATGCCCGGCAGGATGTTGAGCGGATCATGGCTCGTACCGCGGAAAGTCTCAACGAAACCGGACGGCCCCAGGCGCTTCAGCACTGGTTTACCCATCTCCTTCATATCGCCAGGCAGGCCGGGAAGATCGGCAGCCCGGAGGCGGGGCGCTTGTGGAACGAGATCGGTATTCACAAGGACCGGCTGGGCGATTTCACCGGCGCCCGCTCCGCGTTCGAACGGGCCATTGTCCTGGATGAAGCCGTCTTCGGGCCGGATCATCCGAATCTGGCTGTCCGATGCGGCAATCTGGCGGAGGTCCTGCGGACCCTTGGTGATGGGCGCGGCGCCCGGGAAGCGTTAGGCCGGGCCCTGAAGATCGATGAAACCCATCTTGGGCCTGATCACCCGTCCCTCGCCGTGGGTCTCACCACGCTTGCCCGGATGTTGAAGGACGAAGGGGACCTTGAGGAGGCCCGCAAGGCAGCAGAACGGGCCTTGGCCATCAACGAGGTGAGTCTGGGGGCGGATCATGTCCAGGTCGCGGTCAGTCTCAACACGCTCGCGGCGATCCTGGAAGCTGACGGCAATCTTGCCGGAGCGCGGGACGCCCTTGAGCGGCCAGCGGCCCTTTTCGAGGGCGCCCATCATGTGGGCCATCCCGCCCATCCCCGGACCCTGAACAATCTCGGCAGTCTTCTGCGCCGCACCGGTGATGTCGACGGTGCATCGGTGACATTGCTGCGGGCCCTGAAGATCTTCGAGACCCATTTTGGTGCGGACCATCCCGGTGCGGGTGTGGTCTTGCAGAATCTGGGTCTGGTTTTTGAGGATCTCGGAGACTGGGAAGGGGCGGCGGCCAGTTACGAACAGGCCCTGTCCATCGCTGAAGCGGCCTTTGGGCCGGACCACCCCAAACTGGTGGATTGTCTTCAGGCTCTCGCAAACGCGCGCAGTTTCCTCGGCCAGCAAGGCCCGGCGGACGAGGCCACCCAACGGGCAGTCGCAATCCGTGAAAAGACCAATGGGGCGGGGGATCCGTAGAGAGCGCACCGTCATTGACAGAGGGGAGGGGCGGGCTAGGCTCTCGCTTCAATTCATCTCGACGGGGAGAGACACATGAACGGATTCATCCGGGGTCTTGTGGGCGTACTGGCGGTGTTGATCACCCTGGCCGGCGCGCTCTGGTGGTTGATTGGCCCGGACTGGCGGACTTTTTTGTCGGAAGGCACTCCGAACCGGGACGTCCTGTTCTGGACACAAGGCCAGCGGGACAGTGGTTTCCGGCTCATGGACAAGCTGCCCTTCCTGGTGAGCGCCCGCACCATTGAGGCGGGGAGCGAGCCGCGCCCCCTGGACGAGGGCGATCCCCTGCCGCCAGTGCTGGATCTGGATGCCGTCATGGCGGATCAGCGTCTCGCCGCTCTCGTCGTTCTGCATGACGGCAAGGTCCGGGCGGAACGATATGGCCTTGGCTTTGAGGCTTCGGAACGCTGGACCAGCTTCTCCGTGGCCAAGTCCCTGACCTCCACCCTTGTCGGGGCTGCCCTCAAGGACGGGCATCTGGAAAGCCTGGATGCGATGGTCACGGATTATATTCCCGGTCTTGCCGGCTCCCCTTATGACAATGTCACCATCGCCCAGTTGCTGACCATGACCTCCGGTGTCGGCTGGAACGAGGACTACAACGATCCGACCTCGGATGTGGCCCAGTTCGGCAACCATGTCCCCGAGGGGGATCTCCCCCAGATCGTCAGTTACATGCGGACTTTGTCCCGGGCCCATCCTCCGGGAGAGGTCTGGAATTATTCCACCGGAGAGACCAATCTGATCGGGATTCTGGTCAGCGAGGCCACGGGCCGTCCCCTGGCTGAGTATCTGTCCGCAAAGATCTGGACGCCCTACGGCATGGAACAGGATGCGACCTGGCTGATGGGCGCGGGCGGCGCGGAAATGAGCGGCTGCTGCATTCAGGCCGCCACCCGGGACATGGCTCGCTTCGGCCAGTTCATGCTGGATGGCGGGGTGATTGACGGCGAAAGCATCCTGCCCGATGGCTGGATTTCCCGGGCTACCACCAGGCAGGCGGACATCAACCGGCCCGGCCGGGGTTATGGCTTCCAATGGTGGACCTATGACGACGGGTCCTACGCCGCACGGGGCATTTTCGGCCAGGGCATTTTCATTGACCCCAAGCGCCGCATCGTCATTGCCTCCAATGCGAGCTGGACCTCCGCAAATGGTGAATCCGCTGCCAGGGAGGCCTTCTACCGCGCGGTCCAGGAGGCCATCGACGGGGAATAGAACCGGGGCGGGCCAGAGACAATCAGTGTGCAGAGTTCAGCGTGCAGGGTTGAGCGTACAGTTCTGAGCGTACTGGGCTGGACACCAGAAAAAGCCCGCCGGAGTGATCCCCAGCGGGCTCTGTATCTGGTCCCAAGTCTAACGGCAGATCAGGACGCTTTTTCGTACAGTTCCGCCACATATTCCCAGTTCACCAGTGTGTCCACCCAGTTCTTGATGTAATCCGGGCGGCGGTTGCGGAAGTCGAGATAGTAGGAATGCTCCCACACGTCGCAGCCGAGCAGGGCGGTCTGGCCAGCGTGGATGAGGGGGTTTTCACCATTCGGGGTCTTGGTGACCTCGAGCTTGCCGTTGTTGAGCACGAGCCAGCACCAGCCGGAGCCGAACTGGGTGGCACCCGCCTGGACAAACTGCTCCTTGAACGCATCAACGGACCCGAAGTCTTCCTTGAGCTTGGCTTCGAGGCTGCCGGGGATGGCGGTCTGTTTCGGGGTCATCCACTTCCAGAACTCGATGTGGTTCCAGTGCTGGGCGGCATTGTTGAACAGACCGGGATTGGTACCGTGGGACGCGCGGACCACGTCCTCAAGGCTTTTGCCTTCGAGGCCCGTGCCTTCGATCAGCTTGTTGGCGTTGACCACATAGGTGTTGTGGTGCTTGTCGTGGTGCAGTTCGACGGTCTCCGCGCCCATGTGGGGGGCAAGGGCGTCCTTGGCATAGGGCAGATCGGGAAGTTCGAAGGCCATGATGGATCCTTTCCATGTGGCTTGGGAATGCATGTGTCCGGAAGGCGGTTAAGCCCGCGTTATCCATGTTTGTCGGCCACAGTTTGCCGGCCTGTGTTTGCCAGCATGAGTTCACGGGCCAGAGACGGCCCGGGCAGCCCGACGCAGCCGGCATCGCGGGGATTGGCAACGCGCCGGGAGAGGGACAACGCCGTATCCGGTACATTGGTTCACTTGGACGCAAGGTCAACCAATCGCTGGTCCCTGCGCCGGCGTGACCATAGGTGTTGTGGGTGCCCGACGTAAAGGAAGGAGGCGGTCTCGTGACTGCAAGCCCTGAAACCAAACCTGGGACTGGCGGGCCAAATGGCGCCGCACCGCTGGAGGATACCGCCGCCCTGGTGCGGGCCCAGGATCCGGACCGGTTCTTCGCGGGGCTGTTTGCCCCCGAAACGGATCGCCCCGGTCTGTTTGCCCTTTATGCCTTCGGCTACGAGATCGCCCGGGTGCGGGAGATTGTCAGCGACCCCATGGTCGGGATGATCCGCCTGCAATGGTGGCGGGATGCGGTGACGGCCCTGGCCCAGGGAAAGGACGCGCCTGTCCATGGGGTGGTGCAGGGCCTTGAAGGCCCCATTGCCGATGGCCGTCTCGATCCGACGATGCTTCTGGCCATGATCAATGCCCGGGAAGCCGATCTGGAGGATGTGCCCTTCGCTGCCTGGGCTGATCTGGATGCCTATGTGGACGCGACGGCGGGGGCGCTCATCACTGCCGCCGCCGGGCTGCTCACGGGCAGGCCCCTGGACCGGGGACCGGCGCGGGACACGGCTCTGGCTGCCGGCCGGGCCTGGGGTCTGACCGGGCTCGCGCGGGTTTTCGGGCTTCATGCCCAGGGCCGCCACACTGTGGTGCCCCGGCAGGTTCTGGATGGGGACGGGCTTGATCCGGAGGAGCTCTTCACCCCACGGGCTGATGGCGGCGCGGGAGAGGATAAGCTCGCCGCCGCCCGTCAGGCCCTGATCAGCCATGGGGAAGAGGCGTGGCGGGACCTGCGTGCCCATGGCGCCGCTCTGCCCCGGGAGGCCCGGCCCGCGATTCTCTATCTCAGCCTCGTGCCCCTTTACCGGCGCCGACTGACGGCCCGCCAGGTTCCCCCACTGGCGGTGGTGGCTGAGCCGCCTCTCTATTCTCGGTTGAGCCGTTTGTTCTGGGCCAATCTGCGCGGGCGAATTTGAGGGCTCATGCCCATATGAGCCGGATTTTCTGGCCTTGCCGCTCCCGTTGACGCACTCTGGCCTCCACCCATTTCAGCGGCACTCCCGCACGTTCCCAAGTCGTTTTCCTGAAAGGACCATCCGCCGTGAGTGAGCAGCCCCGCCGTCTGCCAACCCTTGCCCTTTTGTCCAATGCACCGGTTTTGAAGACCGCAATGCTCTTGGTGGCCCTTCTGGTCTGGACCGCCGCCGATTGGACCCAGGCCCAGGCAAGTCAGCGGCCGGTGACCATTGCGCCTGCGATCTGGAAGGTGGAGCGCCAGACCGAAGCGGGTGTGGAGCGGGGCTTTCTGTTCGGCACCATGCATTTGCTGCCGAATATCGACTGGCAGACCCCGGCGGTGAGCGATGCCATGGCCCGGAGCGATCTTTTTGTCTTCGAACTGGAGACCGATCAGATCGACGATCTGGATGCCCAGGCCCTGACCCGGGAACTGGGCCTGCTGCCCAAAGGCGTGATCCTGCCGGATTTGCTGGGATCTGCTCGCTGGACCCGGGTGTCTGCCTTCGCCCGGAGCCTGAACCTGCCGGCCCAATCTCTCACGGCGATGAAGCCCTGGCTGGCGTCCCTGATCCTGTCCCAGGTCTATTTCCAGTCCATGGGCTTTGAGCCTGCCCAGGGTGTCGAAGCCGTCCTTCTGCGCCAGTTGCGGGCCCAGAACCGGCCCACCGCCTCCCTGGAGACGATGGCGGAACAGTTCAGCTTTCTGAATGATCTGCCCCAGGACGTGTCCATTGCCATGCTGCTGTCCACCGTCCAGGATATCGAGGACAATCCGGATCTGGCCCAACACATGCTCCAGTTCTGGGTGGGCGGGGATACTGAAGGCTTGTCCCGTCTACTGAACGAGGCCCTGAAGTCCTATCCGGAGGCCTATGACACCTTGCTCGCGGCCCGCAACCGCAACTGGATCCCCCAGATCATCAGCCTGATGGGGGACGGGCGGGTGGTCTTTGCCGCCGTGGGCGCGGGCCATCTGGTGGGCGAGGACAGTGTGGTGGACCTGCTGCGGGCGGAAGGCTTCACGGTCACCCGGGAGCAGTAGCGGCCCTTTTTGTGCGCCCAAACCCCTGCTTCCCAGCGCGTATTCCCGAGTGCGTCTTCCCGAGTTCCGGCAATTGCGCCTATGATGGTCGGAACGGGAAACAAGACACGACTGGGGAAGACATCCGATGGCGCAGCACCAGACAGAGAGCCAGAACGAGGCCCTGAAGCGGCGGGCGGAAAAGGTCATTCCCAACGGCATGTATGGCCACATGTCCGTGAAGCGCCACTCTCCGCGTACCCCTCAATTCTTTTCCAGAGCGAAGGCCGCCCATGTCTGGGACTATGAAGGGCGGCGCTATATCGATTTTCTCTGTGCCTTCGGTCCCAATCTTCTGGGCTACGGCCATGAGGAGATTGATGCAGCCTATATCGCCCAGATGCGGGACGTGGACATCGCCCTTGGGCCGTCGGCGCGGATGATCGAACTGGCGGAAGCCTATGTGGACCAGATCACCCATGCGGAGTGGGCCATGTTCTGCAAGAACGGCACCGATGCCACCACCATGGCGCTGATGACCGCCCGGGCCTATCGGGGGCGGGCGAAAGTGCTTCTGGCCACCGGCGCCTATCACGGGGCGAGCGGTTGGTGCACGCCCGTGCCCGAGGGCACCGTGGCCGAAGACCGGGCCCACTTCCTCTATTATGAATACAATAACGTGGAGAGCCTGAACGCCGCGGTCGCTCAGGCCGGGGATGATCTGGCGGGCATCTTCGCCACCCCCTACCGCCACGAGATCGTCACGCCCCAGGTCCTGCCCGACCCGGATTATGTCGCGGCCACCAGGCGCCATTGCGACGAGCGCGATGCCCTTCTGGTGATTGACGACGTGCGGGCGGGCTTTCGCCTGGACCGGGATTGCAGTTGGCACGGGCTCGGGGTGGAGCCGGATCTGTCCACCTGGGGCAAGACCCTGGCCAATGGTCACCCCATCTCCTGCCTGATGGGCAATGACCGGGCCCGGGAAGCGGCAGGGAAGATCTTCGTGACCGGATCTTTCTGGTATGCCTCGGCGGCCATGGCCGCGGCCCTGAAGACCCTGGAACTGATCCGGACCACCGATTATCTGGAGCGCGCTTTCCATCTGGGCGCTGAGTTGCGCGGCGGGCTTGAGGCCATTGCGAAAGACAGCGGTGTGCCCATCGACCAGAGCGGCCCTACCGTCATGCCCCTGATCATGATCAATGACGACCGGGGCGAACGGGACATGCCAGCGACGGTGGCGTTTTGCGACGGCCTTCTGGATCACGGGGTGCTGTTCCATCCGGTCCACAACATGTTCATCACGGCGGCCATGACCGACGAAGATATCAGCCACACCCTGGATGCCGTGGCCCGGACCGTCCGCACCCTGCCGGGCCGACGCGCGACCTGAATGGGCACCAACGGGCATGACTGCTTGGAGACGTGATATGCGATTGAACTGCGGAATAGGTCCACGCCGGCTGGTAGCCTGCCTGTTCATGCTTGGGGGTATGCTGATGGCTTCATCACCGTCCATGGCCGCCGATGAGGAAACGGCCCGGCTTGAGCGGTTTGCAGATCTTGCCCTTTCGTGTGTGCACCGGGAGTTTCCCAACAAGATCGCCCATGTCCTTGAGGGGCCGGAAGATGCACAGCGGCCCCGGGATCTCTATCCGGCCTTTTACGGCTGCTATGACTGGCATTCCTCCGTCCACGGCCACTGGCTGCTGCTCCGGGCCCTGAGACTGGGCGTGTCAGGGGAGAAAGCAGCGGTGATCGAGGCGGCCCTGGAGCAGAGTTTCCAGGCGGACAAGATTGCCGTGGAGGTCGCCTATTTCGAGGACAATCCCGGCTTTGAGCGGCCTTATGGTGTGGCCTGGCTTCTCCAGCTCATGGCGGAACTGCGGGAGTGGGACGATCCCCGCGCGATCGCCTGGCGTGAGACCCTGGCGCCTCTGGAGGGGGTGATCGTCTCCCATCTGAAGGGCTGGCTGCCCCGGCTTGCCTATCCCATCCGTCTGGGCACCCATAATCAGAGTGCCTTTGCGTTCGGACTGATCCTGGACTGGGCCCGCACCGCAGGCGACGGCACCCTTGAAGCGGCCATTGTGGATAAGTCCCGGGCGTTCCATCTGTCGGACGTGGACTGTCCCATGGCTTACGAGCCGTCCGGCGAGGATTTCCTGTCCCCCTGTCTGATGGAAGCGGATCTGATGCGCCGGATCCTGACGGCGGAGGACTTCAAGGCCTGGTTCGACCGGTTCATGCCCGGCATTCCCGTGGACGGATCGGCGGACTGGCTCGCCCTTGCCGTCGTGCTCGACCCGGAGGATGGCAAGCTGGTGCATCTGGACGGGCTGAACCTGTCCAGGGCCTGGAACCTGGAGGCCATCGCCCATGCTCTCGGGACTGATGACCCCCGTCATGGCAGTCTGATGGCGAGCGCCCAAGCCCATGCCGAGGCGGGCCTGGCTTCGGTCAGCAGCGAGCACTATTCCGGCGGCCACTGGCTCGGCAGTTTCGCCACCTATCTGGTCACAAGGCGCTGGCTGCGGGAGTAGATCTTACAGGGGCAGCCCGCCCAAAGCGTGGGTCACCTTGCCCGTGGCCTGATACTCCGCGATGGTCCGCTCCGCGATCCGCATCTGGTGGATCTCATCGGCCCCGTCCGCAAAACGCGCCCAGCGCGCCTGCTGGAACATGTGGGCAAGCGGCGTGTCGGTGGAATAGCCCAGGGCGCCATGGACCTGGATCGCCCGGTCGATGATCCGGTTCAGAGCATTGGCGACGAAATGCTTGGCCATGGAAACTTCCGTGCGGAAATCCTGACCGGAATCGATCTTGTAGGCCGCGTGGAGCACCATGAGCTTGCCCTGGTAAAGCTCCATGGTAGAATCGGCAATCATCCACTGAATGCCCTGTTTCTCCGAAAGCAATGATCCGTGGGAGAAGCGATTGCCCGCCCGGTCGATCATCATTTCCAGGGCGGTTTCGGCCTGGCCCAGCCAGCGCATACAGTGGGCGAGCCGTGCGGGTCCCAGCCGGGCCTGGCCCAGCATATGCCCCTGGCCCGGACCGCCCAGCATCTGGCTGTCATGGAGGCGCAGCTCCCGGATGACGATTTCCGAGTGACCGGTGGAGCCATGCATGGTCTCCACCTCCCGTACATCCTCCCAGCCTTGCGAAGGCAGATCGACTAGGAAGGCGGAATTGGCCGCCTGGCGCACCGTCGGATCCTCCTCGGTGCGGGCGATCAGGATGGCGAAAGTGGCCCGTCTGGCACCGGAAATGAACCATTTGTGGCCGTTGATCACCCAATAGTCCCCATCCCGGACCGCCCGGGTCTGGATCAGGGTGGGGTCCGAGCCCGCCACTTCCGGTTCGGTCATGGCAAAGCATGACCGGGCCCGGCCTTCGCACAGGGGCTTAAGGTAGCGTTCCTTCTGGTCGTCCGTGGCCCAATGGAGGAGGGTGTGCATGTTGCCTTCATCGGGCGCCTGGCAGTTCATGGCGAAGGGGCCGAACCGGGAGCGGGCCGCCTCCGCCGAAACCATGGCCATGGAGACGTGGGACAGACCCATCCCGCCCCATTCCTTGGGCATGTGCGGGCACCAGAGGCCGCGCTCATAGGCTTCAAGGCGCATGGCGATCACTGCATCGCGCACGGAGCGGTCGTCATGCTCGTCCATGGCTTCTTCCCCCGGACGCACCACGGTTTCGATGAAATCCCGCACCTTGTCCCGGAGGGCCTCAAGGGCCGGATCCAGACTGAAATCGATTGCCATCGGACAATAACCTCCCTGGTGGATACCGCGCCTGACACACAGTCTGCGCGGGATTGTTCATTCATGGTGCCTGGGAAAGCCTATGCTGCCCCCCTGGTCCTGCACGGATCAGGTATGGGGAGGTCTGCATAACGCCTTGATATCTCGCAGCACCATGGATGCGTCCCAACGGCCCACCCCTGGGGCCGTCGTTGTGTTTGTCAAAGTCTCGGGAAGTGTCCGGTGTCGGCGGCGTGCCTGTCAACAACCCGTCCAGGCGGACATCCTGGCCGTGGCGCTGGAAATAACGATGCATGCAAATGAAAAAGCTCCACGGCGGAGCGAGGTCGCCCATGACCAAAGGTGCACGATATCAGCGGCGCCATGAATTTTGTGGGGCGCTGTGCAGGCCCGAAACCGGGCGGCATCATGGATGGACACGAACGGTCGACCGGAACACCCTTCCGGGCCCGGAACTATTGTACCATCACTTAGGGGAGGAGTTGTTTTGCAGATCCCCGATGACCGCCCGCGGTTAGCGCGGAGCCGTCTGGAGGGCCGTCCATAGGGGATGCATCCCGTACGGATCAGGATGCATCCAAGGTCAGATCTCAGCCGCCGAGGACGGCACGGACCTTGTCAGGCACCCGGGCAGCAGGCAGGGCGTACCAGGTGCTGGTGCGATAACGGAACAGGTAGGTGTCCGGGGACGGGCGCCAGAATTGTGCCCAACGGTTATTCCATTCATGATCGACGGACTGAAGGCTGGCCATGGTTGCCTCTCCTCGTTTCCCGGCCCAGATCAGGACCGGATTGAGAATGACCGACCCGGAGCGTGGGCCGGGTAGTATCTTCCGTCGACGCCAGTACTCAACCACGGAAGAATGTCTTTATGACGGCACCCTCCGCCATCATGTCCTCTTTATGCCGATTCGCGGATCAACTGTTCAAAGTCCTCACCCTGTGGACTGTTTTGGTTGCCTAAATAGGTCGTCATGTCCGCCATGGGCATGGGGCGTCCGAACAGATAGCCCTGAGCGAGGTCACAGGACAGATCCCTGAGACAGCGGGCCTGGGCCGGGGTCTCGATACCTTCGCCGACCACCAGCATGTTGAAGTCATGGGCCAGATCGATGATCGCCCGGACAATGCGCAGATCTTCCTCGGACTCCGGCAGGCGGCAGATGAAACTCCGGTCGATCTTGATGGTGTCGATGGGCCAGGAGCGGAAGTGCTGGAGCCCGCCATAACCGGTCCCGAAATCGTCAAGGGCAATCCGCGCGCCCTTGGACCGCAGGTCTCGCAGGGAGGCATAGACCTGATCCGTACGCCGTCCCATGACCACGGCCTCGGTGACCTCGATGGTGATGCAGTCCCAGGACATGCCTGTGTGATGGAGGATCTGGTCCATGTCCGGAACAAAGCGGGCATCGGTCAGGTCGTATACGGTGGTGTTGATGGCCACCCGCCCTTGGGGAAGACCCAGATCCCGCCAGCGCACCATATCTTCCAGGGTACTGAGGAAGATTGACCGGGTAATCTGTGGGGAGACGGAACGGTCCTTGAAAGCGGCCGCGAACTCATGGGGTACCAGAAGCCCCCTTTTGGGATGGTGCCAACGGCTCAGCACTTCCACACCGGCAATCTGGCCGGTCTTCAGATCGACCTTGGGCTGATAGAAGGGGACGATCTCCCCCTGGTCCAGGGCGGAGAGAAGCTGGGCGCGCAAGGCCCGCAGATTGAGATGGGTGCCCAGACGCGGATTGTAGACGACGGTCCGGTTCCGGCCATTTTCCTTGGCCGCGTAAAGGGCCACATCCGCAAGCTGATAAAGGGTTTCGAGATCATCGCCATGGTCCGGCGACAGGGCGACACCGATGCTGGCCCGCCCCAGTTCCGGTTTGCGCAGGGCCTGGGCGGCGGCGGCCAGTTCTTCCCGCCACTGGGCGGTCAGGGCCCGGGCGGACATGGCAATATCCACGCCCCCGTGGAGATAGACGGCGAACTCATCACCGCCGAGCCGGCCCACCAGGGACCCCGGCGGCAGGCTCGCCTTGCCCGCGCCGCTCAGTACATCCGCGAAGGTCTTGAGATAGGTGTCCCCGAGGGCATGGCCATAACGGTCATTGACCATCTTGAAATTGTCCACGTCCACCAGGATCAGGGCGCCGTATTCCTGGGTGGCGGTGCGGTTCAGTCTTGCATTGGCGGCGGCCCAGAAATTGGTCGTGTTCAGAAGACCGGTGAGCCCGTCCCTGCGAGCACTTTCCCGCAATTGCTTTTCCCGCTCCCGGGCCCGGTACAACTCCGCTTTCAGGTCCCGTTGGGTCCGGTGGGATTTGAGGATGGCGGCGGCGGCCTCGCTCAGCCGTTTAAGATTGGCGAGCTGTTCAGCCGTGAAGGGCCGGGGCTGGAAATCGATCATGCACAGGGTGCCCACCCGAAGGTCATCCCCCATAATGAGAGGGGCGCCCGCATAGGCCTGGATGTAGGGCTGACCGGTCACCAGGGGGTTTTGCGCGAACCGGGGATCGTCCTCTGCATTCTCCACCACAAGAAGGGCATCGGACATGATCGCGTGGGCGCAGAACGCCACGTTCCGCGGGGTCCCCGTGACACCGGGCAGGCCGACATTCGCAGCGAAGATCTGCTCGTGTTCATCCACAAGGGAGACGAGCGCAACCGGTGCGCTGCTCATATAGGCGAGCACCTCGCACAAGCCCTGCAATTCCGGAATAGGCTCTTCGGTCGAGACCTGAAGGCTCTCCAGTTCCGCAAGGCGCCGGGCCTCGTTATGGGGGATCGGATAGGCGGCTTCGCTCGACATCGCCGGGATGATCACCGAACGGGCCTTATATTCCGTTACCGGACACCCCGCTTCTGTCTTAGGGTAAGGTTGAGGGGCAGTCGGCGGCGGGCCCACGGATTGCCCCCTTTCGCGGGGGAGCTCGGCGCTTTGGACAGGTCAGTGGGGGTGAAGTGAGAAGGGGCAGGAAACCATGGCGTTGAGACCCGCCAGCACGATTTTCATTTCCGGCGGCGCCCGTGGCATTGGTGCGGCCACGGCGCGGCTTTTTGCCGGGGAGGGCCACCGGGTCATCATTGCTGACATCGACGAAGCCGCTGCCCAGGCCCTCGCCGCCGAGTTGGGAGAGGGCGCCTTGGCGGTGTCCCTCGATGTGCGCTCGCCCCAGTCCTGGGAGCAGGCCCTGGACGCAGGCGAAGCTGCATTCGGCTCCGTGGATGTGCTGGTGAACAATGCGGGTGTGCTGAAGGTCGGCTATGCCCTGGAGGTCTCCCCGGCGGACATGGAGGCCATGGCCCAGGTTAACCTGCTGGGTTTCGCCCATGGCCTTCGGGCCGGTGTGCGCCGGTTCCTGGCCAAAAGCCCTGATTATGGGAGCCAGGGCGTGGGCCACCATATTGGGGTGTGTTCCCTTGCCTCCTTCACGGCGCTGCGGGGGCAGGCCTTCTATTCCGCCACCAAACATGCCATGCGCGCCTATGAATATGGGGCGGCCATGGAACTCAAGGGCAGGGGCGTCCGGTTCTCCCTTGTCCATCCGGGTGCGGTGGAAACGGACATGCTGCACAATCAGGAGGGCCATGAAGCCTCGGCTCTGGCCTTCGCCGAAGCCACCATCCGTCCGGAAACCATTGCCCAGGCCATTCACAAGGCCGCCCAAACGGGCAGACGGGAAATCACCGTTCCGGCTCTCCCCGGCTTCTTTGCACGGATTATCGGCGTGTTCCCGGGGCTTCTGTCCGCAGCCCTTTCCAGCGCCTGGGACCGGGGCCTGCGCCGGATGCATGACCGGCCCGCGCCGGAAGGGCCACAGTTACCAGCGGTACACAGCAGGCCCGACGTCTGAGCCGCACCCGCCAGCCAGAGTTAGCCAGTCCTCCGGCCCGTCCGTCCGCCCGCCCGCCCGCCCATCCACTGGGCTGGGCACGCTAACGGCGTTTTGTCGTGGGGCTTTTCTGCTGTGTTGCAGCCAGCACTTGCGTCGCAGAGCTTGCATCTTTACCTGTGGGTCCCTCAATGAAGGGCAAACCCGAAGGAGCACGTAACCCCCGATGGCCCGGATCCTGATCACAAGCGCGCTGCCCTATATCAATGGTGTCAAGCATCTGGGCAATCTCGTGGGCTCCATGCTGCCCGCGGATGTCTACGCGCGGTTCATGCGGGCCAGAGGGCACGATGTGCTGGCGATTTGCGCCACCGACGAGCACGGCACCCCAGCGGAACTGGCCGCCGCAGAGGCGGGCCAGGCCGTTGCGGACTATTGCGCCGAACAGCACGAGATCCAGAAGGCCCTGGGCGAACGGTTCGGCCTGTCCTGGGACCATTTCGGACGCACGTCCTCCCAACGCACCCATGAGTTGACCCAGCACCTGGCGGCAAAACTGGATGATGCAGGCCTGATCGAGGAGCGGACCATCCGGCAGGTCTACTCCAAAGCCGATGGCCGCTTCCTGCCGGACCGGTACATTATCGGCACGTGCCCCCATTGCGGCTATGACCGGGCCCGGGGCGACCAATGCGAGAACTGCACCCGCGTGCTCGATCCCACGGACCTGAAGGAGCCCCGTTCGGCCATTTCCGGCTCCACCGATCTCGAGGTGCGGGAGACCAAACATCTTTATCTCCTGGTCTCTCAGATGGCGGAACGTCTGCGCACCTGGATTGACGCAAGGGAAGACTGGCCGAACCTGGTCCGGTCCATCGCCTGCAAATGGCTCGATGAAGGCCTCCACGATCGGGGCATCACCCGTGATCTCTTCTGGGGCGTGCCTGTATCCCACACGGACAAAGAGGGCAAAAGCCGCTGGGCGGATTTCGACGGCAAGGTCTTCTACGTGTGGTTCGATGCGCCCATCGGGTACATCGGCGCCACGGCGGACTGGGCGGACCTGGAAGACGGCCGGGACTGGAAGGCCTGGTGGTTCGGGGAAGCCGCCAAGGACGTGCGCTATGTGGAATTCATGGGCAAGGACAACGTGCCCTTCCACACGGTGTTTTTCCCCGCCACCCTCATGGGGTCGGGCGAGGACTGGAAGCTGGTGGACACGGTCAAGGGCTTCAACTGGCTCACCTATTACGGCGGCAAGTTTTCCACCAGCCAGAAGCGGGGCGTGTTCATGGACACCGCTCTCGACCTGCTGCCCGGTGACTACTGGCGCTATTATCTGATGGCCAATGTTCCGGAGGGGGCGGATTCCTCCTTCACCTGGGATCACTTCGCCCAGACCGTGAACAAGGATCTGGCCGATGTGCTGGGCAATTTCGTCAACCGTATCCTGCGCTTCACCCGCTCCAAATTCGGTGAGACCGTCCCCGATGGCGGCACGCCCGGAGAGGCGGAACAGGCCCTCAACGATGCCCTTGGCGCGCGGATCAAGGCCTATACGGATCATCTGGAGGCCCTTGAGTTCCGCAAGGCCCTCGGCGAATTGCGGGCCATCTGGGTCCTGGGCAACGAATACCTGACCGAGGCCGCCCCCTGGACCGCCTTTAAGACCGATCCGGACCGGGCCGCCATGGGCGTGCGCACGGGCATCAACCTGATCCGCCTGTTTGCCGTTCTCGCCGCCCCCATCCTTCCCGATACCGCCCGGCGGATCCTGGAAACCCTGAACCTGGATCCGGCGGATCTTTCCTGGCCGGCTCATGACCTGAATGGGGCTGACCTGAAGGAAGAGCTGTCCCGCCTCAAGCCGGGCCACGCTTTCAGCGTCCCCCACGTGCTCTTCACCAAGGTGGAGGACAGCCAGGTCGAGGAATGGACCGCCCGGTTTGGCGGCGCCGACCTGCCGGATCTGGGCGATAGTGTGGCTTCAGATCCCGGTAAAGGTGTAAACAAGGCCGACAAGGACCAGAAAGGGCAATCAGCGCCTTCTGTCTAGGCCCGGACTGTGCAAGTCTACCGATGGAGTGGAATAAACGGCTGGCCGCATGGGGGTGCGGGCGGCCGGGAACGCGGAGGCGGCGTTCCGAATTGGACAACAAAGCCATCTTGGCACTGCGTGGAGACCGGACCGGATCAGTGTTCCGGTCTTCGGGCAGGTGGGAAAAACACGGGCGCAGAAGGGGACGGGGCGCATGATCATTTCGCACCGGCACAAGTTCATTTTCATCAAGACACGCAAGACGGCAGGCACCAGCGTGGAAATCGCCCTGTCCCGTCACTGCGGTCCCGAGGATGTGCTCACCCCGACCACGCCCGCCGACGAAACCTTCCGCCAGGATCTCGGCATTTATCCCCGCCACTACGCCCGTTGGCCTGTGAACCTGCTCGTGGGCAATCGCATCAATCTTCACAAGGTCCGCAAGCGCAAGCTGAAATGGATCGGCAAGATTGGTATGCGGAGGTTCCGCCAGCATATGCCGGCGGTGGAGATTATGGCCCAGGTGCCCGAAGAGGTCTGGCGGACCTACACCAAGATCACCATTGAACGCGACCCTCTGGACCGCATCATCTCCCGCTACTACTGGGATCTCTCACGGGGGGACTGCAAGACTCTCGAAGAGTTCTTCCGTAGGGAAACCTTCGATTCCAATTTCGAGATCTACAGCATCGGCGGCGAACTGGCCGTGGACCGGATCCTGCGCTTCGACCGGCTGACCGAGGATCTCAATGATCTTTACAATGAACTGGGCATGCCCGCCGACGACTGGCTGCCCCGGACGAAATCCACCTCCCGCCCCAGGAAGAAGACCTGGCGCCAACTGCTCTCGGAAGAGCAGATCCACCGTGTCGTGATGGAATGTGCCCGGGAGTATCTGGTGCTGGCTGAACTGGGTATGCCGGTGGCGAATGAAGTGCGCGCGATCCTGCCTCACCTGCCTGAGACACCGCCGGAAGTCATTGAACCTGTTGAGGAACAGCCGCCGGTGACCGTCGCGCCCCTCGTCAATATGGGTTTTGAAGAAACATTTCCGGCCCAACCGTTGAATGATGAGACCACGGGCAGCGAGACCCTCTATGGCGACGGCGGCCACGGTGCCGCAGCCGAGCCCGCGCCGGTCAGCCTTTACGATCAGGCGCCCTATGCCCAGCCGGAACCGCCTACCAATGATGACTGGAACCACCGCCAGCCGCCTCCACCCCCCATGAACCGGTAACGGATCAAAACGGCGCACAGTGGCCGGGTGATACAGGCGGCATCCGGTTCTGCGGGTGCCACGGCTTCATCATGGTGCGGAAAGATAGCCGTCAATGACACGCCGGGCGACAATGAGGAAGGGCTGCCCGACCGGTTGATGGTGTGGGGCAGCTCTGATGCGCAGTCGGCTCAGTCGTAAAGGGTGTAGGTGTATTCCGCCGCGTCGCCTGTATCCAGTTCTTCGAACCCTTCCCGGTCATAGCCCCGGGCTTCACAGTCATGGTCGCCGATCGCGGTGAAGGCGTCGCTGCTGGTGCAGAAGGAGTAGCTGCCGGTCCAGGAGCCGCTCACATCCATATGCTCTGCATGGAAATAATAGTAGCGGTTGCTCAGGTCGCCTTCGACCACCGTTGCACAGCCGCCGTTGCTTTCCAGGGGCCACCAGCCTTCGGAGATCCAGCCCCCCTCGGCATCCTTGTAGCCGATGGCGACTTCCACGTCATAGCTGCTTTCGTTGCAGAAATTCAGACCGGCCCGGGCATCCGGCGCCAGCACGCTTTGTCCGGCCAGGGACAGTGTCAGGACCGCGACGGCAAGGCCTGAGGCTTTCAGCAAAACCATTATCCTGTTCATGGTGTGGTCTCCTCGCATTATTCCCATTGCCACACGGGCGTCTGGTCCACATGCCCATCCGGCTGGCATGTCCATCCGGGGCAGAACCCGGCAACGCCGATCCGTGGATGCCGCCAAGTATGCGGGTGCCCGCGCTGGTTGCCCAGTGGAACAAAACGAGAGCATGCATTCCGGTCCGCTGTTCTGGCGTTGCGCCGGTGCGCCCGGCCATGGGCAAGCGGTTACAAGGTTACGTTGACCTTGGCGTTGCCCGTCTGGTTCAGGATGTTGACGGACACGTCGGAACCGTAGCGGCGCAGAAGCAGGTCCACGGAACTGGAGCCCACCTTCAGGGAGCGGATGGTGACTTCATCCAGGAAGTGGGGCAGGCGGGGCCGGGTGAACCGGGCCTCACCTTCTGCCCCCAGAATTTCCAGCCCGAAACAGCCCTGGAGAAGCGCAAAGGGGGCCGCGCTGGACCAGGCCTGGGGCGCGCAGGCCACCGGATAAAGGGTCGGGCCCGTGCCCGGCGTGCGCCGGAAGCCGCAGAACAGCTCCGGCAGCCGCCGCTGATCCATATAGGTGGCGGTATCAAACAGGCCGGACAGGAGCCGCTGGAGGTGGTGCTGTAATCCGTACCGGGAAAAACCGAGACCGATCAGCGCATTGTCGTGGGGCCAGATGGAGCCGTTGTGGTAGGCCATGGGATTGTACCGGCTTTCCGCCGCCCCGATGGTCCGGATGCCCCAGCCGGAGAAAAAGTCCGGTCCCATGAGCTGGTTGGCGATGCTTTCGGCCCGTTCCGGATTGGCAATGCCGGAAAGGAGAAGCTGCCCCGCATTGGACGAGCGAACCTTGGCCGCAGTCTTCTGACCGTCAAGGCACAGAGCATACATGCCGATGTCTTCACACCAGAATTGTGCCTCGAAATTCTCCCGCAGACGCTCCGCCTGGGCGTTCAAGTGTTCCGCCTTTACCGGCAGACCCATGGCCGCCGCCAGCCGGGTGGCGAGTTTCTTCGCCGCGTAGACATAGCCCTGGACTTCCGACGGTGTGATCGGTCCTTCCACCAGGGAGCCGTCGGAGTGGAACATGCTGTCCCCGGAGTCCTTCCAGGACTGGTTGGCAAGCCCAGAATCCTTCGCCCGCTGATATTCGACGAAACCGTCTCCGTCCCGGTCCCCGTAGGTATCGATCCAATCCAAAGCCCGCTCGATCTGGGGCCACAGTTTTGAAACCGTATGCAGATCACCGGTCTGTTGAAAGTAAAGTCCGGCCAGCAGAACGAAGAGGGGGGTGGTGTCCACGCCGCCGTAATACTGGGCAAACGGCACTTCGCCGATCCGGGCCAGCTCCCCTTTGCGCGCTTCGTGAAGGATCTTGCCCGGTTCCGCGTCCCGTTCCGGGTCCACTTCCGTCGCCTGGGTGGCGGCGAGAAACTGGAGCACGCCCTTGGCCACATCCGCATTAAGCCAGAGAGTTTCCATGGCGGTGATGATCGCATCCCGCCCGAACGTGGTGCTGAACCAGGGAATGCCGGCATATGGATAGGCGCCGTGTTCGGTCTCGGTCATCAGCATGTGCAGGTCGGCCATGGACCGGCACAGCATTTCGTTGAAGATCTCGTTGGAGGTGTCCACCGTGGCGTAATCGGAGGCGGTCTCCCGCAAACCCCGGCGGGACTGGCGCATGTAGCGGAAGAAGTTGCGCGGCTCCACGGGGGCCCGGTCTTCCTGCTCTTCGCAGCTTACCGCCATGAATATCGATTCCCGGCCATTGGGTGTGACCGTCAGGTCGAATTCCGCGCCGTGCTCGTCCACCCGGTCGGGCTGGGGATCGAAGGTCACCACGGTTCGCCGGTGCAGGTTGTCCAGACCCTGGTAGGAAAAGATGAAGCCGTTCTCGCCGCGGCTCGTGGTCATCACACCCTTTTCCTTGCGCTGATGGCCGCGCACATCGAACACATCGGCAAAATCTGCACCGAAATTGATCCGAATAGAGAAGGTGTGGTCCTTGATATCGAAATTGCGGACGCTGAACCGTTCGTGGGCGGCTCCATTCCAGAGAAACTTCGCCCGGCTGATATGGATCGTGTCCCGGGGCAGCACCCGCACCCCGTCCTTGATCAGATCCGGATTGGTCAAATCCACCGCCAGCAGGGCATTGTTGTCCCGCACGACGGAACTGAGCAGCAGAGGCCGTTCATCGTTGATGAATATATGCAGGTCCGACAGATATCGGGTATCCCGATAGAACAATCCCTCCGGACTGCCGGTGCCGCCATAAACATCCCCATAATGATCAAACACGCCGAACATGTCGCCGTGTTTCAAGGTGCGCGGCCGGCGTTCCATCAGGGACGCGGTCACGGGAATGTAGAACTGGGTGGGGGCAGGGGCTTCGAGTGGAGCAGGATCGTCTGCGGACGGTTTCAGCATGGGGTAGAACGCTCTTTTCAATAACGAATGTACAAGACGTGGCCCGGACGGCCACGTTACCATAGAACAGATAGTGTTTGATCGGGGAGGTTTTACGGCAAAGGTCAATAAAAAAATGCTGCGACCCGAACGTCACGCTCGGGCCCGGCCAGTTTTCAAAAGAGTCAACGTCCAAAAGGGTCCAGCGCAGAACCCTGAAGAAGCGGCGTGCGTGGGGCACGCCTGAAAGCCGCCGGCGCTATCAGCCGCCTGATCCATCCGGGCTCACGCAGTCAGCCCGGATGGAGGGGGGCGCCTTGTGGTCGCGACCAAAGTCCCGACGGATCAGGCCACCCGGATCCGCGGACGTCCGCCTTGGGTGAGTTCTTCGTAGACCCGGACATAATCCTGAGCCATCCGCCGGGAGGAGAAACGCTCCTCGAAGCGCTGACGCACTTTCGTCCGGTCGAGGGCTTCCACCTTGGGCACGGCGGCGACGGCCGCGTCCATGTCCTCGACCACATAGCCCGATACACCGTCTTCCAGCACTTCCGGAACGGACCCGCATTTCCAGGCGATGACTGGCGTGCCGCAGGCCATAGACTCGATCATCACGAGACCGAAGGGTTCGGGCCAGTCAATGGGGAAGAGCAGGGCCGTGGCGTTCGCAAGGAAGCTCTGCTTTTCGTCTTCGCCGATTTCGCCGATGAATTCGATGCCCGGCTGATCCAGCAGGTGCTTCACTTCATCATCGAAGAATTCCTGGTCGGCGGGGTCCACCTTGGCGGCGATTTTCAGGGTCATCCCGGCGCGCTTGGCGATTTCAATGGCCCGGTCCACCCGCTTCTCCCGGGCAATCCGTCCAAGGAAGGCCAGATAGGGCTCACCGTCTGGCTTGCCCGGCTTGTACAGATCAAGTGGCAGCCCGTGATAGACGGTCTTGGCCCAGTTGGCTTTCATGGGCAGGCGCTGGTTATCCGAGATCGACACCAGGGGCGTATCCGGGAACGCGCCGAAAATCGGATGAATATCCGGCAGGTCCATGCGCCCGTGCATGGTGGTGACGAAGGGCTTGCCCAGGGTGCTGAACAGGGGCAGGTGCAGATAGTCGATATGGAAGTGGACGATATCGAAATCCCGAACCTGCCGGCGGACCTGCTCCAGGAGCAAGGCCGTGTGGGGCAGATAATCCTTCACGCCGTCATCGAGCCGCAGCGCCTTGGGGCAGCAGGGGATCAGACGGGCATCCGTGATGGAATCACCGCTTGCGAACAGGGTGACGTCATGGCCCTGGCGGACCAGCTCCTCCGTCAGATAGGAAACGATTCGTTCCGTACCGCCGTAAAAACGGGGTGGGACGCTCTCGATCAACGGTGAGACCTGAGCGATTTTCATAGTCAGCCTCCTGACAAATGTCTTCCACAGGGAAGACAAGGACCCGGTTTTCCCCCGGCATTTCGGCGGGACACCGGTACAGCCACCTGGAGCCTCTAGGTAGCAATGGTGAAGGAAAGGTCGGCGTTATGGCCTGTCGGATATGGGAATGCGTGTGTTGGGTATCTTCTCTCTTCCGCTTCCGACGACGTTCGGTCCGCTCACTGACTTGGACCGGACGCCTTCAAGGACAGGCTGTTTGCTCCTGGCCGCCTCATTCGGCATCGACTTCCTGAGAGATACGCCTCTCGCGTTGGCCTCGTTCTCCGGCCTCCGGCTGGGGTGTCGTTCCCGAACCACCGCCCGGAGAGTTGTACGTCTAATGATCCCCATTGGATGAGTTTGGCAGTTTGAGCTGCCGCTGAACTCCGTCTCGAAACGCGTAATACCGATACTGTTGTGATCTATACGCGAAAAAGCGGTAATCCAGTACCCCTCCTTCAATTCTTTCTGAACGGGCTGACACGACCTCACCTTGTGGGGAGCAGGACCGCATATCCGCCATCTGCCAGCGCGCCCAGTTCGTGATGTTTCGGATCAAGGTGTCCCAATTCGAAGCACCACACAGACGATAGTTTGAATGGTTTGAACCCATCTGTCCAGCATGAGCAAAACCTTTCTGAAAGGAGAGGCGACGTTCTCCCTGGCAAAACCGTGATAAATCCAGCAGGTGCCCATGTCATTGTGAGAGCGTAACGAATGTTCCCAGCCCAACAATGATTCGGCAACTTTCGAAAAGTTATCTCCTTTCAGAGTGTGGCTAAGGCATTACCGGACCTGTCAATCTGGAAAATTTGTTTTCCTGTGCCTTTCTCTTCAGAGGGCGAGGGAACTATTCTGATTCGGTGCACAAGTATTTCAGGATTGTCAGCCTCCCGGGACACGGGAGCGGGCGATGTAGAGGAATGATGTCGCGTTTGTGTCATTTGCGTAACAAGCGTAATGGTACCGCGAAACGCAAACAGGGGGATAAGTCAGGCCAGATCCTGAACCCTTTCGACCCAAACGCTCTGACGAATCACGCCCGATCGCGCCTCTGCCCGCGCCCCTGCCCATGCATACGCCCCTGGCAAAGCCGATGCGCACGCCCGCGCCCCTGAGGGCATTCCCGGAGAGCAAAATCCAGGCGTGGTGTCGTCCGGACTTCGGCTCGGGACAAAATCCGCTTGGCGATTTGCTGCGCTGTGGCCTTAAGGATCCGATCGATTTGGCTTACCGTCGTGGTCCTGCGGTGCGCCGGTACCATGCGACCGGCACCATGCAACCGGAGCAGGGGCGGCTATGATTATCATGCCGTGAAATCAAAGGGTTGAAGCAACCCGCAAGCACAGTCCGGCCTCGATGGGGCCAGCATCCTTGAAGACGTTCGATCCGTAACGGATCCCCCGGCCCTCAAGGCTGCTCCATCCAGTGCAAGGACCGAACAAGGGGGCGCCAATGATTGTCGCCGAAAATGTCAGCTACGAGTATCCAACGGTCCGAGCCCTGGACGGGGTATCCCTGCGGGTGGAGCGGGGTGAAATCGCCGCCCTTGTCGGTCCGAACGGGGCCGGCAAGACCACCTTGTTGCGCTGCCTCGCGGCACTGGAACGACCCTATTCGGGCACCGTCTCCATCGACGGCCTCGACACCCAGGTCCATCCCCGGAACGTCCATGCCCGCATCGGGTATCTGCCCGATTTCTTCGGTCTTTACGATGAACTGACCGTCGAGCAGAGCCTGACCTTCGCGGCCCGGTCCCACGATATCTCCAGCGGCGATGCTCCGGCGGCGGTGCAAAAGGCCGCCGAGCGGGTCGGCCTCACGGACAGGATGAAAGACAAGGCCGGGCATCTCTCCCGGGGCCTGCGCCAGCGCCTCGCCATCGGCCAGGCCATTGTCCATGAGCCCCGGGTTCTGCTCTTGGATGAACCGGCCTCCGGTCTCGATCCCCAGGCCCGCCGGGATCTGTCGAACCTGTTCCTGTCTCTGCGGGATCTGGGCATCACCCAACTCATATCCTCCCACATCCTGGCGGAGTTGAGCGACTACTGCACCTTCATGGTCAGCATGAGCGACGGAAAGATCGTCAGTACCCGGGCGGTGACCGGGGCCGACAAGGACGGGCGGATGGCCCTGCGGATCGACCTGTCCGTGCCCAATGACAGCCTCGGCGATGTGCTGAGCGCCACAGATGGTGTGACGGTCCTGGAGGCTCAGGCCGGTCACGCGGTGGTGGTGCTCGACGGGGTGGAACGCCCGGCCCTGCTGCGCGCCCTCCTCAATGCGGGCTTTGAGGTCTCCGGCATCTCCGAACAGAAACAGAGCCTGGAAGATGCCTATTTCCAGGACATCAAGGCCAGTGGCCGGTCTTAAGGGGAGGACGAGCAATGAATCCGGAATTTCAACGCAATCTGTGGCTCAACCTGTCCCCAACGCGGCTGATCATGATGCCCGTGGTGCTGGGCACCGTCTTCCTGGCGGCTTCGGTGGCTCCGGACGAATTCGGCCTTGTGCCGCAAATCGCCCAGACGGGGTTCTTCTTCATCGTGATTATCTGGGGCACCTGGCTTGCGGCCCGGGCCGTGGTCGGTGAAATCAGGGACCGCACCTGGGATGGCCAGCGCATGTCCGCCATCGCCCCCTGGTCCATGGTCTGGGGCAAGCTGTTCGGGACCACTGTCTTTGTCTGGTATGGCGGCCTGATCTGCCTCGTGGTCATGTTTCAGGGCATCAGTGCCCAATACGGTCCCAGCGAGGCCCTGAACCAGGTGGGCCTTTACGCAACGGCCGGGATTTTCGGCCATGCGGTGGCTCTGCTCACGAGCCTGCTCGCTGTCCGCCGCCAGTCCCGCCACCCGCGGATCGAAGTGTTTCTCCATCAGATCGCCGGGATCGGTGGTGCCGCCCTGGTGTTCTCCCTGTGGCCGGGAAACTGGCCGGACGGCTTTGACGTGAACCTCCGCTGGTACGGTATGACCGTGGAGGTCCGGTCCTTCTTCTTCATCTCCCTGCTGACCTTCATTGTCTGGGCCCTGATCGGCAACTACCGGCAAATGCGCCAGGAATTGCAATATTCCAACTCCGCCCTGGTGTGGCTTGCCTTCATGGCCTACGCGATGATCTATGCCGCCGGGTTCGTGGACGGCCAGACCCTGGCCATGGTCCGCTCTGAAATGAACGAGGATCTGCAAAATCTGCCCATTGTGGATCCGGCCCTCATGCGGCTGGTGGTGGCCAATCTGGTCGCGGCGGTGCTCGCCTACATCATGCTGTTCCTGGACGACAAGGATATCGTCACTTTGCGGTGGATCGCCGGACGCATCGGCTCGGGTCAGCTTGTCAGCGGTCTGAGCCGGGTCCCGAGCTGGGCCTGGAGTGTGGCGGCCAGCGGCGTCCTGGTTCTCCTGATCATGATCCTGGGGCGTCCCATTGCCCTTGATGCACGGGTGGCCTCGGAGGCGGCGGATGTGGGCTTTGTGTCCAACAACGCCGCGGACTGGCGCCTGTTCGTCCTGGCGGGGTTCTTCTTCCTGCTGCGGGATACGGGCATCGTGTTGTTCTTCAAGACCGGGCGGCGGTCCCGGGGCAGCGACTTCTGGGCGCTGATCACCCTCGCGGTGCTCTACGTGGTCATGCCCGTCATAATCAGCGGCTTCAATCTCGGCGGACTGATGCCCCTGTTCCTGCCCTATACGTTGCAACTGTCCTGGGTGACGGTCTTCTTCCCACTGATGGCCGCCGGAGTGATCTGGTCGGTGGTCATCACCCGGATCGCCTCACGCAGCTAGAGAGTGATCCGACCGGGTTGGATCACGCTCCGGCGCCGCCCCTGCGCAGGGGCTGCGCACGGTAAGCAACAAGACGGCGGATCCGATCCCGTTTGAACGGAACCGGATCCTGGTGGTGCACCTTCGCAACTAACAAAAGCGGGCCCCGGTTCTCCCTTGGCCCGCTTTTTTGTTGGTGTCTGAGCGGATTGTCAGGCTGGACTGCTCAATTGGTGGCGGTGAACGCGTCCACCCGGCCCTTGGCGTTCCAGGCAACCGAAGAGAAGAAAAGGGGGATGTCGTAGAAATGATAGTCCCCTTCCCGAAGCAGGACCGGATCGAACCCCCGCAGCCGGACCCGTGACACCAGCAAAGCGCCCTGGGCACACCGGGCGCCGACAACGCCGGGAATGGGCGTGCCCCGGGGGGAGGGATCCACCACCAGAGGCAGGGTGCCCGGATTATGGATATCGGGCACCGCCACGCCGCCGGCCTGCCAGCTCAAGGGATTGACGCAGAGCCGTTCGCCTTCCGCAGCCTGGTAGTGGACCACTCCGTCCTGAGTTGAGGCATCCCGCAGCCGCTGGCCCGCATAATAATCCGTATGCTCCTGTTCCGCGAGACTGGTCCACCCGACGGCGCAGCCGGTCTGGTCGGCGGTACGGCACACGGGCAGGATTGCCTCGACCCGTGCCTTTGGAACGCCGAGGCCCACCAGATAGACCGCCGCGATCTCCTCTAGCACCGGGCTGTCTTTCAGACGGGTTTCCAGAAGCCGCAGGAGATGGCGCGCACCCTGGCCATGGCCGGCAAGCACAAGGGGCCTCCCGGCGGTCCGCTGGGCCATGAACCAGTCGAAGGCCCGTGCCACATCCCCGTAGGCAAGATCCAGGGCCGCCGCTCCATCCGTGTCCGGCTCGACCGTGGCCACGTGATTGGCCTGGCGGTAACGCGGGGCATAGACCGAACAACAATCCTGGAACGCGCTGGCATGGTGTTTGATGGCGCCGTAGTCCACCCGGTCCCGGCTGATCGGTTCATCCAGGGGAGCATTCCAGCCCCGCCGGTCGAAATAGGTGGTGGTGTGCACAAAAAACGCATCCGCCGGGCGTGCCTCACTGTCTGAGGCAGGGCGGGCGGCCCAGGCATCGTCCCGGCTGTAATCCGGTGCGGCCGGCGCAGGGGTGTCGGCAAACCGGTCCGGCGGCGTGACCGCGTAGATCAGCAGGCTCTCCCCATGGCGGATGGCCAGGGCGATCCCCAACAGCAACAGCATCACCACTGCCGCGACACAATAAATGACAATCCGCGCCGTTGAATTGGTTCTCAGCACACTCATGATCCGGATGCTCTTCCTTTGACGAATTGTATCGCCGCCCTCACGCCAGGGCGTCCTTCAGGCCCGAATAGCGGGGCTGGTCGATGGAAACCTTGTCGATGGCCGTGGCCCTGAGATGATCCGCCAGACCCGGATGATCCAAGGATATGGTTCCCTCACGGATACCCATGGCCAGGGCCCGGTTCAGGCTCTCCAGGTCCCCTGCCTGGCCCAGCAGATCCGCAAGCCGCTGACCCTCCCGCGCCCGGGCGCCGGGTCCCTGGTCCAGTTCCCGCTCCAGAATCGCCAGGACATTCATGGCGACCCGGGCGTGAAACGCGGTGTGGCCGGACAGAGCGGGCGCAATGCTCGTTTCCATGAATTCCCGCACGGCGGTGGCAAGTTCGGCAGCAGACGGAGCATCCTGCATGGCTCATTCCTTTTCAGGCCGGTGGCGCAGTCACGCCTTGGGCAAAAGCAGGTTCACGAGATCGATTTCCGTCTCCGATGTCCGGCGCCCGATGGCCGCCCGTTCCACGGTCCGGACCGCTCCGGTGCGGAAGCTGTTGACCATGGACATGCATATGATCCCCCATTTCAGGGTCCCAAAGACGATCCAGAACCTGACCCGATCCCTGTCGGCGGTGCCTCCGTGGGCTTCATAACCGGCAATCAGGTCATCCAGATCACCGAAGCCGCCGACGATCTTGTGGCTGTTTCCAAAACGCCACGAATTGATACAGATCCATCCGAGATCCTCCATGGGATCCCCCAGATGGGTGAGTTCCCAGTCGAGAACCGCCCGCACCCCGTCGGTCCCGATCATCAGATTGCCGTTGCGAAAGTCCCCGTGGACGAGCTGCGCCGCCCCAGTGTCCGACGGCAGGTGTTCCCTCAGCCACGCAAACGCATACTCGAACATAGGTTTGGGCTCGGCATAGTCATTGTAGATCTCGAAATAGCGCTGCCATTGGTCGCGCGCCGTGGCGGTGTCCAGATCCGGCAGCCCCTCCAGGGGCACTGCGTGGATTCGGGCCAGGGTGGCGCCGCACTGCCAGGCCAGAACCTCCCGCGCCTGGGCAAATTCTGGATCCCGCAGAATCTTGCGGGGAATGGTCTCTCCCGCAACGCGGGTCATGACATAGGCCGGGCCCAGCCCGTCTTCCATCGCCATGACATAGGGCACCCCGGGCACCGCCACACCATGGTCCGCGCACCGGCGGATGATGGCTGCTTCCCGGGCAAGCCCGGCACTGGTGCCCATATCCGAACCCTGATCGGCGCTGACATCCTTGCCCCCCGGCGCCCGGCGCAGGATCAGGCCCGTGGGCTCCCCGGAGTCGGTGAGGCAGTCGAAGGACCAAGTCTCCTGGCTGGCGCCGCCGGACAGACGCTTCAAGTTTTCGATGGTCTGGCCCCCATCGATAATCCGCCCGGCGAGACGCTGAAGCATGGCTTTGACATGGGCCATTTCCGCCGCCGGATCCCTTGGGGTCTGGTCATGGGAGGGTTCGGTCATGGGATGGTGTCTCCTCCAGCCGGTTGTCCGGCCCTTATCGTGAGTCTCTTTTGGCAACGGGGCCGGTCGTGTTTTGAATTTCACGCCCTGGCATGGCCCATATTATACAATGCCCCTGGAGACACCGGGCGACACACCTTTTCTGCCCACCATGGGGCCTTCGGGGCGTGCCGTGGACCGACCGGCGCCAGGCTCCGGCCGTGGAGCCGCCTGCCCAATCCCTCGATTGTGAAAACGCGCGAAAGATTGAGGGCTCATAAGCCCGATTGAGGGTACATAGGCTTGGGCGTGGGACGCAGGGCGGATAAGGTGCACAGGATCAAGGCCGATGCATGGGTCCGGATCAGGCTTGGGAGCGCAATGGCCCTGAGCGGCGAGGTGAGTGTGGAGGTACAACCGTGAACG
Source organism: uncultured Alphaproteobacteria bacterium (assembly GCA_964561475.1). Taxonomy (GTDB): domain Bacteria; phylum Pseudomonadota; class Alphaproteobacteria; order JAJFIK01; family JAJFIK01; genus CAYUYV01. Next base: position 38,578 of record CAZLPU010000004.1, read on the forward strand.
AGAGCAGTCATCCCCGGGAGCCTGGACAGGGTGACGCCGGCGAACACGGAACTTCCCGCTACTGGCAGCGGCTTTTCAACATCCGCGCCTATTTCCTGACCGGCCTTGTGGTTGCCGCGCCTATCACGATCACAATTTTCCTGACCTATACCTTCATCACTGTGGTGGACGACTGGGTGGAGCGCATTCTGCCGCCCCGCTACGACCCGTCCACCTATCTGCCGTTCAGTGTTCCCGGCCTTGGGGTCATCATCGTCTTCGTCGCCCTGGTTCTGTTGGGCGCTTTCACTGCGAATGTCTTCGGACGCACGCTTCTGCGCCTTGGGGAGAGCATTTTCCACTCAACCCCCATTGTCCGAACGGTCTATATGACCTTGAAGCAAATCTTCGAGACGGTCGCGTCCCAGAGCGCCTCTTCCTTCAAGCAGGTGGCGCTGATCGAATATCCCCGCAAAGGGATCTGGGCCATCGCCTTCGTGACCAGCGAGACACGGGGACAGATTTCCCAGCGGCTCACGGAACTTGGCGAGCATGATCCCGTCGCCCTGTTCCTGCCCACTACCCCGAACCCGACCTCCGGCTTTCTCCTTTATGTCCCCCGCAAGGATGTGATCCTTCTGGACATGACCGTGGAGCAGGGGGCGAAACTGGTGATCTCCGCAGGGCTCGTGGATACCCTGCCCGAGGCGGATACGCCCCTGGCTTGGGGCAACGGTCGGCAGAACGGCAAATTCAACGGCAATATCCGCCCCGCCAATGGTCAGCCCCAAAACGAATCCCATTCCGGCGGGTCTGTTCACGGCGGCTCGGGCCATCAAGGGGCCGTCCCGAATGGTCAGGGCAAGAACGGCAAACCGGTGGAAAGCACGCGCCCGGACGGTCCACCGACCCCCGGCGCCCCCAATCATTCCGCGCCGCCCAAGCCCGATACGGTCTTTCCCCTCCGTCGCCCGGAAAAGGAAGGCCAGAAGTAATCGGCTCAGGCTCTCTCACGGACCGGCCCGCGCCTTGTCGGAATGCGGGGTCAGGTGTCGCCGAAGGCCAGTTTCAGGGCATAGGCCCGGATCCCTTCCGGCCAGTGCACGGTCTCCCGTTCCACCCCCGTCCGGTCATCGGCGAACAGGGCCCGGCCCGCTTCCTCAAAACCCGGAAGATCTCCCGCCATGGCGGACATGAACCGGTTGGCCCGCTCATGGGCCTGGGCGCGTCGGCGTTTGGGATCATCCGCCCGCCGGGCCGCTTCCACCAGTTTGCGCAAAGTCACCGATGCGCCGCCGGGTTGGGCGGACAGCCAGTCCCAATGGCGGGGCAGCAGGGTGACTTCCCTGGCCACGACGCCGAGCCGGGGCCGCCCCCGTCCCCTGGCCGAGCCGGAAAGTGCGGGCTCCTCTTTAGACGGAATGTCATAGCGCGCCCGGATTTCGCTCTCTCCGCCCCGCAAATCCAGGTCCACGACCCGGCCGGTGGCATCATCGAATACGAGAACAGTGGGGGCGTGTTCCTCACCAGACTGGGCGTTCACTGCCAGAGCAACATCGGCAGGGGCACCAGCCGCAAGACGGGTTTGTCCGGTAAAGGCCGTCCAGGCAGGGGTCGTTGAGGCAGGGGCTGGCCGGTCAGGGGCTGGCTGGTCAGGATCAAAGTCGTCGGTCATGGCAGTCTCCAATCACACGGAGCTGCTTTATACCCGGGTTAAAATCACTCGGTCAATAACACCCGGGTAAAATTTAAGCGATTATGTATCTTGCAAACCCGGTGAATAGGGCTTATATCATTGGTACGGAAATGGAGCCGTGCCATGAGCATTCTAAGCAAACCCTACTTTCACGATGAGCAAGCCGCTTTCGATTTCCTGAAAGGCGTGATTTGGCCTGAAGGTCCGCACTGCCCTCATTGTGGAGCGTTTGACCGTATCAGCAAGATCAAGCCGAACCCGGAGAAACGGGTGCGCTTCGGCCTGCATAAGTGCGGCCACTGCAAAAAGCAGTTCACGGCGAAAGTGGGCACGGTGTTCGAGCACGCTCGCATCCCGCTCCATAAGATGCTGCAAGCCGTCTATCTGATGACGAGCAGCAAGAAGGGCATCAGTGCTCACCAGCTTCATCGGGTCCTGGAAATTCAATACAAGTCCGCATGGTTCCTGGCGCACCGTATTCGCGAGGCTATGCGCTCCGGCGATCTGGCCCCGTTCGGCAGTGGTGGCGGCTTTGTCGAGGTTGATGAAACCTTCATCGGTCACGACAAGACCATCAAGCCGCGCAAGTCCAAGAAAGGCCGTGGCGTTGCTCAGAAGCACAAGATCCTGGCCCTTGTGGATCGCGAGACGGGCCGGGCACGCACTATGGTCGTGGACGATCTGAAAGCGACCACTCTTGCGCCTCTCGTTCGCGAGAACGTGGCACGTGAGGCATTCTTGATGACGGATGAGGCAGCCTGCTACACGCGGGTTGGCCGTGAGTTCGCCGGTCATGGTGTCGTGCGCCACAATATCGGCGAATATGGTCGCGGCGAAGAGCACACCAACACGATTGAAGGCTTCTTCAGTATCTTTAAGCGCGGTATGAAAGGTGTTTACCAACACTGCGCTAAAAAGCACCTGCACCGCTATACGGCAGAATTTGAGTTTCGTTACAACAGCCGCGAAGCTAATGGCTTCAATGACTTAGCGCGTACCACGATGGCGTTACGCGGTTTGAGTGGCAAAAGGCTTCTTTACCGGGACTCACAGGGCGCGTAGATTCTAACGCGTTGGAGGCGCGTGAGATGTTGAGCAAACCGGAAAAAATAAAAATCAAGCTGTATGGGCTTGGCCATGAGAAAAGTGGTCAGGTACGAGCAGATGTGTTTGCCGATAAGATTAGTAGCTTGGTGAGGGGCTTAAGGGCCGCTGACAAGTTACTCCATGGATATAAGTCCATGGAGTACTTGATATCTGATCTAAAATACGGCAGCGCCGAGGCCGCACTGGTTGAATATGAATACAATGTGAAAAATCCTGCTCAACAATCCGCAGTAAGCTGCTATCGGCGAGTGACAGAGAGCTTGCTGGGCGGCGCGCGCATAAAGAATGCGGGTGAGCTTGCAGTAGTTAGAACTATTGTAGAAATCGCGTCCGGAGTAGATAAAAAATTCTCTCACGGTGAGCTGCAATATGAAGAAGATAATGTAATCCGCATAGATGGTTATCTTCGGAAAAAAGCCTTTGACTGCATTAGAGAGAGCGAAAAAGAGGAGTTGGATTACCCTAGATACCAAGGCGCTGCCTTTGGAACATTTAAGGGAGTTCTCAAGGCTATTGATTTGCGCGGGCAGGTGGCTAGTGCATACTTGATTTTAAGCGCTGGTGGCATTGAGTTGGACTGCGTTTGCAGCGCGATTCCTGCTGAAGATTTGGGGGCTGCGCTGGACAAGAGAGTCGTCGTGCGCGGGAAAGCGATATACAACGGCTTTGATGGTTTGCCTGAGCGACTCGACATCAGGAAGATTGACATCCTCAAAACTGATGCTGACCTTGCCAAGTGGGCTGGCACATTTCGTTTTGATCCCAACACTGAAGAAGATACGTGGTAGATGAGCCTCAAAATTTGGTCTGGGATTCTTGTGTGTTCATCGCATTGTTGAACGACCAATCCGATGCGTATGATGTACGGAGCATACGCACCTATCTTGATGAGGCGGCACGACCCAACGGACACCAGATTTTTACGAGTAGCATTGCGTTTGCTGAGGTCACTAAAGCGAAGCTATTTAAGCCAGGTGTCGGCAGCTTTGACGAGTTTGTTCGAGACTTTGAGGGGCAGATAAACATCGTGGCAGCCGATCCTATTGTTTGCCAGCGAGCGGGTGCGCTCAAGGACTTGGCATATAAGAAGGGCGCAACAACCAAACGAGTGCTCACCACAGGTGATGCAATTATGTTGGCAACGGCGCTTGAGCTTCAGGACACTTATGGCGTCACTGTCAATGCGTTCCATACCTTCGACAATGGCAATGGCCCGAGAGGTCCTGAGGGAAAAGGTGTGCCATTGCTGACTTATGAGACATGGTGTGAGGGCATTGAAACAAATCCGTTAGCCAAACAAGTGATGGAACTCAACCGGTGCAAGCCAATCCACCCATCGCCTGGGTTATCGCTATGAAGGCCAATAATAGTCAGGCGGATAAATTCAAGCAGGCTGCGAAAGAGCTTGAATGCGAAGAGAGTGAGGCGTCGTTTGAGGAACGATTGCGACGCGTCGCGAAGCAGAAGCCGAAAGGCGAGGACGATAAGGAAGAGCCCGGCCAGTGAGCCGGGCTTTTTAGTGGGCGATCAAGCGGGTTTGCAAACTACATAATCGCCAAAATTTAACCCACCCTCACATAGCGCACCGCCTCATCCCGTTCGAACAGGTAGAGAAGGGTGCGCAAGGCTTCACCTCTCGGACCGGTCAGATCCGGGTTCTGGGCCAGCACCAGTCCCGCCGCATCCCGGGCCACGGCCAGAAGATCGTCATGGGCCTCCAGGCTTGCCAGGCGTAGATCGGGCATGCCGCTTTGCCGTGTGCCCAGCACGTCACCGGCCCCCCGCAGCCGCAGATCTTCCTCCGCGATCAAAAAGCCGTCTTCCGTGGAACGCATGACCTTGAGCCGGGCCTTGGCGGTCTCGCCCAAGGGGGGGGCATACAAAAGAATGCAGGAGGAGGCGCCGGTCCCCCGGCCCACCCGGCCCCGGAGCTGGTGAAGCTGGGCGAGGCCGAAACGCTCCGCATGTTCAATGACGATCACCGTGGCGTTGGGGACGTCCACGCCCACCTCGATCACTGTGGTCGCCACCAGGATTTTCACCTGCCCCGCCTTGAACGCCGCCATGGCCGTGTCCTTTTCCGGACCCTTCATCCGACCGTGAACCAGGGCCACCTGGGGGCCGTCCGGCCCGTCCGGGAAGGCCTCCGCAAGGGCTGCGTACCGGTCCTCCGCAGAGGTCAGATCCAGGTTTTCCGATTCTTCCACCAGGGGGCAGACCCAGTATGCCTGGCCGCCGCCGGAAATGGTCCGGCGCAGACCCTCGATCACGTCGGACATGCGGGCCGTGGGCAGGGCCCGCGTGGTGACCGGCTGGCGTCCCGGGGGCTTCTCCGTCAGACGGGAGACGGCCATGTCTCCGTATACGGTCAAGGTGAGGGTGCGGGGGATCGGCGTGGCGGTCATGATCAACACATCGGCGGCCCGTCCTGCGGACTTGCCCCCATCCTTGCTCCCCGTGTTGTTCCCTGAATTGCCTTTCGAGCCGAGCGCCATGCGCTGGTGAACCCCGAACCGGTGCTGTTCGTCGATGATCGCAAGACCGAGATCCTGGAACGCCACATCATCCTGGAACAGAGCATGGGTGCCGATGACGACGGGAATGTCTCCATTCCTCAGCGCCTCGAGTATCCGTGTCTTCTCCGAGGCCTTTTCCCGTCCCGTCAGCAGGGCGACAGTGACACCAGCCGGTTCCAGCAGATCCGCGATCCCCGCAAAGTGCTGGCGGGCCAGAATTTCGGTGGGGGCCATGAGGGCGGCCTGGGCACCCGCTTCCACGGCGGCCACCATGGCGAGGCACGCCACCACCGTCTTGCCCGAGCCCACATCCCCCTGTAACAGCCGCATCATACGGTTGTCTGACCCCATATCCGCCAGGATCTCCGCCACCGACTGCTCCTGGGCGCCCGTGAGCGCGAAGGGCAGGGCAGCCTTGACCCGGGCCGAAATCGTTCCGGTGCCCTTGAGGGACCGGCCCGCCGCCCGGGTCATCCGCTGGCGCACCAATGCCATGGCAAGCTGGTTGGCGAACAACTCGTCAAAAGCCAGCCGCTGGCGGGCGGGAGCACGGGGGTCCAGATCTTCCTCCGTCTCCGGACCATGGGCGCTGACCAGGGCCTCCCGCCAGGAAGGCCAGCCCTGGGCTGCCATCCAGGCAGGATCCTGCCATTCGTCAAGGTCAGGGGCCTGGGCCACCGCCGCCCGCACCGCCTTGGCCATCACCTTGGGCACAAGGCCTGCCGTGACCGGATAGACCGGCTCCACAAGCCCCGTGGTTTCGAAGTCTTCCGGCTTGAGGATCAGGTCCGGGTGGGTGATCTGCCGGGTGCCGTTGAACTCTTCAATGCGCCCACTGATGAACCGCTTCTCCGATTGCGGCAGGACCCGGTTGAGGTAGTCGGGGCGGCCATGGAAGAACACCAGAGTGAGAAAGCCGCTGTCGTCACGCACCCGCACCCGGTAGGGCCGCCGGGGCCGGTCCGGCGGTTCGTGCCCGTCCACCGTGACCTCCAAAGTGGCAAGCCGCCCGTCTTCCGCCTCGGCAATGACCGGTCGGTAGCGCCGGTCCACCAGGCCCGAAGGCAGATGCCACAACAGGTCCACCACCCTGGGTCCCGCAGCTTTGGCCACCAGTTTCACCAGACGCGGCCCGATCCCGGGCAGCACGGTGACATCGCGAAAGAGGGGAAACAGGGTCTGAGGGCGCATGGGATCGAGCTTGCAAGAGGGCCGGGAAGGGCAGCGGTTCCGATGACCGGAACCCACGTGCTCCGCAGTTTATGGGAGTCTCACGGTAAAGCCTAATTGCTGGGCCTAATGGCTGGGCCTAATCCCTGGGCCTAATCCCTGGGCCTAATTGCTGGGCCTGATCCCCGGGCCTCATCTATCGGACTGAGGACTGGGCGGGCACCACCTGAACACCCACTTTCGCTCGGTCACATCAGCGGATGAGGACGCCGCTCGGCGCGGGCAGGCCACGCGCGATTGACGACCAGGCGGCCCCATCGTCTTCTGACACATAAAGGGTACCCGACTGGTCTGCCACCGCCACCACCGCTTCATGGGTTGCGAGGCAGTGGGTGTCTACGATGCCGCCCAGCCAATGGGGCAGGCCGCCGCCCACCCGCTCCAGAGGGCCGGTGCTGTCTATGGGCCGCCGGTAGAGGGCGCCTTCTTCTGTAAACGGATCTGTCGAGGCCGAGACGAACAGGTGCGTTCTTCCGAAGGCCACGGCCGAGCAATGGGGCGCATGGAGCCCCCTCTGCTCGATGGTCCAGGATGTGCCGCCGTCATGGCTGATGCACAAACCGACGGCGGCGGCTGCAATGACCAGCTCCGGACGATTCGGATGGGTCACCACCTGATGGACATCCGTATCAATATCAATCGTCGGATGCCAGGTCTCACCGCCATCGGTGGACCGGGGAATGCCCCCCACATGAACATTGGCGAACAGGGTCGCGCCGTCCCATGTCGCTGCCATGGAACGTATGCCTAAGGGCGGCCCCCGATACACCCCATCCACGACCGCTCCGCCGGCATACCAGTTGGCCCGTCCCGCGATCTCGTCAAATCCGGGCATGTTCTTCAGCGTGCCATCCTGTCCAAGCCGCAGAAGCCTGGCGTCATCGGTTCCTGCAATGATGGTCTCACCCATACCAAGACAGCAGGAAAGATCTTCGCTCGTGCGCCCGAGTGTGGTCCATAGGCCATCCGGGCCGAGGCGGCGGATCTCACGGCCGGCAACGACCGCAAGCACATTCATCTGCCCACCCTCTTTTGGGAGTTCGGATACCGTCCCCGGTTCCGCCCGGCCATGGATCGGGTGATTGGCCCGATGATGATCCGGAGGAGCGGCATCTGGAGTGATGTTCTGTACCGGCTGGTCTTGAAGATCGTGAGTCACGCTGGTGCCGCTGACATGGAAGACACCATCTGCCCACGTTGCAACCGTGATTGTGGGAGCCGCCATATCACTGCATCCTTTCCAGCATGTTTTGTCCGTTCCGGGTCCATACTGAGGATCCCGTCTCACGATCCACCCCTCCAGATCGGAACAGGCAGGGGTACTATGTGTGCGGATCATAAACGGGCCGTCGCCGTCAGACTATAGGTTCAAGGGGGGAGCGGATGCTGGATACTACTAAAAAATAGTTTTGGACCACAAAAAACACCTAAAGATTGATTTGCTGAATTTATAGGCAATTGATGCCGTTAACATATAGAAAATTACTTTTTAGAGGAATCAGCAATTTTTTTGTTTCGCGTATAGCCAGGCCTTCAGTATGCTTTTCACAAGTCGGCAGGAGAGCTGGCATCCCGGTGGCTGATTGGCGTACAGAAGGCACAACTATGCCGCGCGCCCGATGAGGCTTGAACAAATCGGATCAATATGAGGAACGCCACACTTTCATTGTGATGGAGTGTGGTATGACGACAAAAATAAATGTGTTGACGGCGACCGCCCTATGGGTCGTCCTTGGCTATTGTCCGGCCTTTGCCCAGGAGGCATCGGCGGTTCTGGAGGAGGAGGCGCCGCCGCCCGACTCTGAAGCCCCCGACTCTACAGCCCCCGATTTGGTGGCCTATGACCCCGAGGATGACTGGATCTATGTCACCGGCACGCGGGAAGCAGGACGATCCGTACTCGACTCTCCCGTGCCCGTGGACGTTTTCGATGCGGGCGATGTGGAGGATGTTTCCTTCACGGACGTCAACAACATCCTCCAGACCCTGGTGCCGTCCTACAGCGTGAGTCGGCAGCCTATTTCCGATGGCGGCACATTCATTCGTCCAGCCAGTCTGCGTGGTCTCCCTACGGACAAAACCCTTGTGCTGGTCAACTCCAAACGCCGGCATAGGGCAGCCCTCGTCCAGATCGGCGGATCCGGTACCCAGGGGCCGGACGTTGCCACCATCCCCGCGATCGCCCTGAAAAGTGTTGAAGTTCTCAGGGATGGTGCCGCCGCTCAATACGGTTCCGACGCCATCGCCGGCGTGATCAACTTCAATCTGAAGGACAGTCCGGAAGGCATTTCCATCGTCTCCCAGGTCGGTCAGTTTTATGAGGGGGACGGATTTGAATACACCTTATCGGCCAATGGCGGCTTTGCCCTGGGCGATAACGGGTTCGTCAATATCTCGGCTGAGTATTACAATGCCGAACCCACGATCCGTGCGGAGCAGTATTGCGAGTCCTTCTTCTGCGTCACGGAATTTGCCGCCCAGCCGGAAAACAGTATCTACGCCGCCGCCGTCAGCCGTGCCAGTTTCGGCAATGAGGACGTGGTCCAACCCTGGGGCCGTCCGGAGACTGAGGCATTCCGAACCTTCCTGAATGCCGGATACACCGTGTCCGATGCATTGGAGTTCTATGGTTTCGCCAACTACTCCTTCAGCGAATCCAACGGCAGCTTCTTCTACCGCTTCCCCAACAACGGCACCATTGAGGACCTCCGGCTGGAAGACGGGTCCATCTACAGTCCATTGGAAATCTTCCCCGGCGGCTTCACCCCCCGTTTCTTCGGTGAAGTCACCGACTTCTCCGGGGTCGGCGGGGTCCGGGGCACCCTCGACTTCGGTCTGGGCTACGATCTGAGCGGGCGCCACGGGGTCAGCGAAATTCAGTACACCCTGCGCAACACGATCAACCCGTCCCTGGGCCCTGAAACCCCCACATCCTTCCGTCCCGGTGACCTGATCAACACGGAAACCCAGTACCAGGCGGATTTCACCATGCCTTTCGAGGCCCCCCTGGTGCAGTCGCTTTTCGTGGGCTTCGGCGCGTCCTACCTGGAAGAGAGCTACGAGGTGGTGGGCGGCAATCCCTCGTCATTCGAAGCCGGTCCCTACGCCCTGCCTGATCCGTTCGATCTGTGCAATGATGACGGTACGCCCACGGATGCCGGCGCGGATGTCGGTGATCTCGATTGTGCCGATCCGGGTGATCCGGTCTTCCAGGTCGTCGGTGTAGGATCGAATGGCTTTCCCGGCTATTCGCCAGAGTTTTCGGGCACTTTCGAGCGGGATAGTTACGCCTTCTATCTCGATGTCAGCTCCGACGTGACGGATAAACTGTTCGTGCAGGCTGCATTCCGGTACGAGGACTACTCCGACTTCGAAGACACGGTGGCGATCTACAAGTTTGCCGCCCGCTACCAACTCTTCGATACCCTGGCGGTCAGGGGCTCCTATGGCACCGGCTTCCGGGCTCCCACACCCGGACAGCAAGGGACCACGAATGTGTCCACGCGCCTGCCCAACGGCGTTCCCGTGGCCACGGGGCTCTTCCCTGCATCGAGTTCCGTCGCCCTGGCCCTTGGTGCGACCCCGCTTCAGCCCGAGGAATCCACCAACCTGACCTTCGGTTTCGTGGGCTCGGTCTGGGACCTGGATTTCACCCTGGATTTCTACCGGATCAGTCTGACGGACCGGATCGAGGCCATCTCCACCATCGTTGTGGTTGATGATTGTGATCCGTCAACGGAGGTTATCGAGACTACCTGCCTGGGCTTCCGGGGCAATCTCACGGATGCCGGTGTCGTTGGCGCGGAGTCGATTGGTGGAGTGTTCTACTTCACCAATGCCTTCGACACGGTCACGTCCGGTATGGATCTGGTGGTGTCCTACACCAGGGACTGGACCAATGGTTGGACAACGGACTTCACAGGCTCGGTCAATTACAACAAGACCGAGTTCGACGGCGACGTGAATGACCTGTTCAACGCGGAAAGCCAGTTCGACTTCGAGAATGATCAGCCCAACTGGCGCGGCATCTTCACGGTCCGTCATCAGATTGATGAGCTGACCCTGCTTGGCCGCCTCAGCTACTACGGCGGATACGAGAATTCCAATGGCGGCGGCACCATAACGGCGGTGCAGGAATTCTCACCAGAAGTGTTCTTTGATCTGGAGGCGTCCTATCAGATCAATGAAACCTACCGGATCGCACTCGGCGGCCGGAACATTTTTGACAACTTCCCGGATGAAGGAGAGATCGGCGAGACCTGCTGTGGACGCATCTATCGTTCCGACTCCGTCGTGGACTGGCAGGGAGGGTACTACTACTTCCGTGCTTCGGCGGAGTTCTGATCAAGTGTCCGGGGGAGGGGCGAGGCTGGTTCCGGCCTGATCCTCCCCCGGAGCATTGCCCACCGCGAAACCCTGTTCTGGATTGAAATACATGGATTGGATTGTCGATTTCGGGAATGCCGGCATGGCATTCCTCATGGCAAACCTGACATTCATCCTGGTCTTGATGGCAGCGGGATTGTTGGCCGGGTTTTTGGCCGGCATGTTCGGTATTGGAGGCGGGTTCGTCATTGTACCGGCCTTGTTCGCGATTCTGGGACTTCTGGGTGGGGAGCATGAGACCCGGGCCCATGTGGCGGTGGGAACCTCCCTGGCCACCATTGTCCTCACATCCCTGCGCTCTGTTCATGCCCACGCGAAGCGCAAGGCCGTTGATTTCAGCCTGCTGAAATATTGGGCACCCTGGATCGTCGTCGGTGTCGGCGGCGGGCTGATGCTTGCGGCCACCCTGGACGGCCTCACCCTGGGCATGGTGTTCGCAATCGGAGTTTTCTTCCTGGCCCTGCACATGATGTTCGGCGCCCAGCGCAGCCAGCCCCTGGATGGCTCCGCGCCCAAGGGCCCGATCATGGCCATGAGCGCCCTGTTCATCGGCTTTTCATCTTCCCTCTTGGGCATCGGCGGCGGCACCCTGTCCGTGTTGGTGATGACCCTGCTGGGCCGGACCATGCATCAAGCCGTGGCCACGTCCGCGGGGATCGGTTTCATTATTGCCGTACCCGGAACGATCGGCTTTGCGGTCATCGGGTGGGGACAGCCGGATCTGCCGGCGGGATCCCTGGGCTACATCAATGTCATCGGCTTTCTTGCCATTTCCACCATGACCCTGATCACGGCCCCCCTGGGAGTGGCGGTCGCCCATCGCCTGGACGCCAGCGCCCTGCGCCGGGTCTTCGCGGTCTATCTGATGATCACCTCGGCCCTGATGTTCTACGAAAGCTGGGCCGTCTCCAATGCCATCGAACACCGGGACGCGCAACAGGCCGCAGACGGAGTATCCGCGGACAAGCCATCTGCCGGCTGGCCCGAAGCCCCCGGGCCGGACCGGCTGGATCCACTCGAAGAAAGGAAGCTTTGATCAGCCAAAGGACGACAGACCTTCAACTGGCGTATTCAGCCTCCGATCCAGGTGCCGTCCTGGGCCGAGGCGGGAAGCGCGCAAAGACACGGATGCCCCGGGCGGGGCTCAACACAGGGAGATCCTCTTCATGACATTCAATCGACGCAGCCTTTTGACCGGCATGGCCGGTGCCGCGGTCCTCAGCCAGACATCGGTCTCGCTTCCGGCCCGGGCGGCAAAACCGGCGCCGAGCGATATTGCCAGCCATTTCGGCCCGCCGGATGGTGTGGCCTTGCTGGCCCGGAACGAGAACCCCTATGGACCCAGCCCGGCAGCCCGCAAGGCCCTGGCCGATACCGCCTCCAAGGGGGCCTACTATGCCGATGAGTCCTACCTGGCGTCCATGATCGCCGAGCGGCATGGGGTGACCCCTGATCATATCGCCATCGGCACCGGGTCCGGCGAGGTTCTGTGCGCCATTGCCCAGGCCTGGACCAGGGATGGAAAGTCAATTCTGGGTGCGGATCTTTTCTGGGATACCACCGCCAAATATGCGGTACGCCAGGGGGCCGAGATCGTCCGGGTTCCCATGGGGGATCAGGTCAGCGTGGATCTCGGTGCCATGAAGGCCGCCGTGAACGACAGTATCGGACTGGTCCACATCACCAATCCCAACAACCCGACGGGCCAGCTCCTGGATGCGGCCGAACTCAAATCCTTCTGCGAGTTCGTGGAAGGGGGCACCACCGTTCTCGTGGATGAGGCCTACAACGAACTGACCGACGATCCCGACGCGAACACCATGGTGGGCCTCGTGCGGGAGGGCAAGAACATCATCATTGCCCGTACCTTCTCCAAGATCTACGGCATGGCCGGTGTGCGGGTGGGGTACAGCATTGCCCGGCCCGACATCACCGAGAAGATCAAGAGCAATGTCATGTCCTGGATGGGTGTTCCGCAGCTTGCCGCCGCCATTGCATCCTACAATGATCAAGAGTTTCTGACCTTCTCCAAGGCCAAGATCGTGGAAGGGCGGGAAATGGTTATGGAGGCGGTCAAGGCGAACGGGCTGACCTGCCTGCCCTCGGCCACCAACTTCGTCTATGTGGATGTCGGACAAAATGCGGAGGAGTTCCGCAAGAAGATGGCGGCCAAGAAGGTCATGATCCGGGGCATCTACCAGGACTACACCAACTGGTCCCGGGTCAGCATGGGCTTCATCGAGGACGTGGAGCGGTATGTGAAAGCCCTGCCCGAGGCCCTGGCGGGTTGACAGCCCCAACGGTGATCCCGGCCCCGGTCATAATTCGGACCCTGGTGCCCCGTGGCGTCTTCACAAGCGCCAGATACCTATAGTCCCTTCAAAAAATGAGCCGCTCCCGATGATCCGGGGGCGGCTCTAGGGTCAGTCAATCCAGCCGGGGGTCCGGCCGGTCACGTCAGCCTATTCAGGCTTCGTACCCAGATTGATTTCAAGCTGGGTGATCGGGCGGAGTTGGTCGCTTTCCTGGATCTCCACCCAGAGGCCCACTTTGGGCTCTTTCGGATCAAGGCCCAGGGCAGCGGGATCGGAGAAATAGAGATAGGAATAGGTGATCTTGGAGCCGATGCTCTTGTTCTCACGGAAGAAGGGCGTGCCGTACTTCTCGATGACCGATGCCTCCACGGCGGCGGTTTTCCCCCGGCCCGGCAGGGTCCGGTAGTATTGCAGGAACGCAAGCTTGCCTGCCTCGTCGAAGTGACCATAGCCTGCTTCACCGTCCGCATTCTCGAAACGCAGCACATTGGCCTGGCCTCTGTAAGGCTCAACCTTGCCGAAGGTCTGCTTCGCGGTCTTCTCGAAGGCGGCCCGTGTCATGCCCAGGCGCATGGTTTTCACATCCGCCGTGAGCGGATCGACATGGGGCTTGGCGTCCACATTCACCTCCGCCACCACGCTTGCGGCGGGCGGTTGTGTCAGGGAAACATCATAGAGGCGGGACACCTTTCCACCACCATACCGGTTCGACTGGCCCAGCAGACGCACATCCGTGATCAGGGCTTCCACAAGCCGGGTCTCATCCTCACCCCAGGGAGCATTGTGCACCGCGCGGGTCGGGTAGACGAGCATGTCCAGGGTCACGGAGCGCCCTGATCCCATCTGTGTAAGGATCTCTTCCGCCTGGGCCTTCGGGATCGCAAAGTAGCGCAAGGCTTCCAGATTGGTCAGCTTGACCTCATAGGGGCGCTTGCGGCCCGCCGTGCCGAATATGTCCTCGGTCAGACCATCGCTGTAGCTCAGGGTCCGGTCGAAGGCGATCCGCTGGAGTTCAAACCGCTGATTGGAAAAATCATACTCGCTCAGTTGGGCCGCGATCCGCACCCGCCAGGGCTGAACCGGATAGGACTTGTAGAAATCCTCCCGCTCCTGGCGCAGAACCGGGAAAAGCCGCTGGCGGACGAACTCATTCTCGGCATACCGATAATCGCTGGCGGCCTTGGCCCAGGCTTCGAAATCTGGGCTCTGATTGGTCGCCTTGGCCCAGGTCAACACGATGTCCGCACGGTCGTAGACGGGCGCGGTGTCGATGGACGGGGCCTCGGCGGCAAGACGTTGAATGTCCTGCCGGCCAAGGGGGGCACGCTCTTCTTCCACCAGGGTGGTCTGCTGACCTTTGTTGTCGGCGGTGATGACGACCTTGGTCAGATAGCTCTGAATGCGGGGTTCCGGGGTGAGATCCGCGAGGCTGGTCAGATGGGACTGGGGCAGAACCGGCTGGGCCTCGAAATCGATCACGGCACTGGGGAACCGGCCATGTTTGCCAAGGAAAGCCTGGGCATCCCCCGGGGCCATGGGCACGAAGGCGAAGTCTTCGGCATTCTCGAAGAACAGACCGCCTTCGATGAAGCCGCCGCCGGAAAACAGCGAGACATGGAAGCCTTCCCGGTTGGCATCGTATTCGGACAATTGGGTCCGGATCCGGCCGCCGAAACGTTCCGCGTTCGGAATCAGGGCATCGAAGCGTTGTTCCGCCTTGGCCACTTCCTCATCCAGCACCGCATCCTGATCGAACCGGTTGGCGGAACGGAAAGCCGAGGTCTTGGACGCAGCCAGGATGAAATCGGGCTTGGTGCCCAGGAGACGGTGCCAGACGGTCTCCACTGTCTGCTCGGTCACGTCCACGACCTGGCCGGCGCTGGCAGCGGCCTCGGCGACGGCGGAGGCGTCCATGGTCCCGACTGACTTCTCCCACACCACCATGTCGCCGGACACCACGCGGGCCTCGACGATCCGCGCCATGACGGTCCGCATGGTCTTGGTGGAGTAGCCGCTGTTGACCTGGTCGACCTGGGCGCCCACGGGCTGGAGCGTGATTTGCAGACCGGCGCGAATGCCCCTGCGGCCGTTCAAAAGTGTCCGGGCTTCATCCGGCGGCAGATCCATGAAGGCGAAGGGTTCGGGATTGGTAAAAACGATCCGGTAGGACTGGTTATCGAGCCGCACCCGATCCCGGCCCAGATTGAGGATGGGAGACGTGGTGGGAATGAAGGTCTGGCCGTTGAAGGCGCTCAAGGCAAAGCCGGACCGCTCAAAATCGTATTGTGCCAGATCCGCCTGCAGATTGACGGCAAGCAGTTCGCTGCCTGTGAACCCGGTGGAAAAGGCGGTCCGCGTCTGTTCGAGCAGGGTCTTGTAGATCTCCGGCTGGTCGAACTGGTTGGCCCGGGTATAGCTGTTGGTGCTCTTGGCAAGGGCCTCGTAATCCGGTGTCTCGCTAGAGAGCGCGTACCAGTAGCGGGCCACATTCAGGTCGGAGGCCGGAAGTTCCGCCTCCGCCCGAACCAGGTCGGGGCTTCCAAAAGTCATCAGGGCGGAAATCGCCAGTGCGAAGAATGTTGTCTTCACGGGAGTCATGACGTGCATCCTGTTGGTCGTTAGGGAAGTGATGAGTGAACGCGCAGAATCCGGGTCCGGATTACAGACCGAGGTCGATGGAGCCGTCTTCCTGCTCCACCGGCGCTCCGGCGGTCACACCGGTGAATTTGGTCTTGCCCATGCTCACCCAGCGGCCCTGAATGTCCCGGCTTTCCGAGAGTTCGAAGGCATAGATCCGCCCGCCTGATTCGATGTTCATGCCCAGGGTGTTGACCTTCATGCCGCCGATGCGCAGCCCGGAGACCATTTTCGCCTGAGCGAATTGTGCATTGGCCGGGTCAAAGCCGCTGTCCATGGCCGCCTGCCGGGCCTGCTTGAGGGAGGTGAGCACCTCGTTGAGATCGGCGGGCATGGTGGTGTCCAGCATCTCGATGGCGGCCTTGGCATTGGCCGGGCCCTGATGGTTCAGGATGAACGACTTCATCATGTCCTGGTTCGGAAAGACCACCGCGGCCATGGCGGCGTCCTCACCGGAGATGAACGCTTCCGCGAGGGCTTCCACATAAGCCTCGTAAGTGGACACATCCGCCTGGGTCGTTCCCGCAACCGCCACCGGATCGCCGCCCCGTACCGGGCCGGAGCCACTATCGCCACATCCGGCCAGCAACAACACGGTGAGGAGGGGAGCGACGAGAAGGGGCGCGGAAAGGAATTTGGCGGGCGATCTGGCGGTCATGTCCGTATCTCCGGAAAGCGTGTTGAACCGTGCCGATATGCGACTAAAGCGAGAGGTGACCGCATATCGCTCGCGGGACGGTACTCAACGTCTTGCCAATAGTAAACAAACATTCATTGCATTTCATCCATGGGCGAGATCGTCCCTGTCCCTCATAACGAGTTTTGCGATATTGAGGGGCGAGAACGCACTCATCGCGATAGTCCGGCCGGCTGATGCTTCGGGTTCGGGCTTCCATGCCCAAGGAAGCGCACGGATCATGACGCCCTGCCTCGATACTGACCTCCTTGATACTGGGGCTGTTGCGCACCCAAGACCTGCTCGATCATCCATGGGGATTGTTCCCGGTCGGACCGCTGGTGGCCGGGCGATGCACTATGGTACCGTGAGCCATTGATAAGCAGCCGAGCGGTGCCGGAGTGATGGCGAATCCTGTCAGTGCGTCCGACGGGTCGCTCAAGGCGAAGGCCGGGTCCTTCAGGACACAACAAGTCTGGTCAGGCGATGGGCAAGAAAGTATTTGCGGCGGAACTGCTGGGGGAAACCGGGGCGCGCTGGCTCAAACAGCCCTCGGACAAGCGCAAGACCCTGCTCGGCCTGCCCTTTGTCCGGGACATTTTCAAGACCAGGATCTGGTTCACCGAAGGCGTCGACAAGGCCACCGCGGGCAAACAGCTCGAGATCGAGATCAAGCGTCTGATCGGTGTGGCTGACGTCAAATATTTCGATGCCCCGAGCACCGTCTCCGATCGGATTTCCTCCTATCTCGGCGATCGCAAGAAATTCAGTAAACTGTCTTTCGGCAGCGATATCGCCGAGCACGACCAGAACCTGATGGACTATTTCATCACCACCGATGTCTACAAAAAGGTCGAGGACCGGCGCAAGAGCATCATCGTCGGCCCCAAGGGCAGCGGCAAGAGCGCCATTCTGCGGGCCGTCCAGCATCATTGGTCATCGGAATATATTCTGTCCATCACGCCGGAAGTCTTTTCCAAGGCCCTCATCACCCACTCGACCGACCGGGTGGGGCTGGGGGAAATCGAGGAAGAGGACTTCATGGTGACCTGGATTTATTCCATCATGACGGAGATCTTCAAGATCGTCTGTGCCAACCCTCGGGGCGTCTCGAACCCGAGAATGCTGCGCCCGATCCGGGATTTCGTCCGGGAGAATACCGGGGCCATCGAGCTTGACCTGTTCAGCCGGTTTCTGAGCTATCTGCGGGATATCCAGAGTGTCAAGGTGGCCGGCGCGGAAGTCTCCGTCAAAGGCTCAAAGCTCAAGGAACTCTATGCCCTGGAGACGATCTATGCGCTCCTGCCCACTCTGCGTGATCAGCTTAAGGATGAAATCATCATTCTGATCGACGAGCTGGATCAGGGCTGGGACAATTCGGAGGAAGCAAACGCCCTTCTCATCGGCCTGCTCCAGGCCGCGATCCGCCTTCGGGCTCTCGATACGAAGATCCATGTCATCATTTTCATCCGCTCAGAGATGTTTGATATCATGAAGGGCGCGATTTCCCAGCTCGACAAGCTCCGCTCGGAAATCATTCACATCCACTGGTTCACCAACGAGTTCCGCAATGTGGTCTCGAAGCGGATCGCCCATGCCCTCAACCTGCCTGATACGGACATTTCCAAGGTCGATGCCTCCATCGCCGACGAGATCTTCGAAGGCAGTTTTCAAGGGGACAATCTGTTCTATTACGTGATCAGCCGGACCACGCGGCGTCCCCGGGAAGTCCTGCAATTCATCCGCCTTGCTCATGAAAACGCGGTGGACCGGGATGCGGGGCGGATCGGCGTCGAGGACATTTCCGAGGCCGAGCGGACCTTCTCCCAGTGGAAGGTGGAACATCTGGCATCGGAGTATCTGCACATCTACCCGAAAATCGGGAAGCTGATTGATTATTTCATCGGGTTCGGGCCGGTGCTGAGCCGGTCGGATATCCTCGGCATTTTCGAAGAGTTCGAGCGGGACAACGAAGCGATCACCAAACGCTGGTGGCCCAATCCGGACGACCGGGACCCGGTCGAGCTTTTGTTCAAGATCGACTTCATCGGTTCGGAAACGTTCGAGAAAACCGCCAGTGAGGCAGGTATGCTGGACAGCTACCGGTTTTCCTACGACCGCAGGGACTCCAGCGCCCGCCGGGCCCGCAGCTACATCATCCATCCGGTGTTCTGGAACTATCTCGAACTGGCGGCGGGCTCCAAGGCCTAGAGTTTCAGATCCAGCATGAACCACAATTTGCTGCGATCCGTGGGGGAGGTGGGATCGTCCCCGGAGACATAGCGGGCATAGGCCAGACTCGATGCGACGTGCCGGGAGAATTTCGCCTGGATCCGGGCATCCACTTCCCGGCCGAAATCGGAAGTTCCGTCATCGCTGTCGAATTTATGGAGCTTCAGGTTCGCGCGCAGGGCCTTGGCGGGCCCGATGCCCGGCAGGCTGGTGCGGAACCCGAGATGAATGTCCCTCAGACCCTCCGCAGGCGTCACAACGAAGGCATCCGCCCGGCCGTTGAACTGATGGAGGGTCGCGAGGGGGGTGGAGAAGCCCTGGCGCCCATCTCCGCTCAACACCTCGACGCCGGTGGAGAATGTGCCCACCACCGTCTGCACATCCCCCTGGCCCTTGGCATAGAACAGGTCCAGGTCGCGGGGATTGTCCGCCGTTTCCTGCTGGAAGGCGTACTCCCCGGTCCAGCCCAGCGCCACGCCGCTGCCCACGTCATGCTTGCCCTCGATCCGCCCGCCAATGGTCCGGGTGGAAAGGGCAGGGGCCTCATCCAGGTCGAGCCAGTGTCCGTAACCGGTGACCTCGATGGTATCGGTCAGGGCCACGGTCGCGTTGGACAGGACATAACCGCCGGTGAACTCCGCCAGGGCGTTATCCCGGCCGAAGATCCGGTTCACCCGGTTCCCGGCAACCAGGGTGCTGTTCACTTGTCCGTAGGCGAAGGTACTGTCGATCCGGACCGCATCGAAGGTCTGATCATCCTGACGGAAACCGTCATCCCCGACAAAGCGCTCATCGCCCAGTTCAATCTTTTGGCGTCCCACGGTCAGTTTGAACCGGGGATCGAGATCGGCGGTGAGCTGGGCGCGGTTGAGCTCGATATGGTCCGGATCCGCCACGACGGGGCGGTCGAGGCGGCCATTGTCCGTGCTGTTGAATGTGTCAGACCCGGCAATGGCCGTTCCGGCGCCTTCCACCAGAACGCTGATGCCGGCCACTTCCGGGGTTTCCACGCTGGCCTGGAGGCGCATGGTGGAGGCGAGGGCGTTCTTGTCAAAACCGTCCTGATCCACATGCTCGAAACGGTAGCGGGCCTGGGCTTCCAGACTGAAATCGGACAGGAACTCCAGCCGCTCCATGGCAACGGCGTTCCCGGCCGAGGCCGGAAGACACAAAGCGATTGCCGCAGCCCGAAGGAGGCCGGTCCGCGCTTTGAAAAAAGTGCGGGCGCTCACGCGAAAGCGGGTTCTTGAACCCATGGGATCGGACGTCCTTTCAACCACAACCGGCAGCGCCCTCTCCAGATAACGGGCACCGACTCGCACGCAACGCTTTACCACACGCCCCCATGACATTCTTGAATGAGAGGCCCTAAATGATGCCCTCTTAAGGATGCTTGGCATTCCCCCGACGCCTCATACAGAACAAGGGATTGTTCTGGAAAAATATGTCAGGGCCGTAACACTGTCACGGCCCCGGTATGGAGGCAAACGGGTGAAAGAGGGGGCTACTGCGGGCGGGCGCGGCTTGCCATGCTGTGGAGGTAGAGAGAATAGGGCAGTGCCGCGTTGTCCGGCTTTGCCATGGTGTAGGTGACGTCGAAGCTGCGGGCGTGGAAACGGCGGTTGCGCAGATTGACCACCCGCCCATCGGTGGTGACCACGGACCAGGCGGTTTCGATCCACCAATTGTCCCGGGTTTCGAACCCGAAGCCGGTAATGGTTTCCGTGGTGGTCCGCTCCCGTTCCGTCCCCTGGTTTTCCGAGACGATGATCACCCCGTTTTCATAGCGGGAGACCGAGACATAGGGCACGCCCCCATAGGTGCCGGTGCATCGCAGAGTCAGGGCTTCCGGAGCGGCGCAGGCAAAGGTGGCATCAACGGTGCTCCAGGTCTGTTCACCGGGGTTGCGTACCTGCCCCTGGGCTGTCCAGGCCCCGGCGCTGGTCTCGAAGATGGCGGCCATGGCGGCATCGGACGGGGTTTCCGACGGTACCGGTGACCCGGCGGTCTGGCCGGTTCGCATCTCATCCGCGACGGCATTCAATCGGCTTGTCGTCTGATCCGAGGCTTGCGGTGGCGGAACGGCGCCGATTGTTTCGATGACATCAGGCAGGGGAGACCATGCACTCAAGCCAGCAAATGCGATAATGGCGGCAAGAACCCTGTGCTGACCGGACATGGCGGCAATCCCCATAATGACCCGGATCTTTGGACGGCCCGGGTCGGTGAGTGAACAAGTGAGTCAGCCCACAAGCTTCACGGGAAAATGGGGATATCGCAAGGACCATTCCGTGACACTTCCATGACGATCTGACCCGGAAAGCCGCGGCGGCGGGGGCCTACTCCGCCCGGGCTGCCACGGCCTGGAGGTAAACCTCTGGCGGTGCGAGGGAATCCTGAAACTGGCCCGATCCGATGGTGTTGTAGAAGTCGTCGGCAAACGCCCGGCGCTCGCGCATGGTGAACCGGCGGGATGTCGCACCGCTCCCCGAGCCCAGGGTGACCGTGGCCTCCACATCCATCCACCAGTTCTGGGGGCTGGTGAAGGCGAAGGTCGTGATGCGCTCCTGGACCACGGTTTCCTCGGCGGTGCCCGGGTTCGAGACCGTCAGCAGGGTGCCGTTGAGAAAGCGGGTCTCCGTGATCGACCGCTCCCCGCCCACCACCGACGTACACCGCAGGGTCAGACGCACGGGCACCACACACGTGGTCCGGGAGGTCACATCCACCCAGGCCGGAGTGAGGGGGATCCTGGCCTTGGACCGTCCGTTCCATTCACCGGCCATGGTCTGGAAGATGGCGGCGACGGCGGCCTCGGTGGGCGCGTTTGCGGGCACGGCGGCGGCTTGCGCTTCTGCGCCGGTCCCAATTGCCGCGGTTTCAGTTGCTGCCGTTTCCGTTGCTGCGGTTTCCGTGAGGCCGCCCGCCTCGTCGCCGTTGGTGTCCGGTTCCTGAACCGTGTCCTGGCTCACGGGCTCCTCACCGTAAAGGCCGGTGCCGTGATAGGGGCCGGGCAGCGGAGCCCAGGCCGCCAGGGTCAGGACGGCGCCTGCTGCAGCAGACAGGCGGAGCAGTGGTGAAATGGTCATGGAAGCCTCCCCGTAAACATGTGGTGGCCGTTAACCTACCATCTTCCGCCCCGATCCACTCATCCCGTGATCAGTCCAGAAACCGCAGGAGATCGGCAATCACCGCATCGAACTGGGTCCGAATGAGGGAGACATGGCCTTCACCCTCGAAGATCCGGGGCACCGCGTCCGGGCAGCGGGCCGCATAGTGGTGGCAGATGCTCACGGGCACCACTGTGTCGCCGTCCCCATGCCAGAGCCGCACCGGCAGGGTCAGATCATCAAGCCGGAAGGGCCAGGGCTCGTCATAGATCCGCGCGTCGCTGGCCATGCCCTCGATGGACCGGCCTACGGCTTCCCGCCAGGACTGGAACAAGAACCCCGCGAAAGCAGGGTCCAGGGCCGCCAGGTCCTTGCTCTGGCGCCGGATGAGCTTTCGCAGCCGCCCGATGGATTTTTCGCCGCTTTCGCTCAGAATGACCCGCCGGGCAAAGCCAAGCATCACGCTGCGCGCCCGGGGTCGGCGGCCGAGGGAGCGCAGGGCCCTGAGCCTGGTCGAGGACATGCCCTTGGCCTCCGGCGGCCCCAGGGCGGAGACAAGCACGCAGACCGGGATCCGGTCCTGGAGCGCATGGGCGCAGGCCGCGGCATAGGGTCCTCCGCCGGACAGACCCACCACACCGAACTGCTCCAGCCCGAGATGATCCGCAAGCTGGGCCACGTCCCGAGGCCAGTCCTCCAGACGCCGGTCTGGTGCCTTGTCCGATTGGCCGTAGCCGGGCCGGTCCACGGCGATCAGGCGGAGATTGGGGAAATTGAAGAAGCTGGGCTCCAGCCGGCTGCCCGGCCAGCCGTGGAAGTAGAAGGCGGCAGGGCCATGGCTTGGCCCGTAAATCCGGTAGGCAAGGTGGCGTCCGTCGGCCAGGGTAAGGGTTGGATCGGCAATGACCTGGTCCATATTCCAGTGTTCCGCTTTAGAGATGGAGCCGCGTGCCCGGGCCATAGTGCAGTGTGCCTCCCGCCAGCCGCGCGTCACGCCATAGAGAACTCGCCTGGGTGGCGCGGCAGCGGGTAGCGCGTCCCGCGCGGCCCGTGTTTTGGCAATATCGGTTCTGTCTCCGGCATTACGAGAGAAAAGGTGCACCATGGACGGATTGGACATCCCGCGGCCCGTTCCCCGGGCCGACGAAGACCATGAAACCCGGCTCAAGCGGCTCTATTTCCGCTCCTGGCACCGGGGCTTCAAGGAAGCGGATTTCGTCATCGGGTATTTCGCCGATGCCCATCTTCAGACCCTCACCCCTGAAGAGCTCGACCAGTATGAGGCGCTCATCGGTGTGGAGGACCGGGATTTGTGGGAGTGGATCACGGAAAAGACCCCCACGCCGCCGGAACACGATCACGGGGTCATGGATCGGATCAAAAGTTTCCGGCATCTGGCCGGTGTGACCTATGCCACCCAAGGTGACAGTCCTCCCCGGTTCTGAGGGGCGGTGCCTGCGCATTTTTTGACAATCGATCTTTTCCGGCGGTGCGTTGGGGGGTAAGACCCGCCAACACGCCTCTTTTACTCTGTCCTGTGCCGCCCCGCCTCCGCCGAGGGCACACCGAGAACAATCGGATTTCCCGTGACCGCCACCCCCCGTCCCATTGCGGACCCCCATCTGGGTCTCAGCCCCCGCCAGTTTCTCCAATATGCCGGTCACGGGCTGATCACCCGTGTGCCCGAGGGCTTCGATGCCCATGTGCTGAGCGCCCTGGTGCGCTTCAACGGCGGCCCCTGGTGCCATGTCGCCCGGGATGATGCGCGGGTTGAGGCCATGGCCGAGGCGCTAGCGTTTTTCGCGCCGGATCTGCCGGTGATCCGGATGCCGGCCTGGGATTGCCTGCCCTACGACCGGGTCTCGCCCAAGGCGGAGACCGCCAGCCAGCGCATGGCGGGCCTTACGGGACTGGCCCGGTTGCCCCAGGACGCCGGCCCCATGATCATCCTCACCACGGTCAATGCTCTGCTGCAAAGGGTCCCCCCGAGGGAGGTGGTCAAGGGCCATAGTTTCTCTGCGCGAACCGGCAACGATGTGGATGTGGACGCGCTCACCGCTTTTCTGAGCGCCAACGGCTATTCCCGGGCCTCCACGGTCCGGGATCCGGGGGAATTTGCCGTGCGCGGAGGGATCGTAGATCTGTTTCCGCCGGGAGCGGAGCAACCCCTGCGCCTGGACCTCTTCGGTGACACCCTTGAGTCCGTGCGCCCCTTCGACCCGGACAGTCAGCGTACCACCGGTCAACTCAGCGGCATCGATCTGGTGCCCGTGAGCGAGGTCTTGCTCGACGCGGAAAGCGTCCAGCGGTTCCGGACCGGATACGTGAAGGCCTTCGGGGCTGTCACCGACGACGATCCCCTGTATGAGGCCGTCAGTGCGGGTCACAAACATACGGGCATGGAGCATTGGCTGCCCCTGTTCCACGACCGTCTGGAGACCCTGTTCGACTATCTGCCCGACGCGCCTGTCACCCTGGATCATCTGGCGGGGGAGGCCCGGGACAACCGTCTTGAACAGATTGCTGATTATTATCAGGCCCGGGTGGATACGGCGGATGTGGAAAAAGGCGGCGCTTTCGGCACCCCCCGGTACAAACCCCTGCCGCCGGAGCGGCTCTATCTGAGCCTGGAGGAATGGCAGGCGGGCCTTGAAGGGCGCACCGTGCGCGGGTTCGCCCCCTTCGATGCACCCCCTGACTCCGGTGAGGACGGCACGGCCCCCACCCGGCGCCTGGAAGCGGACACCAAACCCGGTCGCAGTTTCGCCGCAGAGCGCGCCCAGAGCGGCACCAATGTCTTCGATGTCCTGAAGGACTACATCTCGAGCCGGATCAGGGACGGCAAGACCGTCATCGTGGCGTGCTGGACCACCGGGTCCGCCGAACGGATGGGCAGTGTCCTGAAGGAACACGGCCTTGAACACACGGTCATGACCGGCGGTTTCGATCAGGCCGCAGCCCTGGAAGACGGGCAGGTTGCCCTCGCGGTGCTGGGCCTCGAGCAGGGTTACGAGGCGCCGGGCTATCTGGTGATCGGTGAGCAGGATGTGCTGGGGGACCGGCTGATCCGGCGCAAGGGCAAGAACCGCAAGGCCCAGAATTTCCTGACCGAAGCCGCGAGCCTGACCCAGGGCGATCTGGTGGTCCATGTGGAACACGGGATCGGACGTTATGAGGGGCTACGCACGCTCGAAGTAGGGGACGAGCCCCATGACTGCCTGGAAATTCTCTACCATGACAATGCCAAACTATTTCTGCCCGTCGAAAACATCGAGCTGCTGACCCGGTACGGCTCCGACGACGAAAACATCCAGCTTGACCGCCTCGGCGGCCAGGCCTGGCAGGCCCGCAAGGCGAGGCTGAAAGAGCGCATCAAGGAGATGGCCGAAGGCCTGATCAAGATCGCCGCCGAACGCTCCTTGCAGGAAGGCAATGCCATCACCCCGCCCATGGGCACCTATGACGAATTCTGCGCCCGCTTCCCTTATCAGGAGACGGAGGACCAGGACCGGGCCATCGGCGATGCCCTGGAGGATCTGGGCTCGGGCCGTCCCATGGACCGGCTGGTGTGCGGTGATGTGGGCTTCGGCAAGACGGAAGTGGCCCTGCGCGCGGCCTTTGTGGTGGCCATGCAGGGTTTCCAGGTGGCCGTGGTGGTGCCCACGACCCTGCTGGCCCGTCAGCATGCGAAGAACTTTGCCGAGCGTTTTGCCGGCTGGCCCCTTCACGTCCGCCAGCTCTCCCGCATGGTGGCGGCAAAGGACGCCACCCAGACCCGCAAAGGTCTCGCGGACGGCACCGTGGACATCGTCATCGGCACCCATGCCCTCCTGGCCAAGACCATTTCCTTCCGTTCCCTCGGTCTTCTGATCGTGGACGAGGAACAGCATTTCGGGGTCGCCCACAAGGAACGGCTCAAGCAGCTCAAAAGCGACGTACACGTCCTGACCCTCACCGCAACGCCGATCCCCCGGACCCTCCAACTGGCCATGAGCGGCGTGCGGGAACTGTCCATCATCGCCACGCCCCCCGTGGACCGTTTGGCCGTGCGCACCTTCGTGACGCCGTTCGATCCGGTGATCATCCGGGAGGCGCTCCTGCGGGAGAAATACCGGGGCGGGCAGAGCTTTTATGTCTGTCCCCGGATCACGGATCTGGACGAGGTGGCGGAGTTCCTCAAGGAGCAGGTGCCGGAGGTCAAGTTCATCAAGGCTCATGGCCAGATGGCGTCCGGTGAACTCGAAGACATCATGACCGCCTTCTACGATGGCAAGTTCGATGTGCTGCTTTCCACCACGATTGTCGAGTCCGGCCTGGACATTCCCGCCGCCAACACGCTGGTCGTTCACCGGGCGGATATGTTCGGCCTTTCCCAGCTCTATCAGATCCGGGGTCGGGTGGGCCGCTCCAAGGCGCGGGCCTATGCCTATCTGACCATCCCGGTGAAGAAGAAGCTCACCGCCAATGCGGAAAAGCGCCTGAATGTGCTCCAGTCCCTGGACACCCTGGGCGCGGGCTTCACCCTCGCCAGCCATGACCTGGACATCAGGGGGGCGGGCAATCTTCTGGGCGATGAACAGTCCGGCCACATGCGGGAAGTGGGGATCGAGCTTTACCAGTCCATGCTGGAAGAGGCGGTCTCCTCCATGCGCAGCGGGGAGATGGATGTCCAGATCCGGGAGACCTGGTCCCCCCATATCAATGTGGGCACCGCCGTTCTGATCCCGGAGCATTATGTTCCGGATCTGAATGTCCGGCTGGCGCTCTACCGGCGTCTGGCGGATGTGGAGTCCAAGGAGGATATCGAAGGTTTCGCTGCGGAACTGATCGACCGGTTCGGCCCCTTGCCCGAGGAAGTCGAGCACCTGCTTCAGATCGTGGCCATCAAGCGGCTTTGCCGGTTGTGCCAGGTGGAGAAGGTGGATGCAGGACCCAAGGGGATCACCCTGGCCTTCCGCCCGGACGGTTTCCCCAACATTGCGGCCCTGATCGAGTTCGTCACCTATTCGCGCATTACCGCGAAAATGAAGCCCGACGGCAAGCTGGTCTACGGGCGGGGCGGCGCCACGGCCCAGGACCGGCTGCGGGCCACCACCCAGCTTCTGACCAATCTCGCCTCTCTGTTGAACCCGGAGGAAGGCGAGGAGGCAGAGGAGAAGGAGGCGGCGCCCGCCCTGGTCAAACGGGCCAAGGGCTGATTTGCGCGAGGCGAGCAGTTCCCTATACTCGGCCCCGGTCGGAGCGGGGCGCGGTACCCGGGCAGGGCCAGGGCAAGGTGGGGAGAAGTCATGACGGGTAACCCAGCAGACCAGGGACCGGCCAATCAGCCAGGGTCGGATCAATCGGGCGGTATGATCAGCGGCCTGGCCCAGGCCCTGCGCGGTCCCACCATCGGCATCACGATCATCGCCACCGTGGCCACGGTCTGGTTCCTGGATTACGCGGAAAGCGTGCTCGTGCCTCTGGCCATCGCGTTCCTGATCTGGGCGGTGGTCAATGCCCAGGCGCGGATGATCCAGAATCTCCGGCTCGGCTCGTTTGCCTTGCCCAAAAGCCTGGCCATGCCCGCTGCGATCCTGGTGACCCTCACGGCGCTCTACATGACCGGCAATGTGATCGCTGCCAACATCGCTGACATCGTGAACAGCCCCAGCCAGTCCGATGAAGGCTTCATGGGCACCTCGGTCCAGCCGCCCAAGGAGCAGACCGGTGCGGACGGGTTTCCCACGGGTCCGGCCAAGACAGAGGGCCTCGACCGGGTTCAGCGCCGCCTGATCCAGTTGACCGAGGATCTGGGGATCCAGTCACCGGCCCTGACGGAGACCATCACCCAGCTCCAGATCTCCTCCTATCTGAGCGAGATCATCAGCGGTGTCTCGTCCATTCTCGCCAATGCGGTGCTGATCCTGGTGTTCACGGGCTTTCTTCTGGCAGAGCAGAACACGTTCGACACAAAGATCCGGGTGCTGCGCCTGACACCGGAGCGCAAGGAAAGCCTCCGGCATCTGGCCTCCAATCTGGTCCGGCGGATCCAGGACTACATTTCGATCAAGACCCTGGTGAGCCTGCTCACGGCAGCGGTCAGTTACGCGGTTCTCGTCTTTTTGAATGTGGATTACGCGGGTTTCCTGGCCTTCCTGATTTTCATGCTGAATTTCGTGCCCACATTCGGGTCCATTCTCGGCGTGGTGTTTCCTGCCCTTCAGGTTCTGGTGCAGTTCGAGGGTGACATGGTCATGCTCGCCACCGTGATCATCATTCTGGGTCTCGTGCCCCAATTCCTGATCGGGAACATTCTGGAGCCCAAGATCATGGGCCAGTCCCTGAATCTGAGCCCCATGGTCATTCTGGTTTCACTGGCTTTCTGGGCGGTGGTCTGGGGAATTCCAGGCCTGTTCCTCGGAGTGCCGATCACCGTGATCATCATGATCATCTGCGCCTATTTCGGACCCACCCGGTGGGTCGCGGTCATGTTGTCCGGCGACGGGCGGATCGTGAGTGAGGCGGTGGATGAACAGGCGGTTCTGGGCAGCACCGCCCAAGAAAAAAGCCGGGCCGGCGCGTAAGCACCAGCCCGGCCGGGGAGCTACCCATTATTCGTTCTATTGCCCGTCAGATGCCGCTGATCAGGGCTGGTTGATCCAGCTTTTCAGGATCGGCATGGGCACGATGGTTCCGTGGAGCTCGAACACTTTCCGCTTGAGTGATCCGTTCATGGCCACGGTCTTGGCCTGGGTGCCGTCCTGGCCGAGATGTTTGCTTTTGCTCTTCAGCGCGGCGTTGATGGCCGGGGACCAGTCGCCTTCATTGAAGGGCTCCTGGTGCAGCATCAGGGAGCGTTCGATATTCGGACCTTCAAGGATCGGCTCGGACACCGGCACTTTGGACCCCTCTTCATGAAGCGGCTGCTTCAGAGTCAGCGCGGCGGGTTGGCCTGGGGTGCCGGCGGAAGTGGCGTCGTTTGCGAAGCCGGCCGCCGGAAGGGTCAAGGTCGCCAGAGCGGCCGACGCGGCAATCAAAGCAGCGGGTTTCAACATAACAGCCTCCTTTATCCGCAGCCCTTCGTGGCTGCGATGAGGACGATGATCAGCAACGCGGTCCATTTCGTGATGCGATTTTGGCCAACCTGCTCCTTTTTGGGACAGTTGTGCCTTATTCCCGACAGGCCCCTCGGGCATCTCCTTTAGTGTGTTGGGCACATTGGTGATTTGGGCCACGTGTGTGGTAAGGCCCGTCCAGAAAGCCATCAAGGCCGATTGATTTTTCGAAAATGCCATTCAGGACCCGTCTTCCCGGGTGTCGTGACCGTGCGGTGGCCTTGCTCCAGGGCCCGGCGGTCCTCTGGGAGGTCTGCCGGGCCGCCATGTTTCAAAGGGGCGAGACAAGCCATGTCTTTCAGACTGCATTTGCTGCGTGTTGCGGTATTGGCCGCCGGGTGGTCCGCCACCGCCCACGGACAGGATAACGGGTCCCGTGAGGGCCGCGATGATGACCTCTCCACGGACGCGCCCCGTGATCCCTCGGTGCTGGAAGACAGAATCCTCGTCGAGGGGGTGCAGGACCGGGGCGCGGTGATCGCGGACATCGAGCCGGACATCACCCTGGATACCCAGGACATCCGGGCCTATGGCGCCTCCTCCATTGATGAACTTCTGGAGGAATTGGGGCCTCAAGTCCGGTCGGGAAGCGGTCGGGGCAGCAGCTCCAGGGTTGTCTTTCTGCTGAACGGGCGGCGCACCTCCGGTTTCCGGGAAATCCGCAGTTACCCCACGGAAGCGGTGGAGCGGGTGGAGATCCTCCCCGAGGAAGTGGCCTTGAAATATGGTTACCGTGCGGATCAGCGGGTGGTGAACTTCGTGCTCCGGGAGCGATTCCGGGCCCTGACGGTCTCCGGGGAGGGGGGCGCGGCGACCGAGGGCGGCACCTATGAGGGCGAAGCCTCGGCAAACCTAGTGCG
This sequence comes from uncultured Alphaproteobacteria bacterium, assembly GCA_964561475.1. GTDB lineage: Bacteria > Pseudomonadota > Alphaproteobacteria > JAJFIK01 > JAJFIK01 > CAYUYV01. The sequence goes on from CAZLPU010000004.1 coordinate 68,419, forward strand.
CCTGTGGGGGGACCGCCGGTGGAACATCGGGGCAGAGTATGAGGGTCAGTCCGCCCTGCTCGAATCCGAGCGGGACATTCGCTCCTCCCCCCAGGATCCCGATCTGGTGGGCAATGTCACCGCCCTGGGCGATGGGGGCGAGATCGACCCGGCCCTGTCGGCCCTGGCTGGGGAACCGGTGACCATCGCCGGGGCGCCGGATGAGGCGGCGGATGGTCCCGCGGCCCTGGAAGACTTCGCCGCCAATGATCCCAATGAGACCGATACCACTCCCTTCCGCTCCCTGATCCCCCGGTCCCATGAGGCTGGTCTTTCCGCCGCTTACGCCGATGTGGTGTTCGGCTCGATCAGCGCCACGGTGAGTGCCTCCCTGGACTATGACCGCAGCACCGCCTTTCTCGGCCTCGCGGACGCCACCCTTGTTCTGCCGGCGGACAGTCCGTTCTCTCCGTTTGCCGATGATGTCCAGGTCGCGCGCCTGTTCTCCACGCCGGATACGCTTGAGCGGACCTCCGAGACCTGGGACGGGGCCTTCAATGTGGTGCTGAACGGTGCGCCGGGTCCCTGGTCCTGGACCCTCAATGGCAGTTACAACCGCCAGGAAACGGAAACCCTTACGGACCGGGGTGTCGACATCGCCTCTTTCCAGGATCAGGTCACCGGCGGGACGGCGAATCCTTTCGGCCGGTTGAGCCGTGGCGATTTCACTCCGCGCCAGGATCTGGCGGAACGCATCACGGACACCGGCCAGATTGAAGCGCTGACGAACGGGGACCTGTTCCCCCTGCCCGGCGGCACCGTGAGTCTGTCCGTCAAGGGTGGTGGGGATTTCACCCGTCTGAAATCCCTGTCGGATACGGAAGATGGGGTCACGGAAACCCGTCTGGGCCGGGACGAAGGCAATCTTCAGGTCAATCTGGACGTGCCCTTGATGGAGCCGGGCCTGACCTGGGCGCCCCTGGGCTCGATCAGCATGGGTGCCAACGGGCGGGTGGATCATCTCTCCGACTTCGGCACGCTGTTCACCTATGGATATTCTGTGGTCTGGCGGCCATCCGACAAGCTGCGGCTGTCAGGTTCGGTCACCCGGGAGGAGGGGGCGCCGGGCATCAGTCAGTTGGGCGATCCGGTCATCCGTACACCCAATGTCCGTGTCTTCGATTTTGCCACCGGGGAGACCGTGGACGGCGTGACGCAGGTGACCGGCGGCAATCCAGCCCTTGCCAATGACGACCGGCGGCTCATCCGGCTCAACTTTTCGGCCAGCCCCTTCGAGGAGGCGAGCTTTTTTTTCTACGGCAGCTACACGGATCAAAAGACGGAAGACACCATTTCAAGTTTTCCCTCCCTGACGCCCGATGCGGAAGCCGCGTTTCCCGATCGGTTCCTTCGCGATGATGAAGGCACTCTGCTGGAGATCGACGCCCGGTCGGTGAACTATGCGGAAACCCGAAAGCGGGAGCTTTACTATGGCTTATACTGGTCCAAGCAGTTCGCCCTGGATCCCATTGAACTGACCCCGGAAGAGCGCGAGCGGCTTCGGGAGATCCGACGCCAGCGCAGGGAAGAGCGCGCCGGGGGCAGAAGCCGGTCACAATCACGGGGCCAGGGGCGCGGCGGTGGCCGGGGACAAAGTGCTCGGTTCTTCCTTTCCCTCAACCATGCCTATCTTTTCGAGGATACCATCCAGGTCGGCACCGGCACGGTTCCGCTGGACCTGCTGGAGGGGGATTCCCTTTCCTCCGGAGGCGGATCTTCGCGCCACCAGGTCTTCGGACGGATCGGCCTGTCCCGCCGGGCGCTCAATATCAGGGCCGTCGGCACCTGGCAAAGCGGCACCTTCATTGCTGACGGGGCGGAGAATGGTGATCTGTTTTTCGGCGATCTGACCACGGTGGGTCTACGACTTTCCTATGACCCCGCCCGCAATCCCCGTGTCCTGCTCAACTATCCCTTTTTGGTCGGCTCACGGATTTCCCTGAGGGTGGACAACCTGTTCAATGCCCGCCAGGAGGTGACCGATTCCGCCGGCATCACTCCACTCGGATTTCAGCCGAACCTGATCGACCCCGAGGGCCGGACCATCAGCATCAGTGTCCGGAAACTGATTTTCTGACGTGGGCGGATGATCCGGCACCGAGGTTTGAACCTGTGAGGTTTTCCGGGTATAAGAAGATGTGGTGTTTTTTCTTCGGGAGACGAGTAATGAGCCTTTCAAATATTGGCACGGCTTTGCTTTCGAGAGCAGGATCATGCATCGCGGTTCTGGCTCTGGCCCAGGGCATGACCGTCACCGCCAGGGCGGATCTGGAGGTATGCAACGGCACCAGGGATCTGCTCTATGCCGCCGTCGGCTATCAGCGGGAGGAAACCACCGCATGGGTGGCCAGTGGCTGGTGGGGGATGGATCCCAGGGAATGCCGCACCGTGCTCGGCCCGGCCCTGAGCCGCAACTTCAACGATAATCTCTATCTCCGTGTGGAGAGCAAAAGCGGCGAAGAGATCCTGAGCGGGCGCACCCTGTTCTGCACCAAGGATGGCGAGTTCCGGAAGACCGACACCCGGACCTGTGACAGGGGCTATGAAAACCGGGGCTACCGGAACATCGAAACCCAGGGCTATGACAATATGCGGATCACCGTCCGCTACGGCGACTATACCCCTGAGCGCTGGGATGATTAAGAACACAGACCCAGCCGAAAGAGGCTGGCTCGATTGTCTGTCCGGCGAGGGTGTCTCATCTCTGTCGGGCGAGGCGTCCCGTGTGCACTTGCGCTGAGCCCTTCCATCAAACTCACAGCCCCTCTGCCGGATATCCTTTCGGAATCAAGGGCTCGCCCCGCGCCAACAAATCCTTGATCTCTTCCCGTGTGGCCTGGAGAGACAGCACCCGCTCTGGCGTGACCGGATGAGAGGACTGGAACCAGGTGGAAAGGGGCCGGGTTTCGGCCAGGGCCTGATAAATCTCTTCGATGCCCTCAAGGTCGGGATAGGCCCTGGCATAAAAGTAAAGACCCAGATAATCCGCTTCCCGTTCGAATTCGGGCATATTGAGGAGCGTCGCGGACACCTTCGAGGATGTGGCGGCCCCTGCAGGCAGCACCGGGTCCGGACCCACAAGCCCGGCAGCAAGATCATAGACCATGCCCAGGATATTCGCGGTGGGAATAATCAGTATACCGCCTGTCACCAGGGCATTGCGGATCAGTTTGCGGGAGTGGCGGGCCACCGCATGGGCCAGTTCATGGCCCACCACATAGGCGACTTGCCGGTCATCCGGGATCAAACGCATCATTCCGGTGCTGACGTAAAGGGTGCTTCCGTCCGTATAGGCATTCACCGAGTAGGAGCGTGCAAGGCGCACGGGCGGCTCGCAGATTTTCTCGGGCTCCAGGGTGATGTCCCGCTCTGCCCGATCGTCGCCATCGCCGTCGCCGTTGCGATCGCCATCATCCCCGTCCCGGCGCTCCAGCCAGGGAGTGATCGTGATCTTCACCGGTTTGCCGTCATTCAGGTTCTTCGAGGCCTTGCGTATGGCGCTGGAGGAGGGCAGGGCGGTTCCTTCCACGGCGGTGATGGCATCTCCGGCCCGGATCCCAGCACGGTCCGCCGGACCACCGGGGACCACATAGACAACCCTGCGGGTCTGCGCATCCCACTCGCCTTCAAATCCCAGCGCCCGGACGGTCTGTTCTTCCGTCAAACCCCGCACAAGCCTGCGGGCCTGCGCCGGTGTGCCATGAGTCCAGCCCAGGGCATGACGGGTGCGCTCCCCGCACAGGTCCGCGTTCGCCTTGAGCACGGGCCAGGCCAGGGTCTGGAGGCGGGCATACCGGGCCAGATGCTGCTCCGCCGCCTCCGCTTGCATGGCCGGTGCCTGGGCGGTCACCGCGTCCCGGGTGATGTCCGGATAGGTGGAGACCGGCCCTGCACAAGCACCGGCCAGAAGACCGGCTGCAGACAGGATGAGCCGCAACCCCGGGCCCAATCGCTTTACCCCTGATCGTTTCACAAATGTCATCCCGAACCATGCGTCCTGATTGATGTCCCGCGAGCCTGCCCGGCCCCGGTTTGTCGCGTGTGCCCGAAGCGACGGGAAAAAGCCGATACGGACCAAAGACTTGAAGCTAGCCCGTCCCGCGCCTCTTTCTAACCGTTCCGCGTTCCAGCCGCCCTGACCTGCTCCGTCCCGCCCCGTTAATCGCCGTGACCGGGGAATACACTCTTGTGACCAAGTATTAGTGTTGCGGATCGTCTTGGGATACAGTCTAGGCGAGATTTCATGTCCCGGCGGCGGTCATCCGGGTTCTGACTGAGGGCTTTTTCACGCAAGGCCCGTGTTGTGAAGAGCCAGGGGAGGCCGCACACGTCTGGACGGTCAGTGCAGAGGGAGGCCGCAAATGTCTGACCCAACCCATCCCCAAGGTGGATCGTCGTTCCAGTCGCAATCACAGTCCCAATCCCAATCATCCGGAAATGGCGGCAGCATCCGCCCGACCATTGTGGTCGCCTCCGTGCTCGGCATCGTCGCCGCCATGGCGGTGGACTTTGTGGTCAAGGACAATTCCGGTGCCATGTTGAACCTGACCATCCTGGTCAACAAGGCCACCAATACCCTGATCAACGCGGACCCCTCCGCTCCGACGGATCTGTTGGTCGCCCCCTGGCAGATCATTCTCGTCCTGATCCTGATGGCGCCCATCGCCACCTTCATCTATCCGGTCAAGACCACCCAGGCCGCCTTCCAGATCGGTTTCGCGGTGCTGGCCTCGGTCATGACTCTGATCCCGTCCACGGGTACCGGAACCAATCAGGCCGCCGCCCCCAGCGATCCGATTGATCTCCAGGATGTGGTTTTCGATGAGGAAGCCGCCCTCCAGGTCCCGGGCGTGAACCCCCGGGGCAGTGATGAGGGCTGGAATCTTGCCGCCCTTCTGGTCACACCGGCCAAGGCTGGGCCACCGGCCGCCGGACCGATCGCCGCAGGCCCCGTTGCTCCCGCCCCAGCCAATGGTTCTCCCGTTAATGGTTTCGCCGCGAACGGGGCCGGACTGATCCAGCAGGTGGCTGGACAGGCCCGGGCCCGGCGCACCGATGTTCTGCCCGTGCGCCTCATCGTCAATCTGCCTGCCGGGCAGTCCGTGGACGATCTGAGGATCGAAGGCTGGATCAACAATTACGCCACCGGCCGGACCTACACGCTCTCCTCGCCCGTGATTGCGGAAAACGGCCGCAGCATCACCTACACGGTGAGCGTCCCTCTGGGCACTGCCGGGCGCGACAGCGCGGTGCGGATCCGTCTCGAGGCCCCCGGCTATTCCATCGTGCGCCTGCAAAGCCCGATGCCGCAGTCCGGTCCCCTGTCCATGTCGGTGACCCTGGAGAGTTCGATGCTGCCCCTCGCCTTGCAGCGGGTCCTTTCGCCGCGCAGCTTCTGATCCACACACAACAAGAGGCCCCCAAGGGTGGGGGCCTCTTGTTTCAACGGCTGTAGGAGCGGCGCTTGGGGTGAGCGCCCGTCAATCGTCGCTCAGCGCATCCCAGTTCACGGCAACGCGGCGGGGGCTTTCCAGTTTCGCAAGCCGCCGGCGTTCCAGTTCCCGGTCCAGGAGTTCCAGCAGGATGGCCGCCCGCTCCCGGTCCTTGCCGGTGCGGTTGTCCACCGCCTTGCGCAAAGCGGCGCGGGCGCCCAGAAGCTGGCGGAAGGGCATGGTTCCGAGCTTGCCGTCGATTTTCTCTTCCAGCTCGGCACGGCGGGATTGAGTCATGGTCGTCCTTCTTTCAAACGCGCCGCTCCGGTCACACACCATGGGCGGCCCGGCCCACAGTCTGCTGATATCGGGCGGCGCGCAGCCCCGCCAAAGCAAGGGCGCTGCCAACGGTTTTGTAATGAACCATAAGGGGGAGAGGGCATGGCCGTCGAGACCATCCGCGGGCCCGTCCGCGATGTCGAGATCACCAGAACGATCGATCGCCAGAAGCCGGCGCGATCCCCCTTCTTCAGGACCACCCTGATCCTGGACGGCACCCGGTCACGGTTGACCACGGGGCACCGGCCTGCCATCCGGGCAGGAGATGATGTGCTGCTTGCCGGCCACCATGGTTATCAGCGGTTTGAGGCTCAGGGGTTCATCAATCACAGCCGGCGGACATCGGGCCATTTCGGCGCGCCTTTCGGCCTCCTCCGGTTGGTCCCCACCCTGATCTGTCAGGCCCTGTTTTTCGGCGTGCTGTTCTGGGTGTATCTGCGCATCGGCGGCTGGATCCTTCTGGGGGGCGTGCTGGCTTTCACGACGGTGAGTCTGGTGATCCTTGTTGGGGAGGCGCGCGAGGTGATCCGGCGCAATCGGGCGCGGGCCCTGGTCACCGCCCATCCCGTTCATGCATCTACCTCACCGAACACGGCGTCTGGCGGGCAAGCGGACACCTGGACAGGGGCCTTGGGGGACCATGGTGCGCTCGGAGCGGACGCGCCTGGTTTTCTCAACCGCCTCAATGAAGGGCTCCGGCATCTCCATCGGGGCATCTTCAACGCGCTGTCGGCGGTGGTTGGCGCAGCCTTGGTCGCCGCTGTCGCGCTCACGGTCCTTTACAATATCGGGGACGAGGCAAAGCGGCAGGACATCCGCCAATTGGTCAAGGACCTCACCGGTATGACCCTGGAAGATTTGAGCGGGGTGCTTGAGGACGCCGAGGGGATCACCCGATAGCGGGTCAGCCGGAAGGCAGTGTTCTGAATTTTAATCGCACGGAGAATAATTCGTGTAGAGATTAATTGGAGGCCGGTATGGTCTCCAGGGCCGCCTCGAAGACCTGTTCGAACATCTCTGCGGTCAGCCGTCCTGTGTTCGTGTTGTACCGGGAACAATGATAGCTGTCGAAGAGCTCAACGGCCCCGCCGGGTCCATCCAGGGTGTGGCGGGCATTGTGGGCGAACTTATGGGCACTGAGCTTGGCACCGGTGCTGGCCACCACACTGTCATGGGCCACCTTCCCCAGGGCGATCAAGGTGGTGAGCCGGGGCAGGGCTGCCATCCGGTCCCGCAGGAACGGTCTGCATGCGGCGATTTCCGCGCCCACGGGCTTGTTTTCCGGCGGCACACACCGCACCGCATTGGTGATCATGCAGCCCTTGAGGGTCAGCCCGTCGTCAGGCCGGGCATCGTAGTTTCCCTGTGACAGGTCGAAACGGGCAAGGGTGGCATAGAGGAGATCCCCTGCATAATCGCCCGTGAACGGACGGCCCGTGCGGTTGGCCCCACTCACGCCCGGCGCCAGTCCGATAATCAAAAGCCAGGCATCCGGATCCCCGAAGGAGGGCACCGCGCCATTGAACCAGTCCGGCTCAGCCTTCCGATTGCGTTCCCGATAGGCCACGAGCCGGTCGCATAGGGCGCAGTCCCTGGGCGGCTCCGGCTCAAGTGCCTGGGTGATGGGAGCGGATGATGGAGTGCTGGTGCGAACGGACACGGACTTTCATTCCCAGTTGGAGAGACGGGACCAAACCGCCCAAGGCACCCCCCTCACGTACAAGGCCGCCCTGGGACAGGGCGGCCTGTTCGCGTTGCAAGCGCGGATCCAGAACGGACCTGCCCCGGTCAGGGGTAGGTCTTGTTGATGTCCGGTCCGAAATCTTCCGGCTCGAAATCGCCATCCTCTTCGTCGTCGTCGTAATCTTCCTCTTCGAAACCGGCCGCATTCGTATTGTTCTGGGGCGCACGGTTTTCATGCTGATTACGGTTGGGCCCGTGATCCCGGCAGATCTCCCGGGACAGGTCCTGCAACTCGATGAAATTGTCCGCTTGGCGGCGCAACTCGTCGGCCAGCATGGGAGGCTGGGATTTCACGGTCGAGACCACGGAGAAGCGCTTGCCCTTGCGTTGCACGGCCTCAACCAGCCGCCGGAAATCTCCGTCGCCGGAAAACAGGATGATGTGATCCACATGGTCGGCCATTTCCATCACGTCGATGGCCAGCTCGATGTCCATGTTGCCCTTGATTTTCCGGCGCCCCTGAGCGTCGGTGAATTCCTTGGTCGGTTTCGTGACCAGCGTGTAACCATTGTAGTCGAGCCAGTCGACCAGGGGGCGAATCGGCGAGTATTCTTGGTCTTCCACAAGTGCAGTGTAGTAAAATGCCCGCACGAGGACGCCCCTCTTGCGGAAATTCTCCAGAAGCCGTTTATAATCGATATCGAAATTCAACGCCCGCGCAGCGGCGTAGAGGTTTGATCCATCGATAAAAAGAGCGAGTTTTTCTTCCTGATAGAACATATGGGTTCACATCCGTTTACGACCGATAGAGCGGCCCTGGAACACGCAAGGAGCGCTTGAATACAGGGAGTGTTTGGTTAAATCTACGTGCATACTGCCGCTCTATCACGCCTCAGCAGCCCGTCATTAAATGCCATTACACGACCAATAAGGTCTGTTCCTTCCGAAATAGGTATCCCGATAAATAGGTCTTCTATCGGGGCCTACAATATCGAGCCGGACCGACCGGCAAAATTGATTATCAGCAACGTCGAAGCATAACGTGCAGGAGATTGCACCATGATTCTGATGGCGCTCGGAGCCAATCTCCCGGGGCCCGCCGGCACACCCTGCGATACGGTGCGCGCCGCTCTCGAAGAATTGACCGGCCACCGCATCACGGTTGTCGGTGTGTCACCATTCTACAGGTCCGCACCGGTGCCGCCGTCAGGCCAGCCAGATTTCGTCAATGCCGTGGCCTGTATTGAGACGCACCATGACCCTTTTGCCTTAATAAATATTCTCCACTCTATAGAAGGAACCTTGGGGCGAACCCGGGCTCAGCGATGGGAGGCAAGAGTCATTGACCTGGATCTTATAGACTATCATCAATTTGTCACAATTGAGGCCCTACAAGGAAGGATTAGTGATCCAGCCTCCGGCCCCCAGCGTCAAGTCTCAATACCGTGGCATGCCCCGCTCACACTGCCCCATCCCCGTGCCCATGAGCGGGCCTTTGTCCTGATGCCGATCGCGCAACTGGTTCCCGAATGGCGCCATCCGGCCTTGAATGAAACAGCCGAGGGGCTCTTGCGCCGGCTTGCACCCGGCCAGATCTGCACCCCCTTGGAGCCTCGCCCGGAGGGTCGAGAACGGACCCCTGGCCCGTCCGGAACGGTTTTCGAAAGCGTTTGACTGCCGCCTTGTGCGGTTTTTATGCGTATTTTCCATTGAGGGACTGGCCTTGAACGCGTAAAAGCGCCCATCCCCACCATCACAGGAGTGTTCCATGGCCCGCGTGACCGTCGAGGATTGCGTCGACAAAATCGATAACCGGTTTGAACTGGTTCTGCTCGCGGCCCAGCGTGCCCGGGCCATTTCTTCCGGCGAGCAGCTCAATGTGGAACGGGACAACGACAAAAACCCGGTGGTCGCCCTGCGCGAAATCGCCGACGAGAAGATCACGCCGGACCAGCTTCGCGAAGACCTGATCCACTCCATGCAGCGCCATGTGGAGGTGGACGAACCCGAGGAAGACGCCGTGCCCCAGGTCAGCGGCACGCCGGATCAGCCCGAAGCCATCCCCGTCACGGAAGAGCAGTACCTCAAGGCCATGCAGCAGGAAATCCAGAACCGCAGCGAGGCCAACAATTCCGCAGACCGGGAATCCGCTGAATACTGAAACGGCCCGCCGGATCGGCCCGCCCCGGACCCGTATGCCCGGGACCCATCTGCCCGGGATCGGCACTCCCCCGTTTGGGCAATCGTGATATCGTATTGTGATGACAGGGGCTCTGCGCGTGGCGGAGCGGCCCCTTCCGGTTGGACAGATCCAACAGGCTGGGTCTGTCCATCGAACCGGGAAGACCCTGCGATCCGGGAACCCTTTGGTCCATGCTGAGACAATATGAACTGGTTGAGCGGGTCTGCGCCTATGATGCGGATGCTGACGAGGCGATGCTCAACCGTGCCTATGTGTTCGCGGTAAACTCCCATGGGAAACAGACCCGCGCGTCGGGCGACCCGTATTATTCCCATCCGGTGGAAGTGGCCGGCATCCTGACCGACCTCAAGCTCGATGCCCGGACCATTGCCACCGCGCTCCTTCATGACACTGTCGAAGACACCGACGCCACCTCCGCCGACATCCGCGCCCATTTCGGCCCGGAAGTCGCCGATCTGGTGGACGGGGTGACCAAACTCTCCAAACTGGATCTGAAAAACGAAGAGACCCGGCAGGCCCAGAATTTCCGCAAACTGCTCCTTGCCACCGCCAAGGATGCCCGGGTCCTCCTGGTCAAGCTCGCCGACCGTCTCCACAACATGCGCACCCTGCACTTCATCAAGGCGCGGGAAAAGCGTCAGCGCATTGCCGAGGAGACCATGGACATCTACGCGCCACTGGCGGGTATGATCGGTATGCAGAATTTCCGGGACGAGCTGGAGGATCTGGCCTTCCGGGAGATCAATGCGGATGCGCGGGATTCCATCATTAAGCGCCTGGAATACCTGACCGAACATTCCGGCGACTTGGTGGAGCGGATCGAGACGCGCCTGCGCGATCTTCTCAATGCCCATGACATCGAGGCCCAGGTGAAGGGCAGGGCGAAGCGGCCCTATTCCATCTGGCGCAAGATGGAACGCAAGCAGGTCTCCTTTGAACAGCTCTCGGATGTTTTCGGCTTCCGGGTCGTCGTGGACCGGGTCGAGACCTGCTATCAGGTTCTGGGTATTTTCCACACGGAATGGGCCTTCGTTCCCGGCCGGTTCAAGGATTATGTGTCCACCCCCAAGCGCAACGATTACCGCTCCATCCACACCACGGTGATCGGACCGGAAAAGCAGCGGGTTGAAATCCAGATCCGCACTCAGGAGATGGATGCGGTGGCGGACCGGGGTCTGGCCGCCCACTGGACCTACAAGGACGGCAAGAGCGCGCTCAGCGGCCAGGACAGCGGTGCCTACCGCTCCCTGCGGGACCTGGTGAGCATGATCGAGGATGGTGCGGGTGCTGAGGAAATGCTCGAGAACACCCGTCTGGAGATGTTCCTGGATCAGGTCTTCTGTTTCACCCCCAAGGGCCGCCTCATCGCCCTGCCCAAAGGGGCGACGCCAGTGGATTTTGCCTATGCAGTGCACACGGATGTGGGCGACACCTGCGTGGGCGCGAAGATCAACGGCAATCACCGGCCCCTACGCACCCGCCTGCAAAACGGCGACATGGTGGAGGTGATCCGGTCCGATGCCCAGACCCCCCACGCGGATTGGGAGCGGTTCGTGGTGACCGGCAAGGCCCGCTCCGCCATCCGCCGCTTCATCCGCCAAAGCGAGCGGGACCAGTTCATCCGCCTGGGCCGCAATATTACCGAACGGGCCTTCCAGACCTATGGCTATGACCTGACCGACAAGGGCGTCGAACAGGCCCTGCCCAAACTGGACAAGACCTTCAAGTCCCCCGATGACGCTTTCGCCGCCGTGGGGGCTGGAACCCTGGAGCCCGTCAGCCTGCTGATCGGGATCTATCCAGGGATCGATGTGGAAACCACCCCCGTCGGATCAAAGGTCAAATCCCGCAAACAGGCCCCGGAACGCTCCAAGGACGGCAATGCGGGTCCGGTGCCCATCCGGGGGCTGATCCCGGGTATCGCCGTCCACCTGGGCCAGTGCTGCCATCCCCTGCCGGGAGACCGGATCGTCGGTATCATGAGCACCGGTGAAGGCGTTGTAGTGCACACCATCGATTGTGAGGCACTGAGCCTTTATCATGAAGCGCCGGAACGCTGGCTGGATCTGGCCTGGGATTCCCTGCCCGACGCCCAGGCGGGCCACGTGCCCGTGGGGCGGCTGGTGGTGCTCCTCACCCATGCCCCCGGCGCCCTCGGGGCCCTGTCGACTATCGTCGCCCGGCATGGGGCCAATATCAGCAATCTGAAAATCACCGACCGGACGCCCCTGTTCTTCGAGATCCAGCTTGATATCGAAGTGGCGGATCTCAAGCACCTGACCCAGATCATCGCTGCCCTGCGCGCGAGCGACCTGGTGGACTCCGTGGAACGGCCCCGGGGCGATGTCGCCGGATGATCGGTCAGCAGGGCCGGTCGTAGATCCGCCAGTGGGTTGGCTGCGCCACCCGGTCATAAAGGCCCCGGGCCCGGTAATTGGTCTCCGCTGTCATCCAGCGGATGCCGAGCCAGCCCCGTTCTTTCCCGATGTCGCTGATTGCCTGGATCAGCGCTTCCGCCGTGCCCGTGCCCCGGAAAGCCGGATCCACGAACAGGTCGTCCAGAAAGCCGCCTGTGCCCGCGGCAAGGGGCCTGGTGAACGCGCGGAAATGGGCAATGCCGGTCACGGTTTCCCCGCCAAGGGCCACGAGCCCCTCCAACTCATGGTCAGGGTCCTGGAGCCAGGACCAGACCCGCTCCCGCATCGCGCCAGTCTGCACCACTTTGTAGAAGTCGGCATAGGCCCCATACAGATGGTCCCACTGCGCCCTGTGCTCTGCTGCGAGAGCAACAATCCGTATGCTTGCGTTCTGGTCCATTGAGATCACCGTTTCCCGCGCCGTCGGTAAACCAGAGCCTCAAAAGCCCTTGGCCATCACAATGATCCCTTCAGAAGCATTCCACCGGTGCTCCGCCAGCGCCTGATAAGCGGGGGATTCGTACCAGTCCAGCAGGTCTTCCTGGCTGGGAAAGGAAATCAGCACCATGCGCTCAAACCCCCATGCCCCTTCCATCACCACCGGGTGGTCGTCCACGGCCAGGAGGGAGCCCTTGAAATTCTGAAAAACCTCCATGAAACCCTGGGCGTAGGTGTCATAGGCCTCACGGTCCAGAAACTTGATCTGGGCGATTGCATAGACGGTCATGGTCCAGCCTTTCCATGGTGAGGCGGTCCCCAGGCTCATGGCATGGAATCCCATTGCCCTGATGTCCTCCGGGGGCATGCGCCATTTTTGGGGACCCAGCATTGGGGACCCAGCATCGGGGACAAAGAGGATTCAGCCTGCCGTCATGGGGTGGAAGTGTGGCCGCTGGCCCTAACCGGTGTGACAGGGTCATGGGCCGGTGTAATGGGGCCATGGGCCGCCATCTTGGGGCCGGGACAGGGTTGCGCTTCTATGGTTTAGTGGGAGCGCGAAAAGCTGTTCAATCAAAAATTGTGCCGGGACCCTCTCTGTTTGCACAGGGTCGTGTGCGCGGCTTCAGGGGAGAGGAACCCGTGAGAACAGTCATAATTGTCGTCAGCATGGTGTTGTTTCTGGCCGTTGCGGTGCGGCTGGGTGTGGCGGTGTGGCTGTCCCTGGACGGGGTCAATATTTCCGCCCACGGTTGGATTGCCATGGGCCTGACGGTGATCGTCTCCATCGGCATGTGGGCGGGCTTGATGTTTCTGGTCTTTTATTCGAACCGGATGGGTTATGACGATATAGACCAGAGGGACGGGGTCGATCCCCTGGATGGGGCCGAGAGCAACTCCCACCGAGATCCTGCCTCGGCTCCGCCATCCTCCGGCCCGTCTCCCGGAACCGGAAAATCCCCAACCGATAGCAGCCCAGAGCAACAGGAGCCCACCGATGAAGGACATGACCCAAGAAGAAGTTCTTGAGGAATTCGCAGGCGCGGGCGCGCTCCTGGAAGGGCATTTCATCCTGAGTTCCGGACGCCACAGCCCGACCTTTCTGCAAAAGGCTCTGGTCTTCAAAGATCCCAAGCGCACGGAACGTCTGTGCGCGGCCCTGGCGGCCCGCATCCGGATGCATTTCGGCGAGGATCCGGCGCTGGTGGTCTCCCCGGCCGTGGGCGGCATCATTCCCGGCTATGAGACAGCCCGGGCGCTCGGTCTCCACGCCATTTACACCGAACGCGAAGACGGTCAGTTCCAACTCCGCCGGGGCTTCACCATCGAGGAGGGGACGCCGGTCATCATTGTCGAGGACATCGTCACGACGGGCCTGTCTTCGCGGGAATGTGTCGCGGCGATCAAATCGACCGGCGCCAATGTTCTGGGGGTGGCCTGCCTTATCGACCGGTCCGGTGGTGAGGCGGAAGTGGGCGTGCCGCTGATCGCGCTTGCGTCCCTGAAAGTGCCCTCCTATGCCCCCGATGAAGTGCCCGCCGATCTGGCGGCCATGCCCGCCGTCAAGCCCGGCAGCCGGCATCTCAAGACGTGAGGCAGATGACGACAGGGGCGCAGATGCCTGCCTCGTTCAGCGGCCTATCCGGATGATGCGGGTGCAGGTCGGCATTCGTCTGGACAAGTTGCTGCACAAACAAAGGCTTAGCTCGGATACCGGGCAGACAGAAGGCGCCCCTTCTGTCTGAGACCCTCCACTAGAAGACCCTGCTTTCCACATTATGTCTCCTGGGGTCGATGGAACCCGAAGCCCGCCGAAGGAGATTGTCCATGGCATCCGCCCCAACCCATCCAGGCCCGACCCATCCAGGCCCGACAGGATCGATCCGGCTCGGCGTGAATGTCGATCACGTGGCGACCCTGCGAAACGCCCGGGGCGGGCGTCATCCGGATGTTGTGCGGGCGGCCCGGATGGTGATCGGTGCGGGCGCCGACAACATCACCGCCCATTTGCGGGAAGACCGGCGCCACATCCGCGACGCGGATATGCGCGCCCTCCGGGAGGCTATCTCGGTGCCCCTGAATTTCGAAATGGCGGCCACCCCGGAAATGGTCGCCATTGCCAGCGATCTGGCGCCCCATGCGGCCTGCCTGGTGCCCGAGCGCCGGGAAGAGGTGACCACGGAAGGCGGGCTCGACGTGACCGCGAACCGCCACACCCTCGCTCCCGCCATCCAGCGGTTACGGGATGCGGGGATCCGGGTTTCCCTTTTTGTGGACCCGGTGCCGGACCATTTGAGACTGGCACGGGAACTGGGCGCCCAGGTGGTGGAACTGCACACGGGCCCCTACTGCGATGCGGTCACCGATGGAGACGCAACGGCGGCGGAACAGCATCTGGCCCGGCTGACGGAAGGGGCGGCGATTGCCCATCAGGCCGGGCTTGAAGTGCATGGGGGACACGGTCTCGCCTATGACAGTGCCGGGGCCGTGGCGGCCATCCCGGAAATCGTGGAGTTGAATATCGGCCACTTTCTGATGGGCGAGGCGCTGTTCACCAGTCTTGAGGCCAGCGTGTCGAAAATGAAGACCCTCATCACCCGCGCAAGCGAAACCGGCGACACGATCCCGTTTCCCTGACGCCCTCTTCTGGACGACGACCCGGTGGCCCTGGGCACCCGTCCCGGGCCAGTGTGCCAGCTCCTTCCAGCACCAGCCCCTTCCAACACAGGACACGTCCATGATTATCGGCCTGGGCAACGACATGATCGATATTCGCCGGATCGAACGCACCCTGGAGCGGTTCGGCACCCGTTTCACCCAACGGGTCTTCACGGATCTGGAGCGGGCCAAGGCCGAACGGCGGGTCAAACAAGCCGCCACTTACGCCAAACGGTTTGCCGCGAAGGAGGCCTGCTCGAAGGCCCTGGGCACCGGTTTCAGCCGCGGCGTCTACATGAAAGACATCGGCGTGGTGAATGAACCCTCCGGCCGTCCCACCCTTCACCTGACCGGTGGAGCCCGCACCCGGCTCGAGTCCATGGTGCCTCCGGGACACGCGCCCCACATTTTTCTCACTCTGACCGATGATGATCCCTGGGCTCAGGCCATCGTGATCATCGAAGCAAGATCCGAGGGTTGACCGCGTGGCCCCTTTAATTCCGCGCCATGCAGGCGAGAATCTTCGTGAAAATACTGTGAGAAAAAGGGCTTGGATTTTGCTGGTGCGCACGATCGGGCATTCTTGACCGTGACGCGGCCCCCATACTACGTGCTACTGTGACAGCGTGCGGCTTTGTATCGAACTGGCGAGGGACCCCATGACCGTTCAGGCGGCCAAGGAGCTGAGAGTGACCACCAATTCCCTTTGGGAAAATGTGAAAACCATAAGCATTGCTTTGCTCATTGCTTTGTTTATCCGTGTATTTCTGTTCCAGCCGTTCAACATTCCGTCCGGCTCGATGATGAATACGCTCCTGGTGGGAGACTATTTGTTTGTCTCCAAATACGCCTATGGCTATTCAAAACACTCGCTCCCCTTCAGCCCGGCGGTGTTTGACGGTCGGATCTTTGGCGGTACGCCGGATCGGGGTGAAATTGTCGTGTTCAAGCTGCCCTCCGACGGCAAGACCGACTATATCAAACGGGTTATTGGTCTGCCCGGAGATGAAGTGCAGATGCGCGGCGGTGTGCTCCACCTGAACGGTCAGGCCGTGGAACGGCGCCGGATCAGCGATTTCACCTATGACGACTCGCGGGGCAGCGAGCGCCGGGTGGCGCGCTACCGGGAGATCCTGCCCAACGGGGTCAGCTACGACACCCTGGATTACAGCCCCAACGGCAAATACGACAACACCGACGTGTTCGTGGTGCCCGAAGGCCATTACTTCATGATGGGCGACAACCGGGACCGGTCCGCCGACAGCCGGGAACCCCGGGCGGTGAGCTTCGTGCCCGCGGAGAATTTGGTCGGGCGGGCGGAAGTCCTGTTCTTCTCCACCAATGGCGGGGCGGCGTTCTGGGAATTCTGGAAGTGGCCGGAAGCGGTGCGCTGGACCCGGCTTTTCTCCCGCATCAAGTAAAATGGTGCTGACATAGACGCGTCAGGATCTTGGCGCGAGGCCGGGCGACGCCCACATGGAATGCATGCAGCCTGATGATTTATCAGGGCGCCCGGCACCGCCTCCCAGAACGGGGCAAAAATCCGGACGGCGCAGTTCGCGCCCCCGGCAAGGTCAGGCGCTCCGGATGACCCCCAGTGATGATGCCTTGGCAGCCTTTGAAGGCCGGATCGGTTATGTCTTCAATGACCGGTCCGTTCTGATCGAAGCCTTGACTCATGCCAGTGTGGACCTTGGGGCCAAACATCGCCGGGGCGTCCGGGTCAATGAACGGCTGGAATTTCTTGGGGATCGGGTTCTGGGTCTCATGGCCGCCGACGCCCTGATGCGTGGGTTCACCGACGCGCCGGAAGGCGACCTTGCCCCCCGTTTGAATGCCCTCGTGCGCAAGGAAACCTGCGCCGAAGTGGCCCTCGAATGTCATTTGAATGAAGTGCTGGTCCTGGCCGCAGCCGAGAAATCCTCCGGCGGCGCCACCAAGCCCGCCATTCTGGGTGACGCCTGCGAAGCCCTGATCGCCGCCATCTATCTCGATGGGGGCATGGCCAATGCCCGGGCGTTTTTCGACCGGTTCTGGGCGGAGCGGGTGTTTGCCCTCAAATCCGTTCCCCGGGATGCCAAAACCACGCTCCAGGAATGGGTCCAGGCCAGACGCCAGGTCACCCCAACCTATACCGTGGTGGAGCGGTCCGGTCCGGACCATGCTCCGGAATTCATCGTCGAAGTCACCATGCCCGGGGTGGAGCCGGCCAAGGGCACCGGAGCCTCGAAACGGGCCGCCGAACAGGCCGCCGCCCAGGCGGTCCTCGACCGGGAAAACCTCAATGGGGAGAACGCCTAATGGCCGCCGACGGCCAATCACCGATTGATCCCGCCGCATCCGGCGAGGATCCCGCCAAACCACTCCCGACCGACCAATCCAACGCAGGCCAATCCAACGCAGGCCAAACCAAAACAGACGAAACCAAAAGAGACGAGCACCAGTTGGATAGGGCCAAGGAGGACGGGCCGGCGCCGACACGCTGCGGCTTTACCGCCATTCTCGGCGCGCCCAATGCCGGCAAATCCACCCTGGTCAACCATCTGGTCGGCACCAAGGTCGCCATCGTCACCCACAAGGTCCAGACCACCCGCACCCGCATCCGGGGCGTGGCCCTGCACGGCGCCGCCCAGATCATCTTCGTGGACACCCCGGGCATTTTCGTGCCCAAACGCCGTCTCGACAGAGCCATGGTGGACGCGGCCTGGGGCGGCGCCGATGACGCGGATGTGGTGGTGGTGCTGATCGACGCGGCACGCCTGGCGTCAGGGGATGGGGGCGGCAAGTCCCGGGAAGACAGTGAACGGATCGTCGAAGGGCTGACCTCTTCCGGGCGCAAAGCGGTGCTGGCCCTGAACAAGGTGGATTCCATCCGCCGGGATCAGCTTCTGCCCCTGGCGCAGGAATGGTCCGCCATGGGACCGTTCACGGACACTTTCATGATTTCCGGCATGACCGGCAGCGGAACGAGAGACCTGCTGAACCATATCACCGCGCGGATGCCCGAGGGGCCATGGCTGTATCCGGAAGATCAGGCGGCGGACATGACCGAACGTCTCCTTGCCGCGGAAGTCACCCGGGAAAAACTGATCCTGCGTCTCCACGATGAATTGCCCTACGCCACCACGGTGGAAACGGAACAGTGGAAGACCCTGAAGGACAAATCCATCCGCATCGAACAGACCATCTATGTGGAACGGGACACCCAGAAGGCCATCGTCCTGGGCAAGGGCGGGCGGACGGTGAAGGAGATTTCCTCCACCGCCCGGGAAGAGTTGCAGGAGATGTTCGGCGTGCCCGTTCATCTCTTTCTGTTCGTCAAGGTCCGGGAAAAGTGGGTGGACGATCCGGAACGCTATCGGGAAATGGGCCTGGAGTTTCCCAAGGGCTGACGCGGTGTATCGCCCGCCATTGGGATTTCTCCGTATCCGGATGGCTGTTACACCCGTTCCAGCAGCATCACGCTGCCCTGGCCGCCGTCGGCACAGATCGACACCACCGCTCGGGAGCCCGAGGTCAGGGTGCTGAGTTCCTTCGTGGCCTGACTGAGGATACGCGCGCCGGTCCCTCCGAAGGGGTGACCGATGGCAAGGCTGCCCCCATGGGGATTGAGCCGGTCCCAGGGAAAGTCGCCCAGATCCGCATCCACCCCGGCCCGCGTCCGGCGATAATCCGCATCGGTGATCGCCTTGACATTGGCCAGAAGCTGGGCGGCGAAGGCTTCATGGATTTCCCACAGGGCGATGTCCTCGAACCGCAATCCGTGCCGTGACAAAAGCCGGGGAATGGCCCGGGCCGGAGCCATGAGGATGCCCTCGGTCTTGTAGTCCATGGCCGCGAGGGCCCAGTCCACGATCCGCACTTCCGCCGGTGCTCCAAGGCGCTCAAGGCCCTGCCGGGTGGCCACCCACAATCCGGCTGCGCCATCGGTGAGGGGCGAGGAGTTGCCGGCGGTCAAGGTACCCATGCCGCTTTCGGCATCGAACACCGGCCGCAGGCCAGCGAGCCGCTCGGCGGACGTGTCCCGCCGGGGCATGGCATCCCGCTCCACACCGGCAAAGGGCACGAGCAGATCATCGAAGAAGCCCTTGTCCTGGGCGGCGGTCGCATTGCGGTGGCTGGCCAGGGCCACCTGGTCCTGCTGTTCCCGGGGGATCTCAAACAGCTTGGCGGTGTCCTCCGTATGCTGGCCCATGGACCGGCCGCTGATCCGGTTCGCCCAACCGGTGATGGGCAGGTGGAAATCATCCGCCTTCAGCGTTTCGACCGCCTCAAGGGCCGCGCCCGGATCGCTCAGGGCCAGGAAGGCAATTTTCTGGGCCGCTGTCTCGGTCAGGCCGATGGGCACATGGCTCATGGTCTCGACCCCGCCCACCAGGGCAAGTTCGGTGCCGCCCCGGCCCAGCATCCCCGCGGCCTGGATCGTGGCCGCCATGCTTGTCGAACAGGCCAGAACCGTGGTGAAGGCCGGGATTTCCGGATCAAGACCCGCTTCGAGCAGCAGTTCCCTGGCCAGGTTCGACACGGTGGTGCTGGGAATGACCTGCCCCCAGACCATGAAATCCGGCCGGCCCTGTTCCCCCATGGCCTGGACAACGGGAATCGAAACCTCGATAGCGTTGTGGGCCGCATAGGAACCGCCGGCCTTGACGAAGGGCGTGCGCTTGCCCGGAGCCAGGAAGATATCGTAGGGCGCGGAAGGGGTCATGATCCGTCTCCGTTCGAATGGCAGAGAAAATACGTGTGCAAATGAGTAAGGTGTGGGCTGAACATCAGCCTCCCGGTCCGCAGTCCAGGCAGTTTTCGGGCGGAACCTGCCCCATGCGCAGTGCACGGTTCAATTTGCGCAGAGCCGTGCGGACCCCTTCTTCCAGGACCGGATGATAGAAGGGGCTGTCGACCATTTCCTGGACCGTGCGGCCCGACTGAGCCGACCAGGCCAGCAGATGGCCGATATGTTCTGCACCGGGTCCGACCATTTCGGCGCCGAGAAACAGCCCGGTGCCGACTTCACCGTAAACCCGGAGAAGCCCCTTGTTTTTAAGGATCACCCGGGCCCGGCCCTGGTTTGCGAAGGAAACCTCCGCCACGGCGTGTTCGATGCCCTGTTTCTGGATCTGCGCCAGGGTCTGGCCCGCCATGGTGATCTGGGGGTCGCTGAAGACCACGCTCAGCCCGGCCCGGCGCGGACGCATGCGGATGTCCGGATACCGGCCCGCATTGTCTCCGGCGATGCGCCCCTCATCGGCGGCCTCGTGGAGCAGGGGCACCTGATTGTTGGCGTCCCCGGCAATGAATACATGGCTGGTGCCGATCTGGCCCGTATGGCGATCAAACAGCGGCACCCCCCGGTCATCCCGGGGCAGGGTCGTGTTTTCCAGACCAAGGGTATCCAGATTGGGGCGCCTGCCCGTGGCGGCCAGCAGATAGTCGAACTGCTCTGTCTTCTCGGTACCGTCCGTGTCGAGAAAGGTCACTGAAACCCGGTCGCCGTCGCGGGAGACATCCCGGACGTCAGCATCGGGATAAAATGGAAAATCCTCCTTGAAGATCCGTTCCGCCTCATCCCGCACGGAGGAATCCGTCAGGGGACCAATGGATCCGCCCTTGCCGAACAGCCGGATACGCACGCCGAGCCGGTGAAGGGCCTGGGCAAGTTCCAGACCGATGACGCCGCCGCCGAAAACCACAACGCTTTCAGGCAGATCCTGCCAGTCGAACACGTCGTCATTGACAATCAGCCGGTCGCCGAGAGAGGCCACCCAAGGCGGGGGCGCGAACGGCCGGGAACCGGTGGCGATGACGATCCGATCCGCGCGAACCGTCACATCCTCTCCCACCTGAAGGGTGTGATCGTCCACAAACCGCGCCGTCCCCTTGATCCGGGTTTCAGCGGGAAAAACCTCCTCCAGGGACTCCAGGACGAACCCCACGAATCTGTCCCGTTCCGAGCGAACCCGGTCCATGACCGCCTGTCCGTCAATGGCGGGTTTGCCCACGCGAATGCCGAACTGATCCGCCTTGCCGATGTCGTGGACCGCTTCTGCCGCCGCGATCAGCAGCTTGGAGGGCATGCAGCCCACCCGCGCGCAGGTGGTGCCATAAAGGCCGCCCTCGATCAGGGCCAGGGACTTGGTATGGTCTGACGCGGCCCGGTATGCGCCCATGCCGGCGGTTCCCGCACCGATAATCGCTACGTCAACTGTTCTTTCGGTCATTCATCAGCCCTTTCCCCTTTATCAAAACTCGTTTCCAGCTGCTGGGTCTGCCGTGCTCAATCCACCAGGACCGCCATGGCTCTTTGGACGGCGGATCGGGCGCGCACGGTCTCGCGCCATGCGGCCACGGCAGGGGGCACCGTGGCGTTGGCGTAGTCTTCTGCCCGGTCCAGCCAGCCGAAATGGGCGATATCGGCAATGGTGAACCGGTCGCCAGCCAGAAAGGCGGTGTTTGTGAGCTGACTATCCATGACGGAGATCAGCCGCTGGGATTCCACTTCGAACCGTTCGACGGCCTTGGGATTGGGCTCGGCGCCGCGGCGGAAAAAACCTGCCTGGCCGAACATCGGTCCGATGCCGCCCACCTGGAAGAAGGTCCAGGCCAGGGCATTGATCCGCTCCACGGGACCCTCGCCCAGCAGAGCACCGAACTTTTCCGCAAGGTAGAACAGAATGGCGCCGGACTCGAAAACGGGCAGGAGCCCTTCCGGTCCATCCGGATCGATAATGGCGGGAATACGCCCATTTGGGTTGATTTTGAGAAAGTCCGGCTGTTTTTGTTCGTTCCGGGACAGATTGATCCGGGTGATTTCATAGGCGGCCCCGATCTCTTCCAGGGCGATGGGTATCTTCACACCGTTGGGTGTATTCGCTGTATAGACCTGAAGGGGAGTGCTCATGGGACCGTTCCTTTTGACATCCCTGATGTGACCGCCTTTAGCAAATAGGGGCCTCATGAAGCTGCCATCAAGACGGAATGCACGCCAACACAATGAAGTGAAGCCGGATCACTTTACGGCCATGGTCCCCGCCCGCCGCGCATCGACCTTGAACGAGGCCGCCGAGTAGGTGGAAACGCTGTAGGGGACACAATAGGTCAGCAGGATCTTCCACAGGGGCGGCCATTGGCCCGCAAGCAGCGCGTCCCCCTGATTGATGAGGATCAGGAGGGTGCCCACCACACAGGCGACTTTCAGGGCACGCACCACCGTGTCCCGCTCAAGGGCCGCGCCCCAGAAGTCTCCTCGTCCACACATCGCGGTGAGATTTTTCACGTCACGGATCATTGGACCGTCTCCTGTTGGGTTGCTGCATGCCTGGAAGGGCGCTGTGGCGCGGCGGCTGTGCCGGCAAGGACGCTCCGGCGGTGCGGTCCCATGGTCCCCATCATATCCCATGCCCTTGCATACGCGCCATGGTCCGGGGGATGGAACCGGGCACAAGGGGGCCGTGTTCAACACCGGGTCAGGGCCGGGTCAGCAGTGCCATGGCCCGGTCCGCTTGGCTCGCGGGGACAAACAGGTGATCGTGGTAGAAGGCACTGACCGCATTGGTGCTGATCCCCTCAGCCGCGAGCCGTGCGGTGACCGCCGCAAGAAATCCAACCGCTTCGAGGTCGGAATGAACGCTCAGGGTAATGCGCCGCCAGGGCGGTGTGGCCAGGGCAGGGTCCCCGGGCGCAAGCTGGTCCCGGTCGATGATCAGTGTGGTCCCTTCCGCTTCCCGGAACACCATCAGCGGACCCGCACCGCCGCCGCGGTCGCCACTGTCAATGTCGCTGGCACTGCCACGGTCAGTGGCGACGAAATGAAGGGGCGGCGGTGCGTCTTCATCCACGCTGAGAAAGTGATAGACCGCCGGATCGAGCACCGGCGCCATGGTGGCCAGCAGGGTCTCGAGGTCGCATTCACCGGCCATGGCCAGGTCTCCTCATCACGGAAACAAGATGGACGAGTGTTAAAGCAGGAACGGAGGATCATCCCATGACAGGCAAGACGCACACCTATGCCGTCGCTCTCACCTGGACCGGTAACCAGGGGACCGGCACGTCCTCCTACACGGCATTCAGCCGGGATCATGTGATCAGCAGCGGGAACAAGCCGGAAATCCCCTGTTCATCAGACCCGGCTTTCCGCGGCGATGATACACGTTGGAACCCGGAGGACTTTCTCGTGGCCTCCCTCAGCGCATGTCATCAGCTCTGGTATCTCCATCTGTGCGGCGCCAACGGGATCGCCGTGTTGGCCTACAAGGACAACGCCACGGGCATGATGCAGGAAAATCCCGATCACTCCGGCCAGTTCAGCGAAGTGGTGCTGCGCCCGCGAGTGACGATCCGGGCCGGGGACGATGGGGAGCTGGCCCATCGCCTCCACGAACAGGCGGCGCGAATGTGCTTCATTGCCCGGTCGGTGGCCTTCCCGGTCCGCCACGAGCCCCAAATCGTTCACGAAGCCCAAAATGATCAGGAAGGAGACGGGGCCTGACCGGTTCGATCAGAGGGTCGCCTTGAGCCACGCCCCCATCCTGCGGGCGCAATCATCCGCCTCCGGAATGGCCTTGAAGAAATTCACGAAGCCGTGGATCTGGCCGCGCAGTTCCTCATAGGTCACCGGTACGCCCGCATCCTCAAGCCTGCGCGCATAGAGTTCCGCCTGGGGACGGAGGATGTCGTGACCGCCGGTGACGATATAGGCCGGGGGCTGAGCACCGTGATAGGGCGAGAACAGGGGTGAGACCCTGGGATCCGCCGGATCGTGGCCTGCTTCCAGGTACTGATCCCGGAACCAGCGGGCCAGCGCCGTGGGCAGAACATAGGCATCGCTGAGTTGCTCCATCACATCGCCGGCCATGCGGGCATCGACGGCGGGATAGATGAGAAGCTGGGCCTTGGGCAGGGGCTGACCGGCGGCACTCAGATCGTGCATGAGCACGCCGGTCAGATTGCCGCCGGCGCTGTCGCCGCCATAGGCCAACTGATGCGTGTCCACACCAAGGCTCGGGCCGTGGTCCTGGAGCCAGCCATGGAGCGCCAGGATCTCATCGGCGGCGGCGGGGAATTTGTGTTCCGGCGCCAGGGCATAATCCACGGCCATCACCCGCAGTCCGGAGTATTTTGCCAGTCTTGCGCAAATGCCCTGGTGGGTATCCAGATCGCCGATCACCCAGCCGCCCCCATGGAGAAAGACCAGGGTCGGGCGGGGGGTATTGGTATCCGTGTCATCGTAGATGCGCACGGGCACGCTCCGGTGGGGCAGATCGATCATCACGTCCCGCAGCACTTTGAGGGAGGGGCCTGTGTCATCGAGCACAAGGCGCCCTGCCCGGTAGCCCTCCCGCATGGTCTCCACATCCAGGGGCTGGTCGGGATCCCGGGCGGCAAGGATCATTTCCCCCACGGCCTGGGCTTTGGGATCGATGGGGCGGCCCTCGAACTCCCGCAGGGAAGAGCCGAACCACGCCTTCGCGGCAGCCGCCGGCATCCGCGCCATGGCGAGTGCGCCAATGGATTTGACCATTCTGATAAGTGCCATGAGACCGATTCCCCCGTTTCTTTCCCGTGATCCGATCCTGCCCCGAGGCCGGATCCTCGTTTGGATATGTGGTGTCCCCCTGCGGATCCGCTGGACACTCACAGGATTTTCATAATTGCCGGGCTTTCAAGCCCATTCCCGCCCGGTCCCGTCGATCCCCTTTGATATGTTGCTCTTTTGACCGTTGCCCTTTTGAAGGTTGCGGCCCCTTCCATCCCATGGAACCTCTTTTGTTTGTAAAAGCGAAACCAGCGGAACGGGTTGGCGGGCGTGAGCGCGCGGGAAGAAATGCAAGGAGGCCCCAATGGCATTGACCGATTATGTGGAATTTGACGCGGTCGGTCTGGCCCGGCTGGTGGCCACGGGAGCCGTGACACCCCTGGAGTTGGTGGAGGACGCAATCCGCCGGATCGAACGGCACAATCCCGCTCTGAACGCAGTCGTCACCACAATGTATGACCAGGCCCGCGCCATGGCCGCGGCGCCCATGGAAGGTCCGTTGCGGGGGGTACCGTTCCTGCTCAAGGATTACCTGGGAGATTATGCGGGGGTCGAGACCCGCCAGGCCTGCCGCTTTCTCTCCGGCACGCCCGCGCCCTGCCATGCAACCCTGACCTCCCGGTTTCTGAAAGCGGGCCTCATTCCCCTGGGCAAGACCAATGTGCCGGAACTGGCGCTCCTGCCCACCACCGAGTCCCTTATGTATGGCCCGGCCTGCAATCCCTGGAACACGGACCATTCCACCGGCGGCAGTTCCGGCGGAGCGGCGGCGGCGGTGGCTGCGGGCATCGTGCCTTTGGCCCACGCCAACGACATGGGCGGTTCCATCCGGATCCCCGCCTCCGCCTGCGGTCTGGTGGGGCTCAAGCCAACACGGGGCCGCAATCCCGCAGGCCCCCATCTCGGTGAAAATCTGGCCGGTCTGAACTCCGATGGGGTGGTGAGCCGGACGGTCCGAGACACGGCAGCGGTGCTTGACCAGACCCATGGTCCGGAAGTGGGGGACATCTATCACCCGCCGCCCCCGGGTTTGGCCTTCGGTTCGGATCTCTCCCCAGCCGGGAACGGGATATTCCTGGATGCGGTACGCCGGGATCCGGGCCGGCTGCGGATTGCCTTCCAGACCCGTGATCTCTCCGGCCACCAGATGCACCCGGAATGCATTGCCGCCATTTTGACCACGGCCCGCCAGCTTGAGGCCCTCGGACATATCGTGGAGGAAGTGGCCATGCCCGTGGACGGGGACATGGTGAGCCAAGCATTCATGGCGGTCTTTCCAACGGCGGCGTCCGTAGCCATCGAACGGGAGGCTTTCCTTACCGGCAAGACCCCGACGCCGGATCAGTTCGAGCCGCTGACCTGGGCGATCCATGAGCAGGCCCAGCGGCTCACCGCCTCCCAGTACCAGTTGGCCCTGTCCGTCTTGCACCAGGCGGCTCGGACCCTTGGGGCCTTTCATCAGGACTATGACGTGGTTCTGACCACCACCCTGGGCATGCCGCCCATGCGCAACGGCGTGGTGAATGTCAGGGAGACCGATGCGGCCCGGGGATTTTCCGTGTTGGCGGGCTATGTCCCTTTCACCTGGCTCTCCAATGCCACGGGCCAGCCGTCGATTTCCCTGCCGCTGCATCAATCCATGGACCGGTTGCCGATCGGTGTCCTGCTCTCCGGCGCCTTCGGGGCGGACGCGACCCTGTTGAGCCTCGCAGCCCAGCTTGAAGAGGCCATGCCCTGGCGCAATCGCAGGCCGCCAATCTGGGATTGAGGGGGATTTATTGGGGGCTGATTGCGCTGTAGCGCACTCGGGATGGTGGCTTCGATCCCTTTCGGGCCGAGCGTCGCCGAGGGTCCGGGGCTGATTTGGGGCCACTGGCGGCGCAGGTTTTAAGGACGAGGGTCAAGAATTTTTTTCGCGCAACCCACTTCCTTTCCGCTTGCGCTTGGGCTATTTACAGGATCTTAGGTTTCTCCGGGCCGGATAGGGTGGGATTGTGACCCGCCTGATTACACTTGCCGTCTTTTGCATGTGGCCCTTCTTTCACGTGTGGCATGGCGACCTGACTTAGCAACATTGTGGGAATCGAATGGATCCCTACCCAAACGAGCGTGGTACGCATTGGGTGGTGGTCCGGCTTTTTCTGTTCTGCTCGCTGTTGCGGCAGGCAGTGCCGCCGCAAGACGCCCGACCGGGCGGACACACTGGGCGGCCATGATGTTGATCCCCGTTGGACGGGGAAGTTGGACGGGCGCCGGCCCGATGGCTGTCCTGGGGCCGATGGGTTCCGGCAGCGACGTGATCCTTTGGGGTGCAGGCCAGCCCGTTCCAGGAGCAGCCGGCATACGGAACGGTGGTGAGGAGGTCGATCTCGGGCATGGCGCGGCAGACACCGCCCCGGCAGGGGGGCAAAAAGAGGACCAAAGGCGGCAAGCCGTCGGACGGGAAGGGACCTGAGAGTTCCAAGAGTTTGAGCACCGGCACCGCGGCAGCGGATCAGGGCAGTGACTCCGCTGCGCCGGCCAAGAAGAAGACCAGCGTGCCCCAATTTGTCCGGGAAGTGCGCGAAGAGACCGCCAAGGTGACGTGGCCGACCTTCAAGGAAACCCGCATCACCACGATCATGGTGTTCATCATGGTGGTCATGGCGGCAATCTTCTTCTTCCTGGTGGATACGGTTCTGGCGACCCTGGTCGGGTTCATCCTGCCCGGCTAAGGCTGCGGCCGGAAACCGGCAGCGGGTGTGCGCATCCGCAGCCTGTCAGGTCATGGTGTCCTCGGCCGGTTGGAGGACAGGGCCTGTGTCTTAAAACTGGGCTTCTGTCTTAGGGCAGGTCTTGTCCCTTCGGATGCGACAGCAAGGCCGTGGGGCCGGTTAAGGATCACAGGTCAACGGGGACCGGCGCGGGTTCGAGTGATCTGAAGGTGCAACGCGCGGTTGGACAGAGAAAGAGATAAGAAGATCCATGACAGCGCATTGGTACATCGTTCACGCCTACTCGAATTTCGAGAAAAAGGTTGCGGACTCCATCAGGGAAGGTGCCGCGCAAAAAGGTCTGAGCGATCTGTTTGAAGAGATCCTGGTGCCCACGGAAGATGTGGTGGAACTGCGCCGTGGCCAAAAGGTCAACACGGAACGCAAGTTTTTCCCCGGCTATGTCCTGGTGAAGATGGATCTGACCGACGAGGCCTATCACCTGGTGAAGAACACGCCCAAGGTGACGGGGTTTCTGGGATCCGGAAACAAGCCCATGCCCGTCGGGCAGCATGAAGTTGACCGCATCCTGCATCAGGTCCAGGAGGGGATCGAGCGGCCCAAGCCGACGATTTCCTTCGAAGTGGGCGAGCAGGTGCGGGTCATCGACGGTCCCTTCGCTTCCTTCAACGGTGTCGTGGAGGAAGTGGACGAGGAGCGGGCCCGCCTCAAGGTGGCGGTCTCGATTTTCGGCCGGGCAACTCCGGTCGAACTGGAATACACCCAGGTGGACAAGACCACCTGACCGGATTGCCTCCGTTCACGGAGAGCCGGACAGGGATTGCGGGCGGCTGACAGGCCGCTTGGTCGGGCGATGACCCTTGAAAAGGGGGATCCCCGACTGGTCGCGACACTTGGGATGATCGGTGCGGGAGGCCGCGGACGGAAACCGAATGGGCAGTGCCCGGCTCGGCGTTCCCAGGCAGCCGTTGACCGCTAACCCTCGAAGCAAAAGGAGACGGACGCATGCCCGCCCGTGGCGGTTCGGATTGGACCGGCATGGAGGACAAAGCTCCGGAGGGGAATTATGGCTAAGAAGATTACTGGTTACATCAAGCTGCAGGTGCCCGCGGGCGCCGCCAATCCGTCGCCGCCGATCGGCCCTGCCCTCGGTCAGCGCGGTGTGAACATCATGGAGTTCTGCAAGGCGTTCAACGCCAAGACCCAGGAGATGGAAAAGGGAATGCCCATCCCGACCATCATCACGGTCTACCAGGACAAGTCTTTCACTTTCACCACCAAGACGCCGCCCGCGTCGTTCTTCTTGAAGAAGGCGGCCAAGCTGGACAAAGGCGCCAACAAGCCGGGTTCGGAGGTCAAGGGCTCCGTCACCATGGATCAGGTCCGGGAAATCGCCGAGGCCAAGATGACTGATCTGAATGCCAACGATATCGACGCGGCCTGCCAGATCATCATGGGTTCCGCCCGGTCCATGGGCCTTGAGGTGAAGGAGTAAGACCGATGGCGAATATGGGAAAACGGATCCGCGCGGCCCGGGAAGGCATCGACCCGAAGGCCCTTTATTCTCTGACCGAGGCCCTGGAATTGTTGCGGGCCCGGGCAACGGCCAAATTCGACGAGACTGTGGAAGTGGCGGTCAATCTGGGTGTTGACCCCCGCCACGCCGACCAAATGGTGCGCGGCGTGTGCAACCTGCCCAACGGCTCGGGCCGGGAAGTGCGTGTCGCGGTCTTCGCAAAAGACGCGAAGGCGGACGAAGCCCGGGAGGCCGGTGCCGATGTGGTGGGTGCTGATGATCTCGCCGAACAGATCATGGGCGGCAAGATGGATTTCGACCGGGTGATTGCCACGCCGGACATGATGCCCGTGGTGGGCAAGCTCGGTAAGATCCTCGGCCCCCGCGGCCTGATGCCGAACCCGAAAGTGGGCACGGTGACCCCGGACGTGGTCAAGGCGGTCAAGGATGCCAAGGGCGGCGCCGTGGAGTTCCGTGTGGAGAAGGCCGGCATCATCCATGCGGGTGTGGGCAAGATCAGCTTCACGGATGATCAGCTTGCTGAGAACATCAAGGCTTTCGTGGACACGGTGATCAAGGCCAAGCCCACCGGTGCCAAGGGAACCTATCTCAAGCGCGTCGCGATCACCTCGACCATGGGTCCGGGTATCAAACTCGACGTGACCACCGTGGCCAGTCAGGTGATCTGACGGCCCCGGCCGGAATATCAGGATTGGTCCGGCAGGCAGCGCTCAGGCGCAGCGCCGGGCCCGCGAAATTCCCGGATGATCCGCCAAAGGCCCAGGCCTCAGGCGGATCATCCGGGTGGTAAGGATCCGGTCTTGCGTATTTGTCCGGATCCGACCTGTCCGAGACTGCAGGCGGCCCGACCGGTGTTTTCCGGGACGGCCTTAAAATCCGCCGGCACAGACGGGGACGAGAGCATTGCATCGTGAGCGGTTTCGCGTGTCCGCGCGGAGCCGTCAGGTACACGGTTGCCGGTTCGAGCCCTGGGACAGGCTGTCCTCGCGGTGTTGCGGGGGCCTCCCGGCCCTGTTGCGCACCGCTTACTCAAGCGGCCGGATGGTCCGGCCGCCCGTGAGGAGACCGCAATGAACAGAGCTCAAAAAGGCGAGCAGGTGGAGGTTCTTCGGAGCATCTTCACCGAGGCCGGAGGGGTCGTCGTATCCCATTACTCCGGGCTCACCGTTGCGGACATGTCGGCGCTGCGCCTCAAACTTTCCGAGGTCGGCGCCAAGCTCAAGGTGGTGAAGAACCGCCTCGCCAAGCTGGCCCTCGCGGGTCAGCCGGGGGAGGGGGCGACAGACCTGTTTACGGGTCCTGTTGCCATTGCCTTCGCCACTGACCCGGTCGCGGTGTCCAAAGCCGCGGTGGATTTCGCCAAGGACCACGAGAAATTCGTCCTGATCGGCGGGATCCTGGGGGAAACCGTGCTGGATGAGAGCGGTGTCGAGCAGCTTTCGAAAATGCCGTCGCTGGACGAGATGCGGGCCAAGCTTGCCGGGGTGCTCACCGCACCGGGTGGCAAGTTCGTCCGGACCCTCAATGCACCGGCGGGCGACCTCGTCAGCCAGCTCAATGCACCGGCACCGGCCCTTCTCGGGGTTCTCAACGCCTATGTCGCGCAACAGAACGCGGCCTGACGGTCTTTTGGCCGTACAGTCCTGTGTCCCTTTTGGTCCGCTTACGGACCGTGCCTGAAACGATGAAAAGCACCGCTGAAAAGTATAGGGCTTTCAACCAAGGAACGATGCAATGTCTGAGAAGATCGAAAAGATGTACGAAGAGCTGTCCTCCTGGACGGTTCTGGAAATCTCCGAACTGGTGACCCGTCTGGAAGACGGCTGGGGCGTGTCTGCCGCCGCTGCTCCCATGGCCATGCCGATGATGGGCGCGATGCCTGGTGCCGGTGGCGATGCCGGTGGCGCGCCCGCCGAGGAGAAGACCGAATTTACTGTGGTCCTGGCTTCCGCTGGCGACAAGAAAATCAACGTCATTAAGGAAGTCCGCGCGATCACCGGTCTTGGCCTGAAAGAAGCCAAGGAACTGGTGGAAGGCGCACCGAAGGACGTGAAGGAAGACGTGCCAAAGGCCGAAGCCGAAGAAATGAAGAAGAAGCTGGAAGACGTGGGCGCGAAGGTCGAGCTCAAGTAATCCGCTTTCGGGTGTTTCGGGCGGGTTCTTTGGTGGGCCCGCCCGATTGTCCCGAAAGCCTGCCTGCTGGACACCCGCCCTGCGCAGCATCTGGCGTGGGGCTCAAGGGAGCGCCCGCAGGATTGCGACGTGAAATGGGATTGGAGTTAAGAAATCTTCCGGATCATGGGGATAAACGCTTAATCGGCTTGATGCGTTACCCCCCCTTTTCCCGGGACGGACCGGTTGTTTGAAGGCGCCGGTCGAGGGTGTTTCGGGACTGAAAGAGTCGGAACAGGACGTTAACGGCGCAGGCGGATGGTGATGGGTGTATCCGACGTGCCCAGAGTATCGCGTGATACTTTGTATCGAGTGAAACTTTGTATCGAGTGATACTTTTCGGCGCGTTTTGCCGGAAGCGTTGGCAGACGGGGCGCCACATAAAGCGTCAAAAGGGATAAAAAACCGCGTATGCGGATGAATACCCCGGCTGATCTGGAATAATGACGGATTGGCCGGAGACACAGACCTGGAGCCGGGCAGGGCTTTCTGAATGACCTGGAATTGATCGGGTTTTCATGGAGCGCCGCATACCGACGCCAGGACACGAGTAATGCCGGAGAAGGTCCGTACTGGACGGTCCACCATGACGAGGTAGAGAATGCCGTATTCCTTCACAGGCCGCAAACGAATTCGTAGAACCTTCGGCAACATCACGGAATCGGCGACCATGCCGAATCTGATCGAGGTTCAGAAGACGTCCTACGACTATTTCCTTCAGATGGACGTGCCTGCGGATGAACGTGACACGGACACGGGCCTTGAGGCGGTGTTCCGGTCGGTCTTTCCGATTTCGGACTTTTCCGGAACGGCGACCCTGGAATATGTGCGCTACGAGTTCGAGGATCCGAAATACGACGTGGAGGAATGTCAGCAGCGGGGCATGACATTTGCGGCACCACTGAAAGTCACTCTACGTCTTATTGTCTTCGATGTGGATGAGGACACCGGAGCGAAATCGGTCAAGGACATCAAGGAACAGGATGTCTATATGGGCGACATGCCCCTCATGACCGCCAACGGGACCTTCGTGATCAACGGCACCGAGCGGGTGATTGTCTCCCAGATGCACCGTTCGCCGGGCGTGTTCTTCGACCATGACCGGGGCAAGACCCACTCCAGCGGCAAGCTGCTGTTTGCCGCCCGGGTCATTCCTTACCGTGGGTCCTGGCTCGATTTCGAGTTCGACGCCAAGGACCTTGTCTATGTGCGCATCGACCGGCGCCGGAAACTTCCGGCTACGGCGTTTCTGTTCGCCCTTGGCATGGATGGGGAAGAGATCCTCAACTATTTCTACGATTCCACGACCTTCACCCTGAAGTCCGACGGCTGGCGCATGCCATTCGATGAGGAAACCATGCGCGGCCACAAGCCGCCGCGGGACCTGATCAGTGCGGAAACCGGTGAAGTCGTGGTCGAGGCCGGTCGCAAGATCACGCCCCGGCTTGCCAAGAAGCTTGTCGAGGAAGGCCTCAAGGAGCTTCTGATGCAGGCGGAAGATCTGTCCGGGCGGTATTGTGCCCAGGACATGGTCAATGTGGAGACCGGCGAGATCTACGTGGAAGCCGGCGAGGAGCTGAACGAGGCCAACCTCCAGCTTCTGGCGGACAAGGGGTTCACGGAGCTTCCCGTCCTGCGTATCGATCACGTGACCATCGGCGCCTATATCCGCAACACCATGGTGGTGGACAAGACCCAGGGCCGGGAACAGGCGCTCATCGACATCTACCGGGTGATGCGCCCGGGCGAGCCGCCGACCCTGGAGACCGCCCAGGCCCTGTTTGAAGGTCTGTTCTTCGATTCCGAGCGCTACGATCTCTCCGCCGTGGGCCGGGTCAAGATGAACATGCGCCTCAATCTCGAATGTGAGGATACGGTCCGTATCCTGCGCAAGGACGACATTCTTGCGGTGATCAAGACCATGACCGACCTGCGCGACGGCAAGGGCGAGATCGACGACATCGACCATCTGGGCAATCGCCGCGTGCGCTCTGTGCGCGAACTGATGGAAATCCAGTAC
>CAZLPU010000005.1:0-101217 GCA_964561475.1 uncultured Alphaproteobacteria bacterium
AAGGTCGCGGCCGTGAAGGCGCCGGGCTTCGGCGATCGCCGTAAGGCCATGCTCGAAGACATCGCGATCCTCACCGGCGGTCAGGTGATCTCGGAAGATCTCGGCATCAAGCTCGAGAACGTCACTCTCGACATGCTGGGTAAGGCCAAGCGTGTGCGGATCACCAAAGACGACACCACGGTCGTCGACGGTGCCGGCAAGAAGCCGGAAATCCAGGCGCGAGTCAGCCAGATCAAGGCTCAGATCGAAGAGACGACCTCGGACTATGACAGAGAGAAGCTTCAGGAGCGCGTCGCCATACTCGCGGGCGGCGTGGCCGTCCTGCGCGTCGGCGGCGCCACGGAAGTGGAAGTGAAGGAGCGTAAGGACCGCGTCGATGACGCCCTGAACGCAACCCGCGCTGCCGTGGAAGAAGGCATCGTCCCCGGTGGCGGTACCGCTCTGCTGTTCTCCACCAGCATCCTGGATAAGCTTCAGGGTCTGAACCCGGACCAGCAGGCCGGCATCAACATCGTGCGCCGCGCGATCCAGGCTCCGATCCGTCAGATCGTCGAAAACGCTGGTGTCGAAGGCTCCATCGTGGTCGGCAAGCTGCTGGAACAGTCCTCCAAGACCTACGGTTTCAATGCGCAGACCGAGGAATATGTGGACATGGTCCAGACCGGCATCATCGACCCGACCAAAGTGGTGCGCACCGCTCTGCAGGACGCCGCTTCCGTGGCAAGCCTGCTGATCACCACCGAAGCAATGGTGGCTGAAGCGCCAAAAAAAGATGAGCCTGCCCCTGCAATGCCGGGTGGCGGCATGGGCGGCATGGATTTCTGATCAAGCCACCGGCTCACACTACAACGCCCCCCGCGCAGCAAGCCTGCGCGGGGGTTTTTCTTTTGGGTTCACGCCCCGTGTCCAAGGAACGAGGCCGGCCCAGGGAACGAGACAGGCCCCTGGAATGAGACAGGCAAAAGAACCCAGGCAGAAGGACCGGCACGATCCATCGGTCCGGTTCCCTCTTGAAACGGTCTTTCCTCAGAAACCCAGTTCCGTGCTCAAGGGCGGCATGCTCTCCGGCCCTTGCGAGGGCACACCGGCCTTGACGCAGCGGCAGGCAATCCGCTCCCCGTCGGCGCTAATGTTGCAGGTCATGTCCGGTGTCGACGGGTCCATCATGCGGCACATGCCAGCCCGCACGAGGCCAAGACAGTCATCAATCTGAACATCGACGGACGAACCAGCGGGAACATAGCGATATCCGCAAGTGCAGGTCTTGCCGCCGCAGTTCCAATAGGGTTTCGGATTGCCCTCGGGGTTCTTCCCAAGCTTCAGGCTCGATAGTTGCCCTTTCCGGGCCTTCTTCTTGTTGCCGTCTTCCAGAAAAATGACCGTGTAATCGGCCGATCCGGCTTTTTCGCCCTTTTTCATCCGCTCCTGGGCGTCCGCCGACCCGGGCAGGGCGATGAGCATTATACAGATGATCGCCAGAACCTGGAGACCGTGCCCGGCCCAGGATTTAAGACTCGTCGTCTGGTTCATGTGTTTCCCCTATGGTTGCATGCACAAGATTATGCACAATGCTTTGAGCATAGGGTGGGTTGGATAAAACTGCCATCCCCTCCTTTGAGAAAGGATCAGTGATGCGCACCCGGAGCAATGCGGGTGCGCATTTTTTGTTGTGGCCTTCTACTGGTCTTTCAGCGCCACCGTGAAGGGGCGGAATGAGAAGACGGCCTGGGTGTCCGTGTCCACGGTCACCTCGATTGCGCCCACATCGGGGGGGCCGAAAACCTCCAGACGGGTCAGGGGATGGGGGGCGTTGTCCGGGCCGCGCACGGGCTTGTCGATGCGGAAGGTGTGGGTGTCCCCATGGACCGCGAGCACCGGTTTGCCGAACCGGGCCGCCCGCTCCAGAAGCGCTTCCCGGAAGCGGTCGAAACCGGTGGGGTTCCACCAGTTCTGGCCCCAGGCCGGGTTGGCGTGAAAAAAGATCACTGCCGCCGGGCTGTTCGCGGCTTCCGCCCGGTCGAAGGTCTGATGGAGCCAGCGCACGGTCGCCGCGTCCCGGGCCATATGCTCTTCAATGGCCGCCCGGTCCTGGCGCAGATTGTTGTTCGATCCCACCACATGGAAGGTGGCGAACATGACGGATTTCGCCATCCAGCGGGCGTTCTCGATATAGCTGCGGGAGGCGTGCCCCTTGACCGGATCCCATTGCTGCTCCAACTCAATGGTGCGCCGGCCGAGGCTCTCCCCGGGCTCGAACAGTACACGGCGAAGGGCATGAAGACGTTCGATCGGGTCGCTGCCGCCGTAGCTGTCCTGATAACAATCAGTCCACTCATTATCCCCCGGCAGATAGACAACGGGCCGGTCGATGCGCTCCAGCAGAGCCCGGTTCTCCTGGAACAGATCATCGGAACAGGCCCCGCCCCCCTTGATATCGCCAATGTGAACGGCGAACCGGGGCCGCTCCGCCCGGATCATTTCCACAAGGCGTTCAACCCGGTCCCGCCCGGCAGGCGAGGTGTCCTGAGTATCCCCGAAGACGATGAAGGAAAACTCGGCCGCACCGGCCTTGCCAGCGGACAGCCCCGCCAGGAGCATGAAACCAAGAACAATGAACACAGAGCGAAAAGCCATGTGGTCCCCCTTTTCTGCACACCCACGGATGACAATTCAGACAGGTTCCACGGTGCGCGGATCCGTTGACCGTGGAACGCGCCGGGACGATAGTTGAGAACGGCACGAAAAAACAGGGCGCGGGCGAACGGCCCCGAAGGCCCAAACAGCACACGGCCAGTTCAATAAGGCCCTCCAATAAGTAAGGTCCTCCAACAAGTAAGGCCCACCGACAGAGAAGGCCGCCAACAGAAGGGAGAACAAACGCCATGGCTCTGGATGTAACCCCATCGGGACAGGCCTGCGGCGCCACCATTCGCGGCGTGGATCTGACCCGTCCCCTGGACGCGGACACCGTCGCGGAAATCCGCCGGGTCTGGCTTGCCCACCATGTCCTGTCCTTCCCGGACCAGCCGTTGAGCAATGAGGACCTGGAACGGTTCACCCTTTATTTCGGTCCGTTCGGGGACGATCCGTTCATTGCCCCGATACCGGGCCATGACCACATTATCGCGGTCAAACGGACCGCGCAGGAGACCGCGCCGGTGTTTGCGGAATCCTGGCATTCGGACTGGAGTTTCCAGGTCCATCCCCCCGCGGGCACCTGCCTGTTCGCCATCACCATTCCCCCCGTGGGCGGAGACACTCTGTTTGCCAATCAACACGCGGCCCTGGAGCAGATGCCGTCCGATTTGCGGGCCCGGATCGAGGGCAAACGCGCCGTCCATACCGCTGCCACCGCTTATGCCCCGGACGGATTTTACGGAGACGCGGATCTGGCCTCGGGCCGGAGCATGGACATCCGCCCCTCCCCCGACGCCAATGTCATGCACCACCACCCGATCATCAAACCCCATCCGGAAACGGGCCGTGAGGGCTTGTTCGGCTGCGTGGGCTACATTGTCGGGATCGAAGACATGGAGCAGAAGGACGCGACGGCTCTTCTCGCTGAGGTCTACCGCTGGCAGACCCGTCCGGACTTTCAGTACCGGCACAAATGGTCTGCGAACATGCTGGTCATGTGGGACAATCGCTCGGTCCTTCACATGGCCACCGGCGGCTACCAGGGCCATGACCGGCTCCTCCACCGCACCACCATCGGCGCCTATGTGGGATAAACCATCAGCATAAAGCCGTTTCGGTTTGCGCGTGATCCAACGGGGTTGGATCACGAGAGCGCATTCCGGGCGGAAAACCGCACACACTTTTCCTGACTGCGTTTTATAGATTTCTTTGTCCTGACGGGTTCCTCGACAGGCGGGAGCCGGCCTCGCGTCCGCCTTCGTGACGGGACAGCGCCTGCTCGACCACATCGGCCAATTCGACCTGCAGGTCCTGCCAGCGCCCGTCTCCGAACAGCCGGGTGACCTCCCCTTGCACCGCACGCCACCGGGGCAGGATATCTTCCACCAGGTCCACGCCCGTGCCGGTGATCTGCGCCAGACGCTCCCGCCGGTCCGCACCGCCCACAACGTCCAGATAACTGGCCCGGATGAGCGGGCGCAGGTTGCGGGTCAGGGTGGTCCGGTCCATCACCAGATCCCGGGCGAGATCCCCCATGCGGCGGGGAGCGCCCACGGAGTACAGGATCGCCAGAATGGTGAACTGGGTGATGCGCAGTCCGGTGCTCTGGAGGGCGCTGTCGTAAAGCTGGGTGACGGCCCGGGCGGTCTTGCGCATGGAAAAGCAGACACAGGCGGACAATTCAGCCGCCGCTTCCGGTCGCTTCAAGACACTGCGCCCGCCCGGGTCCCTGCCTGTCTCCCCGCCTGGGTTCCGGTGCGGGTCTGGATGCTGATCACGCTTGGATGACATGGCTTCAGTCTACACCATTCATGCCTGACGGGCAGGCCGGGTCAACCCTGAGCCGCGCCGGGCAGAAGCAGACCGTTCCGGATACCGTCGAAAATGAACTGGACCGACAGGGCAGCCAGGATCATGCCCATGAGCCGGGTGATCACGATGGACGCACTCTCCCCGGCCCAGTCGAGAAGACGGGCGGAAAAAATCAGCAGAAAGAAGGTCAAGACCATGACCAGGGTCAGGGCGATGAGCACGACCGCCTGGGATCCGATGGCGCCGTCATTCGCGCCCATGAGGAGAACGATCGACGCCAGAGCCCCCGGCCCCGCCAAAAGCGGCAGGGCGAGGGGAAAGACGGCAATATCGTCCGGCGGGCTATCATCGGGGTGCGGATGGTGCAGTTCCTGTTCGGTCATGGTGATTTCCGCCGAGCGGCTGCGCCTGCGGGTCCGCCGCTCAAACACCATTTCCAGACCGATCAGGAACAAAAGCGCGCCGCCGGCGGTCCGGAATGCGGCCATGGAGATGCCCACCCGCTCCAGCAGCGCCTCACCGATCAGGGCAAAGCCCGCCAGGATCAGGCCGCCGATCACCGTTCCCTTCAAGGCAATCGACACCCGTTGGGGGAACGTGCACCGGGTGGTCAGGGACGCAAAAATCGGCGTCACCCCGAGGGGATCAACAACCACGAACAGGGTGACCGTGGCCGTGATCAGAAAATCGAAGCTGAATCCGAAATCACCCCCGCCCATGGATCATGCTCCCTCGCAAGCCACGCCCGCCCGTTTCGTCCCGTTGCGGTCCATCAACGGGTTCCGTATCCGGGTCGCAGGGTGACGGGGCGCGGCGCCAAGATCAATGGACAAACGGGAACTCCGGCTCCTTCGCCCGCCCAGCGCAAACGGTTATGTCTGATCACCTTTGTGCACTCTGCCGAAACGGGTGGGGATTGCGTGGGTGTCGCGCATTTCCTCCAAGGCGTGGGAGTCGTGTCGGGCGGCGGTGCTGCGGCCATACCAGTTGGCGAAGGGCGCGGCCGTCACCCCATGGGCGATAATGCTCAACGCCACGGTGAGGATGGTCAGCATGATGATCTGCTCGGCCACGGCATTGCCCATGGTCTCCTCGACCACAAGAAGCGCGAACAGGATCGAGGCCAGCCCGCGGGGACCGAACCAGCCCAGAAACAACACGGTGCCCGGCAGAAGTTTCGCGCCGATCATACTGATGGCCACAGGCACCATGCGCATGACCGTGAGGGCCAGCACCGCATAGGCCACCATCTGCCAGGTCAGGTGGGCGAAAAGATCCGGCACCAACACTGCGCCAAAGACCATGAACACGAACAAGGTCAGCAACTGTCCCTCCGCCTCGGCAAAGTCCAGGACGAACCGGTTGCAGTGATGGGTGGTGTTGCCCATGGTCAGACCCGCCACGAAAGCCGCAATGAACCCGTTCCCGCCGATGGCTTCCGCGCCCGCAAAGGCGAGCAGGGCCAAAGCCAGGGCACTGACGCCCTGGAAAGACTCGCTCATCCAGTCGGCAAGGCTTGAGCGCTCGATTGCCTGGCCCCCCAGATAACCGATGACCGCCCCGGCCAGGGGACCAAGAGTCACCTGAAGGATCCCGAACAACAGGAAGTTGGTGCCGTCATCCATCTGGTGTTCCGGATTGGCGAAACACAGAAACAGCACGATGACCGGCAGGGCGATCCCGTCATTCAGGCCGCTTTCCACATTCAAGGCCTGCCGGATCCGGGTGGGCACCCGGGGGCTCGTGACCACGGACTGACCCAGGGCAGCATCGGTGGGTGTCAGGATGGCCGCCAGGAGGGCTGCTTCCCAGACGGAGAACTCGGGGAACAGGGGCACCGCCAACAGGGTCCCCATGATGATGGTCAGAGGCATTCCGTATGCAAGCATCCGGATCGGGAGATCGTGATCTGCGGACAGTCTGCGGAAATCGATTCGCGCCGCATCCGTGAAGAGCACGAGGACGAGGGTCAGCTCCGCCAGGAGGTGGATGGTCCCCTCTTCCACGTTGAGGTTCACAAGCCCAAGCCCGCCAGCACCGACCAGAAGCCCGAACCCGGCAAACACCATGGGCGGCGTGATGATCAGCCGGTCCGACCGGCCGGAAATCAAGGCAAAGCCCAGAATCACCAATGCGATGAGAACGAAACCGAATGTTTCCACAACCCACTCCCCCAACCGGTTTGATTATTGGCCCATTTCATTTTGGCCCAGTCGATTCTGGCCGACGGCCAGCCGATTCTGGACAACGAAATCTGATCCGCCCGGCCCTGGCCCGCGTAAAAGCCACGCATGAGAAAAAATTCTATGTCAGGCGATCGAAATCAACGCCTTGCGCATACCCTGCGGGTGAATAAAACCCCAAGCAAATACGCGTGATCGGCATCCCAAGGCCCTCCGGAGTTAAGGGCCGGCGCCAAGGAGCCAACCGGGGTGGCGGGTTCCTGCGCCAGATCCCGAAAAACGTTCACGGATCGTTGTTCAGCGGATTGTCCGTATGCTGGTGCGATAGAGGGGCCTCCGGTTGCCAGGCGATCGCGTTATCGCAATTGATCCGCATTCTCCCTATGGTCGGCGTTGGGACTGTGGACCGCCTGACATGTCCGTAAAAGACAACGATTTCAGTCTGATGCAGGCACCCTTGCCTGGAGTTATTTATGCAAAATCAAAATATCGTCACTGAATTTCTTTCCTGGCTATAAGATCTAGGCGGCAATCCGGCGTTGAGTATTTGGTGTAACGGCAACGAAAAAAGCCGCTTCGGTATTTGGACTTTACCCCTATACAATTGATCGAGATCAATCAGTCATCCGCCGATGGGTCTATGGTCCACGGCAGACTGTCATGTCCGGATGCGGTCGGGCCTGCATCGTGCCCGGCTGCCATCCCGCCCGGCGTTCGTTCCGCCCGGCCCTCGCCCCAATGGGCGCATGTGACCCTGTTGCTCTGTGTATCCAGGTTCCCTGTGTATCCAGGGTGACCGCGTATCCAGGACACTGCGCTTCGCGATGGCTGATGGAAGAAAGTCAGGGTGCCGGACTTTCCGGGACCAGACCGGCCCCAGACCTGATCAGGGGCGGTGATCGTGTCCCGACCATGCATTAGTCGGTCTGCAGCGGGCTTGGCGCTGGACTGCCGGTTTCCTGTCCCTGTCAGCCAACGGATAAATGTATCCATGGCTCTCGGGGGCAATCGCCGCATAGCCCCAGGGATACCGCAACCATGCGCACACTCATTGTCGACAATCAGCCCTTGTTCGCTCAGGCCCTGAGCCGGCTCGTGACCGAAACGCGGGTTGGCCACAACAGTCCGGGCCAAAGTGGTTCGGGCCAAAGTGGGTCGGGCCAAAGTGGGTCGGGCCAGAGTGGGTCGGGAGAGGCCGTGATTGCGGGCAGCATCGACGAAGCCCTGGCCATCCCCCAAAGCGCCAATGACCTTGCCTTTCTCAATGTGGAACGGCCCGTGTCGAATACACCGAAAGCAGTCGGGGAAGTGATCGCCCGGCATCCGGGCATTCGGGTCATCGCGCTGATGACCGAACTGGATATCCGGCTCCTGCGGGAAGCCATGCGGGCCGGAGCCCACGGCGCAATCACCCGCACCAGCGATCCGGCAACCTTCCGAATCGCCATCGACAAAGTCATGGCCGGGGGACGGTATGTGCCCGACGACCTGCCGGACGGTCCGGTTTCCGGGTTCCAGGACATGGATGGCGCCGCGGACAGCGAAAAAGGACGCACCCTGCTGTCAGAGAGCGGATTTTCCAATCTCACCCCCCGTCAGCAGGAAGTGCTCAAGCTTCTGGCACTGGGTCAGGCAAACCAGGAAATCGCCGCCCAGCTCGGCATCGCCCTGGCTACCGTGAAATTGCATGTGAACGCCATTCTGCGGGCCCTTAATGTGCGCAACCGCACGGAGGCTGCGGCCATGGCGATTGTCGGCGGCCTGACGGAGCAGGCGTCCACCAGGCGCCCGGCGCCCCATAGCCTGACTTTCACCACCCAGATGACCACGCCCGCCGTGGACTGAGTGGCTTGGGGGGCGGAGGGCGCTGACGGAACGCAATCCCGCACTTGTTCAGCCCGTTTTTCCTTTTGGACGGTGAAAAAATAGGCCGCGCCCCGGGGGCACGGCCTTTTTCTGTGTGCTTATCCGTAATGGGCTGCGATCAGCCCGGAAGGATCCAGCTCAGGTTCGAAGCAATGAGCACCACGATGATCGCGACCGGGATCACGTAACGGGTCAGAACCTGCCAGATCTGGAAGAACAGCGGCGAAAGGCCGATTTCCTCGCGCATGATCGATTCCGACACGGCCCAGCCCGCAAACAGGGACACCGCGAGACCGCTCAAAGGCAGCATGATGTTGCCGGTCAGCACATCGAGGACGCCGAAGAAGGTCTGGCCCGCGAAGGGTCCGAAATCCAGGGGATAGAAGCCCGACCAGACCCCGAAGGACAGCAACGAGCCGATCCCGATGAACCAGGCAATCAGACCCCAACGCAGGGCCGCCTGACCCCGCTGCCAACCGAGTTGATCCTCGGACCAGGCAATGATCACCTCGAACAGGGAGATGGACGAGGTCAGGGCCGCAAAGAAGGCCAGGGTGAAGAACACCCCGCCCACAAGGGACCCATAGGGCAATTCACCGATCGCCGCCGGCAAGGTGGCGAACAGCAGGCCAGGACCCGCATTGGGC
This sequence comes from uncultured Alphaproteobacteria bacterium, assembly GCA_964561475.1. Classification (GTDB taxonomy): domain Bacteria; phylum Pseudomonadota; class Alphaproteobacteria; order JAJFIK01; family JAJFIK01; genus CAYUYV01. The sequence goes on from CAZLPU010000005.1 coordinate 9,146, forward strand.
TCCAGCCCCTGAACCACGAACACCATGGGGAAAATGGCAAAGCCCGCCAGAATGGCGATGAACGTGTCCGACAGGGCCACGGTGCGCGCTGAGCCTGCAATGGGCTCGTCCCGGGTCATATAGGCCCCATAGGTGATCATGATTGCCGAGCCCACACCCACGGAGAAGAACGCCTGACCGATCGCTGAGACCACGACGTCGAAGGAGATCTTGGAGAAATCCGGCGAGAACAGGAAAGTCGCGGCGGCGGCCACGTCGCCCACATAGGCGCCGTAGATCACCATCGCGACCACCATGACGAAGAACATGGGCATGAGGATATTGGCCGCGACCTCGATGCCGCCCTTCAGACCCCTGGCCACGATAAAGGCGGTAAGCCCCATGAAGGCCGTATGCCAGCCCAGGGCCCAGGAGGTGTTGGTGTTCAAATCGGAAAAAAGCACCTGGGCGCCTTCGAAACCGACATTGGTCAGTTCACCGGATAGGAAAATGGGCACATAGGCCATCACCCAGCCTGCGATCACGCTGTAATAGGTGAGGATGAGGAACCCGGCGATCATGCCGATCCAGCCCACTGCCCCCCATAGCGGCGACCTGTTGCTGTCCTTGGCCAGGGCCACGGTCGCGCCCACCGCCGAAAGCCCTGTGCGCCGGCCAATGGCGTATTCGGCGATCAGCACCGGAAAAGCGATGGCCAGGACCGCGACGAGATACACAACCACGAAAACCGCGCCGCCGTTCTGACCCGCCTCATAGGGAAAGCGCCAGAAATTGCCCAGACCCACAGCCGATCCCACGGCCGCCATGACGAAAGTGAACTGAGATGACCAAGTCTCATGCACGGTCGATTTCTGGCTGGCCACGGGCTACCCCCTCAATCGGCGACAGACAATTTTAGATGAACTGTGGCCCAAATTAGTCTGATGCTTCGTTGACGGCAACCTTGCCCCAACCCGGGCCATTGCGGGCAGAGAGGCACGACCACTCGTGGTCCCGGCCCAAAAGGCGCTCCGTCCAGATGCGTCATGGACACCCCCATCCGCAAGAAAAGCACTGCCGGGTTGCATCCTGTCCGGTCATCACGGCCCTTTGACGGGGGGGCTGGAACATGGGACCTTCACCAAACGGACAGGAACGGGCTGAATAGTGAGGGCGGTCGCGTGACTTGGCTCCGTGGTCCGGCCCTGTGGCCCGGCTCTGTGGGGGGGGCGTGCCGGGGACCGGCTGGAAACGCGGTTGAACGCGCTTTCAGGGAATACGCTTTCAGGGCAGGTCCTGGTGTGTTTGCCCTTCGTTTCGCAGCCCGTCTCATTGACTGTACCGGGCGGTTCAGGTGAACCGTCCAATTCGTGTTTCAGCCGTTTGGGGGATCAGCACCCGGCCATGCTCGCTTTCGGTATCAGACGGATCATTTTCGCCATCCCGACGCTTTTCATCGTTGTGGCCGTTGCGTTTTTCATGATGCGGCTCGCCCCCGGCGGTCCCTTCGACAAGGAACGGGCGGTGCCGCCGGAAATCGAGCGCAACCTGCTGGCTGCCTATGATCTGGACAAGCCGATCCACGAACAGTTCTTCATCTATCTCAGCAAGGCCGTGCGGGGTGATCTGGGTCCCTCGTTCACCTACAAGGACTTTTCGGTCAGCGAACTGATCGCCCAGGGCGCTCCGGTGAGCATCCGGCTCGGCCTGACCGCCCTGACCCTCGCCCTGGTTATCGGTCTGCTGCTGGGCACCCTGGCGGCGCTCAACCAGAATTCCCCCCTCGACTACATGGTCATGGGCACCGCGATGATTGGGATCACCATCCCGAACTACGTCATCGGGCCGGTTCTGACCCTGATTTTCGGGGTGTGGTTCAGCCTGCTGCCCACGGCCGGTTGGGGCGGCGGCGCGCTCGCGAACATGATCCTGCCGGTCACCGCCCTTGCCCTGCCCCAGATCGCCATCGTGTCCAGGCTGACCCGGGGCGGCATGATCGAGGTGCTGCGCTCTAACTTTGTGCGCACGGCCCGGGCGAAAGGCCTGCCGGAGCGCCAGGTGATCTTCCGCCACGCCCTTCAGGCAGGCGTTCTGCCGCTTGTGGCCTATCTCGGACCGGCGGCGGCGGCCCTGGTCACCGGTTCCCTGGTGATCGAGCAGATCTTTCAGCTTCCCGGAATCGGACGGTTCTTCGTGGTCGGGGCCATTCAGCGGGACTACACCCTGGTGATGGGTGTCGTGATCCTGTTTGCCAGCCTGATCATTATTCTCAACATGGTCGCGGATCTGATTGTCGCCTGGCTCGATCCGCGGGTGCGTCTGAAATGATTGGAGCACTGGGGCCACAGCCCGCCCCGCGTTCCCGACCGAGTGCCGCGACAAGAGGATGCCCGAAATGGCGACAGCTCAGATGAGCCCCCCCTCCAATCCCTCCCGGCCCGGCCAGACCCCGGGCCGCAACGAGGACATTCTGACCCTTGCCGCCGAGGTCAAAGGACGCAGCCTGTGGGACGACGCCCGGGCCCGCCTGCTGCGCAACCGCGCCGCCGTGGGCAGCATGATCGTGCTGGGCATCATCACCTTCCTGGCCCTGTTCGGTCCCTATCTCAGCCCCTACACCCTTGAGGGGCAGAACTTCAACTACATCCAGCAGGGCCCCAACCTGGCCAACGGCCATATCTTCGGCACCGACGGGAACGGGCGGGATATTTTCGTGCGCACCATGTGGGGTGCCCGGATCTCCCTGCTGATCGGCGTGGTGGCCACGGGGGTCAGCCTGCTCATCGGCGTGCTTTACGGGGCCACCGCGGGCTTCGTGGGCGGGCGCGTGGATGAGTTGATGATGCGCTTTGTGGACATCCTCTATTCCCTGCCTTTCGTTTTTTTCGTGATCATCCTCATCACCGTGTTCGGCCGGAACTTCATTCTGATTTTCGTCGCGATCGGCGCGGTGGAATGGCTGACCATGGCCAGGATCGTCCGCAGCCAGACCCTTTCCATCCGTCAGAAGGAATTCATCGAGGCGGCCAGGGCCACGGGCGTGGACACCTTCACCACGGTGCGCCGCCATATCATTCCCAATGTGGTGGGTGTCGTGGTGATCTATGCCACCCTGACCATTCCCACGGTGATCCTGCTGGAAAGCTTCCTCAGCTTCCTGGGTCTTGGGGTTCAGGAACCCCTCACCTCCTGGGGGCGGTTGATCTCCGAGGGCGCCCAGGGCATGGAATTCGCCTGGTGGACGCTGATCTTCCCCGCCGCCTTTATGGCCGTGACCCTGTTCTGCTTCAACTTTATCGGGGATGGTCTGCGCGACGCCCTCGACCCGAAAGACCGCTGATCACCCGGAGGATCTGACCATGGGCAACGGTTTCCCCCTCCCCGACCTCTTGTTCGGCGTGGCATCGGTGCTGTGGGCCATGGCCCTGATCGGCAACCGGGCGCTGGGCAACAAAGCGTCCGTCCGCGCAGTGCTGTACCTCGTGGGCCTCGTGCTGGTGGGATATGGCGTGCTGAGGATAACGGGTGTGGTGATCTTGTGATCCCTCTCGGGCACGGAGTGAAATCGGTCGCTGTGCCGCGAAAATGATCCGTGCCGCAAGAAAGATCCCGACAGAAATGGTGCACCGCGGCCGACCCCCGATGCACCCTCTGTGCTTTTACTCCGCGTACAGACCGGGCAGATCGCCTACCGGGTCGAACTCCGCCACGAAATGGCCGGGGGCGACCTGGATGTAGCGGGGGACATACTGCTCCGCGTCGGGATCGTCGATGACCCTGGATTTCAGGAACGACAGGGACGCCCTCGTATCCAGGGGCGAGGGCAGGTCGCCGGTGAGCTTTTCCACCTTCTTCGAGCGTTCCACCTTGGGATCGGGCACGGGCACCGCCGAGATCAAAGCCCGTGTATAGGGGTGACGCGGATCTTCGTAGATGGCGTTCCGGTCCGCCAGTTCCACCACCCGGCCCAGATAGAGCACCATGATCCGGTGGCACACCTGCCGGACCACGGACAGGTCATGGCTGATGAACAGCATGGCCATGCCGAACTCCCGCTGGAGTTCCAGAATGAGGTCGATGATCTGGGCCTGGATGGATACGTCAAGGGCGCTGGTGGCCTCATCACAGACAATCAGCTTGGGACGGATGATCATGGCCCGGGCCAGGCCGGCGCGCTGGTTCTGGCCCCCGGAAAATTCGTGGGGATAGCGATTGATCCAGGCCGGATCCAGACCGACCCGTTCCATCATGGCCTTGACTTCCGCCTTCACCTCGTCACGGGACAGATCCCGGCGGTGGGTCCGCAGGGGTTCGGCGATGCTTTCCCCGATGGTCATCCGCGGATCGAGACTGGCGAGGGGATCCTGGAAGACGATCTGGAAGTCCGCGCGCACACCGCGCATGGCCTCGTCCGACAGATCCAGAAGATCCCGCCCGAACCAGACCGCTTCCCCGCCCTGGGCCTGCACCAGCCGCAGGACGCCACGGGCCAGGGTGGATTTTCCGCACCCGGACTCACCCACAATGCCCAGGGTTTCCCCGGCGCGCAGATCGAAACTGATCCCGTCCACCGCCCTCAGGGGCTTGGTTTTCGGAAACAGTCCTTTGCCGATCCGGACCGGGAAATGCACCTTGAGATCCCGCACATCCAGAATGGTGCGGGCTTCCTGTTCCTCAGACAGGGCGCGCAGCCCCACGCCCAACCCTTGGTCCGGTTTGTCGAGGCGGGGCATGGCATCGAGAAGCGCCCGGGTATAATCCTCACGGGGAGAATAGAAGATTTCGTCCGCCGTCCCCTCTTCCACGAAGGACCCGTAGCGCATCACCTGGATCCGATCACACATCCCCGCGACCACCCCCATGTCGTGGGTGATCAGACAGATGGCCGTATCCAACTCCCGCCGGAGATCCTTCATCAGATCGAGAATCTGGGCCTGGACCGTCACATCAAGGGCGGTGGTCGGTTCATCGGCAATTAGAAGGTCCGGTTCGCACAAGGTGGACATGGCGATCATCACCCGCTGGCGCATGCCGCCGGACAGTTCGTGGGGGTATTGTCCCATCCGCCTCGCCGCTTCAGGAATGCGCACGAGGTCGAGCATGGAGACCGCGCGTTTGTGGGCATCCTGGTGGCTCATATTCATGTGCCGACGCAGAACTTCCGTAAGCTGATCTCCGATCTTCATGTGGGGCGTGAGCGAGGTGAGCGGATCCTGGAAGATCATGGTCATCCGCTTGCCGCGCACGGTGTTGAGATCCCGGCTGCTCATCGTGAGCAGATCCTGGCCCCGGTAGCGCACCGCCCCTTCCGTTTGGCCGTTGGAGGCCAGAAGCCCCATGGCCGCGAGGAAGGTCTGGCTCTTGCCGGAACCGGACTCGCCGACAATGCCCACCACTTCGCCGGGCTGGACCGCCAGGGAAATGCCCCGGACCGCATGCACATCACCGTCCGGCGTCTCGAAACGCACATGAAGGCCATCCACGTCGAGAATGGGACCACTCTGGAGCGGCTCGGCTTGGGCGGTCTGGGTCAAGGTTGGTCCTCCCTTGAGGTCATTTGGCATTGAGGTCATCTGAGGGTTGGGCGCATCAAAATCGGCGCGTTCATCTGGGACCGGGCGCCGCCATGGTGCCCTCAGTTTCGACAGGGACCGATCGCAGGACCGGTCCGCAAACCACAGCCATGTCCGGCACGCGCCGACCGGCCGGTCCACCGGCGCGATTCATGGGTCCATGTAAATCGGTGAGAAAAGCAAACAGGCCGTTGTCGGGTCTCCGGTCTGCTTTGTGCTCCCCAGCCCGGGAGTGAAGGAGCCCCCAAACAGAAGCGCCCCGGGTTAAAGGAGCCAAGGAGCGGCGGGCGGACCCGATCCCCCACACGGAGCCAGGGTCCACCCGGACCTCAGCGCAGACGCTCAACCTTGATCGCCTTGCCCCGCCCTTCCAGGCGCAGCCGGTATCCGCCCACCAGACCGCGCTTGATCTCGACGCTGGACAGGCTGTCGCCGGGCACGTTCACCCGACCGGACCCAAGCTGGCGCCAGAGCTGGCCGTTCTCCAGCACCACATAGAACTTGCCGAAATTATTGTAGCCGTAGCGATCCACACCCACGGTGACCTTGCGCAGACGCTCCTGCTTGGCGGGCTCCACGGGCTTGGAGGTCAGATCATCCTGGGACACGGTGGCGTCGCCAAAGGTCTCGGCGGATGTGTCCGGAGCGGCGGGCTGGGCGGGAGCGGCAGGTTGCGCGGGAGCAGCCGGTTTGGCCGGAGTTTCAGGCGCTGCGGCAGGTGTTACGGGTGCGGGCATGGCTTCCCGGCGCGCAATCTCGGCTTCCCGGCGGGCGATTTCTGCTTCCCGGCGCGCGATCTCCGCCTCCCGGAGGCGGATTTCCTCGGCGGCCTGAGCGTCCAGGACTTCGTCCGCCCGGGGCGGGACTTCGGCGGGATTTGCCGGCACCGGCTTGCCGGCCGCGCGCAGGGCCATGGTCACGGCGTCGAAACAGGTGAGCCGGGCGCTGTCGTCCTTGATCTCGGCACACCGGGCCAGAGGATCCTTTGCGGTCTTGTCGTCCGCGCTCGCTGGCGCTCCCATCACGGACATGCTGCCAATGACCGCAGTCAGTACAGCCGCACGCATGGTGGCCACCCCGGCCAGGGATCTCGTTTCACCGCTCGCCATCGTCTTAATCCTTCCCCCGATACACCGCTCCCTGCCCCGTATCCCTCAAGCCAAGCCTTGGAGAGTTGGCCAGACCTTCGGGAATTGGACCGAGCGGGCCAACGACCCGTGCGGGCTGGGGGCCAGTGTGTGTGCCAGACCGTCCCGCCCTGAAATCACAATTGTGCCAGCCCCTTCCGTCGGCACGCCCCACCTGATCCTTACGGATCAAGGATGCCCGATCCTTCCGGATCAGGGACGAATGGTGCACCATGCTGACGTAAAACACCATCCAACCGCGTCGTGAGATCGGCGGAGGATGGTGCGCAGGCAGACTTCGACGGCATGGTGGGGACCGGAGCAATGCGCGTCAACCGGCGCGATACGCGACCCGAGCGGAATAGATTTGCAAGAGGCAGGGGCCTAACCTCAGGAAAGGATGCATTCATGACGGCATTTTGGACCAAACTCCCCAAATGGACGGGGCGGGGAGCGGCAGCCTTGCTGCTCGCCGGCACATTGAGTGCGTGTGGTGACAACACGGATACGGGCGAAACCCAGCAGACCGGGGCCGATGCGGCGCCCCAGGAAGTGGTGCTGCACCGGGGCAATTCCGGCGAGCCCTCCTCCCTCGATCCCCACCGGATCGCCGGAACCTGGGAAAGCAGCATCGCCCGGGACCTCTATCTGGGGCTGATGACCGACGCCGCCGACGCAACGCCCATTTACGGCGCCGCGGAAAGCCACACGGTGAGCGAAGACGGCCTGACCTACACATTCACCATGCGCGACGGCCACACCTGGTCCGACGGCACGCCGGTGACCGCCCAGGACTTCGTCTATTCCTGGCGCCGGATCCTGAACCCGGAGACCGCGGCGGAATACGCCTCTCTTATGTACGTGCTCAAGAATGGTCTAGGCATCAACACCCAGGGCGAGCCCTTGGACACCCTCGGCGCCCGGGCCATCGACGATCGCACCCTTGAGGTGACCCTCGAATATCCGGCCCCCTATTTCCTCCAGCTTCTGACCCACCAGGCCGCCTATCCGGTGCCCCCCCATGTGGTGGAAGCGGAAGGCGACGGCTGGATCACCTCGGAAGCGGCGACCACCAACGGGGCTTATGTCATCGATGAATGGCGTCCGAACGATTTTGTCCGCCTGAAGAAGAACGAGCGCTTCTATGATGCCGAAAACGTCGCCATCGACACGGTGATTTTCTATCCCACCGATGACCGCCCCGCCGCCGTGCGCCGGTTCCGGGCGGGCGAGCTGGACATGAACGACGACTTCCCCTCCCAGAACTATGAGCGGCTGAAGGAACTGCTGCCGGGCGAGGTGCTGGTCACCGAGTTCATGCTGTCCAACTGTTACTTCATCAATGTGGAGCAGGAGCCCTTCAACAATCCGGACATCCGCCTGGCCATGGGCATGGCCATCGACCGGAACGTGCTCACCGACGACATCCTGCGCACGGGCCAGACCCCGTCCTATGCCTTCGTGCCCCCCAGCATCATGAACTACCCCCACACGGCCCAGGCCCCGTTCAAGGACCAGCCCATGGAGGAGCGGATCGCCCAGGCCCGCGCCATGATGGAAGAAGCGGGCTTCAGCGAAGAAACCCCCCTGCGCTTCACCCTGCGCTACCGTGAAGGGGTGGACAATCGCCGGGTGGCCATCGCCATCGCCGGGATGTGGCGCCAGATCCACATCAATGCGGAGCTGCTGAACACCGAGGCCAAGACTCACTACAATGACCTGCGTTCAGGCAATTATGTCGTGGCCGACGGCGGCTGGGTCGCCGACTACAATGACGCGACCAACTACCTGTTTCTGCTGGAAACCGACACGGGCTTCCTGAACTACGCCAACTACTCCAATCCGGACTTTGACCGGATGATGAAGGAGGCCCGGAACATGGTGGATGTCGAGGCCCGCGGCGCCCTCCTCGCCGAGGCCGAGCAGCTCATGCTCAATGAGATGCCCGTGATCCCCACCCTGATCGGCACCCGCCGCCACCTGGTGGGCGCCCATGTGAAAGGTTTCGTCGACAATCCCGAGGACAAGCATCCGACCCGGTTCCTGTCCATCGACGAAAGCGCCCGGCGCCGCTGAGGCAAGCTGACGCGAATGGCAATCCCCTGCGTCCCCTTACCCGGGACGCAGGGTCACTTTTGAAGATTTGCAACTGAACTTGATTTGCGCCTTGATGAATTGGTCTATGAATTACAGTGCGGCGTTTCGAATATGTCTCAAGATTACGCTGCACGCTCTTTTTGATAACCGGAATACCGGGACAGTCTTCAATCATGATGCGGCTGACGGCCATACTGCCGAACACGTAGGCATGTCCTGAACCCGCGATCAGGGCGCCACTGGGATTGCGGACAACCCCATGCTTTCATCCGGTCTTCGATTGCCGGGCCATGACAGGCTTTTGCCGCGCCGGACCGCCGATTTCACATCTCAAAAGGGATAATTTCCCCTCGGAACACGCCAATGCTGAAAAAGCTGTGACGGTTTTGTGTGTCCCAAACGTCACGAGGTCCGAGCGTGGCGAAAGTGTGTCGAAAGAAGGTTAAAACAAAATTGACGTTATGGCGGAGCGGCCCTACCCTGTCTTTCGAGGGTATGGAGGGGTGCGATCGAGATGTGAGTGCTCCGGACCGGCAGGGATGAGCGATAGGTGCCGGTCGAGAAGGGTTTCGTTCCCTCCTTAAGAACAGCTGCAACCGCTTTAAACGTCCGATCCTGGCACCTGCCGGAGACCGGAACCATCAGAACGAATGGCGGGTGCACCCGAGTGTGGATGCTAGAAATGGGGTTGGACACTATGATGGACTCACTGCTCAAGGAGCGGCTCCTTGGCTCGACCATGGTAGCGGGCGTTGCGGCTGCTGCCATGATTGTCACCTTGCCTCTCTCGGCCCTGGCCCAGGATGCCGATGACGAGCCTACCGTTGTCGCCGAGGAAGACGAAGCGGCGATGGATGATGAAGCGGACGAGCGGATGACCGTCGTCGGCTCCCGCCTGCGTCGGAGCACGGCCACCAGCATCAAGCCGATCCAGATCATCTCTGGTGAAATTTCCCGGGACCTGGGTCTCGTGGATGCCGGTGCAGCCCTTCAGGACTCCACTGCTGCTTCCGGTCAGCAGATCGATGAAACCTTCACCGGCTTCGTGCTGGATAACGGTCCGGGTGCCGCACAGGTGTCCCTGCGCTCCCTCGGCGCCGACCGGACCCTGGTGCTGCTGAACGGCCGCCGCCTGGCTCCGTCCGGTGTGGAAGGCGCTCCGGTGAGCCCGGACATCAACCTGATCCCCGGCCTGTTGACTGACCGGATCGAACTCCTCCTCGACGGCGCGTCCTCCGTTTACGGTTCCGACGCCATCGCCGGTGTGGTGGACGTGCGCCTGCGCCGGGACTTTGACGGCCTGGAACTCGAAGGCTTCCGTACCTTCACCGAGGCCGGCGGCGGTGAAGAGACCACCGTGGCTGCATCCTGGGGCTTCAACACCGACCGGGGCTTTGCCGGTTTCGGCGTGGAATACTCCCGGATTTCCGAGATCAAGCGGAACCAGCGGGATTTTGCTGAATGTGTGCGCGACATCGAAATCACCGAAGACGGTGAGCGCCGCACCCGGAGCAAGACCGACGCCTTCGACTTCGGCATGGTCGAAACCGATTGTGCGCGGACCAACCTGTCCAGCCGTTACTTCATCACCGGCGTGCCTTACGGCGTGATTTATCCGGTGAGCGGAGCCGGCAACTCCGGCATTCCCGGTTTCTCCGAAACCAACCAGTTCGGTATCGGTGTTGACGCTGACGGCGACGGCATCACCGACATCAACTTCTCGGACTACAGCCAGAACGTTCAGCAGTCCTACATCGACACCCAGGACATTCTGGCCCGCACGAGCCAGCTCGTCGCACTCAGCTACGGTGAGTACAATATCGGTGGTGTGAACAACATCACGGCCTTCTACGAAGCCATGTACTCCCGCCGGAGCACTCTGATCGAAGGCGACACGCTCTTCGCCAGTGTGGACGTGGCTGCCACCAACCCGTTCAACCCTTGTAATCCAGACGGTGTCCGGGGCGTGGATTGCGGCGCGGCCTATGACTCCCTGCTCAACGATCCGGAATTTGCCCAGCAGGTGGCCGATACCTTCGGCCTGACCCCGGCTGAATTCCGCGACTTCGGCATTGTCGACCTGTTCCTCGGCAATATCGGCGCCATTCCCGCCGGTGCCTTCCTCTCCTTCGACGAAGGCAGCGATGAAACAGAGGTTGAAATTGCTCAGCTGCGCCTGGTCGGTGGCCTGAAAGGCGACCTTCCCCAGCTGCAATTCGGTCCGATCAAGAACCTGAGCTGGGAAGCCTTCGCCAGCTACAGCCGGTCCGACGGTAACTCCCGCCGCTTCGGTGTTCTGGAAGACAACCTGGTTCTGTCCGCCCAGACCACCATCGAAGACCCGAACAATCCGGGTAACTTCGTCTGCGGCCTTGACGTGGACGGTGACGGGATCCCCGATCCGGATGGCGCCACCCAGCAGGGCAACAACAACGCCCCTGAATGTGTGCCCGTCGACTTCTTCAACCCGTCTCTCTACGTGCCCGGCGCCTCCGGCAGCTTCCTCACCAAGGAAGAGCGGGATTACATTGTCGGCACCCGGACCTTCAACACCATCTACGAACAGACCATCTTCAACGCCTTCCTGACCGGTGACGTCTATGAGCTGCCCGCCGGTAATGTGGGCGCCGTGGTCGGTGTCGAATACCGGAAGGACGAACTGAACTCTCAGCCGGACATCGTGGCCGGTCGGGGTCTGTTCGCAGGCTTCTTCTCCGATGCTGGCGGTGTCGGCTCCAAGGAGATTTTCGAAGCCTTTGGTGAGGTGGAAATTCCCATTCTCGCCAACCTGCCCTTCGCGGAAGAGTGGACGGTGAATGCCTCCGCACGTTGGACGGAAGAAGAGTTCTACGGCTCCGCCTGGACCTACAGCGTGTCCTCGGGCTACCGCCCGGTTGACTGGCTGCTGCTGCGCGGCAGCTACGGCACCTCCTTCCGTGCACCGAACCTGCGGGAGAACTTCCTGCGCGGCGCGACGGGCTTCCTTGCCTTCGAAGATCCCTGCGTGGTCCCGCCGGATGCCTATGACACTCTGAACCAGGCTTATCTGCCCCAGTTCGACGACCGGGATCCGATCGTGCTCGAGAACTGCCAGCTGGACGGTCTCGACCCGACATCCCTGGGCACCCAGGACAACCCGGGGCAGCAGCCTGATCCGACCACCTCTGTGGAACTGAGCCGGGGCGGCTCCCTGGATCTGGAAGCAGAAGAATCCCGGTCCTTCACGGCTGGTTTCGCTTTCGAGCAGCCCTGGACCGACTTCTTCGACCTGACCGTTTCCGTGTCCTACTACAACATCGAGATTGAGAACTCGATCGCGGAACCCAACGGCCAGTTCGTCATCAATGACTGCTACGCGCTCAACCCGAACCTGTCTTCCGCCTTCTGTTCGCGGATCAATCGCGGTAGCGACGGTCGCATCAACCTGATGGATCTGAGCTTCCAGAACATCAACAGCGACAACGCCTCCGGTGTCGATATCGACGTCGTGATGATCAAGGAGTTCCGGCTGTTCGACCGGGTGTTCGATGTGACCCTGGATCTGGAAACCGCCTACACCGCACAGCGTGAGATCGGCATCATCGGTTCCGACGGGACCGAGCAGATCGACGACAATGTGGGTGAATTCGGACTTCCGGAGTGGCAAGGCCGCTACAGCATGTTCATCGATTACGATGACTTCCGCTTCACCTGGTCCACCCGCTGGCTCGGCGCCGTCTCCCAGGACAACGAATTCGTCGATGATTTCGATGACACCAGCGGCATTGGTGACACCTGTCTGCCCGGTGAGTGTCTGGCTCGTGACGTTGGCTTCGCGGACAGCTACTTCCGTCACGACCTGTCCTTCCGGTACTCCAGCGACACCTGGGTGTTCCGCTTCGGTGTGAACAACGTCTTCGACGTGCCTCCGCCGCTGGTGGATACGGACGAGATCCAGGGTATCCCGGGGACCAACGTGCCCCTGGGCGCCGGTTACGACATCATCGGCCGCCGGTACTTCCTGAACGTCAGCAAGACGTTCTGATCCGGACGGATCGCTCCAACGCACTTCACGATCAGCCCGGCACACCAGTGCCGGGCTGATTTTTTTTGTCGGCCCCCTGCCCTGTGGGGCATACTACGAAAGGTCTGGCCTGAGGCTGGGGATCGCGCCGTCAATGAATGCGGTCGATCAGGCAAGGGCGGCATGGCGCTGGCGGACCATACTCTGCCCATGGCTTCAGCCTTGAGACAGGAGACCTGTCCCGCTGACCGCCCCGGCCTCCTCGCACCTGCCCCCACCTCCAGACCGGACCCGATTGTGCTGAAAGAGGAAGGATGTCCCTATGCTGAGAGTATTCGCCCTTCCCCTTGCGCTTCTTCTGTCCCAGTCGGCCGTTCATGCGGCCCTGGCGGAGGAACAGCAGGTGGACCTCGTTCCCATGAGCGGGGCGATTGAAGACTTTGAAACCAGCGAAGGCGCCCAGAGTGGTGGCCCGATTCCCCTGGAACACTTCGCTGTCCGGGAAGCGGTCACCCAGGTGGAGGTCTCCCCCAACGGCCGGTACCTCGCGCTGATGAAGATCGCATCCCGGGAAGGCAATCCGGTCATCGAGATTTATGAGACCGCCGACCTGAACAAGGAGCCCCGCCGCCTCGCCGCGGACCCGATGGAATTCATCTCCCTGACCTGGGTCAGCGACGACAACCTGTTCATCAATGCCCGTCAGAAAGTCCGTAACCGGATCGAAGGCTTCAACCGGGGCATCTACGAATTCGTGTCCGTCAATTACACGATCAGCGAACGGGATTTCGAGGAACTGGATGAAAACACCGCCCTGGTGAACATCCTTCCCAAGGACCCGGATCACATCCTGATTTCCCAGTCCACCACCGATCTGAGCCTTCTCGGGGATGACCCCTTCGCGGCTTTCCGCCCCCGGGCCTACTACAAGCTCAACCTGAAGACCCAGAGCAAGGAACTGGTCCTCAAGGGCAACAACCGCGTGGCCACGGCGATCTTCGATCCCATGGGCAATCCCCGGTTCGCCCAGGGCTATGACGCCTCCACCCGCGAGTTTGTCTATTATGGCCGCTCACCCGGGGAAACAACCTGGCGGGAAGTTCTGCGTACGGATTCTTACGATACGTCCACCGCTTTCTTCTTCCAGGTTCAGGCCTTCGATCCGGCTGAACCCGACATCGCCTATGCCCTGGCCACCAATGGCCACGACAAGGTGGGCCTCTGGGAACTCAACCTGGAAACAGGAGAGTTTGGCGAAGTGCTCTACCGCCGCGGCGATGCGGACGTGATCAGCATTGTTCCCCATTCGGATGTCTTCCAACGGCCCGGCGAACCGGCTGGCCTGGTGCACTACGGCGACGGTGTCCAGTTCGTCTGGTTCGATCCGGAGGAGGAAGCCCTTTATGAGGGATTGAAAGCTGCCATTCCCAACGCCTTCCGTCCCCAGGTGACCACCCGGTCCCGGGACAGCCGTGTCATGACGGTCTTCAATCAGGGCCCGAAGGACGCAGGCTCTTATTATCTGCTCAAGGATGGTCAGCTGCGGTACATCGGCGGCCACTATCCCCACATCAAGCCCGAATCCCTGAGCGACGTCCGGTTCATCCGCTACAAGGCCCGGGATGGGCTGGAGATCCCGGGCTATCTGACCATCCCGAACGCGGGCGAGGCCCCCTACCCCCTCGTGGTGGTGCCCCATGGCGGACCTTACGTCTCCGAGGCCATCGTCTATGACGAATGGTCCCAGATGCTGGCCAACAACGGCTATATGGTGCTCCAGCCCCAGTACCGGGGATCCCTGGGCTACGGCGTCAATCACCTGATGTCTTCCGTGAGCCAGCACGGGCTTGCCATGCAGGACGACAAGGACGACGGTGCGATGTATCTGGTCGAGCAGGGTCTTGCCGACCCGGATCGGATCGCCATGTTCGGGTGGAGCTACGGCGGCTATGCGGCCGCGGTGGCCGCGTCCCGGACGCCCCAGGTCTACCAGTGCGTGATCGCGGGCGCGCCGGTGACCGACGGCACCTTCCAGCTCAACTACTACCGGGACACACTTCTTCCGGCAACGGAGCAATGGGAACTCCAGCGCCGTCAGGGCGTCAATCCCATGGACGAAGTGGCCAAGATCAATGTTCCCGTCCTGCTCATCCACGGCCGCCAGGACCAGCGGGTGCCCTATCCCCATGCCACCCGTTGGGCAAATGCCATGGAATCCGCCGGCAAGGAGCACAAATTCGTCACCCTGGAGGGGGCAGACCACTTCTCCAACACCCTCTTCTACAACCACCAGCTGACCCTCTACCGGGCACTGACGACTTTCCTGAAGAACGACTGCGGCCCCGGCGGTCTTTGAGATCCTCGAAAGAGGTCACTTTGGTGATCTGACCAACAGGCCGGCACACCCGTTGCCGGCCTGTTTTTTTGTGGGTTGCTCTGAAATGCCCAATCCCGTCGTGGATCAAGAAAAAAGCCCCCGGCCCTGGGCCGGAGGCTTTATCGGTCATGGCGATGCGGGGGACGCTCAGCGTACGGGCTGTGTCTCCTCATAGGCAGCCGGTCCCTGGTCCACCGGCGCATCCAGCTTGTGCAGGATGCGGGACACATCCGGATGATCCAGCAGTGCCTCGATTTTCTGCCCGGCCCGGATCGATGCGCCGGACGAACTCATCATGGCATCAAACAGCTCGAAAAAGGACGGCGGCGCCGGGTAGAGCTTGACGCGTAAATCCGCACCCTCTTCAAGGCCGAGTTTCTCCCGGACAACGTCCATCGCATGGCGGTAGCCGCCGGTGCTGTCGATCAGACCGCGCTCCAGGGCATCGGCACCGGACCAGATCCGCCCCTGGGCAAAGGCTTCCAGAGCGTCCGGATCCACGGTCTCACCGGTCGCGGCAGAGCGTCCGGCGGCGGCCTTGTCGACAAACTCCGTATAGATCGCATTCAGGGACCGATCCAGCCGCTGCCATTCGTCCTCGGAAAACCCGCGTTGGCTGGAAAAGAACAACGCACCGTCATTGGTGGGGATTTCCCCGAGATTGGCGCCGATCTTGTCGAAGAGACCCGCAGTGATGAACTTGCCGGTGATCACGCCGATCGAACCGGTGATGGTCGCCGGATGGGCTGCGATGTGATCGGAGGACATGGAAATCCAGTACCCGCCCGACGCGGCGACACTGGACATGGACACCACCACCGGCTTGCCGGCCTCCCGGGCCTGGGCCACGGCGTAGCGCACCTGTTCGGAGGCCACTGCGGAGCCGCCGGGGCTGTCCACACGCAGCAGGATGGCCTTGACCTCAGCATTGGCCGCCGCGTCCGTAATGGCCTTGGCCAGGGAGTCGCCGCCGATCACATCACTGCCGCCGAAGGGGGAACTGTTGGACGACCGGCCTTCATTGATCGGCCCCACCGCATGGACAAGGGCCACCATGGTGCCGGACTTTTTCGGGCGCCGAGGCTCTTCCGCGTAAGTGTCGACACTGAGCATGGCCGCACCGGCCCCCGCCTCGGCGAGCAAGGCGGCCCGGACATTCTGGTGATAGTCGAACCGGTCCACAAGACCGGCGTCCAGGGCGTTCCGCGCCAGGATGGGCACGTCGTTGAAGACCCGCTGAAGGGATTGGACGGTGACGGACTTTCCTGCAGCGGAGCGGGCTGCTGCAATGTCCTCCAGCACGCCTCCATGGATCGAGGTGATCAGGGCGGTGCGGGCCTCGCGCTGTTCATCGGTATAGTCATCATTGAGGAACGTGTTGGCCGCATTCTTATAGTCCTTGTAGCGGCCGAATTGGGCTTCGACGCCAATCTCGTCCAGCAGTTCGCGCATGAACAGGCTGGAGGTCACCATGCCGGAGCTGAACAGCTGACCGCTCTCCTGCATCACCACCTCATCGGCGGCGGAGGCCACATAGACCGGGCCCAGCCCCGCCGTGAAGGAAGACTGCACATGGGCCACGACTTTCTTGCCTGTGGCTCGGAACCGGTCGATGGCTTCCCGCAATTCCTGGGCTTGTGCGACGGGCAGACCAATGCCGCCCACGCGCAGATAGAGCGATTTAACCCTTGGGTCCTGCTCGGCAATCTCCAGGGTACGGACGACCCCCAGCAGGGAGTCGCCATCGATGCCTTGCTGATTGCTGTCGAAGGACACCCCATCGCGTTCCGGCAGACCTGAGCGCAGGTCAAGGGTCAGAACCACTGACGGCGCCAGCGGCTTCACATTCGCCGCAATAATCCCGATTACGATCAGCGGTACAATGATGAATAGAATGATCAGGCCGCCAAGGATGCTTGCCAGGAGCTGTGAGAGAAATTTCAGCATGTATCAGTTCCCCTTGGAGAGCCGGCCCCTCGGGAGCCGGTTCATGCGCGATCGGCTGGCGCGCGCGCCGATCACTTGTCACATTTGTGGATCACCAGACGGCAGGACCCATTCGCTACATTCTCGCCTTAATCCATGGCGACCAAGTGGCAGGATAACGGGCCAGAGCGCAGATCGTCCCCTGGTTTATGGCGGGCTCCATTCACGGAGGCTCCCATTTATGGCAGCCAAAGCGTGAAAATCGTGCCGCCGTCCTGCCCCGGGGAAAGATCAATACCCCCGCCATGGGCGGTCATGATCTGCTTGGTGAGGCTCAGCCCGACGCCGCTGCCTCCCTCTTTTGTCGTAAAGAACGGGACGAAGATCCGATCCGCCTGGTCTGCCGGCACCCCCGGACCGGTATCATGAATTTGAATATGGATCCCCCCGTTCGGACTTGAACCCGGATCGGTCAACGAACGTGACTCTGTGCGGGGAGATGAGCCACAGAATGAGCCAGGGAATGGGGTTGAGTGTGGGCTGGGACCGGCTGTGACAGAGAGTCCCCGCTCCCCTTCAGCCATGCCGGCCAGCGCTTCCGCCCCGTTGCGCAAGACATTGATCAGGGCCTGCTCCAGCAGGTCCGGATCGGCCCGGACCTCCAGGTCTTTGGGCTCCACCGTCAGCGCAAAGTCAATGCCTGCCTCGGCAAAATCAGGACCCATGAGCCGTGCAATCCGGTTCAGCAGCGGGGCCAGGACAACGGTCTGATAGACCGGGGCGGGCATCCGGGTGAATTTGCGGTAACTGTCGATGAAGTGCATCAGCCCGGCACTGCGCCGTTTGATGGCCTCCAGCCCGGTCCGAATTTCGGCGATGTCACTCTCCACCGGGGGCGCTTCCCCTTCTCCCTCGTGCCTGCTCGTCTCTTTGACCCGGTGCGCCAGGTCTTCCAGCATCCCATCGGCGGTCTCCGCCAGGGACGCGACCGGGGTGAGGGAATTCATCATCTCATGAGTCAGCACCCGGACAAGATCGTGCCAGGCGGTCAGTTCGGTGGCATCGAGTTCCCCCTGGATGTTTTCAACGGCCACCAGGCGCCGGATGGTCGGATCTTCTCCTGTCTCCGGTGCGCCGGTGCGGTCCACAATGTCCCTGACAGTCAGCTTGACCCGCCGCTCCACCCCATCCCGCAGCATACGGACGACTTTTGCCTCGCCCGGTGCCATTCCGGTCAGGGCCGCGTGAAAGGCCTCGCCATAGGGGGCGTGTTTCAGCTTTGCGGACCCATGGCGATTTTCGAAATCACCGGCGGGGTCTCCAGTGCCGTCCCCAGTGCCGTCCTCAGCATAGTCTCCAGGACGATCCGGGGCAGTCTCCTTGCCCCATGCCCCGTCCTTGAAGAGCCTGCGGGCCGCGTCGTTCAGGAGCACCGCCCGGCCATCGGCTTCCAGGGCCAGCAAGGCAACGGGGGCGTGTTCGATCAGCGTCCGGTCCGCCGCTGCCCGGGCCTCCGACGCAGCCCTGTCCCGGCGCAATCGCTCAAGACTGGCCTGAATCCGGGGCAGATCCGCCGCGAGCTTCCCGCCTGCGGCCAGATCTCCCGCGGCGACAGCCTCCAGGGTCAACACGGCCCCATCCGCTGCCTGGCGGACGCGTATACAAAGCAATGCAATCTGTATAAGGATGAGTGCGGCGGTCACCGCCATGGCCGCGAAGGCTTGGGTGTGGACCAGCAACACCACGAACACGATCGTGCTTGCCACAATCCCCCCCACCCGGAGACCGCACTCCAGGGACAAGGGATCAACACCCAGAAACCGCATGAGATCATGAGCCAGCCCCTTCACGCCGCCAACAGCCGGCCGGGAAGCGGATCCGGGCTCTGTCGCGCTAGAGGCCATATTTTTCCATACGCCGGTAAAGGGACGCGCGGGTGAGACCTAGGTCCCGGGCCGTTCGCGACACGTTGCCACCATTCTTTTTCAGGGCCTGCTGGACTGCGGTGCGTTCCATGGCATCGAGGCGCACAGTGATCTCGGGATCCGGCATGGAAGCCAGGGGAGACCGGGGTCCAGGCGCTTGTCCGTCCCGTCTCTCAAAAGGAAAATCCTCAGGCTCCAGACGCACGCCTTCGTTCAGGATGACCGCCCGTTCCACCGCATGGCGCAGTTCACGGACATTGCCGGGCCAGTCATGGGCCATCAGATGGTTGATGGCCCTGGGGCTCAGACCTTCCGTAGGCCGCTTATAGCTGTGGGCAAAAGCCTTTCGGAAATGATCCGCCAACAGGGGAATGTCTTCCCGGCGCTCCCGCAGGGCCGGCAGGCGGATCTCGACGGTATTGATGCGGTACAGCAGGTCCTGGCGGAACCGAGCCTCGTCATGGAGTTCGGCGGAAGAGGCGTTGGTCGCGCTGAGCAGCCGGACCGTCATGGGGATCGCCGAGTCCGCGCCGACCGGGCGCACCTCCCGGCGTTCGATGACACTGAGCAGCTTGGCCTGGAGATGAAGGGGCACATTGGCGATTTCATCCAGAAACAGGGTGCCCCCATTGGCGGCCTGGAACCGTCCCGTCCGGTCCTCCTTGGCGCCCGTGAAAGCGCCCTTCCGGTGACCGAACAGCTCGCTTTCAAAAAGGGTCTCGGGCACCTCGCCCAGATCGACGGGGACGAATGGCGCATCCTTGAGATGGGAGCGGGCATGGATTTCCCGGGCCACCAGTTCCTTGCCCGTGCCGTTCTCTCCCAGGATCAGCACATTGGCCTGGGTGGGCGCGGCCCGTTCGATCAGTTCCCAGACCCGGTCCATGGCCGGGCTGGTACCGATCATGGCCCCCCGGGTCCGTTCAGCCACCGCCCTGGATTTGGCGGCAGGGGGCGGTGAAACCGGTGCCGGATCAGATTTGGTTGGATCGGGTTTGGTTGGATGAGCTTGAAGCGGCGCCGGCCCGGTGTCAGAGCGTTCCAGGGCCCCGGATACAGCCGCGAGCAGCTTTTCATTCTCCCAGGGCTTGACCACGAAATCCGCCGCCCCCCGGCGCATGGCCTCCACAGCAATCTCCACATCCCCATACGCCGTGATGAGAATGACCGGGGTTCCAGGGGCCGTGGCCAGGATCCGGTCGAGCCAGTGCAGCCCCTCCTCGCCGCTCGCGGCCCCGATGGCATAGTTCATATCGAGAAGCACCGCGTCATAGGCCCGGTCCTCCAGGAGACCGGGAATCTGAGCAGGGTCGCTTTCAGTCCGGATGACGGGGTAATGACGCTTGAGCAGGAGCCGCAGGGCCGTCAACACGTCATGGTCGTCGTCAATCACCAATATGCGGCCAGATCCGCCGCCCATATCTGCCTCCCGTACCTGCCAGCCCCGTTCGGTTCCGGACATCTTACTGTCCGGATGCGGACACCGGACACCCCCAGTTTATCCGCTCGCAACCCCTTTGAGGTCTGGTCATCCCTGGAAAGGCCGCCCGTCCCCGGGTACCTTCCTATCCTCTCGTAGCAAGCATAGGGCCGAAGGGTGGACACCACACAGCACCAGTCAGCGGGTTCCGGCGCTGATGACTCCGGCACTGGAGAAACCGGCACCGAGAAAACTGGCACTGGGGAAACTGGCGCTGGGGAAACTGGCACTGGAAAAACTGGCGCCGGGGACAAGACACCGCTCGTGGCGATGGCGGGGATCGGCAAGGCCTTCGGCCGGGGCGCCGGAGCCGCCATTGCCCTTGATGGTATCGACCTGGAGCTTGATTGCGGGGAATTCGTTGCCGTGATGGGTCCCTCAGGCTGTGGGAAATCCACCCTTTTAAGCCTGATCGGCCTGCTCGATGCCCCCACCAGCGGCATGTACCGGTTTGCGGGCAAAGACATCACCGGCCTGGGCGAGAACGGCCGGGCCCACCTGCGCCGGGGCCGGATCGGCTTTGTCTTCCAGAGCTTCAACCTGATCAGCGACCTCACGGTGGCTGAAAATGTCGGTGTCGCCGTGCGTTATCTGGGCCTGGGTCCGACCCGGCGCCAATCGCTGGTCGATGACGCCCTGGAACGCCTGGGCCTGACCCATCGCCGCAATGACCGTCCCCATCAACTCTCCGGCGGCCAGCAGCAACGGGTGGCCATCGCCCGCGCCATCGCCGCCAAGCCTGACCTGATCCTGGCGGACGAACCCACAGGCAATCTGGACAGCCGCAATGGCGACGCCGTGATGGAAATGCTGCTCGATCTCCACGGCGAGGGCACGACGGTGGTCATGGCAACCCATAACGAAGCCCACGCCGAGGCGGCCTCAAGGGTGGTGCACCTGTCGGACGGCAAAGTGGCCAGCCAGACCGTGCACCGGCAAGCCTCGTAAAGGTGCCATGATAAGGACTCCGAACGCTGATGGGTGCTCACTCCGCCACCACCGTCAATGCTGCGTCCATGACAGCCAACGCCGTCTGGATGATCTGGCGGCTCGTCCGCCGTCCGGACCTGACCACGGCACTGACCCTGGCCGGGCTCGCCGCCTGCCTCTGTGCTGCGATGGTGATCGGGATCTTCGTGGCGCATAAGTTCAGTTATGACCGGCATTTCCCGGGCTACGAGGACATCTACCGGATCTCCGTGACCTACCGGCTGCCCGGGCGCGACCCCATCCACCTGGCCAGTGCGCCCGCCGTCGCCGCACCGGTCCTGGAACGCCATGTGGAAGACATCAGTCATGTCAGCCGCGTGATCTATCAGCGCGAAACACTGTTTCCGGACCAACGCAAATTGGGCCTGACGCAGGATCGCAACCACAAGACAGCGCCCGCCGCCATGGGCGTGGCCTATGTCGACCCTGGTTTTCTGGATATTTTCGTGCTGCCCTTTGTGGAAGGCACCCGAGAAAGCGCACTGAACACCAGCGACAGCCTGGTGCTGACCCGGTCCAAGGCCGCTCTCCTGTTCGGCGATGCGCCCGCCCTGGGTCAGAATGTTCAGGTGGCCGGAGATCCGAACCGGGACGACTTTGACGGCCCCCACACCATGACCGTGACCGGTGTGGTGGAGGACCTCCCCTCCACCAGCCATTTCAGCCTTGCAGCCCTGGCCCTCATCACCGCGCCGGCCAATGACTGGCCCGACCGTCTTTACGAAGCCTGGGGTACCGCGTCCGCCAGAACCTATGTCCGCACACGTCCGGGTATCGGGGTTCAGGCCCT
Source organism: uncultured Alphaproteobacteria bacterium (assembly GCA_964561475.1). Classification (GTDB taxonomy): domain Bacteria; phylum Pseudomonadota; class Alphaproteobacteria; order JAJFIK01; family JAJFIK01; genus CAYUYV01. The sequence continues at coordinate 31,413 of CAZLPU010000005.1, forward strand.
CCAGGACCGGCTTGTGGCCTGGCGGGATGCCCATGTGCCTGCCTTCACTCTCGACAACCAGTCCTATCCCGCGCCCTCCTATGTGGACTATCTGGCCCAGCCGGTGGCGGATATCGCCGTCACGCCGGGCCGGAAGGGAGAAATCAATCCCCCCGTCAGCCGCACGCTTTTGTTGAGCCTGCTTGGCGTGTGCGGTGTGCTTGTGGTGATGGCCGCCTTGAACACCGCCCACCTGATGACCGCCCGGACGGGGGCACGGGCCCAGGATATCGCCATGCGCAAGGCGGCAGGGGCAGACCGGGGCGCTGTGTTCGGTCTGGTGATTGGCGAGGGGCTGATCCTGGCGGCCATCGCACTGGTGCTGGCCCTGGCGGGCGCGGAACTGCTCCTGCCCGTGATCAATGCCGGTACCGGCCTCACCCTCGCAATGCCCTATGCCACCAACCCGGTCCTGTTGCTGATTTTTGCCGGTGCCGCCCTTTTTGCAGGAGCCCTGGGTGCGGCCCCCCCGGCCCTGATGCTCGCGGGCCTCTCACCGGCCCGGATCCTCAAGGGTGCGAACCCCCATCTGACCGGGCCCGTCCACAACGGCACTGACCGTCTCCGCACCCTCCTGGTCGCCCTCCAGTTTGCACCGGCCATTGCCCTGGCCATGTGGGCCTGTATCGCCGCCGCCCAGTCGCTTCACGCCTGGCACTTCGACACGGGCTGGGAGCGCAGGGGCGTGGCGGTCCTTTCGGGCCTGGCCCACGGACAGGCGAGGCCCCGCATCCCGGACCTGCGGGCCGCCCTGGAAGCCCACCCTTCCGTGGAAGGAACCGCCCTTTCCCTGACCGTGCCCACCGGCCAGTGGGAAGGCAACCAGTTCCTTCAGCGTCTTGATGATCCGGACACGCCGCCACACCTCGTGCGCCAGTACCTGACTGGTCCCGGCTTTTTCGGCCTGTACCGCATTCCCTTCCTGGCCGGTCAGGACCTGAGCAGCCCCTCCGTCGATATGGGGAAACTGGAGGATGCGGAACTGGTCATCAACGAAAGCGCCCTGACCCTGCTTGGCTACCGGAATGCCGAGGAGGCCCTTGGCTCTGCCCTGCGCATTGGGACCCGCACGAATGATGAAGCCTCCCAGGGCCGGATCATCGGGGTTGTGGCGGATTTCCACCCCATGTCCGTCCATGAGCCGGTGCTGCCGGCGGTGTTTCTTTATGATCCGGAACCTCTGTGGGATTTATCCATCCGCTTCGACCCTGACAAAAGCCGGAACATTCTCGCCGCCCTGGAAACGATCTGGCGGGATCACCTGCCTGCCCAGCCCTTCAGAGGGGCTTTGCTGGAGGACCGGTTTGCGGAACTGCACCAGGAAGAAACCCGGCTTGGCCTGATCCTGGGGGGATGCGCCCTGCTGGCCATGGGTGTGGCCTGCCTGGGTCTTGTCGGTCTGGCCAGCGCCACCGTTGCGCGCCGGAGAACCGAAATTGCCCTGCGCAAAGCCCTGGGCGCGCGGCCCAAAGACATCCTCGCCATGCTGTTATGGCAGATTTCCAAACCGGTCCTGGCGGCCGGGGTCCTGGGTGGTGCGGTCGCCTATCCCTTTGCTCAAGACTGGCTCGCGGGCTTTGCCCATCCGGTCAGTTTGACGCCTGTGCATTTCCTGCTGCCCCTGGTGCTGGCCCTGGTGCTCGCCTGGCTGACAACAGCCGCCCATGCCCTCCAAGTGGCCCGCAAGCCCCCTGCCCCGGACCTGCGCCACAGTCTCTGAAGCGCATTCAGGCTCTCCCGCGCGAAGCCACTTGCTCCCGTGGGGCAGGCCCACAAGAAAGCCGGCCGCCCCGAAGGACAGCCGGCCCAAAACACACACCCAGCATGCGGCGCATACTGAGGTGGCAGATTACTGAACCCGGGGAGCGTTCGGCGGGAACGGTGCGCCCAGAATGGTCTGGCGCCGCTGGGACAGGGTCTGCCAGTTGGAAAGAGAGCTCAGGTGCATGTAGATGAACGGCAGTGCGCCGGACTTCTTCAGCAGGATGAAGGCTTCATCCTTCAGCTCATTGAACTTCTTCTCTTCGATGGCGAGATAAGTCCCCACCACATGCTGGTCACCGTTCTGGTCCTTCATGGTGACCTGCTGGCTGGCAAACAGATCCAGTTCCTTGATGATGGTTCCGAACTTCTGGGTCGCCAGGTGATGCTGGTGGAAGGTCTTGCAGAACTCCAGTGCCTTGTTGCCGGTATCCGTGAGCTGATCACCGTCAAAGAAGGCAAAGTCCGGCTGATCGCCGACCAGGGAGGAATCCCGGTCGATGCACAGGGTCAGCTGGGATTGATCCTGGTTCTGACCGAAAATGAAGGGATAGCGGCGGATATAGGCGGGAACATAGGCGTTTTCGAGCCACTTGCCGTCCGCATCAACGAAAAGGTTTTCCTTTTCCTGCATGCCCAGAACGGCAACGGGCATCGGCGTTTCCGTACCTGCAAAGACAATCGGATAGCTCTTCAGGGCGAAATTGAACTCGATGGTGTTCAGGGGCACGGCGTGGGCGTCCCGGGCGAACATCAGGGGCTTGTCCGCGCGCTTGAGACCCAGGGCACCGTGAAGGCTTGGGGTCAGCGGCTCGACCTTTTTGTAGAGAATGGCTTGGTTTGCTGCCGCGTCCGTGGCGGCTTGAGTGGCGTCGGTCATAGCTTCCTCTTTGTGTCTGTCCTGTGTGGACGAAAGTCGAACATCAGAGACTGGTCATTGGTGACGCTGTCTCAAGAACTGTGATCCGGGAACGCCGCGTCCGGAGCTTTGGCCGGTTCGGTCACCCCCATGCCGCATACGGCTGCCCGCTATGGGCGGACAATGCGCGCGGCACGCCCAGAGTGCCCCGGTAAGCCTGCGCGGCCCCGGTCGAAACAGCTCTGGAGGACGAGACCCGGCTGAAAGGCCCCTACCTGCTCCGGTAACGGCCTGCTCTGCTAACGGCCCGCTCCGCTAAGGCGCTGGGCTTGCGGGTCAGGCAAAACCCCTTGGAATGATAACCCCCAAGGTATTGCGCCTTGCTTGTCCGGTCGGCTGCGTTTGGGCGTTGCTGACGGATGCAGCCAAGCCTTGCCGGCGGCATCGGCTAGATCCTGGGCAATCCGTTTCTGCCCGGCCTCTCGACCTGTTCGCTGGCTTATTCCGGCCTGTGGACCCATCCCCGGCACCCTGTTGCGGGGCACCATATCCGAACGCTCAGGGGAGAAAAGCCCTTTCGGATCGGCGGTCTGAGTTTTTAGCCAAACTTAGCGATGTTTGCGAACTTCGAAACGAAGTTAAGAGCGTTTCCATAACAGAGCCGCGCATTCTTAAAATAAACACATGACCACACTTTACAACGCGCGCATATTGGGTCAAAAGTTTCCCCAAAGAATAGAGTAACGGGTGTATGTCCCCCGCTGTTTTCTGGCGCGAGCATCGGTATGTCTGAGTCCGAATTGACGTCTGGTCTCATTGATAAGCATGTTGGCAACCGCATGCGTGTGCGAAGACTGAGTCTTGGGATCAGCCAACAGGATTTAGCTGGCCGGCTCGGGCTGACATTTCAACAGATCCAGAAATACGAAAAGGGCGCCAATCGTATTGGCGCCTCCCGCCTTTACGAGTTGGCTGGCTTTCTACAGGTTGATGTCAATTTCTTTTTCGAAGGTCTCGACCAGGAGACCGAAATTGCTCATGAGCATTTGATCGATGCCTTCAAGGCGGCGTCACCCCGATTTGGAACCCGGGAGTTTGTGGAACTCAACCGCGCGTTCCAACGGATTGCCGACCCCTTGCTGCGCACCCACATTTTGGCGCTTATCGACCGCATCGCCGAAAAACAAAGCGCCTGACCCGCGAGCACTCGTTGGCAAACCGCGGGGTTTACCGCCCCCAACCGGGTACCTTAATCCCGGTGTCTTACCCCCGGTGTCTTACACCAGGAGTTTGGCCTTTACTGTCTCACCCCAATCACCTTGCCCAATGATCAGGTTTCATTCATCGCGGTTCGGACACGACATCCGAGAATAATGAACACCATTGAATTACTTGGAACCACCAAGAGAATCCTAAGAAGTCCCCGGGCTGAGCTTTACCCCGACATGCCGATGTCGGGGCAGCCGTTGCCGGGGTCGAGCTTTGCCGAAACCTCGCATAAGCGGGGCCTCGCACTAACGGGGCCTCCCTTTAGCGGGGCTGGGGGCTCTTGAGCTGATCGGCCAGGGGGCTGTCCGCCTCCTTGATCCAATCTTCAAGGGACACTTCGCCATTGAGGCGACGGAGGTTCTCGGCCGCATCCGCTGCATTCGTCACTGGCGTCAGACCGTCCGCACCAGCAGCCGCCGGCCAAGCCAGATCCAGATAGATCGGGCAGTGATCGGAGATCCGCCGGTAGTGGGATGCCAGGGACTTGTCATAGGGCACTTCACCGAAACTGCCGGGCACCGCCCATTCAGAGGCCCGGGGATCAAGCAGAATGAAATCGATGGGCTTTTCATGATAAGGCGCAGGCGGAGCATTCTTCCAGCAGGTGCTTGTCTCGCCATCGGGGAAGCGGGTGAAAGTGGACCGGCCGGGCAGGGCCTCGTTCAGCGCGCGCCAGAGATGGTCCTTGTCCCCATGGACATCGAATGCCCGATTGAAATCACCCAGAATGATGAAGGGCAGATCCCCTTCGCTCTTCTCCCGGATCCAGGCCTGGAGAGGCGCCACCTGCCGGGCCGCCGTCGTGCAGTCCGCATCATAGGGGTGTTCGAAAGTGTCGGGACCGTTCTTGTCATCCATGATCTGGCCGGTGAAGCACCCGGATTTCAGGTGCACGGCAAGCACCAGCAGATGATGGCCGTTGCGGGCCACTTCCACTTCCTTGGCCCAGCGTGTGGGCCGGGCAATGCCCGTGCGCGGATCCACATGGGTCACTTCCAGGCTCGGCACATCTTCAGCCCGGATGATCTCAAGACCCCGGCGCACACCGACACCCGTGTAGATCGACCCGGACGACCATTCTCCCGACAGATCGAAGGTCTCAAAATCCTTGAAGCGGCGCCCGGAGATTTCCACGGTCCAAAGACCGCGCCGAAGCACGGAGTGACCCGCTGCCCGGCTGTTGATTTCCTGAAGGGCAATCAAATCCGCGTTCAGTTGTCCCGCATAGAATTGAAGCCAAGTGTAATCTTCCGGCGCCCGCACCACATCGCGGCCCGGAACCGACTGGCCCGGTTCGTGGTGCAGATTGGAGAGGTTCCAGCTGGCAATCCGGACGTGGTCCTTGCCCTTCTCAAGAGCCGATTCTGCCAGCGCGCCATCGACGGCAAACACGGACGCGGCCAGCGCAAACGCGCCTAATGCCAAACCCATGGCCCTGCCTGCACGGACGGGCGCGGTGAACTTCGCGATCATGTCGGTTATCCTTCCGCCGGACTGCGGCCCCGGTGACGGACTACACGTTATCCGCGAGACCGATGACCCATACCCCACTTTGTGAGGAGGTCGCGTTCTTGAGTAGCAGGCCCAAAGACCAGACACCCAAACCAAGACGCCGTCCTCATACCGGGTTTGCGAGATGAATTCGAGTGAAAAGATGCTTCTCGCGCAAAAGGAGCAGGACAGCGTGATAAACTACCCAGCTTATCGGCAGTCGGAACGACAACAAGGAACCGCCCCATGACCGACATCATCCAGGACCTTCAAAACCTCCTCCCCGCCGGCGGCGTCCTCACCGGCGATGATGTGACCCAGCGCTCCGCCCAGTGGTTGGGCAACCGGCCCAACCTGGCGCGGGCCATCGTGCGGCCCCGGACGACCGAAGAAGTCTCGGCCGTGCTCAAGCTCCTCGACAGCCGGGGGCAGCCCGTCGTTCCCCTCGGAGGCGCCACCGGGCTGGTCCAGGGAGGCGTTGCCGCCCCGACGGAGATCAACCTGTCCATGGAGCTGATGACCGCCCTGGAAGAAGTCGACCCGGCAAACCGGATCTGCATCGCCCAGGCCGGTGCACCGGTCCAGACGGTTCAGGAGGCGGTGGAGGCCCAGGGCCTTTTCCTGCCGCTCGATCTGGGGTCCCGGGGCAGCGCCACCATCGGGGGCACCATTTCCACCAATGCCGGCGGCAACCGGGTCATCCGGTTCGGCATGATGCGGGATATGGTGCTGGGCCTGGAGGCCGTGCTGGCCGACGGGACGATTGTCAGTTCCATGAGCCGGGTTCTGAAAGACAATGCGGGCTATGACCTGAAACAGCTGTTCATTGGCACCGAGGGCACCCTCGGTGTGGTCACCAGGGCCGTTCTGCGCCTGCGGGAGGCACCGGTCAGCGTGGTCACCGCCGTCGCCGCTACGGAAAGCCTCGCCCAGGTCCAGGCCCTGCTCAAGCGGGTGGATGCGGGCCTCGGCGGCACCCTGAGCGCATTCGAGGTCATGTGGAATGACTTCTACCGGCTGGTCACCACGCCGCCAGCGGCCTCCCGGCCCATTCTCGGCCAGAGCTACCCTTATTATGTGATCGTTGAAGCCATGGGCGGTGATCAGGCCGGAGATCAGGAGCGTTTCGAGACCTTGCTCGGGCGTTGCCTTGAGGACGGGATCCTCTCCGACGCGGTGATCGCCAAGAGCGGGACCGAACGGGGAGAGATCTGGGCCATGCGGGATGACGTGGGCCAGATGTTCCAGTTTGCGCCGGTTTTCACCTTCGACATTTCCATGCCCATCACCGAGATCGAGGGATATGTGGACGACCTGCGGACCACCCTCAAAGCGCGTTGGCCGGAAAACCGGCACGTGATTTTCGGTCATCTGGGGGATGGCAATATTCACGTGGTGGTCGGCGTCGGCGATGGCAGCCCCGATGCCCGGGAAAGCGTCGAGGATATTGTCTACGGCACCCTGAAAGGCCGCCATGGCAGCGTTTCCGCCGAGCACGGGGTGGGCATGGAAAAGAAGGCTTATCTGGGCATGACCCGCACGCCGGAGGAAATGGGCCTGATGCGCCGCCTCAAGAACAGCCTGGATCCCAATGGCATCCTGAACCCAGGCCGCATTTTCGACTGACATCATTATCTACTGAGATCGGCGTGGGCACTGCGGATCGATATCTGCGCAGCCCACCCCGGCCCAGGTGAGGCCAACCCGGTCCAATTTCAGGCGAGCGTTGCCTGCCGGTCGGCGGCAATCGCCTCCTGGGCGGCGGTCACGGCGGCCTTGAATTCATTCTCGAGGTTGCGGTTCACCCCGGCCAGACCTTCCGCCACCTGTTCGGACCAGGCCACGTATTCCGCGCGGCGCTCCACCGACCAGCCTGCGGGCGGGCTGGCTGCGATCGAGCGCAGATTGCTGATCTTGTCCGCCAGCTTCATGATCTTGGCCCGATTGGACTTGGACGCGGCATTTTCCACCTGGAGGCGCTTGCGCTCCTCCTTGGGTAGGGATTTATCGTCGGTCACTTCCTGGACAAGGGCCGCGACTTCCTCACCGAACTGCCCGGCCAATTCCTCATAGGTGGTCGGCGTGTCCTCCAGAATGTCGTGGAGGAGAGCCGCGATCACGAGGCTTGAATCCCGTCCGCCCGTGGCCTGGGCGACGAGAAGGGCCACTTCGGCAAGGTGGTTGATATAGGGTTCCTGGGCAGCGCCCTTGCGGCGCTGATCCACGTGGCGCCCGGCAGCAAACTCCAGGGCCTGGGCGAATTGAAGAACGATGCTCATGGGTTCCCGGACAGGGCTGTTGACGCGGCCCGCAGGCCGGCAGGGATCGGGAGGACGGCAGCGCTCGGCGTCCGTCCCGCCCAAATCACCATCAATTGGCGTCGTGATCAAGCTGGACGCGCCTATGCGTGCATTTCTCTCTCCCAGTGTAGCCTGTTTGGACCCTCTACAAGTCAGGGCTTGCCTTTCGGGCCACTGCTTTTGCGCACACGCCCCCTGCTGATGCGCACATGGGGGGAGGAGCCCCGCCCATGCTTTACCCTTGATCGCCGATGAGGGCTGGTTTAACGACCATTAATGAATGTTGCGAAGTCCCGCTCCTGGCTGGAACAGCCTGGAATGGAGAGTTTGAAGGGAAGTTCCATGTACCGTCGTCTTGTCACCGGCTTTTGTGCTGGCGTGGCCCTGATCGCCACACTCGGCGCCTGCACCCTCACCACCCCCACCAGCCTCGGGCTGGCCGTGGTGACCGACAGCAGGCAGCCGGTGACCGTGACCAGCGTGGATGTCTCCACCAAGCGGGGCGAGGCCTGCGGTACCAATGTGCTCGGCCTTTACGCCGAGGGCGATTTTTCCGTGGAAGCCGCGCGTCTGGCAGGCGGCATCACCCAGGTCACCAGCGTGGATACGAGCATCTATCAGGTGCTGGGCGTCTACGCGAAAGTGTGCACCATCGTCCACGGGAACTGATCACTGCGCGCGGGTAGACCGTCCCGGGGCAGCGTGTTGCCAATCAATCAGCCCCCGTCGATTTGTCTCGATCAAGCTGTTCCAATCAAGCTGGCCCCATCAATCTGTGACCGGCACCCAGAGGGTGAACGCGCCGCGCATTTCACCTTGCTGAAAGCCTGTCGCCTGATCCTCGGGGTAATCCCTGGCCAGGGCGTCGCGCACCTCCGGCGCAATCTCGCTGCCGTGACAGGCAAGGCATAGCCCGCCTGTGGGGATCGGCGTGATGTAACGCAGGGCCGTCGCCCCCTCCTTGCTCACTTCAAGGGTCTGGACCAGGGTGCCGGGTTCGGCGCCCTGCGCCATGTCTTTTTGAAACGCCAGCATGGCTTCCCGCTCCCAATAGTCCGGAGCATTGGCCGGATTGCGCAGGCGCAGGGCCGTGCGGCCAATGGCCAGCCGGTGAGCCTGGGATGTCGCCTTGCCGATCTCCGGAGCGGCGTCCTTGCACACACCGATCGCGCCCGCGGGCCCGCCCTCGGCCATGGCCTCCCGAAGCCTCGACTGAAGGGCACTCCGATAGGCCGCAATGGCCGTCCGCGCCTTGGCCTGGGCCTCTTCACTGGTGATGGACACCGGCGCGCCCGGATCGCTACAGCCGACCAGCAGACCGATCAGGCCGGCGACCAAGAGCCAAGGACCCAGGACCTTGGGGGCATCCCGCCGGATCAATACTCTGCGTTCCATGGCCAGACCTCTCCCAACTCCTGAAGCTCCTAAAGCCACCGCCGGACCCGGCGCCGGTAATTCTCGAAGGACGGCCCGAATTTTTTGGCCAGCGCCTCCTCCTCGGGCTTGATCTGAAAAACGGTGATGTAGACGACAAAAAGCACCAGCAGCCCCCCGTTGAGCGGGTGCCCGAGCCACACCGCCCAGCCCATGAGCATCAACAAAAGCCCGAGATACATGGGATTGCGGCTGACCTGATAGATGCCCGTCACCACCAGCGTGCTGGCAGCCGCGGGCGCGAGAGGACTCACAGTCGTTTTCCGGCGTACAAACGCGGCAAAGGCCACCATGGCGATGGCAAAACCGGCGACAGTCAAAACGACCGCCATGAGGCCCTGGCCGGGAAAACTGAACACCCAGCCGGGCAGAACCATGGTCACAAGCCACATCAAAATGCCGACGGCCAGGGCCTGGGCAGGCGCCGGTACTTTCAAGTGCATTTTTGCTCTTTCTTCAGGAGCCAGCCCCCGGCTGAATCCTGTTCCACAATGGGCGGGCGCGCAATAGCCCGGCCCATGGGGCGTCATGGCGCGGGTCCGTGCCATCCTGATGCGGCCCCACCGGTCCCGGCGCCCCATGGATCTCTGCCCAATGAGAGGAGTGCTCCCCATGCTCGATCTTGCCATTGTCCTCCTGTTTGTCGCGGTGACGATCGGGTCAGGATTTCGAGCGCGCAAGGCGGCCTCCCGGAATTTGGATGAGTATTTTCTGGCGGGCCGCACTGTGAGCGGCTGGCGGGCGGGACTGAGCATGGCGGCCACCCAGTTTGCCGCCGACACCCCCCTGATCGTCATGGGGCTGATTGCCACCGGCGGGATCTTCCTGTTCTGGCAGTTCTGGGTCTATGGCATCGCTTTTCTGATGATGGGTTTCCTGTTCGGGGCATCCTGGCGCAGGGCAGGGGTTCTGACCGATGCGGAACTGGCGGAGGTGCGCTACAGCGGGCGGGGCCGCCTGGCTCTGCGTGTACTGAAGGCTTTCTATTACGGAACCCTCATCAACTGCATTGTCATGGCTTTCGTTCTGGCGGCCACGGTGCAGATCGCCGAGGTGTTCCTGGTCTGGCACCAGTGGCTGCCGGCAGGGCTCTATGATCCTCTGCGCGACATGATCGCCGCCCTTGATGTGCAACTCACCCGGACGGTCCCGCCCCCCAACTCCGGCTCTGGCCCTGGCTCCGGCCTGGATCCCCTCACCGCGACCACCAACAACATGGTCAGCATCGGGTTGCTGCTGGCCTTCATCGCCGTTTATTCAACCACCGGCGGCTTGCGCAGCGTCATCTTCACGGATGTCTTCCAGCTCGGCATCGCACTCTTCGGCACACTGATCTATGCGGTGATCGTTGTGGTGGAATGCGGCGGATTGGGGGCCATGGTGAACCGGCTTGTGGACATCTACGGGGACGACGCCGCCCGGCGCACCCTTTCCTTCGCTCCGGACACCCTGGACATGATCGCCCCGTTCCTTGTGCTGATGGGTCTCCAATGGCTCTATCAGGTCAACAGCGACGGCACCGGCTATCTGGCCCAGCGGACCATGGCCTGCCGCACCGACCGGGAGGCGCGCATCGCCGCCGTGGTGTTCACCTGGACCCAGATCTTTCTGCGCAGCGTCCTGTGGATCGTCATCGGCATCGCGCTGCTGGTGCTCTATCCGCTCACCACGGATATGACGGATGGTACCCTCAGCGCCAGCCGGGAAGCGACCTTCATTACGGGAATTAAGGACTACCTCCCCGCCGGGATCAGCGGACTGATGCTCACGGGGCTTTTGGCCGCCCTCGCGTCCACCATCGATACCCACCTCAATCTGGGTGCGGCCTATTGGAGCAATGATCTCTACAAGCGTCTGGTGAACGAGGCCTGGCTGAAGCGGGAGCCCGGGGAGCGGGAACTGGTCTGGGTGGCCCGGGCCTCGACCCTGGTGGTTCTCGGGCTTGCGCTCCTGGTCATGGGCCACCTCAGCTCCATCGCCCAGGGATGGAAGATTTCTCTTCTGTTCGGGGCGGGCGTGGGATCGGTGCTGATTCTGCGCTGGCTCTGGGAGCGGATCAATGTCACGGCGGAACTCTCCGCCATCGCCGTATCCCTGGTGGCGGGTGTGGTGCTTCTCATGCTCCTGCCCGACGATGATCAGGAATGGCTGCGTCTCGGGCTGATGGCGCTCCTTTCCACCGCAACGGTGGTGACCGCCGCCCTGCTTGCTCCGCCCACGGACCAGGACACCCTGAAATCCTTCTACAAGAAAGCCCGTCCCGTAGGTTTCTGGGGCAGCACCGCCCGCGCCCTGGGGGAGGATCCTTCCGTCCCCTTGCGCCGTTTCACCGGCGGGCTGACCCACACCGTGACCTGCGCCCTCGCGGTCTTCCTTGCCATTTACGGCACCACCCGCCTGCTCCTCCCCCTACCGGACACCCCCTCCTGGCCCGCCTGGACAGCCCTCATCACCAGCCTCGCCCTCACCCCCATCTGGCTGGGCGGCATTATTGGTCCCGACACAGATCAAGAGAGTGTCACGCCGATGAAGTAGCGGCCCTGCATCGCCAAGTGCTCGCAGGGGAGGTACCCCCTCAAGTCACCCGGGAAATCCGACAAAACAATGAATGGCTGAGTGCCCCAGAAAGCCCGGCCAAATATACGGACCGAAGCACCATGGCCCATGAAGGTGAAAGCGGCGACCTGATGGCAGGAACTTGCACTGATCTTACAATCAGAACATTGAATTCCCATTCGGATCGGAACCTCAACGCTGACAGGCAAACCAATACGATCCCAGATCTATTCCACAGACAGCTTCCGCGCTCTTTCAAGCAACTCCAATTCTTCTTGCCCTAAATAACCCTGTATGCATTCCAAGGCCAACACAACCAGGCTGTGGTATCCCAAATCGAAGCCCAAGAATGAAAGCTTTGCAATGCGCTTTACATATTCCCGCTTATAAAAATCATCTGAAATCCTGAAATTATAATGGAGATGAAGAACTTCCGAATAGAAACTTAAACGCCTGAAACACTCAATATCACCCATGACATAGTGTAGCAACGCATCACTGAACAAGCGCAAACATTTTTCCAAAGTGATTCTTAAGGCACCCGCGCCATCAATGACGAAACTCCAGTCATTAACCTTCTTCAGGTTTTCCAGAGCCGCAATATCGATAAGAGAGAATGTTCGATAGGATCCAAAATACTCGATAGCCGGATCGAGAAGACCGAATTCGATCCAGAGCTCCTCATCCCAAGTCGAAAACGTGATGGAAACACGATCGGACGCAAAAACCTGACCGTGGTCCGTGGCTTCCGCACCGGAAAAGCCGAGTGCAGACAACCTGACCGTACAGACCTCTTTGACAATTTCACGAAACCTGCGTGTTTCCATGTCTCCGCAAAGCTACACCTTGTTGCAAGTTCAACCCGTACTGCTTATCCGAACGGGACCATCTATCGGTGCCCGCCATTTCAACATACTTTCATCCATGGCTCGATCGGGAGTAAACCGGGGTGGTCCCACTTTGTCGGCACGACCGTGATTTGAAATCTCATCCGACATCCCCTTTGTGAAGTCCAAAACCGGGCCGCAGGGCGCCATCTGAACGGCCGAAGCTGCGGGTTCTGGGCTTCAAGCCGTCGGCGCTCGGTACATTGGCGTGTAGAAGGACACGAGCCACCCCCTTTGCACCAGGGGCAAGTCATCGGATGCGACCCCCAAATAGAGATCCAGAGGCAAACTGCAACGGCTGACGATTTAACTGAGTGATTGAAATGGTACAGCTGCCCCGGTTCGAACGGGGGACCTCTAGATCCACAATCTAGCGCTCTAACCGACTGAGCTACAGCTGCACTGGGAGGCGGGCCCGCAGGCCTGCGAGACCCGTACACATACCGTCACAGCCGGGCGGTTGCAAGGCCTGGAAATCGAAGGATCTCCCCTGCCCCGATCCATTATGGAACGGGGCCGCCCTTGGCATGGGATTACCCTGCCCATGGGGCAAGGATGCCACAGCCGCCCGTCCTTGGACATTTACGGGAAAACATGGCCGGTTTGTAACTGGCCAAAGCCTCCCCCAGAGCCGATGCCCGAATGATCATGTATTGAAGGTCCGGCATACGGCAACGCGCCGGTTGGGACAGGGCCGGAACGGCCGGAGCCATCAAGCCAGGCCCGGACCGGCCCCCTTGGGAGCCTTGCGGTGACCGATATCGTCTTTGAAGACGAAAAGATGCTCATTATCGGAGCGGGTCCCATGGGCCTTGCCGCGGCCCGGGCGTTGTGGGCCCGGGAGATCCCTTATGTGCATGTGGAAGCCGACGCGGGCCCCGGCGGGATCTGGCGCCACGGGATGCGCCCGCGCACCCGGGCCACCACCCCCCGCCATCAAATGGCCTTCCCCGGGTTTCCCATGGACCCGTCCCTGCCCCTGTTTCCCCTGCCCCATCAGGTGCGCGCCTATCTGGAGCACTACGCCGCGGCCCACGGCCTGACCGATGCCATCCAGTTCGGGACCAAGGTGGTATGGGTCCGCCCGGCTGAGGACAATTTGTGGGAAGTCACCTTCGACGACGGGCGCCGAGCCCTCTACAAGGGCGTGCTTGTGTGTTCCGGTCAGGCCTGGGCCGCCCGCTGGCCCCTGATCGCGGGCACCTTCACGGGGGATTACCTCCATGCCCGGGATTTCGCCGACCCGACCCAGCTCCGGGACAAACGGGTGCTGGTGATCGGCGGGGGCACCACCGGCTGCGATGTGGTCTGCGAGGCGGCCCGGGTTGCCCAGGCCACCACCTGGAGCCTGCGCGGTGCCAGCCACATCCTGCCCCGTTTTCTGCTGGGCCAGCCCATTCACGACTGGATGAACCTGCCCCTGCCCCTCACGGTCCGGCGCATGCTGATCAAGAGTGTGGTGCGGGTGATCAACGGGCCCTACAGCCGTTATGGCCTGCCTGCTCCGGAGACGGATCTGTTCGACCGGGACCCGGTGATCGGCGGAGAGGTTCTGGAGCATATCTCCGCGGGCCGTGTCACGGTGAAGCGGGAAGTACGCGGGTTTGAAGGCAGTTACGCCAATTTTGAAGGGGCGGACCGGCTGGGCGGCGCCTGCGCTTTCGACGTGGTGATCTGCGCGACGGGCTACAATCTGGCCTTCCCGTTTCTGCCCGATGACCTGTGTCCGCAGATCGGCCAGGTCATGCAGCTCCAGAGCCATGCGGTGCTGCCCGGCTACCGGCACTTCTACCTGTTGGGCGGCGGGCGTCCCTGGACCGGTTTCGGCCCCATGGCCCAGCCCATGGCGGATCTGGTGGCCCAATGGATTGGCCTTCAGGACCGGCTCGACCATCCCCTCGGCCTGTGCCTTCAGGCTCTGCGCAACCGTCCGCCCCAGCGCCCGGTCTCCGATCCCCGACGCACGGCTCAGCATGTACGGGCCTGGAAGAACCGGGACTGGCTGATCCGGTTCGCCGACCACTCTTTGATCGACGGTCCGGGCGAGCCCAATGTCCCCCTGGATCCCCCGGCACATCTGCCGAGCCCGCCACCGCCCACAGATCCCGCCGGTACGGAGGAAACCTCTTCACCGGATAAAGCGCCCGCCCGCTCCTCCCACAAAGGCCGTCCCCTGAAAGTGTTCTGATCGGGTACTCTCCCGGACGCATCAGAGTGGCCTCAGACACTGGGAAGGAGTGGGACCATGGGATTGAACGACCCGAGCGACATTGCCGCCGATCTGCAAATCGGCGCGACGGATCAGGGGATGGTGCGCATTTATGTCAGTGCACCGGGGGTGGACCTGCCGATGGATTTCACCCCGGAAGAGGCCCTGGACATCGCCGAAGATCTCCAGGCTGCCGCCCAGGCCATCCAGGCGGCGCGGAAATAGCTTTCACAAGCCCAGAATGGTCTTGCACAGGATGAAACGGGCGCCGGGCCAGTCATCGCAGAAAATCGCGCCGGGCACCTGGGGGGCGCTGGGCAGGGACAAAACCGTCCGGTTGAATTGAAGTCCCAGGGCGATTTCCGACAGGGTGCCATAGCCCCCGGCAATGGCGATCAGGGCGAATGCGGATCGGGCGATGATGGCATTACGCGCCGGGCCCAGGCCGCTCGCCAAAGGCACCCCCACATGGCCGTTGGCCCCGCTCCAATGGTCGTCCGGCAGCAGGCCGATGGACAGTCCCCCGGCGTCTTCCACGCCCCGGCTTGCGGCTTCCATCACACCGCCTTTGCCGCCGGTGAGGACCACAAGCCCCAGCTTTGCCAGGTCATGGCCCACCTGTTCCGCGATCTGGAGGTCCCCAGGTGCTGCATCCCGGGCACCGATCACCGCAACGGGCGCACGTAACCGGTAGCCGCTGTTGCGCTGGAGCCAGACCACGGCGGTTTCCGGTGAAACCGCTTCCGCGCCCTTGCCCGCCGGCTCCCCATCCCGCCAGGTCCGGGTCATGGGATCGAACCGCTTCGGGCCCGGACGCCAGAGGCTCAGGCTGGAGCCGGGCATGAAGTAAAGCCCGGGATCCGCGAACTGGCCACCATGTCCGCCCCCCTCCGGCCGTCCCGATGATCTATGCCCCATCACTCCCCTCCATCCCCATCACTCCCCTCCAGATCTTCTCAAGAGCGCCCCTGCCCTTGGGGGGTGCCGAGGCTCCCGCCCTCTTTTTGCTCGCGGTTTCTGTTTCGGTCAGCCCCGTTTTATTCAACGGTGCGTGCCATTTACGCCCATTCCATGATGACGCCCCTGGGGACATGGTATGCCCCTTGCTGCCCAGGTGGTGAGCGTAAAGTGCCCCCCTGAGACACCCGGCACCGGCATGGGCTGATCTGAACCATTAACCATGCAAGATTGGCGCCGGGCCATGTGTCATACCGGGACCGTCCCGGAATGGGGCGCCAAAGAATTCCGGCAGGGGATTGGGGCCCGGCTGAAAGGGGAAAACGTGACCGTGCACGAACCAGACTTGGACAGATCCGGCGCCCTCGGCCCGGCCATGGCCACCCATGAGCCGGACAGTTACGCAGGCATTGCCCCGGACACATCCTCCCACGGGACGCAACGCTCCCAGGCCGCCACAGCCGCCGGGGCGACCCCAGGCCGGCAGGCGGATCAGGACGCCGCTACACCCCTGGCCGGTTCCTGGCTTCTCGACCCGGAAAGCCAGGCCATTCTCTGGGCTGATCCCCAGGCCATCCGGTCCTGGCAGGCCGACAATCTCGGCGATCTGCTCGACGCCAGATTCAATCCCCATGATCCGATGCTCCTCGCCCTGAAAGCCCTGAGCAGGCGGATGAAACCCGGTGACAGTCTCGTGGAGGGACTGCGGCTCATGGCGGGCAACCGGCTGGGCATCCATGCGCTCTGCCGCATCAGGGCCCAGGAGATCCGGAAAGGGCGCATGGGCCTTCTGGTGGAGATGCTGGGGGCAGCACCGGATTACACCGCACCGGCCGGAGACGGAGCGCCGAGGCGGAAAGGCGCGCCCTTGAGCGCCCTGATCACCGCCATTGGGCTTCCCTTGCTCATTGTCGATTCCGCCGGGCGCATCTCGGCGGCCAACCCAAGCGCCCAGCGGCTGTTGCGGCGGGACCAGGAGGCGCTTCAGGGACTGGCACTGGCTGAACTGGTCATGCCCGAGGACCGGGACGGGCTTTCCCGGATTTTGGGCAACCCGGGCCCGACCGGCGGTGTGAGCACCCTTCACCTCGCGCCCTTCACCGCCGACGAACCGCCTTTGCCCGTGGAACTGCGGGGAGGACCCATTGAAGGGTCAACGCCGCCGCGTCACTGCGTCCTTGTCCGGGACCTCTCCGAGGCCCACAAGACCCAGGCCGACCTGACCGACGCGAAAGAGCAGGCCGAGGCCCAGAACCGGCGCAAGACCGATTTCATCGCCCGGGTCAGCCACGAGCTTCGCACCCCCCTGACCGCCGTCATCGGCTTTGCGGAATTGATGCTCAAGGGCGGTCTCGGGCCCGTGGGCAATCCCCGCTACGAGGCCTATGCCCGCCATGTCTTCGAAGCGGGCCACCATGCCCTTTCCCTGGTGGAGGACCTGTTGGACCTGTCCCGGATCGAGACCGGCCGCATGGTGCTGGATCCCGGACCCGTGGATGTGGCGGGGCTGATCACAAGCTGCACCACCATGGTGGAGCCCCTGGCCGCCAACAGTGCCGTGATCCTGGAGGCCGGCCCGCCGGAAGACCTGCCCCTCGTGCACGGGGATGGCCGGTCCCTGCGCCAGGTGCTGCTCAACATCCTGACCAATGGGATCCGCCACACCCCGCCCGGCGGCAAGGTCAGCGTCACCGCCCATGTCACAGCCGACGGTCAGGTTCTGGTGCGGGTCAGTGACACAGGGGACGGTATGAGCCGGGAAACCCTGGAGCAGGTTCTGTCCCTGACCGGCACCCGCCGGGACGGTCCCGACCAGGGTCCTTCCGCCGGCCCGGGGCTTGTGGAAAGCAAGGGCCTGGGTCTCGGACTGCCCCTGGCCAAGGCCCTGGCCGAAGCCAATGGGGCACAGTTGAGCTTGCGGAGTGTCCAGGGCGAGGGCACCATTGTGGAGGTCCAGCTTCCACGGGAGGAAGCGCCGGTCTGATCCGATGAGGATCCGGGAGGGGCGGCACTAAGAATGACTTGCAAAAACAATCCATCGTGGTCAAATACATCCCACAAAGGCGAGGGCCCGCTCGGGGCAGACCTGCGCCTCGGCAGTGGGAGAACCGGACCCATGTATGTTTGTATTTGCCATGCCTTGCGTGAGAAGGATGTGCGCCGGGTTGTCAATGACGGCGAGACAAGCATTGTGAAGGTGTATCAGAGCCTGGGCTGCAAGCCGCGCTGCGGAAAATGCCTGGGCATGGTGGCAGAGATTGTTGCTGCGGGAAGCCGTGACGGCACCCAGCAGGGCGGCGCCTGACCTTCAGACTCACCCCTCAAAATCCCGGCCCCGGCCAAGCCTCCGACAGGACCAAATCGCGGACCGGCAATGGTCCGGCCGGGCGGATGTCACGGCCACCAGTGCCACGGTCGGACCGGCTGATGAGCGGGGCTTGCGACGTTCCTGGTGCAAATTACTTTCAGAGGCGGCGCCTTTGCCGCGCATTCGCAAAGAACCTCGTGTTTTCGTGGGCGGATGAGACATATCCTGCGTTGCCAAGCCACGGTATCCTGGCCTAACCATGGCGCGTTGAAGGCTGCTGGCGCCCTCGATCCCGTCCCATCCCCGCCCCTCTCAGCCTGCCGGTCAGGTCGAGGGCGAGGACACGGAAGATCCGGCCCGCAGCCCCGTCATTGTTTCCTTTGGTCAGGACCCGTCATGGGCAGCCTGCCCCTTTTCAGCAAGGACCGAGCACCATGAAAGGCGATCCCAAAGTCATTGAGTATCTCAACCTGGCCCTGAAACAGGAGCTGACCGCCATCAACCAGTATTTCCTCCATGCCCGCATGCTGAAGGACTGGGGCGTGATGAAGCTGGCGGACAAGGTCTATCACGAATCCATCGACGAAATGAAGCATGCGGATGTTCTCATCGAACGCATCCTGTTTCTGGACGCCCTGCCGAACCTGCAGGACCTGGACAAGCTCATGATCGGTGAGGATGTGAAGGATTGCCTGGAATGCGATCTGAAACTCGAGCAGCGCGCTCACCCGCTCTACAAGGAAGCGGTGGAGTACTGCGAGCAGTCGAAAGATTACGTCAGCCGGGAAATCTTTGTGCGGATCCTCGAGTCCGAGGAAGAGCACATTGACTGGATCGAGACCCAGCTTGACCTGATCGACCGCATCGGCCTTGCAAGCTACACCCAGGGTCTCATGGGCGACGCAGGCGCCAGCGAAGAAGACTGATCCTCACGGAACAGCGTCAATCTGGTCATAAGGCCAGAAACAGGGACCACATGAGGGGAGCGCCAGGATGACCGACACAGCGCGCCCTTTTGGCCCCTCCCCGGATCGCGCCGGTTCCGCCAACCGGGCGGCTCCCCTCCCCGCCACCGCGCCTCGATCCGTGCCCCCAGGGGCACTCAGTGCGCGGAAGGGACAGCTTCGCTGGTTGTCCGGGGCGGCTCTGGTTCTGGGCGGGCTCATCGCCCTGCCCATTCTGGGCATTCTCGCAAGTCTGCTCGCGCCCGTTTTCGGTGTCAGTAGCGGTCCCGACGGGGCATGGCCCCATGTCCGGGACACGCTTCTTGGGGAAATGGCCCTCAACTCCCTCTTGCTGGCTCTGGGCACCGGAACCGGTGTCACGGTCATCGGCGTCGGTACCGCATGGCTCGTCACCATGTGCGCCTTTCCAGGACGGCGGCTGTTTGAATGGGCCCTTGTCCTGCCCCTGGCGGTTCCGGCCTATGTGCTCGCCTATATGTACACGGATTTTCTGCACCACCCGGGAGCGGTCCAGACGGCTTTGCGGGCGGTCACCGGCTGGGGACCCCGGGACTATTGGTTCCCGGAAATCCGTTCCCGGGAAGGGGCCATCCTGATTTTCAGCGCCGCATTCTATCCTTACGTCTATCTCCTGACCCGGGCGGCCTTTCTCCACCAGTCTGTGTCGATCCTGGAAGCCAGCCGGTCGCTCGGTGCCACGCCGTGGGCAAGTTTCACCCGGGTGGCCCTGCCCATGGCCCGGCCGGCGATCGTGGCGGGTCTGGCCCTGGCGCTGATGGAAACCCTTGCGGATTTCGGAGCCGTGGCCCATTTCGGCGTGCCGACCCTCACCACGGGAATCGACCGGGTCTGGGTGTCCATGGGGGACCGGCTTCTGGCGGTTCAACTCTCGGCGGCCCTGCTGAGCGTGATGATCCTGCTTCTGGTGCTGGAGCGGCGTAACCGGGGCAAGGCCCGGTATGACGACACAAGAGGGCGCTACACCACCCTGTCCCGCTACCGCCTCTCTCCCCTCGCCCAGGCGGGGGCCTTCACCGCATGTGCCCTGCCGGTGGCCATCGGGTTTGTAATCCCGCTGTGCCTGTTGATCTCGCTCAATGCGACGGCGGGCCATGACCTGTTTGCCCCCCGCTATCTCACCCTGACCTGGAACACCATGACCCTGGCGGGCCTGAGCGCGGTGATCACCACCGGGGTCGCGCTGATCCTGGCCTATGCACGGCGGCTGCAAGGGGGCCCGATCGGCACATGGACCGGACGGCTGGCCGGTCTGGGTTACGCGCTTCCGGGCACGGTGATCGCGGTGGGCATCCTCTGGCCCCTGGCCACCTTCGACAATGCCATTGATGCGGCTTTCCGGGACCTGTTCGGCGTCTCGACGGGACTGGTGCTGACCGGGAGCATCGCCGCCCTGCTTTATGCCTATACGGTCCGTTTCCTGACCATTCCGCTCCAGTCCGTGGAGGCGGGGTTGACCCAGATCACCCCCAATATGGAAGCCGCCGCCCGGACCCTGGGGGCGCGCCCCGGGGAAACCCTCCGGCGTGTTCATGTACCCATTCTGAGCACGGGACTGCTCACCGCCGCGATGATCACATTCGTTGAGGTGATGAAGGAGCTTCCGGCCACGAAAATCCTGCGGCCCTTCGATTTCGACACGCTCGCCACCCAGGCCTACCGGTTCGCCTCCGACGAACGGCTGGCGGAAGCCTCCACGGCGTGCCTGGTGATTGTCGCCGCCGGCATCGGCCCGGTGATCATCCTGTCCCGGACCATTGCCCGGTCCCGTCCCGGCGCAACCATCATCTGAGGCTGATCGCCTACCTTATGATCAGGTTCAATCCGCCGGTTGAAAGACAATGATGATATCCGACTGGGCCATCAGCTTGTGCCGTTCGACGGCGGTTTCCTGGGTTTCCCCGTCCTTGTCCCGGTATTTGAGTTGGATGGTCTGTTCCACCGGCTCCCTGGTCTCGCCATGCTCCGAAGTCTGCTTTTTCACTTTCGGATCCAGATAGAGAATGACGCCCCCTTGATGGCGGGGAAAGGAGCGGACCGTTGCCCCGTCCACCAGAACATGGGCCCAATCGTCACTGGAATGGAGGGGCGGAAACTTGGACGGGGGCATCTCGATGCGCACTTTGGCCATGGTGCGCTGCTGCTGTTTGACGAAAGCGCGGCCTTCGGACGGTTTGCGCAGATTCACTGCACTGAAAATCCGGTAGACCGCATCATTGCCTCCGGCCAGCACCAGCCCTGTCAGCAGGAAGCCCAGGCCGGTCGGGAAGGTGCCATCGGGGAAGGGTTCCCCGAAGCCTTCCATCACACTGGCCAGAATGTTGATCTCGACCACATTGGTCACCACAAGGGCCGAGATGATGATGAAGGGGGTCTTGAAGGCCTGTCCTTCCAGGAAGGCGGCAAAACGGCGGGAATTGAACAGGGTGGTGTAGGCCTGCTCCAGGATCAGGGTGATCAGGGCAAGCATCAAAAGATCGTCGATCAGTTGCTCATATTTGCCGTGATGATCCTCATCGCCGGGATTTTTAGTGCGCTGATCACCGGCCGCATCCGTCGCCTGCCCTGTTTCAGCAGAGGACGGAGCACCGCCGTTATCGCCTGGCTGAGCGCTCTGCCCACCGTCACCCTGGGCAAAAGCATCGACACTTTCGCCGGTCACCCCTGCCAGGAGCAGAACCAGCAGAAAGAAAACACGCGTCAGTCCAACCATGACCACCTCCGCCGGTTTCAATGCCTGACTTGATGAACATCAAGCTATAGGCCCGGCACGGAAGTCTGCCAAGACGGCGGCCCCGGCGCATAAGAGGTTGGTCTTATTGAGTACTGATCCGCGTCCCTGCCCTCTTTGCGGCGGGAACGCGGACACTTCCGGGAGGAGGCCGGGCCAATCGATGAGGCCCGGCCGCAGGCTGGTTTTACTTGTAGCCCGCAGCGTCAAAGGTCCGTTGGGCTTCGGCCTGCTTCTCGCCGAGAACGGAGAGATTGAGGGTATCGGCCTTGAAGGCGCCCAGTTGGGAGACCGTGGCGCTGAGGGCCACGCCCTCCACCACCGGGTATTCGTCATTGCCGCTGGCGAAATAGGTCTGGGCCTGGTCCGTGGCCAGATATTCCAGGAACTTCACGGCATTTTCCCGGTTGGGGGCGTTCCGCAGCACGCCGCCGCCGGAAATGTTCACATGGGTGCCGGTGGTTTCCTGATTGGGGAAGATGATCCCGATCTGGCCGGTCTGGTCCGGGTGCGCGAGGCCACGCACATCAAGGCGGAAAGCACGGGCGAGGTAATAGGTGTTGCCGATGGCCAGATCGCATTCGCCGGAGACAATGCCCCGCAACTGATCCGTGTCACCGCCCTGGGGTTCCCGGGCCCGGTTCGCCCAGACCCCCTTCGCCCAGTCCAGGGCTGCCTCGGAACCGCGATTGGCAATCACCGATGCCATCAGGGAGAGCATGTAGATGTTGCTGCTGCTCCGGGTGCAGACTTTGCCCTTGTAGTCGGGCCGGGCCAGATCCGCGTAGGTCTTCACCGGCGCAGGATCCACCCGGTCCTTGGCGTAGAAGATCACCCGGGCCCGCTGGGAAAAGCCGTACCAGAGATCGTCAGGGTGCCGCAGGGCTTCGGGCACCCGGGCCTTGAGGGCCTCGGAATCCACGGGCTGGAGCAGATCCGCTTCGACCGCCGCCCACAGACGGCCCGCATCGGTGGTCAGCAGCACATCCGCCGGAGAATTGCGCCCCTCCGCCTTCAGACGGGCGAGCAGCACATCCGCCCGATCCTCGATCCGGCGCACCTGGATCCCGGTGGCTTCGGTGAAATCCGTGTAGAGCCGTTCGTCGGTGTCGTAATGGCGGGAGGAGTAGAGATTGACCACCCCTTCCGCGCTGGCGGTTGTCGTGTCCGCCAGTCCGGCCCAGAGCCCGAGCGCACCCGCCGCGATGACCGAGAACGCGCGCCCGGCAGTCAGCCGCCGCCCGAAATCCCTGAGACGCCCAAAGGCTTTCAATTTCCGTATCCCACCCGCCATGACGGTACTCCTTCCCGAATTCGGCCCGGATCCGAGGCCTTCAATTATGACTTTGCAAATCATTATCAGAAATGGGCCCGAACGCAAGGGATGATGGGTGCGCAGATAATGGAGAGCCACGTCCTCTGGGTTTGTTGGCGCATCAAGACGCGGCGCATGGCAACACACCATCAGAGAGAAGGGTCCCGCTCAGAAGCGGGCTGTCATTGTGCGGCAATCTTGATAGGGTGCGGGCAAAATACAGAATTCCCTGACCGTCAATTCGGAGGACACCGTCATGGTCGGCCGTATTCTACTTTTTCTTTTGGGATTGATCGTTCTGCTGGTCGCAGCCGCAGTGATCATCCCGTTCTTCATCCCCGGCGAAGTGTACCGCACCCAGATCACCAACGCCGCCCGGGACGCAACGGGCCGGGAATTGACCATCCGCGGCGACATCAACCTGTCCCTGCTGCCGCCGATTTCTCTTAAGGTCTCCGATGTTCAGCTCAGCAACGCGGAGTGGGGCGAGGCGGAGCACCTGGCGACCGTGCAAACCCTGTCCGTTGGCATCGAGGTGCTGCCCTTCATCTTCGGTCAGCAGGTCAAGATCTCGAGTTTTGTTCTGGAAGAGCCCCAGATCAATCTGGAGACGGACCGCAACGGCAAGGGCAACTGGGAATTCGAACCCCAGGGCGGCGCCGACGCCTCGGTACGGGACGTATCGAATGAGCAAGGCGGCTCCGGCCAGGAAGCCAGCCAGCCCGCATCCGGCGGGCAGGATCAGGGCATAAACGATATCAGCCTGGGCGATGTGCGGCTGGTGAACGGCCGGATCAGCTATCTGGACGGCGCCACCAACGAGCGCCAGACCGCGGAGAACATCAATCTCTCTATCGGTCTGCCGAGCCTGGACGGTCCCCTCACCATGAATGGCGGCGCCACTTACAATGGCGAGGCCCTTTCCGTGGATGCCCGGATCGACAGCCCGCGCCAGTTCATGGACGGCACGAATACGGGTGTGCGTTTCGATCTGTCCTCTGAGCTGATCAATGCCCAATTCGCCGGTAACGCGGCGAGCGACAATAACGAGGATCTGCCGGTGCGGGCCGCGGGGGATGCCTCCGTAACCATTCCCTCGCTCCGCCGCCTGAGCGCCTGGGCGGGCCAGCCCATGGAAGACGGGGAAGGCTTTGAGGAACTGGCGGTCTCCGGCACCCTTGAGGCGGCCAATGCCGTGGTGGCGTTCAACAATGCCAATGTCACCTTCGACGACATCAAGGGTGAGGGCGAAGTGGCCGCCAATCTCGGCGGCCGGGTGCCGAAAGTCACCGGCGACCTCAAGCTCAACAAGGTCGATACCCGTCCCTATGAGGGCGCTTCGGAACAGCAGGCCAATGCCGCCCCGCAAGTGCGGCAGGTGAGCAATACCCAGAATGCCCCCCAGGGCTGGAGCGACGAGCCTATCGATTTCTCCGGTCTGCGGGACTTCGAAGCCGACATCACCATGTCCATGGACGGGCTGGAGACCTCCACCCTGCGCATGGGCCCAAGCGCCGGGGACCTGAAGGTTCAGGGCGGCGTTCTGACCCTCAATCTCAGTGAGATGGACATTTACGAAGGCGGCGGCCGCATCTTCACGGAAGTGGACGCCACCCAGGCCCAGGCCCGGATCACCAACCGGATGAACCTCAACGCCATCCAGGCCCGCCCCATGTTCGCGGACCTCATCGGCAGCGGCATCATCACCGGTCTGGGCGACATGGAACTGGACATCACCACCCGGGGCGCCTCCCAGGCCTCCTTCGTCCGGGGCCTGAACGGAAAGACGGAACTGTCCTTCAATGACGGCAAGCTGTTCGGCAGCCTGGACCAGGTGGACGAAGCCAACCGGCTTGGCCGCGCCATTGCGGTCATCGCCAACGGTCTTGTGCTGGCCTCCCAGCTCAATGCGATCAAGGACGATCAGATCCAGGGCGTGTCCCAGTTCCTGTCCCGTCCGAAAGAGCTGAGCACGGATTTCGCGAGCATCACCGGTGCCTTCAACACCGTGAACGGTGTTGCGGACACGAACATCAACTTCGTGACCCCGGTTCAGGGCCTGGCAATTACCGGCGAGATCAACATGGTCAACCAGACCCTGGATTTGCTGATCAAACCGAACCAGTGCTCCGGCGATATGAGCCGGATCACGAAATTCCTGTGCAGCTCCGGCATTCCCGTGCGCGGACCCTGGGTCAGTGTCCGGCCTGCTCTGCCCACCCCTGAAGCCATTCTGTCGGGTGCGGTCAAAGACCAGATCCGCGACCGCATTCCCGGCGGTCTTGGGGACCTGATCCCGGGCCGTGGCGGCGGCAACTGAGGCACGCCCGCCATCTGCCCTAAAGCCATTCAACGAAACGCCCCCGGTTCTGCCGGGGGCGTTTTTGTCTCTTGGCGTGGGTGGCTGAAACACCGACGCGAGCCGGAACCGGCAGTCCTCAAGCCTCTTCGATCTCATCAAGGGCGCCCGTGACCGCATCGAACACCAGCATGACCGAGGCGTGGCGGGCGGGATAATCCCGCACTGCCGCCAGAAGCCCCAGATCCGCCCAGGCCCCCTCCGGTGCCGGGCCGCTGGATTTCAACAAGGTTTCCATGGTGTCCCGCAGTCGGCGCAGGTCCTTGGGGGTCTTGCCGACGATTTCCCTGGCCATGATCGATGCCGCGCACTGCCCGAGGGCACAGGCTTCCACTTCCTGGGCATAATCCGCCACGACGCCGTCCTTCAGTTTCAGATCCACCTGGACCCGGCTGCCGCAGACCCGGCTGACACGGCTTGCCCGCGCATCCCTGTTCTCCAACACACCCAGGCGCCCGAGAGCCGCCGTATGGCGCAGGATTTCCCGGCTGTAGAGATCATTGATCGGCTGGCTGTCGCCCATGATTGCCTCCCGCCCGGTCAGGCAAACTGCCGGACACTCCTGAATTCCAACTGTGGGAGAGATGGCACCAGGTGCCGCCTTGCTCAAGCGCCGGGCCGCACACGCTGGCACCCGCCAGGGCAGAAGGCCGATGCGTGTTGCCCGTCATGAACGGTTTGTCGGGCAGGGCCAGGGCTGAGAAGGTAAACAGATAACCCGCCAGCCATGGCCGGGCCTGCCTCCTTGGAGGTATAGTCGTGCGAATGGTGATTCCCCCGATGCGACAATGGGCGTTTCGGGCAGGAGGTCGCCCAAGGCCCGGTCCGGCAGCGGAGACAGACCGGAGCGGCAGGGAGATCACGCGCAGTATCCAAGGGCCCTCCCGGGATGAGGGCCTTTTGAATTGGAGCGCCCGCTTTTGGGCTGGGGATCAGGCGGGCAGGAGATCAGGCCCGCAGTAGATCAGGCCCGCAGGGGATCAGGTCCGCAGGGGATCAGGGTGATGGCGTCAGCGCCCGCGGATGCAGGCATACAGGGTTCAGGCATGCAGGTTTCGGACATGCAGACGGTTTCCGGCGGTGCAGCGGGGCAATCCCGCCCCGTGGGTCCCTCTGGCCGCCTTGAGAGCCTGGATGTGCTGCGCGGTTTTGCCGTTTTGGGCATTTTCGCGATCAATATCTGGTTCTTCGCCCTGCCGGAGACCTTCTATTTGAACCCCACCGCCCTGGACCCGATCCGAGGACCGCTGGAGGGGGCGGAATGGGTGGTCTGGTACGCCACCCATGTTCTGGTCGCCTACAAATTCGTCACCCTGTTCAGCATGCTTTTCGGCGCGGGGATCGTCCTCATGGCCGAGCGGTCCGAACGGGGCCGCCATACCCGCCGCATGCTGTGGCTGCTGGTGTTCGGGCTGATCCACGCCTACCTGATCTGGCCCGGAGACATTCTTGTCACCTACGCCTTGTGCGGGCTGATTGTGGGCGGCATGCGGGAATGGCGCGCGAGCACCCTCTGGATCACTGGCTTGGTGCTCATTGCGGTCGGCGGCCTGATCAACACCTTGTTCATCGAGGCCTTACGGTTTGCGCCGCCCGCCCAGCAGGCGGACATCATCGCCCAGGCGTGGCAGCCCGATGCCCAGGCCTTGCAGGCCCAGATCGCCCTGCGCGCTGAAGGCAGCATCTTCGATCAAATTTCTGAGAACATCATCACGGCAGTGGGGATGCAGACCGGCGGTTTTCTGACCTCCGTGGGCTGGCGCACGGCGGGGGTGATGGCGATCGGCATGGCGCTTTACAAAACCGGGGTTTTGACCGGAGCACGTTCCGCCGCTTTCTATGCCATCCTCGCCGTGGCCGGTTTCGCACTGGGGCTGCCTGTGGTCATGGCGGGGGTGGATTACAGCGCGGCCCGCGATTGGTCCATGATTGACAGTCTCGGCATGGGGTTCTTGTTCAATTACGTGGGCAGCCTCGCGGTCGCGGCAGGCTGGATGGGGCTGGTTCTGTTGATCGTGCGTCTCGGGTGGCTTGGCTCTGCCCGCCGGGCTCTGGCGGCGGCGGGGCGCATGGCCTTCACCAACTACATCGCCCAATCTGTCATCGCGACGATCCTGATGTACGGCTTCGACCTGTTCGGAGCTTTGACCCTGGTGGAACTGGCCCTTCTGGTTGCAGGAGTGTGGGCCGTGCAGTTGATCTGGTCCCCTTTATGGCTGAGCCGCTTTTCCCAGGGGCCCCTGGAGTGGTTGTGGCGCCGGGCAACCTATGGACCCGCGCCCCCCTCCCAAATGGGGCGAAGCACGCTATGAGTGACCCTGCCCATCATAAGACCAGGGGGTCGAGTGGAGGCAGGATCCGGAATGGGCCAGGGAGCACCGTCCGGAGGCCGGATCGGGTGCCGGGTTTGGGCCAGGGCCTTTCCGGCGATCAGGATCTTGCAGGGGATTGGAGGGAAACCGCGCAATGAGCGTGACCGACATTACAGCCCCGGACGGCGCTGCAGACCGGCGGGCCGGGCAGCCGGCCAGGGGCCAACGCCGCCCCCAAAGCCGACCTGAAGGCCAGGCGAAAAGTCATGCCAAGTCTCAGGATAGAGACCGGGATCAAAGCGGAGAAGCGAGCAGCCCTCCCACCCGGGATGAGATGCTCAAGGCTCGCAGGCGTGCCGCTGGCCAATGGCTCAAGCGGGCAGCCAGCGCCGGGCGGATCCATATCTGGATGGCAGCCATTGCCGGGACCCTGAAGGGTGCGGCCCTCATCATCCAGGCCTGGGCCCTCTCCACGATCGTCTATCTAGCGGTGGCGGAAAAACAGTCCCTGACCGAGCTGACCCAATGGCTCACCATTCTCGGCGCCGCCATCCTCGCCCGGGCCGTCCTGGTCTACCTCCAGGAAGCTGCCGGTGCCGGTGCGGCCCGCCGGGTGGCGGGCAGGGTCCATGAACGGATGATGCACCAGATCCTCACCGCCGGTCCCGCCTTCACCCGCACACGGGACACCGGCTCCGTGGCGACGGCGGCTATCGACCATGTTCTGGCGCTTGAAAACTACATTGCCCGGTATCGGCCCCAGCAGATCATTGCCCTCACCGTGCCCCTCCTGATCCTGGCGGCCACGGTCCAGGTCAATTGGCTGGTGGCGATCCTGTTTGCGGTCACCGGTCCCCTGGTGCCTTTCTTCATGGCCCTGATCGGCATGAAAGCCGCCACCGCGAGTGCCCGCCAGTTTGAGACCCTGGAGCGCATGGGCGCCCATTTCCTGGACCGGCTCCGGGGGCTGACGACCCTGAAACTCTTCGGTCAGGCGGAACTGGAGCGCGACGGTATCGCGGAAGTGGCCGAAGGGTTCCGGAAGCGGACCATGCGGGTGCTGCGCATCGCCTTCCTGTCCTCCACGGTGCTCGAGTTTTTCAGCACGATCGCCGTGGCCCTGGTGGCTCTTTACATCGGCTTTGGCCTGATGGGGATCATCACTTTCGGTCCCGTGGCCAGTGTCACCCTCCAGACCGGTCTGTTCGTGCTCCTTCTGGCTCCGGAGTTTTTCCAGCCCCTGCGCCAGCTGGGCGCGTTCTATCATGACCGGGCGGCGGCCATCGGCGCGGCCGAGTCCCTCATGACCATCCTGCCGCCAGAGGCCTGGCAGGCCCGGCGCAAGAAGGGCGAGACCCCGTCCCGGCCCCGCCTCGCCTCCTCCCCGGAAATCCGGTTCGAGAATGTGGCCCTGCGCTATCCCAATGGCCGGCAGGCCCTGGCCAAGGTGAACCTGACTGTCGAACGGGGCGAGACCCTGGTCATTGCTGGTCCCAGCGGCGCGGGCAAGAGCAGCCTGATCGATCTTGCGCTCGGATTTCAGGCGCCCACGGACGGCCAGGTGATGATCGCCGGACAGCCCGTCACGCCCGAGGACCGGGAATGGCTCCAGGCGTCTGTGGCCTGGGCCAGTCAGCGGCCCCACCTGTTCCATGGCACTCTGGCCGAGAACATCGCCCTGGGCCTTTGCGATCCCACCAGCCCCGCGGTCATCAAGGCGGCCGAGGCCGCCCGGGTCATGGATTTCGCCAAGGACCTGCCTTTGGGGCTCGATACGGAAGTGGGCGAACGGGGCTTCGGCCTGTCCGGCGGCCAGGCGCGGCGCGTGGCCATTGCCCGGGCCTTCCTGAAGGATGCGCCCATCGTGCTGCTGGATGAGCCAACCGCCAATCTGGACCGGGAAACCGAAGACATGGTGATCCAGGCCCTGCGCCAGCTTGTCTCCGGACGCACCGCCATTCTGGTCACCCATTCCGAGGCCCTGATGGCCCTTGGACGCCGGGTGGTGCGCATCCAGAACGGCCACCTGGACGCGCCCTCGCCCCGGGAAAAAGAGGCGAGACTGAAAGAGACCAAAGACAAGGAAGCGGCGGGCGCACCATTGCGGTCCGCACCGGGAATGTTGGGGGAAGACGGCTCAAAGCCGGACAGTTCGAATGAAGACGGCTCGAATGAAGACGGGGGCAGCGCCGCGTAATGGGCGATCTGATCTTTTTCCTGCGGCTGATGGGCCGCCACAAGGGCTGGATGGTGCTGGGCGGTCTGCTGACCCTCATCACACTGACAGCCAGTATCGTTCTGCTTTCCGTGGCAGGCTGGTTCATCACCGCGTCCGCCGTGGCGGGGATCGGCGGGGCCGGAGCGCTCCTGGTGTTCAATTACGTCACCCCCAGCGCCGCGATCCGGGCTGCTGCCGTGACCCGGATCCTGTCGCGCTATGGGGAGCGGATCACCACCCATGAAGCGACGTTCCGCATCCTGGCCCGGGTCCGCTGCTGGTTTTTCGCCAAAGCCCTGCCCCTCTCTCCCTCCCAGCTTGCGGGCATGCGGTCCGGGGACATGCTCAACCGGATGACCTCGGACATCGATGCCCTGGATACCCTTTATCTGCGCATCCTGGTCCCGACCCTGGTGGCCCTGATCACCGCCGTGGCCGTGACGGCCCTGATCGGACAGATCGCGCCTACGATTGCCCTGGCCGTCGCCGGTCTGCTGGCCTTTGCCGGGATCCTGGTTCCCTTCTGGGCAGCCCGCCAGGGCCGGCCCATGGGCACCGCCATCGCCGTGGAGACCGCCGCAACCCGTTCGGTTCTGGTGGATGCGGTCCAGGGTCTGGCGGATCTGATTTGCGGACGGGCGGACACGGCCCGCCGGGACGATATTCACGCCAGCATGGGCCGTCTCCTGGATGAGCGCCGGTCCGTGGGGCGGCTGCGGGGCTTTACGTCGGCTCTGACGGGTTTGACGGCGGATGCGGCCATCGTGGTGGTTCTGGTGTTGGCCCTGCCCCTCCTGGCCCAGGGCGACCTCAACGGCCCGGCGGTGGCCCTGATGGCCTTTTGCGCCCTGGCCAGTTTCGAGGCCGTTGCCCCCTTGGCCCTGGCCTTCCAGGATCTGGGACGTACCCGGGAAGCGGCCAGACGGCTGCTCGGCGTGGCCCGGGCCCGGCCCAGCGTCGTGGACCCGTCCCCGGACGAGGAAGCCTATCCGCCGGGGCGCAATGATCTGCGCCTGGAGGCGGTGACCTTCTCCTACCCGGCCATGGCGGGAGAGGAAGAACGCACACGGCCCCGGCCACCGGCCATTGAGCGGGTGACCCTGTCGATTTCCGCCGGCCGGAAAGTGGCCCTGGTCGGCCCCAGCGGCGGCGGCAAATCCACCATTCTGGCCTTGCTCATGCGCCTTTATGACCCGGATCTGGGCAAGGTCTACCTTGGCGGCATTGATGTGCGCCGCCTGCCCCAGGCGGATCTGTGGGCCCGGATCGGCTTTCTGTCCCAACATACGGAACTGTTTTCCGCCTCGATCCGGGGCAATATTCTTCTGGGACGCCCGGATGCGAGCGACAGCGATGTCTGGGATGCGGTACGGGCTGCGGGCCTGGAAGAGTTTGTGCGCGCCCAGCCCATGGGGCTTGATACCTGGGTCGGCGAAACCGGCGCCCAGGTCTCCGGCGGAGAGGCCCGGCGGATCGCCCTGGCCCGGGTTCTGCTGAAAAACCCGCCCGTCCTCCTCCTGGATGAGCCCACGGAAGGCCTCGACCGGGATACGGCGGAAGACGTGATGAAGGCGTTGAACCGCTTGAGCGACGGCAAAACCGTCGTCATGGTAACCCACAGGGGTGGTTTTCTGGAGGGCATGCGGGAAATCTGGCTTGTGGAGCAGGGCCGCCTGGTCACCGCCGAGCGCCCGGGACCCTCCGGGAAAGCCAAATAGAGCGCCGAGGCCACGTGCTGCGGTCGGGAGCAACGGATGACGGTAAACCTGTACGAGGTTCTGGGCCTGCGCCCTTCGGCGAGTGAAGGTGAAATCCGTGCAGCCTACCGGGAACTGGCCAAGAAATACCACCCCGACCTGAACCCCAACGACACAGACGCGGAGGTCCGCTTCAAGGACATCTCTGCGGCCTACGCCATCCTGGGCGATCCGGAGAAACGCCAGCGCTACGACAATGGCGAGATCGACGGCACCGGGGAGCGCCAGCGGGCCTATTACCGGGGCCAGGCCGAGGGCACGGAAGGCGGCAAGTACAGCCGCTGGAACCGGGTCACTGCCTTTGAGGATTTTGCGGACCTGTTTGCCGACCTGTTCACCGGCCCCGCGTCCATGGGTCCGAAGGCCAAGGCCGGCCAGGATGTCCGCTATGCCATGGACATCCCCTTTATCGACGCCGCCAAGGGGGCCGCCCGCAAGATCACCCTGAATGACGGCCGGTCCCTGGATGTAAAGATCCCGGCGGGTGTCCAGGATGGTCAGGTGCTGCGTCTCAAGGGTCTTGGAAACGCGAGCAAGGCGGGCACCCTGGGGGATGCCCTTCTGCGCATTCGCATTCAGCCCCACCCCTATTTCGGTCGGGAGGGGTCGAATATCCGCCTTGATCTGCCGCTAACGCTTTACGAAGCGGTGCTGGGCGCGGAACTTCAGATGCCCACGGTGCATGGATCCATTCCCGTGCGTATCCCTCCAGGGATCAATAGCGGCGCGGTCATGCGGCTCAAGGGCAAGGGCATTCACGCCACTTCGGGCCAGGACGCGGGCGAGACCGGCGACCAGATCGTGACAATACGGATCATGCTGCCGGAGACCGTGGACGAGGAGCTCTACACCTTCATAAGCCGCTGGAAGAAGCGCAACGAGTACGACCCGCGCTCCACGTGGATAGCGGCGGAGGGAGACCAGACATGATCCAGCCCGAGACCTTCATGACCATCATTGACGGTGTGGATCAGGCCCATGTGGAGGCTTATGTCTGCAAAGGCTGGGTCACCCCGTCCCACCGCAATGGCGTGCCCATGTTCCAGGACATCGACATTGCCCGGGTGCGCCTGATCCACGAACTCCAGCAGGACATGGGCGTGAATGACGAGTCCGTGCCGATCATTCTGGCTTTGATCGACCAGGTCCACGACATGCGCGTGCTCCTGCGCCAGATTGCCGACCAGTTCGACAAGTCGCCCGGCTCGACCGCCCAGACCGCGCGCCGCCGGGTCTCCATCCCCGCCGCCAAGGACACCCCGCTCAGCCCGATATTAAAATAATGAAGTGCAAGATGACTAACTGGATCGGGAGCTTGAGATGACACTTGAATGGTTCAACACGCGCAAAGCGGCACAAGTAGTGGCTTTTTTCGCCTGTAAAGAAGGTCGGCCTATCCCTGTGCTAAAGCTGGCGAAACTCATTTATCTCTCTGACCGAAAACATATGGAGCGTACAGGATTCCCGGTGCTCAATGACCGCCTTGTATCAATGCCACATGGTCCGGTAAACTCGATCACGCTTAATTATATAAGCGGCATGCAGGATGCGGACAATCATGACTGGAATACCTTCGTAAAGCCGCGCGTAGATTACTCTGTGGGTGCCGCAAAGAAATTTGAGATCAAAGACTTTGATGAATTAAGTAATGAGGAAATAATTAGCCTTGAGGTCGTCTGGAAACTATTTGGCCACATGAAAAAGTACGAAATCCGGGACTGGACGCACGAGAACTGTCCAGAATGGGAAGATCCGCTCGGCAGTTCAACGCCGATACCCCACGAGCGAGTAATGAAGTATCTCAGTGTCACAGATGCAGAGACTTTCGCCGATGAAATTGAAGTCGAGCGGCGCATTGATGAAGTATTCGCATCTTTGCGCTAATGTCGGCACGTTTGGAAGATGCTGCGAAAAAAAGTAAGTCTACTCATCCCCTCGGGCACATATCACGATCCAGAACGCAAACACCTATTTGTGATTTGCACTGATCCCTGCACCAATGGGCTCCAGGTTCTCGTGAATGTGACGACGTGGACAAATAGCCTATGCGATGCAACCTGTCGCCTCTCTCGCGGTGATCATCCGTTTATACGCCACGACAGTTACATTCTCTATCGAAAGGCGCGTATAGAGCACAATAAAACACTTTTAAGAGGTGTTGAGAATGGTGTTTTTCTGCCGCGACAACCTTTCAAGGGAGCTGTTTTTGCAAGGATCCAATCGGGGATCGTTTCCTCACCCCACACACCTGGTAGGGTGAAAAATTACTTCCAAAACAAAACCCAATAAGGTTTTTCCTAGCAGGAAAGCTAGGTCGCGGGTGGGAGGCATTTTTAGGGAACGCAATCAAGCTAGATTACGGCTCCTGGATGCTGAAGTGTTCTGATTGCTCGTGAGCCGGATATGAATGCCCTTTATCTTTCGGCTCCAATACGCCATATGGCTTTCTTCGGAAACGAACTGTGACTCGCAAGGATCCCATACTGCTTTTCGGGCCAATCTAATGACCATGGGTCTCCGATGTCCGGAAAGTTTGTTGACCGGCCACCACATGGTTGGCCCCGCGCCCGACTGGCACAGCCGGAGGATTTTCCATGGCCGTCTATGTTGAAGGCTCATCCAGGACATTCAACGAATTCCTGCTGCTGCCCAATCTGACCCGCAAGACCGACACCCCCGCCAATGTGGATCTGTCCACGCCCCTCGACCGGTTTGCCCGGGGCGGCCAGCCGCGGATCCGGTTGAACCTGCCCATGACCTCGGCTGTGATGCAGTCGGTCTCAGGGCCGGATCTGGCGGTGGCCCTGGCCCGGTGCGGCGGGCTGTCGTTCATTTTCCATTCCCAGCCCATTGCCTCCCAGGCGGAAATGATCCGCAAGGTGAAGTCCTTCAAGGCGGGCTTTGTGGTGAGCGATTCCAATCTGCGCCCGGATGCGACCATTGCCGACGCGGTGGCCATGTCCAAGCGCACGGGCCACTCCACCATCGCCATCACCGATGACGGGTCTGCCGGTGGCCGGTTCATGGGCCTGCTCACCCGCAACGACATTCCCATCAAACAGGACCGCCACGGCGAACCTGTGGACCAGTGGATGACCCGGCCCGAGCAGATGGTCACCGCCCCTTCCGATGTCTCCATGGAAAAGGCCCAGGATCTGATCTTTTCCTCCAAGCAGCGCTGCCTGCCCGTGATCGACCGGAACGGACGGCTGGTGCATCTGGTGTTCCGGCGGGATTTCGAGACTCAGGAGCAGTTCCCCCACGAACTGATCGACAGCGACCGCCGTCTGATGGTCGGTGCCGGGATCAACACCCATGACTATATGGACCGCATCCCCGCCCTCATGGAGGCGGGCGCCGATGTGTTCTGCATCGACGCCTCCGACGGGTTCAGCGAATGGCAGGGCGATGCCCTGCGCCATGTGCGCAAGACCTACGGGGAAGACGTGATCATCGGCGGCGGCAATGTGGTGGAAGAAGACGGCTTTCGCTATCTGGCCGATGCGGGTGCGGATTTCATCAAGATCGGGATCGGCGGCGGTTCCATCTGCATCACCCGGGAGCAGAAGGGCCTGGGCCGGGGGCAGGCCTCCGCGCTGATTTCCGTGGTGGAAGCCCGGGACCGGTACTACCGGGACAAGGGCATTTATATTCCTCTGTGTTCCGATGGCGGCATTCAGCACGATTATCACATCGGTCTCGCCCTTGCGATGGGTGCGGATTTTGTCATGCAGGGCCGCTATTTCGCCCGCTTCGATGAAAGCCCTGGGCGGAAGATGCGTCTGGGGTCCCGTTACGTGAAAGAGTACTGGGCCGAAGGGTCGGACCGGGCCCGCAACTGGGCCCGCTATGACGTGGGCGGAGAGCGCAGGCTTCAATTCGAGGAAGGCGTGGACGGCTACGTGCCCTATGCGGGGGACCTCTACAGCAACGTGGCCCGCACCCGCGCGAAGATCACCTCCACCATGTGCAATTGCGGCTCCACCTCCATCCCCGAATTCCACCAGAGCGCCCGCCTGATCAACGTCTCCCAGCAAAGCTTCCTGGAGAGCACCTACTCGATCGAGCGCAAGGAAGGCGAGGACATGCGCTTCGCGTGATCCGGGCGGCGAAAGATCCTGCACTGAGCATCTGAGTGGCCTCACTCCTGGAGTGGATCGCAAAGGTCATCCCACAATGGACCCTGGTGGCCGGCGCACCAGGGCCGTGCTGCGATCCCGCCGGTTGTCGACGGGTTCTGAGACACTCTAAGAGAGCCGTGTCAGGACGCGTGCTCCGTTTCACGACTTTCAGAACCCATTGGAAAAACGGCGGCCATTACGCCTTTCACGAGTGAAGGTTACGCCGCCTTCCCTTCAATCTGGCTGACCCCACCAGAAAAACCCGTCTGGGCTGTAATGAAGCTCTCAATCCGGCGTAGACGTCGCATCGGGGGCGCGAACAGCCAGCGACAATGTGGAAATTACGATTGTTGGACATGGCCTGGCCCCGGGTCTATGTTCGTGTAGCAGTGCAGCATAATTGTAACCTATGCTGTTTTTTCCTTTCCACTTTGGGGGCATGTTCTTTATGGCTCAGTTCCATCAAGGGTCTCGTCTGCGTGCTTGTCTGTTTGGCACCGCAGCTCTAGTCAGTGTTGCTCAGGTCTTTTCTGCACCGGTTCACGCCCAGGACGCGGCAGCGGGCGTAACAGAGGGCGAAGAGGACGAAGTCATCACCGTAACGGCGCGAAAGCGCGGGGCGGAATCTCTGCAGGCCATTCCCGGCAGCATCCAGGCCATCACCGGCGATGATCTGTCAGGACGGGCCTCCACAGGTTTCGACGACTATTCGCGCTTCGTACCTGGCCTGAGCGCCAACAATTCCGGCACCGGACAGACCCAGTTGACCATCCGTGGCGTGACGTCCACCCGTCTGAACCACGCCAACCCGAACATTCCGTCTACGGCAGGCATCTATTTCGATGAAACGGCGGTGACCACCTCCGGCTTCAATCCGGATGCGGGCCTGGTGGACATCGCCCGGATCGAGGTTCTGCGCGGCCCTCAGGGTACCCTGTTCGGCGCCAGCTCCATGTCCGGCGTGATCCGCGTGATCCCCAATGACCCGCAACTGGGTGAATTCACCGCGGATGCAGGCTTCACCACCTTCCTCACGGACAATGGCGACCCGAGCTACAACGGCGATCTGACGGTCAATGTGCCCATCCACGACACTCTGGCCCTGCGGGTTTCGGGCTATGGCATCGAGCGCGGCGGGTATATCGACAACGTCTATGAAGGCCCGGCAAATGTCGGCCAGGAGAACTTCAATTCCGAGAGCATTCTCGGCGGCCGCGCCGCCCTGCTCTGGACACCGACGGACACCCTGCGGATCAAGCTGTCCGGTCTCTACCAGGAAGCCCGCCTGGATGGCCGCGCCGACGAGTACCGCCCCAACGATCCGCTCGAGGGCATCGGCCTGAACTCCCGGTCTTCCAACGAGGGCAACATCCTGTTCCCCGGTGAGAGTGTGGCGGTGACGGATGAACTCCAGATCGCCAAGTTCCTCGACGAGACCTTTGACGACGAATTTGCGGTGATCGCGCTCCAGGGTGACAAGACCTTCGGGGCCTTCCAGTTCACCTCCATCACGTCCTATGTGAAGCGGGATTTCGAGAACCTGATCGACGACACCATCCGGACCCGGGACT
Organism: uncultured Alphaproteobacteria bacterium; assembly: GCA_964561475.1. Taxonomy (GTDB): domain Bacteria; phylum Pseudomonadota; class Alphaproteobacteria; order JAJFIK01; family JAJFIK01; genus CAYUYV01. The sequence goes on from CAZLPU010000005.1 coordinate 68,850, forward strand.
GGATCAACCTTGCCAATTTCGCCTGGTGGGATATCGACCGGGACGGCTCCCCCACCTTCACCCCGGGCACGGGCGTCGAAGGCGTCATCGCGGTGGGCTCCGATCCCCTGGATCCCCAGCAGTCGGTGCCGGTGCTCCGGGCTCCTTTCGAGAACAACACCCAGCTGGACCGTTTCAGCCAGGAACTCCGTGTGGTGTCGGATCTCGACGGACCCATCAACTTCCTCGCGGGCTTCTACTACGAAGATGAATCCCGGGATTTCCAGCAGGATCTTGTTGTTCCCGGGCTTGATGCCTGGCTCGATGAGTTCAGCGGCTTTATCACCACCCCGGCCTTTGGCGCCGAGCGGGCGGACAATTTCTTCGAAGGCCGTTACAGCTTCGACACCAGCCAGATCGCCCTGTTCGGCGAAGTCAGCCTGACCTGGGGCGATTTCGAACTGATCGGCGGCGGCCGCTACTTTGACTATAAGCAGGAAGCGGACGTGTTTTTCGGCGGCTTCATCGAATTCAGCGAAGATCGCCTCGCGGATACGATTGAAGAGGACGGTTTCAACCCGAAAGCGGAACTGGTCTATCGCCCGACCGATAACCTGACCCTGTTCGCGGGCTATTCCGAAGGCTTCCGCCTGGGCAGTGTGCAGCAGTTCATCAGCGCGGCCTGTACCGGTGAGCTTCAGTCCATTGGTGTGCTGAACGAAGGCCAGGGGCCGGAAGCCATTCCGACCACGGTCAGCAGCGACAGCCTGAGCAACTACGAAGCCGGTGTGAAAGCCACCCTGTTCGGCGGGTCCACCACCTTCAACGCCACCGGTTACTTCATCGACTGGACCGATGTGCGCAGCCAGGTGTTCCTGGGTTGCGGCTGGATCTTGGAAGGATCTTTCGTCGACATCGAGAGCAAGGGTGTCGAGGTCAACATGGAATCCCAGTTGACCAGGGACCTGTTCTTCTACACCAACTTCGGCTGGAACAACGCGGAGATCGTCGAAGTGGCGCCCCTCGCGGAGACCCTGGCCTCCGTCGGCGACCGGGCACCGATGACGCCGGAATGGACCGTCAGCGCCGGGTTCGTCTATGTCCGCCAAGATCTGGTTGCGGATGAATACGACCTCGTGCTGCGCGGGGACATTTCCTATGTCAGCGACATGGTCAGCAGCCTGGGTAATGTGGCGGAACAGACCAACCAGGGCTTCATCCAGAACCTGGAGATTCCCTCCAACACCGTGCTGAACAGCTATCTGGGTCTGGAGAACGACCGCTGGTCCGCGACCTTCTTCGTGCGGAACCTGACCGACGAGCGGATCATCACCGGCGTGGATATCGACCGGCGGGGGCCGGCGGCCTTCACCCGCGCCCGGCCGCGCAACTACGGCATCCAGGTGCGCGTGAAAATGTAAAACGCTGGACTAGGCGTCCCCTGCTCCAACATGAACGGGCCGGTGCACACGCACCGGCCCGTTTTTTCATGTCGTGCCCTGTGGAACCGGTCCGCAGCGCAACCAGCCAGTAACCGCCAGTGGGGATCACTCCCCCTTGAAATCGGGCACCCGGCGTTCGGTATAGCTCGTGAAGCCTTCCCGGAAATCGGCGGTCCTGGTGGCCAGGTCCTGTTCATGGTCCGAGGCCTGGAATGCGGCGCTGTACGGATCATCCACGGCGGTCCAGATCTGGGCTTTCATGGCCGCGAGGGACCGGGGGGCACTGTAGGTGGCAATCCCCTTGGCGTATTCCAGGGTGTGGGCCATGAGCTGATCATCCTCGATGGCGGCGTTGACCACACCAAGGGTCTCGGCTTCCGCACCGTCAAAGCGGCGGGCCGTGTACAGAAGATCAGCCGCCTTGGCCGGACCGATCAGGCGGGTCAGAAGCCAGCCCGCGTTTTTCTCTGCCGGAATGCCGAGACGGGCAAATGTGGCGTTGAACAGGGCGGAGCGGGCCGCAAAGCGGATATCGCAATGCAGGGACAGGATGAAGCCCCAGCCGAACACGGGGCCGTTGATGGCGGCAATCACCGGCTTGCGGGCGATGATGAAATCCTGCCAGCCATGGGAATAGAACCGCTCCACGGCCGGGCCGATATCATCCGCCCACTGGGGAGCCGGCAGTTCGTCATGGGATGGCATACCGCTGCTGCTGGTGCCCCCGCCAATGACCTGGAGATCGAGACCGGCACAGAAGGCCCGTCCGGCACCGGTGAGGAGAATGACCCGGACCGCCGGATCGGCGCCCGCTTCCCGGACACGGCGGAACACGCTTCCCAGCATCTGTGGGGTCAAGGCGTTGAGTTTGTCCGGACGGTTGAAGGTGATCGTCGCCACCCCGTCTTCCACGGTATACAGAATGTGGTCTTCGCTCATGGCAGGTCTCCCCTCGGTGCTTGAAACGGACGGTCAAAGTCTATCACGCTCGCGGTCAACGGAATGTGGAACCGGCGCGCAAGAACCGGCTCCGGTTCGATGCTATCAGTATTCCGCGACAATCTTGCCGAAATGGGCCTGGGACGCCTGACGGGCAAACGCCTCCCCAAGGCCTTCCAGGGGAAAGCTCTGGTCCAGGACCGGGCGGATGGCGTTGGCGTCGATGGCGGCAATCATGTCCTCCTGCTCCCGGCGGGACCCTACGGTGATACCGGCCATGGTGATATTGGCCGAGAACATCTGGGCAGTGGGCACTTCACCAGCGACACCGGTCAGCACACCGATCAGGGAGATATGGCCCCCGATGCGGCAGGCGGAAATGGACTGGGCCAGGGTGCCGGGGCCACCGATCTCCACCACTTCGTCGACCCCAAGGCCGCCCGTGAGGTCCTTTGCGGCCCGGCCCCATTGGGGTGTTTCCTTGTAGTTGATGACGTGATCGGCACCGAGGGCCTTGAGCCGCTCCAGCTTCTCATCCGAGGACGATGTGGCGATCACCCTCGCGCCCGTAGCCTTGGCAAACTGAAGGGCGAAGATCGACACGCCCCCGGTGCCCTGGGTCAGGACCGTATCCCCCGCCTTGATCTTGGCCTCGGTCACCAGGGCCCGCCAGGCCGTGAGGGCGGCACAGGGCAGGGTGGCACTCTCTGCATAGGAATAACCCACCGGGCACCGGGTCACGGCGGTCTCGGGGACGCAGACCAGCTCAGCGGCGAAACCGTCCGCATGGTCACCGGGCACGCCCAGCAGTTTCTCGAGCGCGGGCCGGCCGTCCTGCCAGTTGGGGAAGAACAGGGACAGCACCTGATCGCCGGGTTTGAACCGGGTCACCCCCTCCCCCACGGCCAGCACTTCGCCGGCCCCATCGGACATGAGGATGCGCCCGTCTTGCGTCGGAATACCGCCGAGGGCCACGACAAAGTCGTGATAATTGAGCGATGTTGCGTGTACGCGCACCAGAATTTCGCCCTTGCCCGGGGTGGGATCCGCCCGCTCCTGGGTCTGGATGTTTTCCAAGCCTCCCGGCGTCTTCAATGCAGCAACTCTCATGGACGATCCTCCTGGTGGATTGCAATTTTCTGGCTAGACAGCCGATGCACAGCCCGCCGTTCATCTGCCTCTGTCAGTATGGCCCGATCTTCTGGCCCAACACGTCTCGGCTGGGGGACTTGGCATCGTGGCTTTCCCTTCGATTTTGGACCGCATGGCGGGTCCGGTCCAGCGGCGGCGGGTTCATCCCGTCGATCCGTTTGAGCCCGCCCCGTTTCAAGCCTTCCCTTTTCCGTGGGGGCGGGGCAGGCTTGGGCCAGTGGATTTGACCCTTTGAGAGGTGGAGGAAACCTTGAAAACGCGTATTACCGAACTGTTCGGCATCAAGCATCCGGTGATCCAGGGCGGCATGCACTATGTGGGTTTCGCGGAAATGGCCGCGGCGGTTTCCAATGCGGGCGGGCTTGGCATCATTACAGGGCTCACCCAGCGCACTCCGGAAAATCTCGCCAATGAGATTGCCCGCTGCAAGGACATGACCGACAAGCCTTTCGGCGTGAACCTGACCTTCCTGCCGTCCGTGACGCCTCCGGACTATCCGGGGTTCGTGAAGACCATCGTGGACAGCGGCGTCAAGGTGGTCGAGACCGCCGGCAACAATCCCCAGCAGTGGCTGCCCCAGCTCAAGGACGCGGGCATCAAGGTGATCCACAAATGCACCTCCGTGCGCCACTCCCTGAAAGCCCAGGGTATCGGCTGTGACGCGGTCTCCGTGGATGGTTTCGAATGCGGGGGCCATCCGGGCGAAGACGACATTCCGAACTTCATTCTTCTGCCCCGGGCGGCGGAAGAACTGGAAATCCCCTTCGTGGCCTCCGGCGGCATGGCAGACGGGCGCTCCCTCGTTGCCGCCCTTGCGCTGGGTGCGGAAGGCATGAACATGGGCACCCGCTTCATCGCAACGAAGGAAGCACCGGTGCATGAAAACGTGAAGAAGGCCCTTGTGGCCGCATCCGAACTCGACACCCGCCTCGTGATGCGCCCGCTGCGCAATACAGAGCGTGTGCTGAACAACCCGGCCGTGGAAAGCCTTCTGGAGAAGGAAAAGCGCCTGGGCAAGGACCTGAAATTCGAGGACATCATCGAGGAAGTGGCCGGCGTCTACCCCAAGATCATGACCGAGGGGAAGATGGACGCGGGCGCCTGGTCCTGCGGCATGGTCGCGGGCCTGATCCACGACATTCCCACGGTCCAGGAATTGATGGACCGGATCATGTCCGAGGCGGAAGCCATCATCAATCAGCGTCTGACCGCTTTCTCCGACCGCTGATGACACTCAGCGTGGGGTTCCCGCTCAGCGGGGCACCGTCAGACACAGAACGAACCGGCCCGCCCGTGCATCCGGCACGGGCGGTGCCCGGTGTAGGAGCGGCCGGCCCGGCGCGGCCTTGCCCTTGAAGACCGCGACCCCATACCGGGGCACCGTTTCCACGCTCTCTTCCTGCAAAGACCGACCATCGGGCCCACACATCCCCGCAAGGGCTTCCGGAAGCCACTGAAGGCCCGCCCCACGATAAGCCGTCAGCAAGCGGAATGTGGTGAAGTCTTCATGAAATTCCGTGCACGCCCCGTGCACACCGTCATGGCAGTCCATGCGCAGATCCACGCCATGGCACTGGAACAGGCGCGCGAAGCGGCGCACAAGGCCGCAGATATCATCCGCAAGCAGATCACGCTCCGGGCACAAGGGCAGGTCAGACCGGCCAATGAGATCCTGGATAGTCTCCGACGTCTGCTCAACGCCCACTCGTGCCCGCAGCCGGGGAAACCGCTCGAGGGGAAGGTGGTCGAGCCACCGGGTCAGCACGCCCGGCAGCCGGCGCATCACCACTGCCAAATTGACGGGCTTTTCATGAATGGCGTGAAGGACGTCCAGATCGCCACCGGAGCGGCTCGTGCGGTCAGAGCCCGGATCTTGGACCCGAGTGCTCGTGGAACGGACATTGGAAAAGTGGACATAGGAGGCGCTGACATGGGGGGAGCGGGCGAGGGATTGGTCTTCGAGACTTCCTGAAAAGTGGTTTCCCGACCGCGCGCCGGTCTGGGTTTCCGTTTGCCGCCCGGCTTCGGGTCTTGCTTGAAGTATGGAGCGTTTCCGCCGGTCACCGGCAGCGTCCTCCCATAGAGGAGTCCCAGGAATGCCGATGTCCATCCTCCATCTCCCTTCGCATTATGTCTTGCTGTTCATTTGACAGAAGTATGACACGACCGGAGGGATTTTGCCGCGACTTTATTGACTTGGCGATGCAAACCGATACGTTGCCAATCCTACGATCAATGTGGCTCACGACTGTATCGGGGTGCCGCACAACACTCAGGATTTGAGAGGGAATTCATCATGGCACTGATCCAGACTGCGGGTCTGCGGCTGGCCGCCGCTGCCGCATTCACCGCCGCGGCCTTTGGCGGTGTTCTGTCCGCCGCCGATGCCCGTGCGGAAGAAGCGCAACCCGGAATCACGCTTCTCACCCCCGGTGATGAGGAAGAAGACGGCCAGGATTTTGCCCAGGGGGCCCAGGGTCCTGCCGCGGCCTGCACCATTCCGGAATCCGACGATCCCGATACCTGGCTGTGTGAAACAACCGGCCCGGCCTGCACCGTGACCAACTCCACCCGCTTCATTGTGGACTCCGCCGAATACCAGGCGATCGTGTATCAGACCTTCCACCTGGCCGGCATTCGCGCCGTTCAACTGTCCCAGGAACACGCTCCGGGCACCTGGGTCGTCGCCGTGGACATCGACGAAACGGTTGTTTCCAACGCTCCTTACACCCATGAACGGGAGCGGTGCGGCCGCGGCTACAGCCGGGAATCCTGGGCTGACTGGACCGCCGCAGAAGCAGCCACTCCCCTGGCCGGCGCCAAGCGATTTATCGATCTGGTCTATGAACTGGGTGGCCTTGTGGTTGGCGTGACGAACCGCCGGGATGCGGAAGGCCCTGCCACCGAACGGGTGCTGAAGCGCCACGGTCTGATGATGGAATTCGTCCTGTACCGGGGCGATGCCGACGATGCCACCGGGGAAAAGGAAGCCCGCTGGGATCAGGTGCCTGGGATACTGGAAAGCCGCGGCCACGAAGGCGCGAAGATCGTGATGTATATGGGCGATCAAATCACGGACTTCCCCGACCTGGACCAGTCCGTGCGGGAACGCTCGCCGCTCCACGGCCCCTTCGGCGTGGAATACATGGTTTTCCCGAACCCCATGTATGGTGAGTGGGAACACGAGTGATCCAGGTTCGGACCCTGACGGATTGTCACGCTCCGGGTCAGGACCATCGTGGAACAATCAAAGGGCGCCTCACGGGGGCGCCCTTTTCTTATGCCGGCCATCTTTTCTATGGCCATCTTTTCTGATGATTATCTGTGGGCAGACCATAGCACCATGAGCAGTCGCGGGGCAGGACCTCAGGCGCAGAGGGTCAGAACTGGTAGGGCTTCTCCCGCAGCCATTTCGAGGCGAGCCATTTTTCCCCGCTTCTGATCGGCAGGCCGGCATGGAGGCTCGCTTCATCCACGGAGCCGTCATCAAGCACGCTGCGGAAAATCAACCCGTCCCCCGTGCGCCCCTTCACCTGAATATCCGCTTCGGGAAAGACCGTTTCGCCCCCCTCGAAATCGGCGTTAAGGGAAACAAGCACAGTTGCCACCCTCTGGCCGCTGCGCTCCAGTTCCGCATTTGGTCCACTCTTGCCATGCTCGAGCGTGTCATAATGGGGACGGTATTCCTCACCGGGACGGTAATGGAGCACACTGAGCATCTCACCGCGATCAGGGTCGAGCCCGGCGGCCAGGGCCATCCGCAGATTGAGCATGTGGACCACGAGGTCCAGGTCAACAGGCCACAGGGTGGCCGTGCGGGAGGTCCGGTAGGGATCGGCGATGTCTTCGCCGGTTTCCGGGTGCTGAATAAGGGAGGGACGCAAACGCGGACCGGCCACCGCCATGACATAGGCGCATTCGGCGGCGCTCCATAATCCCGGCGCCGTCTTCACATCCGGCCGGGTACTGATGACGGAGGTGTCCTCCGGGGGGCGGGGCATCAAGGCGCCCAGGCTCTTCTTGATGGCGGGCCAACTGATCCGGCCCGCCTCCGGGCCGGGCACGCTTTCGGGCAGCTGGTCCTTGCGCGCCCGGAACCATTCCGTCAGGGGATGACCCTGGGAGGCACAGACCGCCATCAGCAGACCGGCATCATCCCGGCCCACAATGGCGTCTTCACCGGCCAGAGCCGCCGCCAGCAAACACCCTGCGGCAGCCGCATCATTACCCTGGGCGGCCAGCCGCAAGAGTTGCCGGGCCTGCCCCCGGTCCGCCCGTTCGTCCATGGCTAGCAACAATCCGGCCTGTCCGATACTGGCCGGGTGCCCCTGGGAGCGGCCCTGCCCCTGGGCTGCGGCCACCAGATGGCCCACCGCCCGGGGCCAGTCCGCGGCAGTCCCCCGGCCCATGGCGGTCAGGACCGCAAGCAGGCGCCGTCCCTGGGCCGAGCCCTGTTCGGCCGCCTTGCGCGCCAGACGAAGCGTCTTGCGCGGATCTTCCGGACCCAGAATGCCATTGGCCTCATAGACCGCCAGCATGAAGGACGCATCGCCCAGACCAGCCTTGGCCGCCTGTTCCAGCAGCGGCACCGACTCCGTGCTGCGCCCTTCCCGGCTCAACTGGCTGGCCCTAGCCACCAGACGGCGGGGATCCACATTTGCGATCCCATCCCTACCCGGTCCGCGTCCACCTTGGGCGGGTCCCTGTCCTGGTTTCGAGGGCATCTTGCGCGCCATCACTTCGATCTCCCGCTCCGCCAACGGCCCCATGCCCTGGCGTTTGGCAGGATAGGACACGGGACCCGCCCCCCTCAAGCTGCTGAGCGGGCCGGAGAAAAAAGACGGTTCACAGCGCCCCCGGCTCCTGGACCGCATGGATGGACACCACGTCCGGGCGGGCAAACGGGTCAACCCGCACCCGCACCTGGTCCTGGGAGAGACCCAGGCTCTGCCCGAGGGCAGCGGCCCTGCGGATCCGCTCCGCCAGCGCTGCCGCCCCCTGCCCGTCCAGGGACCGCACCGGGGCCACGGCGATTTCCACGGCAGCGACCTCTTCAGGGCCGCCCGCATTCCTCAGAGCCCGGCGGATGGTATCCTCTGGCACCGTACTGCCCTGATCCCAGGCGGCCAGAAACAGGCGGCTCTCCCCGCGTCCGTCCTGGCCCGTGATGGTGAAGGCCGCCTGGTGGGCCTGGCTTTGTGCCGAGGAGGCCACGCCCAGCATCAGCGCCCGGTCCGCAGGCGGAACAAGGCTCAAGGGATCACCAGGACCGCCGCATGCCCCAAGGGCACCGGTAAGCATCAGGGCGGAAATCATCCGTATCGTCATCTCAAAGACCTCCCAGAAGCAGGACCAGGGATGTGATGGACAGCCCCATGGCCAGACCCGTGCGCACCGGACCCCAGATCCCGTCGGTTTCATAAGGCACGTAAACGGAATCGCCGGGTTCGAGCTGGAGGGCATCGGCTGCCCCGTCCGGGCCGTCACCGCTGGCGAGGGCGCGCAGGTTCACGTACCGGGCCACCATGCCGTGGGGAGAATTGCGCACGATCACGACCTTGCGGTCCCGGGCGTCTTCCTGGAGACCACCAGCCCGGCCGAGCACATCGAGGACCGAAAGGCCGTTATGGGCGGCATAGCGGCCCGGCCGCTTGACCGCCCCAAGAACCTGAATGCCCAGGGACCGGTCACCGCCGGATACCGGGCCGGTGTCCCCCGCCGCCCTCGTGGTGACAGGCGCGCCGAACATGGCCAGTTCCACACGGCTGGGCGCTGCCGCCCGAGCAGGAATGCCCGGTGCGGACAAATCCTCGACCTGGAGGCTGTCTCCTGATCCAACAGGGCGGCGCCGGGCGATGCGGATGACGCCTCCAGGCTTCAAGGCCCTGCCTGCCTCGATCCCCGCCTTACCGGTCAGGAAGGCGGCAAGGTCGATATGGGTGACCGACCGGTCCGGACCCGGCCCGGACACGGCAACCCGGTCCAGATCGGCATCCGGCGTGGCCCCGCCTGCGTGGGCCAGCACATCCAGGAGGGTCAGATCCGGGCGCCAGGAAACAAGCCCCGGCCGCGCAACGGCGCCATAGACACACAAGGCTGTGTCCGTCCGCGGACGGCTTTCCCGGACATAATCCAGGGCGCAGGGGGCGTTGAGCACGGATTGGGGCGCGTGCGTGCCGGAGGATTGCGCCGTCACAGGGCCGCCCTGGCCGACAAGGGCAAGCACGATGAACCCCGCAGCAGCCGCCAAGCGGGCGCACGCCGGGGCGAATGGCTTCGACATGATTGCGATCCCGATTTACCGGCGCGACGGACAATCCGTCTTGCCGTTCTGTCTGGGACCAAGGGGAGCAAACGCCATGCCGGGTGAACCCGGCATGGTTAAAGCTGGGGCGGGGCCGGGCGACCCCGGCATGGTTAAAGCTGGGGCAGGGCCGGGCGACCCCGGCATGGTTAAGGCTGGGGCGGGGCCGGGAGGATCAGTCTTTTTCAGACTCCGGCTCGGGCCGGACGATGAGCGGCTCCAGAGTCTTGATCACGTCCCGCGCATCATAGGCGGACACATTATCTTCGGGCGGTTCACCGGAATAGATCTTGACGATGGCCACAGCTTCATACCGGTCCACCAGACGGTAGCTGTCCACGGCGTAGACCCGGTCGGCGCGCCAGTAGCCGCCATAGATCGTGTACGGAAAAGCCCGGTAGTGGGCATGGTGGACCGAGGTGATCACCCGTTCCTTGCGCTCCGTATCCTGACGCTCGACGATGAAGTAATCCTTGTCCCTTTCCAGGGTCAGTTCGGCGGCCCGATAGAGGAGATAGTTCTCCACCTGCTCCCGGGTCGTGTAGGAATTGCCCGTGAAGGTGATCCGGAACCGGTCGGTTTCCACGCCCTGTTCCCGGTACCCGTAGCCCCGCTCATCCTGGGGCTGATAGGGCGTCGGCAGAACCGCGCACGCGGCCACCAGGACCGCCAAACCGAATGCAGCGCCGATGGAGGCGATGCGTGAGACCGCAACACGAAGCTTGGCCATGACCGGGTTCCCCTGCTTGCGGGACGGCACGGCACCCGGCCGCACACAGTCCGCATATCGGCACACATGGCTGGATGTATGCCTCAAAACATGTTGGGGGAGTGTGCCGCTTTCACACCGGAGCCGCAAGGCAACGGCGCGAGAGGGTCAGTCACAACGCAGCGAACGCGTCCTTTTGCGCCGCGGAGACCGCTTAAAGCCCAAGGGTCAGCGTGAGGCCGCCGTAAAGGGTCTCGTCGTCCCGGCGGTTGTCGAAAACATACTCGCCGGTGGTGCCCGCCCAATTCAGATTGGCGCCGATCTTCAGGTATTTGGTCAGTTTGGAACTCACCGCCGCCCCGGCACCGTAATAAATGCGGTCATCCTTGGTGCGCGCGAAAGATGAAGCCAGGGGAATGGGTTCCCGCTCCACCAATGTCCGGGCCCCGGCCAGTGCCGCCTCCACATTCTCATCGTCATCGCCCGCATGGACATAACCCGCCCGGCCCTGGATCTCGAATTCCAGCCGGTCACCCAGGATGGGCTGGCGCCAGTGGGTCTGGGCCTCCAGGGTCACGTTCTTGTAGGAGGTGTCGTAGTAAAGCCGGGTCAGGAGGGGCAGGACCACCGGCAAACGCAGGCCCGCCACCAGTTCGACGGAGTCGGGACTGACGCCCCTGGGTTGATCAGCACTCGGAAAGGCATAATAGGTGACCCCGGCCTCGGCCTGCACCAGGCCCAGAAGATCAAAGCGCACGAGACCGAACAGGTTCAGCTCCGACGGTTCGTCAATGCCGCCGTTCTGGGAAACGTAAGGCAGTATGGATCGCGCGCCCAGGGACAGATCCACCGGTCCCGCACCAAGCTGGGTCTTGAGCTTCATGACCATCACGTCGTCGGCCTGCTTCACGCCCCGGAAGACGTGGGCGGTCTGGTAGGCCACGGAAAAACTAAGATCGACCACCCCGTCATTGATGTCGTGGATGGTGCTGTCCGTGGCCGGAGAACTCCGTGCCGACGGGATCCCAAGACCAAGACAGCTCACGAGGACGAGACAAAAGAGGCCGGTGCGGCGCAAGACGATGCGGGGTGTCGTGATCATGACGTTCTCCAGAAGACAGCGCGGCCAGCCCCCGGCCGCCGCCGGTCACGCTCTTGCCTCCCCTCCCGATGAAGGGACCCTCCCGCGCAGCCGGGAGATCAAGACGCCAGTGAGCCTGTCCGGCAGAACCACTCAAACCCTGCCTTATCACCAACAATCCCCAACTCCGCGTTAATGGCCCGCAACCCGGAGTCGGCCGGACAAGCGGATCTGCGCCCACCGACACCAATACAGGGAGAAAAATCACCATCCTGGCGGGATTTGAAATTTAATGCCGATCACTCTGAGGTTGCCGTTCCCTCCCACATCCCGGCCGGTATAATCCCCACCGACAGGCGTTTGGCCCTGGAACACTGGTCAGGGAACGGTGATCCCATGGACGGGGATGAGACATTGGCCTTCCGGGCCAGGGGTGTGACCAAGGTGTACGGCACCGGTCCCGCGGCCGTTCATGCCCTGCGTGGGGTGGATCTGGATATTCCCCGGCGGGATTTTGTGGTTCTGCTGGGGCCGTCCGGGTCGGGCAAATCCACGCTGCTTAATATTATGGGCGGCCTCGACCGGCCCAGCGCCGGCAGCGTGGACTTTCAAGGCGAGCGGATTACGGATTATTCCGACAGTCAGCTCACCACCTACCGGCGCAGCCATGTGGGCTTTGTCTTCCAACTTTACAATCTGATGCCGAGCCTGACCGCCCGGGAGAATGTGGAACTGGTGACAGAGATCGCCCGTCACCCCATGAGCCCGGAAGAGGCCCTGGAGGCCGTGGGCCTTGGGAACAGGCTGGACCATTTCCCCGCCCAGCTTTCCGGGGGCGAACAACAGCGGGTGGCCATTGCCCAGGCCCGACGGCGCCCGCTGAGACCGGGGCAAAGCGCGACGCCCTTGGCCGATCCGGGCCTGTGGTAGGGTATTGCTCAGTCATTCCTGTTCTGACTGAAGACAGTGCGCGGCCACAAGCGCGCCGGCCAAATGCGCGGAGATAGGCATTCCATGAGCGACGAGCATCTTTTCGATCTGCAAGCCACCCACAACCCGCACCGGTTCTACCTGCCGGTGGAGGAGCATCTGACCGTGGGACCGCCGGGCCGGACCTTCCTGTTCGGCGGCGTGGGCCTTGCCTCGTCGATTACCGCCATGGAGCAGGCCACGGGACGGCCCGCGGTCTGGGCCGCCGCCCAGTATCTGTCCTATGCCCGTCCCGGCACCGTGGTGGACCTGGACGTGATCGTGCCGATCCACGGCAAGTACAACACCCAGGCCCGGGTGATCGGTCATGTGGGCGATCAGGAAATTTTCACCGTGAACGCCGCCCTGGGCATCCGGCCCAGCGAGCTCTCCGGCCAGTGGCAGGCCATGCCCGAGGTCCCCTCACCGGAAGAGTGTCCGCCCCTGCCCCGCTGGCGCAAGGACGGCAAGGACCTCCACGGCCAGATGGATGTCCGGGTGGTGAAGGGCCGTTACGGCGTTGACCGCCGGGACGTGCCCCCGAGTGATGACGGCAACACCATGCTCTGGGCCCGTCCCAAGGGTAATTTTCCCACCACCTCCGCCATGCTCTCGATCATTGCCGATTTCGTGCCCTCGGGCACGGGCCACGCCCTGGGCATTGAGGCAGGCGCCAACAGCCTCGACAATACCATCCGCATACGCCGGATCGTGGAGACGGAATGGGTGCTCTGCGATATCCAGATCCACGGTGTCCATGGCGGCTTTGTCCACGGACGCATGTTCCTGTTCGCCGAGAGCGGGGAACTCATGGCCATCGCCAGCCAGTCGGGCATTCTGCGGGTGTTTCAGCCGCCCCGCCCTGACTGATGCCCCTCCGAAGCGGCCCCGGCCGGCCACAAGCTCTAGGGTTGCACATTTAATCGGATACACTTCCTTCCTGCGACGGATGCTGGACCCCTTTACGGCACACAGTCTAGGGTAGCAGGCGGAAGGTTATGGGCATTGGGCAGAATGGGGCCGGGCCACAGCGGACCGAGTGCCGGATACAATTGTCCAAGGATAAAATTCGCCAGCAATACAATCAGCCAAAGACCCATGAGCCAGGGCTACGATTGGCCGGAAAGGGACACACTCTCATGTTGAACACTTGGTTTGCCATTCCGCTTTGGCAGCGGGTGATCGGCGCGCTGATCCTGGGGATCATCGCCGGTCTGCTGCTTCAGGAAAACGCCACGACCATCAAATGGATCGGCGATCTGTTCGTCCGGCTGATCCGCATGCTGGTGATCCCCCTTGTGTTCATCACCATCGTTTCCGGCGTGATCGCCATGGCGGATCCCAAGCGGCTGGGGTCCATCGGTCTGAAGGCCTTTGCCCTGTTCATGCTGACCACCCTTGGCGCGATCATCATTGGTCTGACCTTGGGCACCCTCCTCCAGCCCGGCGCGGGGGCCGGTGATCTGGTGGCCGCAGCCGCCCCCGGTGAAATCCGTGAAGCCCAAAGCCTGAGCGACCGGCTGCTGACCATTGTCCCCTCGAACCCCATCCAGGCCCTGGCCTCCGGGGATGTGCTCGCCACGATTTTCTTCGCGCTCTTTTTCGGGATCGGCATTCTGGCCGTGGGGGAGAAGGCCAAGCCCGTGGCTGATTTCGTGAACGCGGCTTCCGAGGTGATCCTGAAGCTGGCGCTGATGGTGATGGAGCTGGCCCCGTTCGGTGTCTTTGCCTTGATCGCCTGGGCGGTGGGCACCCAGGGTCTGGAGGTTCTGGTGACAACCCTCCTGCCCCTGACCTTTGCGGTCTATCTGGGCTGTTTCATGCAGATCTTTCTCGTGCATGGCGGCATGGTCCGGTTCATCGCCGGGATGCCCTATATCCCGTTTTTCCGGAGCATTGTGGACCCGCAGCTTGTCGCCTATTCCACCTCCTCCAGTTCCGCGACCCTGCCCGTGACCCTGGCGACTGCCGAGCGCAATCTGGGCATCCAGCCGCCCGTGGCCACCTCGGTCCTGCCCCTGGGGGCCACCATCAACATGGACGGGACGGCCCTTTATGTGGGGATCGTGACCCTGTTCGCGGCCCAGGCCTTCGGTATCGATCTGACCTTCAGCCAGTATCTGACCGTGGCCCTGACCACCACCCTGGTCTCCATCGGAACCGCGGCCGTACCCTCAGCGTCCCTGTTCCTGATTGCCGCCGTGCTGGGCACCATCGGGGTCTCCCCGGAACAGACCGCATTGATCGTGGGCTTTATTCTGCCCTTCGACCGGATCCTGGACATGATGCGCACCGCCACCAACGTGACCGGTGACCTGGCGGTGGCCACCACCGTGGCCCGGTCTGAAGGGGAACTGGACGAGGAGATATTCCGGGAGCCGAATGTCGCCTGACTGTGCACCGGCGTTCGCGTCCCCATGATGAAGGAGAGCCGCTGCCCCACTGGGGAGCGGCTCTTTCCGTTTCAGTCGCAGTCAACAGCAGGACGTGGCGGCTGCGGCCACCGAAAAAGCCGGCACTCTTGGGTGCCTTACGGCCGGGTGACAGTCCCATAGAGGGCATAGCCCCGGGTTAGGGAGCGGACCTGGGCTGTGGTGCCTGCTTCGGCAGCGGCTGCCTCCATGGCCCGGGTGAGATCTTCCCTGGGTGTCACGTGGAAACGGTCGAGCCAGCCGTAGAGGGTCGCTTTCGCAAATCCCGGCAGTCCTTCGCAGGCGCCGAAATCCACCACACTCAGACGCCCGCCACCGGGGCGTACCAAGGACAGCCCCTCCCGGATCACCGCTTCCCAGGGGGGGATCATGGACAGGGCATAGGAGATGAAAACCCGGTCATAGCCTTCGGCCGGATGAAAGCTTGCGGGCAGTCCGGCCAGGGCCTGGGTCCGGGCCGCTGAGGCATCGCCCTGGGCCAGCATCACCCGGTCTCCAAGGCCCGCCCGGTCAATGGAAGACTGGGCGGATTTCAGCATTTCGTGGGAGATGTCGACGCCGGTGAACCGGGCCGTGGGGTAGGCTTTGGCCGCCGCGATGATGTTGCGGCCCGTCCCGCAGCCCAGTTCAAGGACGGTGCCGCCTTCGGGTACATCCAGATCCGCGATCAGATGATCTCGGCCCAGAAGATAATATTTCCGGGTCAGGTCATAGATGTGGCGCTGGAACCGGTACATCCGGTCCATGGCCGCGCTTTGCCCTTCGTTGCCAGCCCCACCATGGCCAGCCCCACCATTGCCATTCGAAGACGTGGTCATGGCGCCGCGCCTATCCGGCGAACTCGTAAATGTGCACGCCGCCATAGATCGACGACCGGTCCCGGGCGGTCATTTCCGCACACATTTCATGGTGATAGATCCACTTGCCCAGGATCTGAGACGGCAGGGCGTCTGCGAGGGGGCTGTCCGCACCGGCGGTCCGAAACACGACCCGTCCGCCGGGCTTGGCCGTGCGGGTGATTTCCGTCCACAGATCGGTCATCTGCTCCGGTGTCATCCAGTCCTGGGCATCGAGCAGCAGATAGCCGTCAAAGCTTTCCGGATCCTGTCCGGCAAGGAACTCGGTCATGGAGGCGTGGTTGACCCGCACCTTGGCCGTCTCTTCCCGCAGGGCATGATAATGATCCGCCCGCAGATAAAGCGGCATGGCCCGGCGCCCTTCCGTGTCGTAACAGCGCCCGAAGGCCTGCCAGGCGAAATAGTTGTCCTCCAGGGGGAAGTCGCAGGACAGCCGTTCCAGACGCTCCCGCAGGACCGTGGACATGGCGTTGCCGCCCGCAAGGGCATCGTATTGGGCGGGCGGAATACCCAGCCCGTAAAGAGCCACGGGCAGATCGCAAAGCCAGCGCACCAGTTTGGTGTCGAACAAGGGCGCAAGCTGGGTCTCGAACAGCCAGCGCTGCTGTTCCAGACTGCGGGCCGTCAGCATACGGCGGGGGTTCTTGCCGTAGAGCTTGGCCAGGAAATGGGCCACGCCGATGAACCGGCCCAGCATGCCGAACCGGTAGACATTCCGGGCAAACAGGGTGATGCGCCGCTGCTGCCAGACATTCTTGGCATCCCAGTATTTCCGGGAGACCGGATCGAGATGGGGACGGATGAACCGGTCATAGGCCCGCACATTGGCTTTTTCGTCCGCATAGCCGAAGAACCGGAAGAACGCCTCATGGCTGGGCAGATGCTCCAGCGCCGCGATCTTGAGATTGACCAGGGCCACGTGTGCGGGGTTGAGATCCACTGCCTCCACGGCGGCGGGCCGGGCGGCCAGATAGCTCAGGACATTGCAGCCGCCGGAGGCAATTGCCGTGATCCGTTTGCCGGAATCCGTCGCGGTGCCGGGCAGCAGGCCCAGAGCCTCCATGTCCACTTCCGGATCTTCCCAGATCTGTGGATAGACAAGGCCAGAGAAGGTCCAGACGAACAATTGTTCGAGCATGCCCCGTTTGCTGGTGCGCGCTTCCTGCCGCACGGCCTTATGAAGTCGATGGTTCTTGCCAGCCATGGTGTCTCCAACCGTCTCAGGTGCGGCCCTCCCGGATGCCACAATCATGGCCGCGTTGCCGTTGAGTATGCCAAAGCGACGGGGGCGAGTCTCGGGTTATGGAAAATATCAGCGGTCTCGCAGGGTCACGCCCTGCCTGGTTGCGCCTCATCGCCATTAACCCACTCCCGGCCCCTCCACTCCCGATCCACTCAACGCACACTATGTTCTCAAGTCAGGCACCCTGGCGGCGAGTGAACCTTCGGTGAGGCAATGGGACCGTGAGGGAGTCTGGCGTTACGGCGAAGGCTTGGGTACCTTGCGGTGCCAAAAGAGCGGCTGCGGCGGGGCCTACCCCATGGCAACAAGCATGGGAATAAGCAGGGGAACGACCAGGGGATCGGGGACAACGGACAGGACCGCCGGGTTGTGGCGGTTCCAGGTCTGATTGCGATGGCCATGCCCGGCCATCCCATACCGCGCCCCCCATGTGCTCATGCAGGCTTAGTGCGCTTTAGCAGGCTTGGTGCGCTTGTACAGGAGTGCTCCCTGCTCTTGCCTTGTTGCCCGCTAGAACTGGCCTTGTTGACTGTCAAAACTGGGACTCATCATGTCTGGATATGCAGCAATCATCGTTGGCACAGGCTTTGCCGGAACCTTCTTCCTGCACCGGTTCCTGGAACGCGCTCCGGCCAATGCCCGTGTTCTGGTCCTGGAGCGGGGGCTGCGCTACACCCGGGAAGAGCGGGTCGCCCACAAGATGGCCACACCCTTCGATGTCCCGGGAGGCACCCACAAGGACGAGGGCGACGCGGCCAAGCCCTGGCTCTATCGCATCACATTCGGTGGCACCTCCAATGCCTGGTGGGGCAATGTCCCGCGTATGCTGCCCAATGATTTCCGGACACAGACGAAATATGGCGTGGGCCGGGACTGGCCTGTGGATTACGACCAGCTTGAGCCCTATTACAGCGAAGTCGAACGGCTGATGGCCGTGGCCGGTTCCGATGACATGGCCGTTGCCAGCCCCCGTTCCACGCCCTATCCCCAGCCGCCCCACCGGATCACCGACCCGGAACTTCTGCTCAAAGCAAAGTATCCGGAGCATTTTTTCGCCATGCCCAGCGCCCGGGCCCGGATTGCGACGGACACCCGCACCGCCTGCTGCGCCAACTCCCTCTGCCACGCCTGCCCGATCGACGCGAAATTCATGGTCGCCAACGATCTGGCCAGCCCCTACGCGGATCCCAGGGTGGATTTGCAGCTTGAGGCAGAGGTGACCGGCGTGGAAACCAGCGCCGGGATCGCTACCGGAGTGGTCTACCAGCAGGGCGGGCGGGAACGCCGGGCTGCCGGTGACATGGTGGTGCTCGCGGCCAACGGCATTTTCAATCCGGCCATCTTGCAGATGTCAGGGATCGAGCATCCCCAACTCGGCGTGCGCCTCCATGAACAGGTTTCCCTGAACGCCTATGTCTTCCTGGACGGGGTGGACAATTTCCAGGGCAGCACCTCCGTGACCGGGGCGGGCTTCATGCTGGCTGACGGCGATTTCCGGGCGGAGCGGGCCCCGGTGCTGATCGAGACCTGGAACCGGCCCCGCCTGCGCACGGAGCCGGGCAAATGGCGCCAACTCATGCCCATTCGGCTGGTGGTTGAAGATCTGCCCCTGGACAGCAACCGGGTGGAAGTGCCCCCAGGCCAGACCCGGCCCAATGTCATTTTCAATGGCATCAGCAATTACGCGTCCCGCAGCCTTGCCCGGGCCCAGCAGGATCTGGAAACGGTGTTCGACGGCCTGCCCGTGGAGCGCATCGAGATCGAACCGGAACCCAACCCCACGGAAGGCCATATCCAGGGCGCCACGGTGATGGGTAACAATCCCGCCGACAGCGTGGTGAATGCTGAATTGAAGATGCACTCCCACTCAAATCTTCTGGTTTTGGGCAGTTCCGTCTTCCCGACCGGCCCGGTGGCCAATCCGACCCTGACCCTGAGCGCCCTTGCCATGCGCGCCGCGGATTATGTCTGACGATTAGGACCCTGCCATGCGGGGCGGCGCCCCGGACTGGTTTCAGGCTGACTTTTAAGGAGCGTTCCCATGCCGCTGTTTTCGCCTCTCCTGTCCCGGCGCAATCTTCTGGTGGGTGCAGGGGCATTCACGGCCTTTGCCGGGATCGGCGGAGCCATCATCGCCCAGCGGGACGGTGCCGGGCTGGTGGAGTATGTGGTGCGCAAGCACCTGGGCGACATTCCCGCCGATGACGAAACGATCCGCACCTTCGCCCGGGATTTCATGGCCGAGGAACAGGACCTCACCCGTTACCGGGAATTCAGCATGATCGCCCATTTCCGCGAAGTCTTCATGAGCGACCTGCTGCGGCCGATCATGCCCAACGGGCCTAAGAAAAAGCTGGAGAAAATGGAGCGGCGGATCTTCACCGATTTCCTCCTTTCTACGGACTTCTTCTACCGGGAGGACGACACGGCTCCGGTTCACTATGTGGCCCTCGCCAACCCCCACACCGCAGGGTGCGCGAACCCTCTGGCCCGTTTCGACCTCGACCCCCAGTTTCCCGGGCAGAAGCCGGCTGTTCCCGCTTGACGGCGCAGGGCGCTACGGTCCAACCATGACCACGGCCCCGGGGTCATCGGGACATTTATCAGGAGGAAACGGGAATGAGGGCTTCCCGGCGGCGTAAACCTATTCGCAAATCCGGCACGCGCACGGCCAACAGCCGTCCCGCCAAACAACCCTCCCGCAAGGCAGCGGAGCGGCGCGGTCAGGCTCCGATCCCCCTCCTCTCGCCGCCGAGTGGCCAGACCACCCTGGTGCACTTCATTCTCCGCCCGGAGAACCTCGCGGTCCTGTTCCTGTTCGCTGTCATCTACACCAAGTTCATTTATTCGCACGCCTACGAACTGATGATCGGGGCAAGCGTGCCGGCCACTCTGTTCGTGGATTTGCGGATTTTCTACTCCGCCGCCCAGGCGGCCTTCACCCTCGACGGCAACCCCTATGATCCGGCCTATATCAACACCCTGCTGCCGGAGCATGTCTTTCCGTTTCTATATCCGCCCATCGGCCTTTTGCAGTTCTATCCCTATTCATTCCTGACCTTCGAGCAGGCGAAGCTGTTCAGCATCGCGATGAACCATCTGGGGCTGCTGGCGCTGATCTATGTCACGGTGTTTCATCTGCTCAAGGATGTACTCGACCGGCCTCTGCGCCTGGCGGTCCTGGCAACCTTCGTTCTGCTCTACTGGCCGATCACCCAGACCATCCGCCTGGGGCAGGTCAACATCATGCTGACCCTGGCCCTGATGATCTTCTTCGTCGCGCTCCGGTCCCGTCGCGACGGGATTGCGGGCATGGTCCTGGCGGTGGCGGTGTGTATCAAGACCTATCCCGTGCTCCTCGCCCTGCCCCTGTTGATGTGCCAGCGTGTTGCCCCCGTCGCCTATGCCTTCGCCACCGGTGTGGTTCTGGTGGGGCTGACCCTGGTGCTGATGCCCTTTGATGTGTGGATGGCCTGGTTCACCGACATTCTGCCCAAGGGGGGCTATGGGCAGGCTGCGGAAGGGTTCATGTCCCCCGCCGTGCCCTGGAATCAGGGACTGAACGGGGTTTTCGCCCACGCATTCATCGGATTGGATACCGCTGGCGAAGGGGCGAGGGTGATGTATGCCCCCGCCGCCGCCAAGCTGCTCACCTATGCCTCAACCCTGGTGGTGCTTGGTATCACGGTGGCCGCGATCCTGGCGGCACGACGCCGGTTCCCGGGCAATTCGGCTGAACTCAGTGTGCTGCTGTTCCTGCCGGTCCTGTTTCTCATTTCGCCCCTGTCCTGGAACCACCACACCCTCTATCTGATGCCGACACTCCTGCTGTTGCTGATCATGGCCCTGGACCGGCTTAAATCCGCGCCGGTGTTCGCCGTCGGGATACTGGGCGTGATGGTGCTCCTTGGCATGCCGCTGCCGAATGCGGCCCGGGCCTTCGAGCTGGAGTTCCTTTCGGTGCTGGCCCTGTGGCTTGTCATGGTAGGCCTTGCGACCGGGCGGCTGCGTCTGCCCGCCGCTGACGGTATTGCCACGGCCGGGACCGCCGCCAAGGCTGGCGCCAACACCGGGGCCAAAGCTGGCGCAGAAACGACCGCCGGCACACCGGAAAGCGCCCCTTTCCCCCCGGGATCAGCCCCCCAACCAAAGGGTGCCTGATCCATGGCTGATGCCCCCGCTCCTTCCGCCCGTCTCACAAGAGCCCGGGAAACCCTGGCTCATGTCTTCGGTTTTGCCGATTTCCGTCCGGGCCAGGACAGCATCATCGAAGCGGTTCTGGCGGGGGAGGACGTGCTTGCGGTGATGCCCACGGGCGCGGGAAAATCCCTGTGCTACCAGTTGCCTGCGATCCTGCATGATGGCCTGACTGTCGTGGTGTCACCCTTGATTGCCCTGATGCGCAATCAGGTGGCCCAGTTGCGGGGCTTCGGTATTCCGGCGGGCGCCCTAAACTCCTCGAACGGCCCCGGGGAGAACACCGCCCTCCTGGAAGCGGCGGCCTCCGGCGACCTGAAACTCCTCTACATCGCGCCCGAGCGCCTCGCCATGGGCAATGTGGTGGAGATGGTGCGGGCGGCCCGGGTGAGCCTCCTGGCGGTGGACGAGGCCCACTGTATTTCCCAATGGGGTCATGATTTCCGTCCGGATTATCTGGGTATCGGCGATCTGGCCGATAAGCTGGCCGACGAGGATACCGGCAAACGCCCCCAGATCATCGCCCTGACCGCGACCGCCGACGAGGCCACCCGCACCGACATCCGCTCGCGCCTCTTTCCCGGCGAGCCCAGAGTGTTCGTCCACGGATTTGACCGCCCCAACATCCATCTGGCGATCCGCCCCAAAGCCTCCGCACCGAAACAGCTCCGGGAGTTCATTCTGGAGCGCAAAGGTCAGAGCGGCGTGGTCTATTGCAACTCCCGCAAGCAGACCGAAGAGCTTGCCGACCGGCTGAGCAGCGAAGGCATTCCGGCCCTGGCCTATCACGCAGGGATGGACGCGGACCGCCGCTCCCGGGTCCAGGACACCTTTCTCCAGGAAGACGGTCAGGTGATTGCCGCCACCGTGGCCTTCGGCATGGGCATCGACAAACCCGATGTGCGCTTTGTGGCCCATGCGGGCCTGCCCAAGAACGTGGAAAGCTATTACCAGGAAATCGGCCGGGCGGGACGGGATGGTCTGCCTGCGGACACGCTGACCCTGTACGGCATGGACGATGTGCGCCTGCGCCGTATGCAGATCGAGGAAAGCGACGCGAGCGAGGATCAAAAGCGCATCGACATTCACCGGCTCAATGCGCTGATCGCCCTGTGCGAAGCCCCCCGGTGCCGCCGTCAGACCCTCCTGTCCTATTTCGGGGAGACCAGCGACCCCTGCGGCAACTGCGATCTGTGCCAGGATGGTGTGGAACTGATGGACGGCACCATCCCCGCCCAGATGGCCCTTTCCGCCATCTACCGCACCGGTCAGCGCTTTGCCACGGAACATCTGATCGCCGTGCTCCGGGGGGAGAAAACCGAGGGGGTCAGCCGCTGGAACCATGACACCCTGAAGACCTTCGGTGTGGGAACGGACTACTCCCGCAACGAATGGCGCTCGATCTTCCGGCAGCTCTCGGCCCTGGGCATCATCGCCATGGATATCACCGCCTATGGCCGCTGGACCATCACCGAGCAGGGACGGGAGGTTCTGGGCGGGCGCCAGCGCATCGAACTGCGCAAGGAATCCCTGAAACCCACGAAAAAGGCCAAGGAAACCCGGTCCACCCGCACCGCCGCCCCGACCCTGGAGGGGGAGGAGCAGGGGCTGTTCGATGCCCTGAAAGCCCGGCGCATGGCCCTGGCCAAGGCCGAGGGCGTGCCCGCCTATGTGGTCTTTCCCGACCGTACGCTGATCGAATTGGCCCGGGCCAGGCCCGCGACCGAGGCGGAAATGGGCGCCGTCCACGGGGTGGGCGCGGCCAAGCTGGCCCGTTACGGCACCCAATTCCTGACGGTGATCCGGGATTACCAATCCGGCACCGCCCCATCATGATGGGGCACCTGCCATGAGACGACCCAGATGGATTTTCCGTTGGCGGTACATGCTCTGGTCCGTCTCCCTGTTTTTCATTGGTGCAGCGGTCATCGCCGGGACCCTGCTGCCAGACCGCCACAGCCCCTTCGGACTGGTGGATCTCGAAGCCAAGTTGGGTTTCGGCACGAAGTTTCAGCTTGCCCGGCTGCGGGGCCAGAACCGGGATTGCCGGAGCGTGATCAACGCCTCACAAATGACGGTGAGCCCTGTGCCGGACCGGGGCAGCGATTCAGGCTGCAACTATCGCGGCGTGGTCACCATCCGCTCCTCCTCCATCCCCTATAATCATAAGGTCACGGCGACGTGTCCCGTGGTTGCGGCCCTTTACATTTGGGAACGCGAAGTGGTGGCCCAAGCGGCCCGGAAACATCTGGGCACTGAAGTGACCCGCATCGACCATGTCGGCACCTATGCCTGCCGCAACACGAGGGGCACCCGGCGCCCGAGACTGTCACAGCATGCCCGCGCCAACGCCATCGACATTGCCGGCTTCCGGTTTGCGGATGGACGCACCATCTCCGTACTGAAGGACTGGAACGGCGACAAGGATGAAAAGGCCTTTCTCCGGGCCGTGCACCAAGGTGCCTGCCGCCTGTTCCTGACCGTCCTTGGCCCGGACTACAACGCCGCCCACCGGGATCATTTTCATTTTGACATGGGCCGGTTCAGCCTGTGCCGTTGAGATCATTGTACGGAGCGCTTTCATGACGAAAACCGTAACCTTTCTGTCCAGTACGGCGATCCATCCGCTCCTCCAGGCCCCAGGCCAGCCCCTCGCGGCCCAGGACGACATGCCCCTGGTGGATGCGCTGGCGGGTCGCGGCATTGCGGTGGCGTTCGTGGACTGGATGGCGGTTCCACCCAGCGCCCTGAAAGACCGTCTCACCCTCGTCCGTTCGACCTGGGACTACACGGTCTATCCCCAGGCCTTTGCCTCCTGGATGCACCATGCGGCAGAACTGGAGATCCCTCTGCTGAACAATCCGGTGCAGATCCTCGCCAATATCGACAAACGCTATCTTCTCGACGTGGCCACCAGGGACATCCCGGTCATCCCCACGACCATCCTTCAGCCCCCGGTCACGCCCGAACGGATGAGAGATGCACTCCAAGAGGCCTTCGCGGAGTTCGGCACAAGCCGGGTCGTGATCAAGCCCGTGATCGGTGCCGGAGCGCGGGAGACCCATCTGCTCGATGCACAAACAGCGATCCCGGATGATCTGCCGGCGGACATGGCGTTTCTTCTGCAACCGTTCCTCGCCCAGATCCAGACGGAGGGCGAATGGTCCCTGATCTTTTTCGACGGCACGTTCTCCCACGCCGTGTGCAAGCGCCCTGCCGGAGAGGATTTCCGGGTCCAGGAGGAACATGGCGGCGAGACCATTCAAGCCGTCGCACCCCAAGGCCTGATCGACCAAGCCTTTGCAGCCCTTCAGGCGGGCACGGAAGGTCATGACTGGCCCGCCTATGCCCGAGTGGACGGCCTCGTGTTGGACGGGATCTTCACCCTGATGGAACTGGAACTGATCGAACCGTCCCTTTATTTTGAACAGTCTTCGGACGGTGCCGCCAGGTTTGCCGAGGTGATCGAACGGCGACTGGATGTTCTGGCAAAGTCCGGCCTGGAGAGTGCCACATGACTCAAGACACGGCTCAAACCCTGGCGCGCCTTCGCGACCGCATCGAGGCGGACCTGGAAATCGCCCGGGCGGATCTGCGCTCCAGCGCGAAACTGCCCGATGGCTATGCCCACGGGTTCACCAATGGCCGGATTGACGCCTTGACAAAAGTCCTGACACTGTTGGATGAACGGACCGATGCACAACCTTGACCGGCTTCTGGACCTTGCCCGGCCCTTCTACGATAACGGGGACCCGGCTCATGATTTCGTTCATATCCTGCGGGTACTGAAATCCTGCCGGACGATTGGAGAAGCGGTTGGTGCCGACCTCCATGTCCTCTGCCCCGCTGCCATCCTCCATGATATCGTCAATCTGCCAAAGGATCATCCGGACCGGTCGAAGGCCAGCACGCTCGCAGCGGAAAAAGCCGTGCCCCTTCTCGAGGCCTGCAGTTATGATCCTGTGTCCATTGACCGGATACAGGGGGCCATCAGGGACCACAGCTTCTCCCGGGGCGCCAAACCCTCCACCCTGGAAGCAGCGGTCCTTCAGGATGCGGACCGGCTGGACACCCTTGGCACGATCGGACTGTTCCGCACGGTAACCGTCGGCGCCCTTATGGGCGCATCCTACTACAATGCGGATGATCCTTATGCCACGGCCCGCCCCCTGGACGACACCCGCTATACCCTTGACCATTTCACGACAAAGCTCTTCAAGCTGCCGGATCTGATGAACACGGAACCCGGACGGACCGAGGCCCTGCGCCGGGTGGCCTTCATGCGCCAGGCCCTGGATCAACTCGCCTCAGAGCTTTAGGGATTCCCGACTACAATTCCCGCGCCTGTTTCCAGACCACAGGCGGGCGTGCCATGGTACCCTTCTCCGCTCATGGATCATCCGAGAACCGGGAGGCCGTCGATGCGCAATCTATGTCTCGCCACTGCCCTGGCCACCAGCCTCACCTTGACCGCGAGCCTGGCCTTGAGCGCCCTGACAGCAGCCTACGCCGCCGCTCAGGACACAGCGGAACCGGCAACCCAGTCAAACGCATCAGCTCTGGAAACCGTGGACATTCTGGAATGGCGGGTTCCCTGGCCTCACACCCGGCCCCGGGATCCCTTCGCCGAGAGTGCGACATCGGTCTGGTTCGTCGGCCAGGTGGGCGGCGGCTATCTGGGGCGCCTGGATGTGGCGACGGGCAAGATGACCAAGGTCGATCTCAGGGAAGGCTCCGGCCCCCACAATCTCATCGTCATTGAAGATGGGGGCGATGAAGACGGGATTGTCTGGTACGCGGGCAATTTGCACGGGGTCATCGGCCGGTACGATCCCCAAACCGGCGCGATCGAAAAAATTCCCATGCCGGACCCCAAGGCGGTAGATCCTCACACTCTTGTCTCCGACGGCAAGGGCCACATCTGGTTCACGGTCCAGGGGGGGAATTTCATCGGCCGCCTGACCATGGAAAGCCGGGCGGTTTCTCTGATCCCGGTGAAAACCCAGGCGTCCCGTCCCTATGGCATCAAGGTGGCTCCGGACGGCACCATCTGGGCAGTCCTGTTCGGATCCTACAAGCTCGCCCGCATCAACCCGGAAACCCTCGAACTCACGGAAATCGACCTGCCCCGCAAGGACGCCCGGCCCCGCCGTCTGGAAATCACCAGCGACGGGCGGATCTGGTACGGGGATTACCGGGGCGGCTATCTCGGCGCCTACGACCCCGTGGACGGAACATTCCAGGAATGGCCCCTGCCCTCCGGCCCGGAGTCCCGCCCCTATGGCATGGCCTCGGACAGCGGGGACAGGGTCTGGGTGGTGGAAACCGGCGTGCAGCCCAACCGCTTCGTCGGGTTCGATCCGGAAAGGGAAGAGTTTTTCAGCGCGACCGAGATCCCCTCAGGCGGCCGCACCGTTCGCCACATGCACTATTACGAGCCGGCGGGTGCAGTCTGGTTCGGGACCGACACGAACTATATCGGCCGGGCGATTGTGGAGCCCGCCGCCGAGTAGGCACCCCTCGTCCGCGCTGCCGGAGGTGGACCGAACCATTCACTGCCGGTGTAGCGCGCCGTCAAATCCAGGCTTTCATTCAGGACCGGGACAACCATGAAGATTCTCCGCCTCGCCTCCGCCGCACTCCTTCTGACCGGGCTGACCGCTGTTCCTGCCCTGGCCGAGACCAATGGCTATTATCGCTGGCCCGCGCTTCATGAGAACACACTCGTGTTCGGGAGCGAGGGAGATCTATGGCGGGCGGATCTTCAGGGTACGTCACCAGCCATACGCCTGACCACCCATCCGGAAGTGGAGAGCCTTCCCGCCCTGTCACCGGACGGCCAGACCATTGCCTTGACGGGCCGGTATGACGGCGCGGCGTCCGTCTATATCATGCCCGTTTCCGGCGGAGCGCCCCGCCAGCTCACCTTCGAGGACCGGAACGCAGAGGTGCGTGGCTGGACCCCGGACGGGCGGGTCCTGTTCGCTTCCACCTCCGCCCCTGGGGCGTCCCCCCTGCGCCTGAAGATCGTGGATCCGGTTTCCCTTGCCCTGGAGGAGCTTCCCCTGGACGGCGCCGATGACGCGGCCTTCAGTGATGATCAGCAGACCATCTATTTCACCCGCTACGGCCTCGCCCGCTCCAATGACAATGCGGTGCTCTACCGGGGCGGCGCCATGGCCCAGCTCTGGCGCTACACCATGGACAGCGGAGAGGAAGCCGAGCGGCTTGCCGAGGACTTCGACGCCCCGATCCGTCATCCCATGTGGTGGAATGGGCGGATCTTTTTCCTCACGGACAAATCCGGTGGCGACAATATCTGGTCGATGGATCCCTCCGGCGGAGATATCCGCCAGCACACGGGCTTTGAAGCCTGGCAACTGCGCTCCCCGCAACTGCACAACGGCCGGATTGTCTATCAGCGGGGCGCCGACCTCTATGGCTTTAATCTGGCCACGGAAACGGAAACCCTGTTGGATCTGCGCCTCGTGAGCGACCGGGACGATACCCGCCTGCGCTATCTGAAAGAACCTCTGGAGTATCTGGAGACCACCGGCATGGGTGCTGAGGGCAAGGCCGTTGCCTTGACCGCCCGGGGGCGGGTGGCGGTGGCCTTCCCCGGTCCGCGGCGCAGGGTGGAACTGGCCATTCCGGACAATGCCCGGGCCCGCAGCGCCGTACTCGGACCGGATGGGGATTGGGTCTATGTCATTCTCGATCAGGACCAGTTCGGTGAGGCCTGGCGGTATGCCGCCGACGGACGAAGCGCGCCTGAACAGCTGACCTTCGGGAGCGACGCCCATATCTGGCGCCTTTACCCGTCCCCCGACGGCACCCGGCTCATTCACGATGATAAACGGGGCCGGCTCTGGTCCATC
Organism: uncultured Alphaproteobacteria bacterium; assembly: GCA_964561475.1. GTDB lineage: Bacteria > Pseudomonadota > Alphaproteobacteria > JAJFIK01 > JAJFIK01 > CAYUYV01. Next base: position 97,032 of record CAZLPU010000005.1, read on the forward strand.
GATCTGGAAACCCTGGAAGGCATTGCGATCGATACGAATGAAAGCGGCAATGACGATTCCTACAGCGGCCTGAACTGGTCTCCGGCGGGCCGCTATCTGGCCTACACCGCCGAGGACCGCAGAGGTATCAGGCGGGTGATCGTCCATGACTTCGAGACCGGCGCCAGTCATGTGGTGACCCGGGGCAAATACAATTCCTTCCATCCGGCCTTCTCCCATGACGGGGCCTGGCTCTATTTCCTCTCTGAGCGGACCTTCAACCCCACTCCCTCCAATCCCTGGCGGGACCGCACCATGGGCACAGAGTTCGACAAGCGCACCGGCGTTTTCGCACTCCGACTCGATCCGGAAGCCCCATTCCCGTTCCGCCCGGAAGACGAACTTGCCGGAGATGGGGAGGATGAAGACCAAGCTCCCGGAGAAGAAGCTGATGCGTCGATCAAGGAAGAGGACGGCGGCGCTACCGGCTCAACGCCTGGTGAAACACTTGATGAAGATGACGACAGCACCCAGGACACCGCCGATCAGGACCCCAGTAATCAAGACCCGGATGGAGAGGACAGCGAGTCTGCCAGTGATGAGGATGGCGAGAGCGAAAAGGTCGAAGACACGGAGATTGTCTTTGAAGGGCTGATGGACCGACTGTGGTCCGTCCCCTGCCCTTCCGGAAACTATGCCGGCCTGAAGGCCAATGAAGATTTTCTGTTCCTTCTGTCCCAAGATGGACGGGAATGGTCCCTGAAGACCATCGCCATCGATCCCCGGAAACCGGAGATGGAAACCTTTGCCGCCGGTGTCGGGAGTTATGATCTCTCCGCTGACGGAAAGACCGTGTTCTTCCGGAAAGGGCAAGGCGCTGGCACCACCCTGGCTCTGGTTCCCGCCGGAGCGACGGCGCCGAAGGATCTCAGTGAGAAGACCCTGCGGATCGGGGACTGGCGCCTCGGCGTGGTCCCCCAGGGGGAATGGCGCCAGATGCTGCTCGATGCCTGGCGGATGCACCGGGCGTTCGCCTATGATCCGGATCTGCGCGGCCTCGACTGGGATGCCATCCGGGACAAATACGAACCCTTCGTGGACCGGCTTGGGCACCGCAGTGAACTCGACGACCTGCTCGCCCGCATGATTGCCGAACTGGGTATTCTTCACAGCCAGATCCGTTCAGGCGATCAGCCCCGGGATGAAGAGAGTGGCCAGAATGCCTATCTGGGTGCCCAGTACCGCAGGGCCGCAAACGGGTTGGAAATCACCTTGATCCATGAAGGCGAACGGGATCTGCCGGACCGGCTCGGGCCCCTGATGCAGCCCCATGTGGATGTCCAGGTCGGCGACATCATCACGGCCGCAGATGGACGGCCGGTGAAAATCGAGGCCGATCTCATCCGTACCCTGCGCAACAAGGCGGGGCAGCGGGTGCGCCTTGATCTGACCAGGGACGGTGAACCCTTCAGCGCGATGGTGGAACCGGTGTCCGGGCGCGCCGCCTTTTTCCTGCGCTATGATCACTGGGTCAATGACAATGCCCGGACAGTCACCCGCGAAACCGGCGACCGGATGGGCTATCTGCATTTGCGGGCCATGGGCGGTTCGGACCTGGGCAGTTTCGCCCGGGACTTCTACGAGCATTTCGACAAGGACGGCCTGATCATCGACGTGCGCGGCAACTGGGGCGGCAATATTGACAGCTTCCTGATTAATACCCTGCTGCGCCAGGTCTGGGCCTACTGGCAGTACCCCAATGGCGGCCCGCCCTTCACCAACATGCAACAGACGTTCCGGGGCCACCTCGTGGTGCTGATCGACCAGAACACCTATTCCGACGGGGAGACCTTCGCCGCGGGCATCAAGAGTCTGGGTCTCGCACCTTTGATCGGCACACGGACAGCTGGCGCAGGGATCTGGCTCACAAGCCGGAACCGGTTGGCGGACCAGGGCGCGGCCCGGATCGCGGAATTCCCCCAATTCGGGCTCGACGGGCGCTGGCTTGTGGAAGGGCGCGGGGTTGCCCCGGATATCGAGGTGATCAATCCGCCCTACAGCACCGCCCAGGGCGGGGATGCCCAGCTTGAGGCGGCCATGCGCTATCTGGCGGACAAGCTGGCGGAGGATCCAATCCCGCCCCTTGTGCCGCGCCCCCTGCCGCCAGTCGGCATCCCAGCCGAAGCTGTTCTGTAAGAGGAGCATTCGACCGGCAGGCAAAGTCCGGGAGGCCGCAATGGCCATTGAACGGGAACGAATGAGCCTCGAGGAGATCGAGGCCCTGGGAGAAACCCTGAAAGCCCAGGGCCTGCACCGGTTTGTGCCCCGGTGGGGCATTACGGGCCGGTTGCTTCTGCGGGGTGCGGGCAAACCCCTGCGCCACATCCAGGGCACGGATACCGACAGTGAGCTGACGGAATATCAGTTGGAGGACGGCACTACCATCTGGCAGATGAACGTCTACGGACCGGACGATATCGAAGGGATCGCCTGGTTCACAGACCACCATTTCCTCACCAGCCGTGCCCTAATCACCCGGGGCGAGGCCATTGACGACTGGCTGGACCGGAACCGGGACGCCTACGAGATGTTCGTTCCCATCAAATGGTCAGCAGCGCCGGACCGGGCCCGTCAGGCCAAAATCTGGCTTGATCAGAACCGGGACCGGTGGGCCGCTTCCCCCCTGGCCCCGATCTTTCTGGACCTTGAAGCGGAAATCATCGCGGCGATCGATGCCGATGGAGAGGCCAACGGGGACGACAATGGCTAGGAGCGGAGCGCCATGACCAAACCAACCGCGCGGGATCACCCGCGCACGTCCCATCTTGTGCAGCATCTGCTCGACGGCTGGGACGAGCCAACAATCAGCATGGCGAACATCCTGCGCCGTCTGCGCCAGCACGCGTTGTCTTTCATCGTGCTGATTTTTGCCCTCCCCTGCTGCCTGCCCATGCCGCCGGGCCTGCCGACCATCTCCGGGGTGGTCTACATGATCGTGGCCGGCCACCTGATTTTCGGGCGCCAGACCCTGATGCTGCCCCGGTCACTGGCGGAACGGACCGTGAGCCGGGAACGGCTTCAGGGCATGCTCGACCGGGCGGCTCCCTATATCGCGCGGCTGGAGCGGTTCACCCGCCCGCGCCTTCTGTTCGTGACGGGACGGCTGGGCGAGGTGCTGATCGGCATCACCCTGTTCGTCCTTGGACTGATCCTGATCGTCCCGATCCCCTTTCTGGGCAATCTGCCGCCGGGTCTGGCCGGTGCCGTTCTGGCCCTTGGCATGTTCGAGCGGGACGGGGTGATTACGCTGCTGGGCTTTGTCCTGTCCGCCGGGGCGGTGGTGTTCACCTCCACCCTGGCCTGGGCAACGCTGAAAGGCATACTGGCCCTTCTGACCTGAGGCCGTCAGCCCCGGGATAGTTCGAACAGATCAGATCTGTTCGCCACTGCGTTCCACCGCACGCTGAAAGGCGGGACGGCTGAGCATCCGGCGCAGATAGGATTGGAGCGTGGGATAGGAATCCAGCTCGCCGACCCGCTGCGCGAGATTGAGAATATAGGTGATCCCGATATCCGGCGCCTGCATCTTGTCGCCCAGGATGTAGGGGTTCGTGCCCAACTGATCCTGAATGTAGGTCAGGTGCAAAGACACCTCCCCCGCCGCAAAGGTACTGAGCACCGGCGGCTTGGGCTCGGCTTCCCGCAGCAGCAGCAGCTTGATCAGGAGCGGTGCGAAGGCGGAGCCTTCCGTATAGTGCAGCCACTGGCTGTATTCCGCATAGGCTGCAATATCCGAGGCCGGCGGGCTCATCAGTCCTTGGGTATCATACCGGCTGATCAGATAGGACGCGATGGCGCCGGATTCCGCCAGCTTGATATCCCCGTCCTCGATGACCGGAGACTTTCCCAGGGGATGGGCCGCTTTCAGATCATCCTGGGCCCGCCCATTCTGATCCCGCAGATAGATCTTCAGCTCATAATCGAGCCCCAGTTCCTCCAGAAGCCAGACCGTGAAAACGGCCCGCCCAACCCGTAAATGATGGACCAGGATCATTTCATTCCCTCATTGTAATCGTTACAGTGCACTGACCGCACGAGCATAGAGCACGGATTTCACCAGTGAAAGATCAAACCGGGACCAGCAGCCACCGACCTTAGAGTATCCGTGTTGATCAAGCGGTATTTGGGCTCCATGTGCGTCGGTCGC